>CAYJPA010000006.1:0-89563 GCA_964371945.1 uncultured Sphaerobacteraceae bacterium | reverse complement strand
ACCCAGTGCCGGAGGCCGCCTAACCTACCACGTTATTGTGAACTGGACCACTTAGGCACGAAACCGGCTCGGAGTGCCTTCTTCGGTTTGCGAGGACGCTAGCCCGACCACCGTCGGCGGTGTTCGGCACGCCTACAGTAATGGGTGGCTTGACGCCAATTTCGCCATCCACCACTTTGGGTCTATCTGTATTGGTCGGAACTAGAGGTGGAGTGTTGATGTCCTGTGCGCGTGTCGAGTCGGGTACCGGCATCGCGATTCTCCCCTGAGTTATCAGGGCGTCGCCACCTATCTCGAGGACATTCTGACTCCGTTGCGCGTCGCGGAAAAGGTCAGCTATTTGGCGCCGAACCGGCGGTTCGTGATTCCTGGGGCGACTGCGGGATACGCATCCGCCTGAAGGGTCTTGCTCGGTGCCGGTCGCCCCAACCAATCAACCAAATCGCGATCGCGAATCCGACTGCTGACAACAGTAGCCCAAGTGGCGCATCCCACGGTCGATAGCGTAGCTCGATCGTTGTGCGGCCGGCCGGAACGTCCACGCCGAGCCACCGCCCGGCCGCCGATACCGCTTGTGCTTGACCATCGACGTTCGCTTTCCAACCGCTGTACCAGTTCTCTTCGACCTGAAGCTGACCTGGAAGCAGAGTGTCACAGATAACATCGACATTCCCACCGTGACTCTGCGCGACACACGGCGTACGCGAGCCATCGGCATGTACAACCGCCGCGTACTCGAAACCGGGTGGAGCTTCGTAAATGCTGATCCCGTCGATCGTCGTTCGCAGCGTCATGCCGTCGAGCGGCTCGAATCGGCCGGCTTCGAGAACTGGTTGCGGGTCGGTACGCCCTGCCCAGCTCCAGATTGTGACTGTGTGGCTGAGTTTGAGATTCCGGGTTAACGCTTCTCCGATCCAGAACTCTTCGCCAAACGGTGGGTTGATCCACTCGGCTGAGGGTGGAGTCAACGCATCGAGCACCTGTCCGACATCGGCAACTTGCGGCGTCAGCCGCAGCCAGCCTCTGGCCGCCTGACGCGTATCTGCCAGCGACCATTGCAGGAGGTAGATGAGGAGTCCGGCTGAAACGAGTCGCAGAGACCAAGTCCCGAGGCGATCTCGCGGTTCCGATTCGCCGCCCAAATGGATGTGGGAAACAGACCGCTCCCAGAGACGGTCGACCCCGACTGCTGCTAGTGCAAGAATCGCGGGAACCGCAATACCTGCGATCACAGGCGGATTGCGAATGCCAACGATGAACTCCCAGATCGCCTGCTGATCGACCGTGCGATCGCGCAGCCACTTGAGCGGCGTCGCGCTGGCGATCCACATCGCGCCGATGACCCATCCAACGAAGAACACGCCCAATTTCAATCGATTGCGGAAGAGTACAACTGCTCCGATGATCGCGCAGACCACCGCCACCCAGCCGATGTAGTTGAAATACAGAAAGGGATAGGGTTGCATCCCATATGACCTTGATTTGATCGTAAGGTCGTTGGGAAACAGCAAGTTCAACGCAACATAGCGAAATGGTTGAGCGGGCGCGAAGGTCGGATCCATCCATTTCGTGAAGCTTGAATGGAATCGGGCGAGCGGAATGAGAAAGGGGGCGGCAACGAGAAGAGAGATTCCGAGCGAGTGCACGTAGCGACGAACGAGATGAGCCACGGGAACCGTAGATTGGGCGACGAGCAACACAATGAAAGGCGCCAGTATCGCGAAACCGATATGGAGATAGGCCTGTCCCGCCAATAACAGAACTCCAAGCGCAAGGCCGAGCAGCGCGGCCGAACGATGCGTGCCGTCTCGGTGTAGACGCAAGAGTGCCGGTAGCGTCAACGTCACAGACGCTCCGGCAACGACCAGAGGAAACATTCCGTTCTCCATCCGGCCCGCGAGATTTCCTGCGCTGACGGCCATGCCCGCGCTCCAAAGCCGGGCGATCGTTCCTAGTCCTAGCTCCCGGGCAAGCCACCACTGAGCGATCCCAGCCGTAAACAGGATCGCGATCAATCCAATCTTGGCGCCGCTAAGCGCGCCAAATGTGAGCGACGCCACAACCACGACCGGGTGAAGTGCGGCGTTGTGCATGTCTGCGAACGCTGGATACCCGCCACGGGAATTCCCGTTCCAGAACGCGCATTGTCCGCACTCCTTCAATCGTTCCCACAGGAAGTGGTTTTGGACAGCAGTGAAGTACTCGCGCCCTATCGGATTCATTAGTGGGTCGAGATTGAGATACCCTCGCGCTACGGAAAGAGTCCACAACGCGATCAGGAGCCATTCTCCGCCAATTTCGACTGAGCGCGTCTTGAGTGAACGCGAATCGGCGGTTGATTCGTTTGCTTTGAGCAGCACAACGCCCACCAAGAACTGTCGCTTGTTGTGACATGAGCGACCGTAACCAAAGCGTGCCGGTTCCTTCAATTCGAATGCCCTCGCCAATGATCACACAAGGGCACGAATCGGGAGCGTTCCGCGCGCGGTTGGGATGCGACCGGATTTTTCTTTTGCGACAATGGAGTCTGAACTTCAATCAAGAGGATGTAGGGACGCACCTGCCCTGGATTTCGTTATCCGGGAGACGTTGCGAAGTCGCGGTGGCCATGGGGATTGATGCGGTGAGCCCAATCAGACGTTCAAGTCCCAAACTGTTTGACGCCGTTCGAGGTCTGCTGGGAGATTGGGTGACCGACAACATCGAGATACGCGCGGCTCATGGAGTCGACATCGTTTCATCGCACCCGGCAGCGCCGCCTGATCTGGTCGTTTTCCCGGAGAGCACTAGAGAGGTACAAGGGATCGTCGATCTCTGCCGCGAACACCGGACGCCGATGATTCCGTTCGGCGCCGGCAGTGCAGTCGAAGGACAGGTGCTGGCGATTCGCGGCGGCGTCTGTATCGATTTCTCACGAATGAACAAGATCATAGAAATCCACCGCGACGACCTTGATTGCACCGTCCAGCCCGGTGTTACCCGAACCCAGTTGAATGACGAGCTCCGACCATGGGGCTCTTCTGCTCGGTTGATCCCGGCGCGAGTGCCACGATCGGCGGCATGGTCGCGACCAGGGCGTCCGGAACGAATGCGGTCCGCTACGGCACAATGCGCGACAACGTTGTCTCGTTACAGGTTGTGACCTCGGACGGCCGCGCCATCACGACGGCCCGGCGCGCTCGTAAATCATCCGCGGGGTACGACCTGACGCGCCTCTTCGTCGGCTCCGAGGGCGCGCTGGGCGTAATTACCGAGGTGATCGTGCGGCTTCATCCGATCCCCGAGGCGATCTCCGCGGCGGTTTGCTCCTTCGCGGAGACGGCCGGTGCGGTCAACACCGTGATCAGCGCGCTTCAGGCCGGCATCCCGATCGCGCGGCGAAGCACTCTGCGGCTTGACCATGCACGCGATCAACAGGCACAGCGGAACGAGCTACCAGGAACAGCCGGCACTCTTTCTCGAATTCCACGGCACCGAGGCCGGCGTTCGAGAGCAGGCCCAGGCTGTACAGGAGATCGCTCGCTCTCAAGGCGGCGAAGATCTCGTCTGGGAAGCCGGTGAGGCGGGTCGGGATCGACTCTTGGAGGCTCGCCATGAGGCATTCATCGCCGCCGTTCAATTGCGGCCCGGCGCCCGAACCCTCACGACGGATGTCTGCGTTCCGATCTCACGCCTCTCCGAGTGCATGATCGCGACCGCCGCTGACATCGCTGAGGCCCCGATCCCGATTCCGATGTTTGGTCATGCCGGCGACGGCAACTTCCATCTCGTCGTGCTCGTCGACCCTGAAAGCGAAACCGAAATGGCGGAAGCGAAAGCGCTCATAAATCGGCTGGTCGATCGTGCGCTGGCGATGGAAGCAACATGCACCGGGGAGCATGGAATCGGATTGGAAAAAATCGACAAGCTGGAGAAGGAGCTCGGCGAGGCAGTCGGCGTTATGCGCGCAATCAAACACGCAATTGATCCTCATGGCCTGATGAACCCTGGGAAAGTGCTCTCAGACTGATTACTGTTGGAAGAAGTGATCTTTGTCGCGGATTCAATCCTACGCCCCGGAAATCACCATCTAAATGGAGAAATGTTTTGCCCGATTCCGTCTTTCCAGCGCTGTCGTCCGTACTTGCGCCTGATGCACTCGTCCAGCTCGTGCGGCCGGCCTACTCAATTAGGGGACCGTTAGTCTGTCGATTGGGCTCTCGCGGTCTCAATGACACCTATCAGATTGAATCCGGTGAGGACCGTTCTTTTTGAGAGCTTATCGCCACGATTGGCGATCCGACGTCGAAACCGCAGCGGAGCTTGCATTGATGAGCGATCTCCATAATCGCGGGCTCCGCGTTTCCCGACCTGTTCAACGCACCGACGGGACGATGTTCGACCGTGTGCGTGCCGCCGAAGGTGATCGCCAGATCGCGCTCTTCACTCCTGCTGAGGGCGATGATGTTCGTGAGATCACGACCAAACATGCGGCCCGCTATGGCGCCCTGGCCGCCAGACTTAATGCCATCGCAGACGACGTTTTGCCGGCATATGAGCGCATGCACCTGGATGTATCTCACCTGATCGACGATCCGCTCGAGGCCATCCGGTCGCGGAAGGGCGACGTACCGGGCTGCGGCGAAGAATTGGAGTACCTTGAATCGGTGGCGATGCGAGTCCGCGATCAACTGTTGAAGATGTCGCGGGAGCTTCCCTCGTACGGACTTTGCCATGGCGATCTGCATCCTGGGAACGTCCGGTTCAATGCCGATATGCAGCCCACGCTCTTTGGCTTCGACTGCTGCGGATTTGGCTGGCTGGCATATGACTTAACCGTCTTCCTCTGGAACAGCTACCTGGAACGGCGGTCTGCCCATTGGCGATTACAGCGGTGGAACGCGTTCTTGCGCGGTTATCGATCGGTGCGCCCGATCAGTACCGAAGAGCTGGTCGGCGTTCCGCTCTTTCTGGTCGAACGGCAGATCTGGCTCATGGGACTTGATTGCCGGGGCCAAAGCGACTGGCTACCGCAGTGGCTCTCGCCAGAATGGCTCCGCTCGATGGTCGGCTACGTCCGGGCGTGGGTCGACGAGTACCCGAGTTTGGTCTGAGTGTCTCCGCACGTGACGAGTCAAGATTCCGGGCGCGGCAATCGCATCTGGTCGGCAATCCGCCGCCGAAACGATCGTCGTCCAAGCGCCTGCCCGATCTGAACAAGCAGATCAGCCAATGGCACCGAAACCTCAGCATCCAGTTCCTTCATCGCGGCGGCAGTGGCTTCCCACTCAGCTTCAATGACCGGCAGCAATTCGACCGTCCTGGATGTCAGTGCCGCGATTCGCTTGCGGGAATCGGCGCCAGTCGTCAGTGCCAACAAACCTCCGCGAACCATCTGGTTGACCGTCTGGCTCGCGGCGGAGTGGGTGACGCCGAGCCGGCGTGCGAGATCGCGAATAGACATCGGACCGTCGGTCAAGAGCGTTCTGACCACTGGCGAGTAGCGCGGCCGGTACGCTGGTAGGCCGAGATCGACATAGACCCTGGCTACGTCCCCATCCAGCAAATCCAAGGTGTGGCGCAGCAGTGTCCCGACGTTTGCGCTCTTCGGCTTGCCATTCATGATGTTATTATAACAGCACTGTTATATATTCATGGGTGGTGTCTCGATGGATTCGGAGGACGAGAAATGTCGGGGCGATTTCCGGCGATCGAACCGTACGACCACGGCATGTTGGCTGTCGGCGATGGCAACGAGATCTACTGGGAGGTCTCAGGCAATCCGAATGGCAAGCCTGCGTTGGCAATCCATGGCGGACCGGGTTCAGGATCTGGTCCTGGATGGCGGCGCTGGTTTGACCCCGATCGTTACCGGATTGTGCTCTTCGATCAGCGGGGCTGTGGATTGAGCACGCCGCAAGTAAGCGATTACGCCACCGATCTCTCGGTGAACACGACTCACCATTTGATATCCGACCTCGAGCTGCTCCGTGGGCACCTTGGAATCGATCGCTGGCTGCTCTTCGGAGCATCATGGGGCACGACGCTCGGATTGGCATACGCGCAACGCTTTCCTGAACACGTGAGTGAAATTGTCATGGCGAGCGTTGTCATGACCACCGAACGAGAGGTTAGCTGGGTCACACGTGAAATGGGCCGCATTTTCCCTGAAGCGTGGAAGGAGTTCCGCGACGGAGTTCCGGCTGCCGAACGCGACGGTCACTTAGCGACCGCATACGGCCGATTGCTGAACGATCCGGACCCAGATGTGCGCGACAAAGCCGGGAGAGATTGGTGTGCTTGGGAGGATA
Organism: uncultured Sphaerobacteraceae bacterium; assembly: GCA_964371945.1. Classification (GTDB taxonomy): domain Bacteria; phylum Chloroflexota; class Chloroflexia; order Thermomicrobiales; family UBA6265; genus CAYJPA01. Next base: position 83,273 of record CAYJPA010000006.1, on the reverse strand, counting down.
CCCACGTGTCGCTGCAACCCGGCTGGCAGCCGGACGAGAGATACGAAGATCCCATATTTCGATATCAGTTTGCCCGTCTCGTCACCCACTACTGGAGCAACGCTGCCTGGCTCCAGGAGGACGAGCTTTTGCGCAACGCCACGAAGCTCAACGGTATTCCCGGCGTGCTCGTGCAAGGAAGGCTCGATGTCAGCGGTCCTCCTGACATCGCCTGGCAGCTTGCACAGGTCTGGACAGACAGTGAGTTCGTGCTGATCGAAGACGCCGGCCATGGACCGGGCGAGTCGAACATGACCGAGGTACTGGTGGCAGCCACAAACAGATTCGCGAACGTTCAGTCTTCGAGGTAGTACGTCATTGACTGCATGGCGCCGAGCGGATCGACTTCGCGCACGGTGATTCCGGGAGGAGCTTTGAGCACGACCGGGGCGTAGTTCAGTATCGCTTCGATCCCCCCGGCAACCATCCGATCCACCACTTCCTGGGCGGCGAAGGTCGGTACTGCCACGATCCCCATCTTGATGCCCAGACGGAGGATGACATCAGTCATATGTGCATCCGAGAGTACCGTGATGCCGTCGACCGTCTGCCCGATCGAGGCCGAGTTGCGGTCGAAGATCGCCGCGATGTGGAACGATGCCGGCATGAATCCTTGAAAATGAACGATCGCCCGGCCGAGATTACCGAACCCCGCGAGCGCCACATCCCACTGCCGGTCCAGCTTCAGGATGCGGGCGATCTCCGCGGCCAGATGTTCCGCGTCGTATCCCTTGCCTTGTTTGCCGAAGCGGCCGAAATAGGAAAGATCTCGCCGGATTTGGGCGGCGGTAACCCCGATGTGATTGGCCAGCTCATCCGAGGAAACAGAGGTCGTTCCGCTCTCTTGTAGCTCCCGGAGTGTACGTACATAGATTGGAAGACGGCGGATGACGATATCCGGAATCGCATCTTCGAGCGCGCTCGACCCAGCTCCCCGGCGGGCGGGAAGCGCGGTCGAATCGGTAGGGTATCTGTTGTTTCCGTTATTGTGCGTCGGATCAGTCACAAATTTCCTCGGACGGCGGGTGTCGTCGGCGCCCGGATAACGTTCGGATCGCCGGGGTGGGAATCACCAAATGGGCCAACAGGCCAGTACGATCAGAGCGGCTCGGCCCGGTAGACGCACGAACGGTACCAGTTCATTCGTGCGTAATATCACAATTATCCTCCATCGGATCGGAATCGCGCCAAATCCAGCGCAAATCAGCCATTCAGCATAGAATTGAGTTCTTGATCAAGTTGGTGCGAACAACTGGGAACTGATCAGTTTCAACTCGCAACCGCAACGACGGGGCACTCCATGAAACTTGGCGTCACTTTTCCGCAGCTGGATTTCGGCCCCGACGCTGGCGCGATTCGCGCCTACGCGGTGGCCGCTCAAGAGCTCGGGTTTGACTACCTTCTTGCGTACGATCATGTGTTGAGCGCAGATGTCACAAACCGGCCGGGTTGGACTGGGTACACGGACAAGGACTCGTTTCACGAGTTGTTTGTCCTCTTCGGCTACATGGCTGGAGTTGCACCTCGTCTCGAGTTGGTGACCGGTGTGATCATCTTGCCACAACGGCAGACGGCGCTGGTCGCCAAGCAAGCGGCGGAGGTCGATATCCTGACCGGGGGAAAATTCCGTCTCGGGATCGGCGTCGGTTGGAACCATGTCGAGTACGAGGGACTCAACGAGCAATTTTCCAATCGGGGCAAGCGTGTGGAAGAGCAAATAGAGCTGATGCGACGGTTCTGGACCAGTCCCGTGATCACCTTCGACGGTAAATATCACCACGTAACCGAGGCTGGACTCAATCCCCTTCCGATTCAGCGTCCGATTCCGATTTGGATCGGCGGAACCGCCGATGTCGCGTTGGAGCGCTGCGGTCGGATCGCGGACGGCTGGTTCCCGCTTGGCCGATGCACACCCGAGGTAATCACCCAGATCGAGAAGGTGCACTCGGCCGCGGAAGCCGCTGGACGGTCACCCTCGGCGATCGGAATTGATGGGCGGATTGACATGCGCTCCGTGCCCGAGAACGAGTGGGGCTCGGAGATCGACGCGTGGAAGACAGCCGGCGCGACCCACCTCTCGATCAGCACGATGTATCAGGACTACTCCACTGACGAGCATATCGCTGCGATCTGCAGGTTCATGGAGATCGCAAAGTCGATTCTGTAGCGAGCTCAAACTCCGCTGCATCCTCAAACTGACTCACTCGACGATCAGATGGGTCACCAACCGTGACACGGGCCGCGTTGGGCTCGCCGTGCGGTTTTGCAATGTTCTCCTCATGCGGCGGGATGCTGATGTGATGCCTGCGACGCTAGCTTGTAGATGCGGGTGCATCGCCACCACTTCGGCTTCCTGGTGCGCCGCGAATGAGATCGGGAGAAAGCAATGCGAGCACTCGTCATTTCGGCCAGCCGGCACGGCAGCACACACGGAATTGCAGACGCAATCGCGACCGAGCTTCGGGCTCATGAGATTGATGTCGATCTCAAGAAGATTGGCGAGCCGGTTTCGCTGGACAGCTATGACGCGATGGTGCTCGGCAGCGCCGTCTACATCGGTCACTGGTTGCCTGAGGCAATGCGGTTCGTCGAAGACAACCTAACGCAATTGAGCGATCGAAAGGTCTTTCTCTTCAGCAGCGGGCCGTTGGGCGATGGAAACGCGAAGAGCGCGATCGACGAGCATTTGGTGACCAAATTGGTCGCCGAAACGGGCGCGGAGGAGCATCGAATCTTCGCTGGCGCCTTGCAGCCATCGGAGCTTGGGCTCAAAGAGAAGCTTGTGACCAAAGTTGTTCACGCTCCGACCGGCGACTTTCGCAATTGGGAAGAGATTCGTGAATGGGCACGCGGCATCGCCCGAACGTTGGTCGCTGCTTGACGCGCGTGCGGCCATGATCTGAAGTGGCGCTTGATTTCAGCACGTAGTGAAGTCGTTTCCGGAGCACCTAGCCTCGGTCCAGCGATTCGAGCACGGGCGCGAACGCTTCAACGCCGGCGACGCCCTGCACGACGGGCACGATCTGAATCTGCGAGATGCCGTGCGCCGCGATCGCACGAATACCCTCGGCAATCTCCTCTGGCGTTCCCGCCAGTGGCTGTGAAGCGCCCACCTTCGATCCCCGTACCGCTCCTGGGCGTTGGTCGACCATGATCCCGATTGTGCGGTCGATCGTGCCGGGATCGCGGCCGGCCGTGGTGCACGCGGAGTCGAGCGCGGCGGTCAGCGGCGGCACTTCGTCGGGGTGACTGCGCCCAAAAAGCAGCCAACCGTTCCAAAGATCCGCGTATTGTGCGGTGAGTCGGAGCATGCGTGGTTTGGTGGCAAGCGCTCCGATCAGTATCGGCGGTCCTTCGGGACGCGACCCCCTGGGTCTCAATTCACAGTCACGCATCGTGTAGAACTCGCCCTCGTGGTCGATCCGCCCTTCTCGCAAGAGCGTCCGGATGATCTTGAGCGACTCCTCGAAGCGTGCGAACCGGTTCTCGAACGGATAACCGAAGGCTGCATACTCCGGTTCGTGCCATCCAGCTCCCAGCCCCAGGATCAGTCGTCCCCCGCTGATCTCATCGACAGTGTCGGCCATCTTCGCCAGCAAGGCCGGATTACGAAAGCCGGCGCAAACCACCAAGGTACCCAGTTTAAGCCGCGAGGTCGACGCGGCCACCGCGGAAAGCAATGACCAGCATTCCCAGGGTCCGTGCGGTTGTTCGTTCGGGTTTTTGAAGATCAGGTGATCGGGCAACCAGAACGAGTCGAATCCGATCTCCTCGGCACGGGTTGCCATCGCCTTGAGATCATTCCAGCGCAGTGCGCCGTCCCGCATGCCCCCGACCATCGCGGTAATGAAAAGACCGATTTCAACGGGCCGCTTACTTTTGGATTGGGCTGACACAGTCTTGCTTGACTCCCATCTTCAAAATTGGTCGAGTTGCTCGAGCACTGGGGCGAATTGCTCGATCGCTCCGGTGGTGTTCGGGCTCAGTACAACTTGAACATGGCTGACTCCCACCCGGGCGAAGGCGCGCAGCGTGTCTGCAAGCTGTTCCGCGGTTCCGGAGATCGGCCGCGATCGCGCATCATGTTTCCCGTCGCTGTCGGGCATATGGATGAGCACTGCCATCGTTCGTGGGAGGGATGCCGGTGCCCGGCCGACTCCAAGGCAGACTCGATCGACAAACTCCTGCCACGGTCGATATCCCTCGACCGAATTGCCGCTCCATGCGTGCCAACCGTTCCAGTAGTCGACATACGGCAAGGTTGCCCGCAGCATCTGCTCGCCGCGAGCGCCGATCATGAGCGGCGGCCCATCGGATCGGGGCCCGCGTGGTCGCAATTCGCACTCGCGAAGGGTGAAGTACTTGCCGGAATAGTCGATCTCACCGTCGCGCAGCAACGTCCGAATGATGGTGAACGACTCGAAAAAGCGGCCGACTCGCTCGTCGAATGGGTAGCCAAAGGCGGTGTACTCCGGCTCGTTCCATCCCGCTCCCAGTCCAAGAATAAGGCGGCCCCCGCTGATCTCGTCGACGGTATCCGCCATTTTGGCAATGAGCGCCGGATTTCGAAACGACGTGCAAAGCACCAACGGACCGAGCTCGACGCGCTTGGTGATAGCGGCCACCGCGGACAAGATCGACCAGCATTCCCAGGGACCACTCGGTTCCGAGCCAGGACCTCGATAGATCAGGTGATCCGGAACCCAGATTGAATCGAACCCCACATCCTCGGCCAGCAGGCACATTTCTGCCTGGTCGCGCCAGGGCGCGATCCGTTCGATCTCCGGAAGATGAAGACCAACCTTGAGCGGCCGTCGTCGTGCTGGAAGGCCACCGGATGCATCGGCCGGCGGATCAAGCGCCATAGTCCGTGTTCTCCTTCACAAGTCAATCAATGGTAGCGGGAATGCGCTTTGCGGTCGACCGCCGGATCCGCGATTCACATCGCCGCATGGAGCACATGACGGGTACAATCAGCCGGTTGACAGGGTGGAACAGCTTGGTCCCATCTTTTCTGGTTGGCGCTTATTCGCAACGGGCCGGTGTCGAGCGTGGCGCCGGATACTCGTTCCGTTCGAAGTCAATGCGTTTCCGTGTTGCCGTGCGCTTTGCGCCGGCTGAACGACAGGGAGATTGTTGCTGAGGCAACGGTTGCCCAAATGGGTTCTGATGGCAGACACGGGAAAGGGATCGATGATCGACACCGCGGACGGTGGATCAACGTTAACCACCACGGTCGACGAACTGGCAGTAGCCGCCCAGATCGGAGATCCAGTGTTCGGCACCTCTGGCCTGCGCTCGTGGTGGATCCGATCAGGGAAGCCAGAATCCTCAGAGTACGATCGGACAGACGACAGCGTACGAGCAAACGCGTGGATCCCGATCGCTATGATCGCGGTTGTCGCCGGGGCGTTCCTGTTGCGCTTTTCCGCCGCGCAGCACCTCTCCTCGCACGTTGACGAGGCCGCCAGTGTTATGGCGGCTGAGATGGTCGCGGAAAAAGGATTCCCTCTCTTTCCCTCGGACACGCTTTATTTGCAGGGCGCCACGATCTCCTATCTGCTTGCGCCGGTGATCAAGTTCGGTTGGGGCGATTACGGAAATCTCCTGCCACTGCGATTCTTGAGCGTGATCGCTGGAACCGTTTCGGTCTTCCTGATGTTCAAGCTCGGGCGCGAACTGACCCGGAGCGCGGCCGCGGGTTTTGTGGTCGCGTTGTTCCTTGCCGCCGATCCGTCCAGCGTGCAGTGGAGCGGCATGGTGCGCATGTACGCGCTCCTGCAATGCCTTTCGCTCCTTGTGATCTGGCTCTTCATGCGGTCACTGCTTCGTCCGCCTAAGCAACGGGAGCTTCTGACCCTGGTTGTGGCCTTCTGGCTCGGAGTCTTCACGCATGTTGGCATCTGCCTGCTTTTGCCAGGGATGGCGATCGCGTCCGCACTGATCTATGGAATAGAGCTTCTGACCAAACGACGCGATCTGGCGGTTGCACTGATCGCCTGTGGTGGCGCGCCGGTCATGCTCCTGGGTCTGAACCGCCTTGTGTCCCCGCCTGGGAAATCAGCATCCCAGTCATTGCCCGGAGTCTCCTTTGTTGGGGATTTCTTATTCTCATCCGATCAGATTCTCCATCCGACGTTGAGATCCTGGACGCTACTGTTTGAATGGTCCGACTTCGGAGTGGTGCTGCCCGCGGTCGTATTGGGCGCAACGTGTGTCTTGATCGGTCGCTACTTCCTCGGAGAGCTTCCAACCAGCCGGATTGCCTTCGAGCGAAAACGAACGCTGACCGCGCTTCTGGTGCTCTACTGGCTGCCGATCGTCGCTGTGGCCACCCTCGCCACGGTCCAGAGCGAGCGCTACCTCCTGCACATTCACCCGCTTGGGCTGATGCTGCTTGTTCTGCTCGTGTATGACTTGGTCGCCTACCCCTTCCCGATCGTCCAATCCATTCGACACCGGACGCAAGTGAGTGCCGCGCACGCTGTCGCCGGCTCGGCTCGGACGCAACTGTCATCACCAAGGCAGAGGGTGTTGGTGCCTGCTCCGCGTGTTCCCGGACTCAATTGGCTGGAAGATCGTGTCGCTGGACGATCGCTCGAGGGAGCTCTGCCCGCATGGCTGAGCACTCGAGCCGTCGCCACCGCGGGACTTGTTACGGTCGTGCTGCTTGGGTCACTTTTGCGACTCGCGCACCTGGATCGCCTCGGTCTTTGGTTTGATGAGGGCCTGACCGTTCTCTATTCGAAACAACCATGGAGGGCTGTTGCAGGGTTCGAGGGGTTTTACAGTCCGCACCCTCCGCTCTATTTTTCGCTGGTCAAAGCAAGCGATCTATTCACGGCGAGCGAAACCGCGGGGCGATGGGTAAGCGTTATTGCCGGAATCGCGACAATCCCGCTCTTCTATATCTTGGTCGCAAGGATGCTCGATCGCCGTGCGGCATTCGTCGCGTCGCTTGTGCTTGCGCTGTCGCCGCTCCATCTCTATTACTCGCAAGAAGCCAGAATGTATTCTCTCGTCGTTCTCTTTGTGACCCTCTCGTTTCTTTCGCTGGTTCTATTTCATCAGAGGTCGCACTGGGGATGGGCAGCGCTCTACGGGGTGTCAGTTGCGCTCGCGTTGTGGTCTGACTACTCCTCCGGGTTTGCGCTGGCGCCGCAGGCGGTGTTCATCCTGGTCCAGCTCTTTCGCAACCGGCGTGCATCCCAACCATTGCTTATTGCGGGTGGTTTGGCGGTGGTCGCCTATCTGCCATGGGCGCCGCAGGTTCTGGCCTCGATCGATGCCGCGGATCTGGTTGAGCGACAGGAGAGTTACCTCGCCGTCGATCAATCGAGCATTACCTCGGCGCTGCTTTCCGTCATCGGGTTCGGCGGTGACGACTCCTATTTCCAAAGCCTCCGGGCGACACTTTGGAATCGATGGCCGGTCTTCAGACCGTTCATGCTCATCGGGGCGCTGCCGGTCGTACTGTTGGGGATCAAGGGTCTGTGGCGGCGGTGGGAAGCGATGCTTGTCATCGGCGGCCTGTTAAGCACGATGGTGATCGGCGTTTGGGTGAGCCTTGTCAGCCCTGGCTTTGCAGAACGCACCGTGTTGGCAACGGTGCTCGGTTGGGCAGCGCTTGTGGGGGCGGCATTCAGCGCGAGAACCAGTCGATTCGTCAAGCTCGTGGGTGCGGCGAGTTTGGCAATTCTCCTGATCGTGCAATCTTCGACAATCGGTGTGCTTTACGACGGTGCTGTCAAAGAAGAATGGCGATCCGCCGCCGCGGATGCTGAAGTCGTCTCTCCGCTCGACATTCCCTTGATCACCTACTCCTATGCGGGGGCGGCGGACACCCTGATTGATGTTTATCATCCGGGTCTGCTCGATGGCATGCGGGTCATAACCATACGAGATGGCTATCTCGATGCGGAACTGACGAATGGCGTCATTCCCGAGGTCGGACTGTCGAGAACATTAGATTTGCCGGCCGGTCGCCTTAGCGAGAGTCTTCCGCCAACGCCGGAGAACGACCTCGTCTGGTATCTCTATTCTCTTCGCGAAGGAGAGGGAGATGTCCATGCCGCCATTCGGCGGGCGGGATACACGCGAATCCTGCACAGCGAATACCCAACGCCTAGATCACAGGTCAATCTTGACCTTTATGCGCGTCCCAACGCCCAAATCGGCACGCCGGTTCAACTTGACAGCAGCTTTGAGAAGATCGAAGGTGGCTGGGTCTTGCCCGAGGACGGCGCATCGGTGACATCTACCGGAGTGAGCGGCGCTGCGGAAATGACCATTACGAATCAGTCGGCGAAAGGGCGCGAGGCCTTTGTGCTCGTCGATCTCACCGGCGCGCCTTCGCTGGCGACGTTGTCGGTTGACTTGAAAACGGGGATTTCTGCCTCGCTGGTGAAAGTGAGCGTGACTTGCCTTTCGGCGGCCGGTACACGCCTCGTAACGGAGGAGGTGGAGCTCGTTCAACAAACCGGAACAAGTGAGCTCTGGCGAACTGCTCAGGTAGCGGCGCTCTGCCCTGATGGCTCGGATTCGGTGCGACTGAGCTTGATGAACAGGGGCGTCGGCGACGTGTCGTTCCGAGATCCAGAGCTGAGGTTCATGGTTGTTCCAACAACAGGATAGGTCAGACCCAAGTGTTGTGCGAACAGAACGATCCGGACGGGGTCTCTTTTTGACTCAAGAGTAATCCGGCCCGATTCGGTTAAGCAGACCCGGCGGTTGAAGCGTCGGCGGCAATCCGGCGCTTGATCTGGACGTATCCGGCGGCGATCAAGATCGACAGTGCCGCCACAACACTCACTGCCGTCAACCAGAGTCCAACCTTCAACGAGAGCGGATCGTAGCGAAATACGACGGTGTGCTCTCCGGCCGGCAAAGCGACTCCACGCTGAATGTAATTTGACGGGAAAATATCGACTTCCTCGCCATCCACATAGGCCCGCCACCCGGGGAAATAGACCTCGCTGATCACGAGCATCCCGTCCCCGGCTGCCGTTGCGGAGAGTGTGATCTCATCCGGCTCGTACGAAACAACGCTAACCTGGTCTCCCGAAGCGGGCGCCTGGGCATCGAGATTCGGGGGCGCGCTTTCAATGATCACGGTTGTCAGAGGATCGTAGGTAGCATTGAGCAGGGTCGTCATCACCTGGCTCTCAGGAATCTCCACGGCCTGATGGACGATGCTCGCATAGGGCATGGTAGGAATCTCGATCACATCGATCAGCGTGTTGGAGAAAACGATCCGGGACCCACGAACCAGTTCGGTGACCGGTTTCTGAAACGGAGATTTCGCGATCTGATGTGGCGCAATGAAGTATTGAACGCGAAGAAATCCCAGGAGCGGCGAATCGATCCCGGTTGGCCTGACATAGGCATCGTGATAATTGAGCTGGATTCCATTGACGCCTTCCAGGAACCAGACATAGCGCTGGATCTGCATCGGGTCGTAGCCCTGAACGGAATAGAGCTCGAGGCGCATTGGGCGCGCTTCATTCAGTAGCCGTTGATAGAACTGCACTTTTTGCACCGCGTGATAGCTGGTTCCTGCTTCGAATGCACGGGTCCGGATGTTGTCCGGGGCATAACCGAAAAACCGGATCGGTTCGAGCGTCGTGGATTGAACCGACTGGAGATATTCGCCGGCGCCTCCAGGATCGGTCGTTTGAGCGGTGACTTCGTCCGCGCGGACACCCTGTGCTCTGGCAGGCGGGTCTTGAATCTGGTCCTTGATTTCACGGCCGGTCGGGAAGTAAAAGAGTGTCAGAATCAGGATTACCGGTGCAATCGCGTTCGCGATCGGCCGCAAACGCTCACGACTTCCGAGGAACGTTCCTCGTGTGACCAGCGCCTGAGCAACGGCCGCCACGGTGACGACAATCGCGCCCACGAAAATGCTCCGCTCGATCCCAAGACCACTATCGCCGATATAGTCGTCGACGAAAACCAGGAGACCCAGGGGAACAACGAGCAATGCGAACTGCCAATGCTCAAGACGCCTGTTCTTAAGCGACTCGATTCCCGCCGCCGCGAGCACCGCCGGGGCGATGAGCATGACCGCATAGATGCGGTTTTCCGCATGCTCGTGGATGCTCTGGAATCGCGGCAATAGGGTGTACAACACTGCATGGAACGGTGTCTCGTCCGTTGCCAGCACGACGCACGCCGCTGTAAGTCCAACGAAATAAGGCACGCCAAATTTCCGGAACGCGTAGATCGCGCCGATCACGGCCAGAACGACGGCTCCGATTGTCAGATATTCGCGCCGATGCTGCGAAAAGTTGTCCGAAAGCAGCCGGTCCAGAAGATACGGGATGTCGTACGCCCGGTTTTCGCTTACGTCTTGAACCTCCGAGTAGTCGCCGCCCTGAATATTGGAGTAACGATTGGCGTCGAGCCGAATCAGGATGCCTGCCGCACCCAAGCCGACTCCCATCGCCAGTGACGAGGCGCCGGCGGCGGCGAACGCAATCGCCCGCTGCCGGATATCCAGTTTGATCGGTGGGTCAATCAGCGTACGATAAGCGATATACGAACCGGTCAGCAACGCCGCGTAGTACGTGCCTTGACCAACGTACCCGGACAAAAATTGGCTGATCGCGATGCCGGTGACGACCACGCCGCAACCGCGGCCGGGCCAGCTCTTGCCCCGTAGCGTCAGCTCGACCCCGAGCAACGCGATAGGAGTCCAGGTGGTCGCTTCGCCGTAGACGGTGCAGCAATACGTGTTGAAATGGAGGAAGGGACCGCATGCGAATGCCGTCGCGCCTCCAACCGCGGCCAGCGGACCCATCCCGAGGACCCGGATCAACGCGTACGTTCCGAATGCGCCGGCTGCCATCTGAATGACGATGAATGACTTCCAGGCGGTCAGCGGTGAAAAGAGCACAAACGAGATCATCGTGGGCAAATACATCCAGCCGGACTGGGGATCGCCCGCGAACGGCCGACCGCTGAAGAGAAAGGGGTCCCAGCCTGGAACGTTGAATTCGCGGAGTTGTTCACCGAGAAACGTCGACCACGGGATGAACTGGGTCAAGAGATCGACCCGAGTCATCCAACCGTCTGCGCTGAACCTCGCTGCCAGAGCGATGATGAGAAAGAAGGAGAGTCCGAGGAGTCCGAAGAGATCGGAACGGCACTCGCGAAGCGCCGGTGGAAAACGGCCTCGCCCATCAACGACAGATGGCGATACAGCCGGGCTCGTTCCGCCTTCGGCAAGCGACGGAGATTCAATCATCGTCTGAGCTAAGCAAGAATCGTGGAGCGGGCTTGCTGTACCGTCCTCCGATGTCATACCACTTCACTTGCGCGATATCCTTGAGATTCTGCAACGTATCGCGAATCGGATTGACCGAGCTGCCGGCGCCGAACGTCCAGACGACCGGCACGCTGCTGATCTTGAGCCCTAGCCGGCGTGCGATCACAAGGAGTTCGACGTCATAGGCCGTCACCCTCGGTCCCGTAACCGTCATGCCCGGTTCCGTATACAACAGGGAGCGTTTCAACAGTTCCTCTGCCGCCGATTTTGTGAAGAGCTTGAACCCGCACTGCGTGTCCTGAATGCCCTTCAAAACAAGTGTGCGAACCAGCCCGTTGAAGATGCGGCCCATGAAATGGCGGTGAAATGGCTCCCCGATGCGCCTTGAACCGACCCCTTCGCGCGACCCGATCGCGATATCGCTGCCGGTGGCGACTGCTTCGCGCAAATCAGCCAGATAAGCGAGGGGGGTTGCCAAATCCGCGTCCGTGAATGCGATCAGATCGCATTCCGCCAGCAGCATCCCGGCTCGAAGCGCGGCTGCTTTGCCGCCGTGGGGGATGGTGACAACCACCGGTCCGGGGTGTTGAGCTATGAATTCACGTGCGATCTCGGCAGTGGAATCTGAACTGCCGTCATCGACCACGATCAACTCAGCAGAATAGGGCTGAGAGGAAAGATAGGACCAGGCTTCAGCGATCGTTTCTCCAATCCGAGCTGCTTCGTTGTACGCCGGGATCACGAGCGCAAGTGAAGGTTCTCCGGTGGTCATCAACCTGTTCTCGATGGCCTTTCGAATTCAGAGCGGCGTCACAAATGAGCTGGGATTCTTTTGTAACGGTCAGAGCGTCGGTCATTTTACCATAACGGAGGCAATTTCCTGGTTCTTGAGTAACACAAACTGAAATCGTCAGAGGCTTTCCTCGGACCAAATGTCGACTCTTCCATTCAACCCTGACAAGTTCAGAGCACTCGAGTACTGCATTTCCAGTCACGAGCGTGCGGTTGCCCCCTGAATGCCGAACAACCGGGGTGATTCCTCGACTGGGGTCGGCAAACGAGTCTGTTTGAGTTTGATACTACCCGCCGCGGCGAGAACTGCCCCCGCTGTATGTTGAATTGACGCGGCTGCTGGCCGAGGAAGGCGTACCACGGTATGAACTGTGTCAGAAGATCCGTGCTTCTCAATCAGGCCCAGGACGTAAACCGCGTCTACAACGTGTCCCCGATGAACGGCGTCAATACCAACAAGCCGATTGAGTCCGCGTGGTAATGACGTTCCACCGCCCGGTGTTTGGTCAACTGACGGTTCTGGCTCATCGATTCAGAGGGCGTGGAGCCGTCAGCGGATTCCCGAGGTCGCGACCTACGCTTCGTTGGCTCTTCGCACAAGGATTGCGGTGTACGCAATGAACCCGTCGGCGCTGTGCTGTTCGCCGACAGACTCCAGTTCGGGAAGATTCGACGCCGCAAGTCTCGTTCGTGACCGCTCCATATGAACACCCGATCGTCGTTCGGTCACTGCGCATCGGAGCACAAAATGCCGCAAAGATATTTTCCGATGACGAAGCAAATGTTAGCCAAGCGTGCACCTCGTCGGGTGAACCGGCGCTCAACAGCTAACCGGCATAACGCGCTGCAGATTGTCTGGATCTCTTGATTAATGAATTGTAGGCAGCTGCAGGAATTTTGCGAACGGCAGCCGGATCACAAGGTCAGGCGAGGAGCGCGATTCCTGCGATTTCGGAGCGAAACCATTCCTGCTACGATCCAAACCCCAGCAAGCAACACATAGGTGACAATGGATAACGCGAGGCCGGCCCTTAGTCTGACCGATTCATAGCGAAACTCCACCGAGTGGCTTCCCGCGGGTATTGCCACACCGCGCAAAGCATGATCGACCGTGAGTACTGGCATTCGAACGCCATCAATGTAGGCGTGCCAATCTGGATAAACTATCTCGCTGAGGACAAGTAGGCTGTCGACGCTTGTTTGGGTTTCAACGACGATCGAACCGCTGGAACGACGGGTGATCGTAGCGATGTCTTGATCTGGCGCGGGCGAAGACCCGATCGCCGGCGCTTCGGTTTCCAGCAGCGCAACCTGCCTAGGGTCCACCTCACCGCTCTCGATCAGTCTCAGGCTCTCCTCCGCGGAAACGGTGCGTGCTTCATGCACAATCCAGGCACGCGGAAGCGCATTGGTGTTTTCCAAGATTCGCACCTGTTCGTCAAGATAGACCGTGGGCATCTGTTGATTAAGGTGAAGCAGATCGGGTCGGCCCGGAGCGACCGCGGCAGGCACAATGAGATAGCGGACGTTAAGCAAGTCGATTATCGGGGAATTGATGCCGACGGCGGTGATGTTGGTGTCGTGATAGCTAATTATCCTTCCATTCGCGGCAGCGATCAGGTCATCATATAGGGCGATATGGACAGGTGCGTTTCCTCCCTGGATATCTTCGAGCCCAAGCAATGCAGCACGATTGTTGACTGCAAGATCGGCCGTCTCCCGTTCTTCGAATGAGTACCGGTAGAGTACTCCATTCTTCCCGGCGATCGCCGCGTCGTATCCAAAATACCGATAGGGCGCCGCGTTCTCGATCGAGGACAAGAACTGTGCCGCTGGAGCAACGTCGTAGTAGCTGTCGAGCTCGACTTTTGCAACTCCGTCGGATTTCATGTATCGCTTCATCGCGGACGAATTTGAAGTCAGGAGATCTGCCAGCAGAATCACGATGATTAGCAATGGCATCGCCTTTCGAAGCTCAGGAAGAGGCAAGAGTGATCCCGCTAGGGCGACGACTGATACTGCAATGACGGCAATGACTGAAGACTGGGGAACCGCCGTCGAGAATTGTTCGGCTCGAATAACCAGTGCGATTGCAAGCGCAGTGGGAACCCACAGCAACCAGGACCTTGAAACTGCCAACCGCTGCTTGGGCAACGATTCGATCGCCGCACCTACGATTAATGCGATCGCAAGGTAAACCACAATCAACACGCGTTGAGGTTGGTTTCGATTGAGCTCTTCAAATCGTGGCAGGAGATAGAAGATGCGGTGCACGAGCGTTGGTTCGGTGAGCGTGAGAATGACGGCGAACACCGCCACACCCGCAAAAAATGGTGTGGCGAATCGCAACTTGGCCAAAGCCAAGCCGGTCAGCGCCAGCGCAAAAGAAGTTGCACCCAGATAACTAGTACTACGGCCAAGGAGTTGGCTTAAGGCGCCCCATATCCCAGAAAAGCCGCCATGTACACCCTCCCATGGATACCCGTTGGCCAGATTCGACACCTGCACAAACTTGAGTCGTGGAAGCAATGCGGCGGCAGAGAGACAAACGGCCAGGCAACCGGTGCCAAGCCCGTAGGTCGTCAGCGACAGTGCTCGGTTGAGGATGCTAGGTTTTGGCGCCGGTGGATCAATCAGGACGCGATAAACCAGGTATCCACCGATCATCAGACCAGTGTAGTAACTTCCTTGTCCCGTCCAGGCGGCCAATATCTGAGCGGAGGCAAAACCCGCCAGTCCGCATGCAGCCAGACCCGGGAGAAGTGATCGCGCCCTCGCAATGAGCTCGACTCCGACGAGCGCAACTGGCAGCCACGCGGCAACGTCGAGCTCGACGGTGCAGCAGCCCGATCGAAAGACCATCCATCCTGATAACTGATAGGCGACAACGGTTGCGGCGGCGGCCAGCCACCCGAATCCGAGGAGTCGACCCAGAACATAGGTCGCCAAGCCAGTCAGAAGTAAGTGGAACACCATGAAAAGTTTGATTGCGATATAGATGGGAGTGATCAAGAACGCCAACATTGCAGGAAGGTACATCCAGCCTGACTGCGGGTCGGCGATCAAAGGCATCCCGCCGTAGATGTGGTTGTTCCAGAAGGGGAGATCTCCATTTCGAATTTGATTGCCTAGTAATCCATAAAGTGGATAAAACTGGATCGCGGAATCGATTCCGAGGACGCTTGCCCCCTCGAGCAAGCCAAAGAAGATCACCCCGGTCACAACGACGGTTGCTGCAACACCCTTCGCGTCGCAAAACCAGGTCCGAGATGTGAGATCCGATTGCCAGGATAGAACCGAACGGTTCACCTTACGTCGCGAGTTGTTGGCGATCTCGATGAGCGGGGCAAGCAATGAAACTGAATTCGCAGTGGACAATCTTGGCCAGAGGCAATTAATCAAAATGAATGCGCCGGTCGCGAGCGCGATCCCGGCGAAGATATCGACCACCCAGTGCAGACCAAGATAGGTGATCGCGAACCAAACGGCGGCGTTGTAAGGTAGGAACAGTAGCCCCTTCCGGCCGAAGAATTTGACTGCATAGAGAAGAACTAGCCAGGGAAAGGCGGTGTGAAGCGATGGGAACGGTGCTACCGGGTTCGCACTTGCTTTCGTCCAGATCTGAAACGTATTGAAATTGTCCGCTCGATTTGGCATCAGCGCGCGATACGCCTGATGGGACGGCCTCTCGAGTCCTTCGATGATGCCCCAATCGTTCGCAAGCCACGGGGGTGCTGAGGGAAGCAAAAAGAAAAAGACGAACGCGACGTAACTCATGATGATCAGCGTGATAACGAAACGCCAGTAATGGTCTTTGTTTCTGAGCCAGAGAACGAACGCAAACACGAGCGGGAAGACAAAATGCAAAAGGTAAACGGCGCCCGACATCACGTCATACCAGTGTGTCGTTCCGGGAGTGTAGAGGTGTTTTTGGAGCCAAAGCGATGGAATGGTGCCGCGAAAGAACCACCGCTCGGAGTCCAAGAGGTAATCAATTTTGATGTTGCCGTGGTCCGCGGTGGTCGAAAGGCCCATGTCGGCAAATTCGCCGGCGACACCACGCATGTACTCGTAACCAAAAAACAGAAGAACGAAAGGTGTCCAGTCCCGAACAAACGTGCGGCCGCGACCCAGTGCCAGAGCGGCGAGGAAGAGGAAAGGCGCCCACCGGTCTGGAGAGAGATTCTTGAATCCCCGGACATAGAAAAGGATCGTCGCAAAGGCCAAGTAAGCACCGAAAATGAGGAATACAAACCCTGAATATGATCGGGGCTCGGAATCCGAGTCGGCGGGGATTTCGGCCGTGCCAGTTTCGTCGGCCGCCGTTTGCAATGTCTTAATCATTTAACTGAACATTACAAGCGCCGGAACGGGTCCGTCAAATATTTCCCGGGCAATTGGTAGTTTGGATGATAAGTATCATCAGGTATGTGACCTCTAAAACAGTAGTTTCATTGAATATGTTGGATTCATTGGAGCAAGTTGCGGAATGCCGGTTAGGGATTACCCGAGACTGTTACGTTTGGAAGTGGCAGGCCGGCCCTTGCTGCATCGCAAATCTGTTCCGCCGCCGCGTGACGACCTGGTAAGGGTGTGACTCTTCTCACCTGCGCTCCAGCATCCCCTGAGAACTGGACATAGGTCATTCCGTAAATGACTTCGGCCATCGGGCCCTGGTATGCCCAGTCCGCCTTGAGCCGCGCATCGTCGAGCACGATCCAAACATCCGGCGTTGTCAGTAATGTGTTGCATAGCCCGGCGACATTGACCACGGAATCCGATCCTGTCCAATAGTCGACGTACCGCCCGTCATCCAGGATCCGGGTGTAGCGTTGCGCTCGTTCGCGGTCGAGAGGACTCGGCAGGAAGATGATGTCGTCTCTGGATCCCATGGCGAGAAAAACCGGCGCTGGCAGCGCGGTGAGAATGGCCTCGCCCGGCTTGTGACGAGCCGCGACATACTCGGAAATCTGCACGTAATCGGCCCCGATGATCGGTTCCGCACGCAGCTTGTTCAGCCCCTGCATCTCGTAACCGAGCACAGCCGCAATCAGCAGGGCAGAAATCGATCCAAGAATCCACCGGCGGGCGGGTGGCTTGATCACCCGCGGACCCTGCAATGGCGACCCATAGATCACCCGCGGCCGGGTGGTGATTCGCGTTCTTCTCGCGGTGGTACGAGGTGTAGGAGCAGGCAACATGCCGGCAGTATACGTTTGACTCGTTCTGCTCAGCCACGTTGGCCATCAGGTTGTCGGCGGTTCTGCGAGTTACCGGCCTCGCAGCTCGGTGACGACCTCAGCCAGCGTTTCCGGCCCCCCGACATTGCCGGGGAAAACGATGTACGGGAGATTCGGATATCGGGTTTCGTCGCCGAGCCGCCAAACTGGAATTCCCGGCCGGATTTGACCGAGCACCAGCGCGCGCCTGACCCCGAGCGCGTCGGTCCCGATATCGCTCGAGGTGATCCCACCCTTTGCAACGATAAACGATGGTCGATGCTCGATTCCGGCCACGATCTCGACCAGTCCTTTGGAAATCAATCGGGCGCTCGTGAGCTGTCCATCGTCTGCAGTCACCACCTTGCGTGACGTGAAGATGACGGGCGTTAACCCGTGCCGAAGTGCGGCCTGGGCGGCGTCGGAAGCGTCGCGAATTTGATTGCGCCGGATGGTTCCGCCGGCGAGTAGGTCCGGGATACTGATCTCGATCTCAGCCAGTTTCGGAAGTGACAGGAGCCGCGCGAGTTGCTCGCTGGTCCGACGCACGTGAGATCCAATGACTACCAAACCAGAGACGTAAGGCGGCGCCATACTGCCGAGAAGCTCGCTCCGCGAAAGCAATGACCGCTCCGGGACACCGGCGCGAGCCCGCACAAACGACGCTCCAGTTCGGTAAACGAAGCGCTTGCCTGTCGCTTCCGTTTTCAGGAGGCCGAGGACCACAACCCAGAGGTCGCGATAACCCGCCGCATTCACGACAACGGGTCGGCCATCATGGACCTGTGCAAGAAGATGTGCCACGCGATCCGGACCGCCACCACGGATATCGGTGATTGAAATGGATGCGACGTTTCCTGCCTTGACGCGGCCTGTCGTCTTCTCCTCGACCCACTCGCGGAGATTCGAGTGGCTGAAGCCAAAGGTGGAATCACTCGCGAATTCAGTCTCAGCCACGGGCAGATACCGATCGCGATCCTTGAGATAGTGAATGTCGTCGATCGTTACCCGGCCGCCCTCGAAAAAAGCTGGGCAGAGCAGGATGCCATCGACCCCGCCGAGCTCTTCCGCGATAACATCCGTTTCAGCCGGAAAGTGACCGCGGAGGGTGGAATCGCTACGGCTAGCGATCGCCACGGTCACACCGGTCACACTCACTGCAGCCTTGAGGTTCCGTACCACTTCGCGATTGCGTGCGATCGCGCCGGCTTCAGGAAATGCCCGGGAGTTCGTCAGCACGAAAAAGGCATCAGTATTGCGTCGCAGCTCGTTTGCAATGTCGTCTGGTTGCCATCGGGCGAGCACCGCGATGTCGTGCACCGTCTGCACGCCGGTGGGATCGTCGTCGAGCACCATGAGCTTGCGGTTCGATCGCGCGATCTCGGTGCGCACCCGCGCTTCGAGATCGCCGCCGTCGAACTCGGGAGGCAACCCATCCTGCGGCGAGCTCGTCACGAGTGACCTCCGGCGCTACTGCGCCAGATAACCGCCGTCAACCGGCAGAATCGCGCCGGTGATGAACGAGGAATCGTCCGATGCGAGGAAGAGAATCGCCTGGGCGACTTCCGACGGCTCGCCGATTCGCCCCATCGGATGCATCTTCTCGATTGCCTGCAGATATTCGACTCCACCCGGTTCGTCTGGCAGCCGCTTCACGCGCTCGGTCCGGATCGTGCCGGGCGCAACGGCATTGACGCGAATTCCCCGATCGGCCCACTCGACCGCGAGATGCTTGGTGATGCCGGAAGCGACGAATTTGGCTGGACCGTAGGTCGATTGCCGCTTCTGCCCCTCAACTCCCGAGATTGATGAGAGGCAAACGATCGAGCCGCCGCCCGTTTTCAGCATCTCCTCGACCGCGAATTTGCACGTGAGCCACATCCCTCGCCCGTCGACCGCCATCATCCGGTCCCAGATTTCAACACTGGACTCCATTAAATCGCCGAGCTCGATGATCCCCGCATTTGCCACGAGCCCGTCGATTCGACCGTAGTGCGAGATTGCGGCGTCGATCATCGCACGGGAGTCCTCGACGACGGAGACATCGCCAACAACCGCCTCAACCTCGGCGCCAATCACGCGCAGCTCGTCGCGAAACGCCAGCAGCGGGGCTTCCTGGATATCTGTTACGATCAGCTGAGCGCCTTCACGTGCGAACAGCTCGGCGGTCGCTCGACCGATGCCAAAAGCGGCGCCGGTAACAACACACGATTTGCCGTTCAGGCGGCCCAGACCTACGTTGGCCATGACGGAATGCCCCCAACCCTGGCTCCTCTCCCTACCCAGGAGACGGAAACTGGCCTAAGCGACCGCGCGGTCGATATCGATCCGGTCGTCCGCGATCGCCTTCTGGAAATGCTCGATTGTGCCGGCAACGCCTTCCTTGAACGGACGCCACTCGATCTTGCCGATCGCGGCCTCGAGCGGAGCGCCGTCCATATCCTCCGGGAAGGGCATCAGCACCGGTTCCGCGCTGATCTTGCCTTCCATCTCGGGAAGGGCGGCTTCGATCGCGTCGATGGCGTCTTCCACCGAGGCCACCGTTCCGCCCAGGTTGAAGCAAGGTGCGCCGTCGACTTTGGTTCGGGCGCCGCGAATCGCGACTGACGCCACATCTTCCGCGTGCTGATAGACCGCGGTGCCGCTGAATGAGATGTGATAGGGACGGCCCGCGGCCGCCGAGGCCATCGCTTTGGTCGGCGTGCTGCTCATGCCCTGATCTCGGCCGGGTCCGTAAACGAAGTAAGGGCGGATGCCGATCGTGCGCAGCCCATAGTCCTGCCAGTAAACCTTGGCGGTCCACTCATCGGCCATCTTCTGGACGCCGTAGAGTGTGGTCGGGAGGTGGGGTGCGTCGTGCTGAATCGCGCCAGCCGGGTAGAGACTCGGCGGGCCGTAAACGGCAACCGAGCTCGCGTAGCAGATTCCCTGCACTTGACCGGGGTGTCGTTTTGCGGTTTCCAGCACGATCGTCGAGCCGACCACATTCACCCGCGCGCCAAGCACTGGATTGGCGCGGACCATCGGCACCTGCAATGCCGCGAGATGCAGAATATGCGTAACGCCGTTCTCGACCACGGACTTCTCAAAGAGCTCTTGATCGGTGATGTCGCCCTCAATCACATTGAGGTTCGCCAGTTGCTCATCGCTCATCAGGAGCCGGAGACGGTGCGGGTTGCCGGGAAGATCGTAGCTCCAGACGGGAACGTCTTCGTCGATCAAGCGCTTGGCCGCCCAGGCCCCGATGCAACCAAACGCGCCGGTAATCAAAAACCGCTCTTCAGCCATGATGTCCTCTTGTGCGAGCTGTCGCTCGAGTCTGATTTTGCGAGCCCGATTGCTCGTCACATGCTTTCGGGATTATCCCATAGCGCCCCGCCCTGTTTTTGCCGCGGCTGCGCCAGAGGTCCGCGTTCGGCTGAAGGAAATTCAACTGGATTGCTCAATCCGTCAATCTCAATCCGCCAGGAATTTCCGAGAGCGAGCATGGGGATTTTTTCTTGTGTCGAACGAGATCAAGCATTCTTTGGCACGAGCGCAATCGCGCGTCCCGGGCCGGCGCTGCCGCCCCGAATCTTGATCGGCAGGAAGATGAAGTAGGCGCCACGAGCAGGCAACGCTTTGAGATTCGCCAGGAGCTCCAGGTAGAGCATGCCGCGACCGAGTCCGAATTGATGCGGAGGCGCACCATCGTGGGCCGAGCCAACGCTCACGCCGTCGACACCGATCGTCTTGACCTTACGATCAAGCAGTAACTCGAGCGCTGGAATTCCAGGAGTCGGCCAACCGGAGCCTTGCTTCATCACGAACGAATCAAAGGCATACCCGTTTCCGGCGGGCGCCGGGAGATAACGCTCATCCCAATCGCTGCGAAAGAGCACAATCTCACCCGGCATCAACTCGCCATGCTCGGCTTCCCACGCCAGAATGTGATCCTGTGTGATCTCCGGGCTGACGCCGGAGCCGGTGGTGTCGTTCAGCTCTGTGACGTCAATTACCGCTGCAGGTCCCATCATGTTGGACAGATTGAGTTTTTCGAGAGTCATGTTCCCCATCTCACTCGCGTGGGGAAGACCGGAGTCCGGCGGCGGGATGAAGTGGGCCGGGGCATCGATGTGAGTACCGCAATGTTCGTCGAGCGCTAGCCAGGCAGTGTGATACGGACCGCGAATGCTGTGCAAAGCCGGTGTTTGATCGGTCTTCTCCGCGTACCAGTTGAAAATCTTCCGTTGAAAAGGCATATGCGTGGGCCAGGCCGCCGGGAGGTTTTCGGCCAGGGTGACCGTGAGATCGACCACCTCGAAGCCGATCAGCGCGGAGAGCAAAGAACCCAGTTCACCAGTTTGTTGGCTTCTCATATCAGCCCTCCCACCGAAAGCGCCACACCATCGCCTATAGGAAAACACCTCCTTCTCCGCACTGGAAGAAGGAGATGCGGATCAACCCGTGGAAACTTACTTACTCTGTTCGGGTTTGCACCTTCTCGAGTCGAAGCGCAACAACATTCAGGAGCAAAGCGCAGAGCAAAATGATGCCCTGGAGTGCCTCCTTGAAGTAAATGCTGAGATTCGGCAACAGATTGAGACCATTTGAGAGAACCGCGAAGATCAAGAGGCCGAGCACCGTGTTCTTGATTCCGCCCTCACCGCCGAAGAGCGACGTGCCACCGAGTACGACGGCCGCGATCGTGTCGATCAAGACATTGGTTCCCGCCGCCGGATTTGCGCTGCTGAGACGACCCACGAACAGCATGCCCGTCATTCCGGCGGTGAGACCCGAGATCATCATGGTGAACATGATGATCTGGCGGGTGTTGACACCGGACATTTCGGCGGCCTCGCGGTTGCCACCGGTCATGAACACGTAGCGGCCGAACTTGGTGTAACTTAGAATGATCTCGCCGATGATCAGCACGCCAAGCGCAAAGATTCCAATCACCGGTATGCCGTAGAACCTATTCGCGGCGCTCGCCAGATCTTTCAATACCGTGGGAATCGGACTGAGCGGCTTCCCTTCGGAGACGTAGGTTGAAAGCCCGCGGGCGATGGTCAGCATCGCGAGTGTCATCATGAAGGATGGAATGCCGACATAAGCGATGAAGAAGCCGTTAATCAGACCGAGCGCGGCCGCGACAACCGCGGCGGCCAAAATGCCCCAGTTTCCTAAGTCTGCATACCGCTCGCCGATCCAGAACGTCGCAACGAGAATCCCCGAAAACGTGGAGATTGACGCGATACTGAGATCGATCTCCGCGCAGAGTAAAACAAATGTAATTCCTGTCGCGGCGACCGCAATCGGCGCGACCTGCGTGACCACGTTTTGAAGATTCCGGGTCGTCAAGAATACGTCAGTCGCAAAACTGAAGAAAACGAACATCGCTGCGAACGTAGCCGTCGGGGCCAGGATCCGCGCATTGCGGCTACTCCATCGCAGCGCCCCCTGTGAGAGGCCACCACTTGGAGTACGACTGCCGGGTGGCGCGCTCACTTCTGCCATCGAGAACCACCGACCCCTTCCATGTGCACGTCGTCCCCTCCGTCCAGAGAAAATCGCTACGCGAATTCCATCAATGCGTCTTTACTGACTCGGACGCCAGCGAACTCTTTCGTAATTCGACCTTTGGACATCACCAGGATGCGATCTGACTCAGCGACTACTGTCTCGGGTTCAGTCGAGAGCAACAGAATCGCGACTCCTTCCGATTTGAGCACTTTGATCAGGTCAAGCACCTCGCGCTTCGCCCCGACATCCATCCCCCGTGTCGGCTCATTCAAGATCAACAACTTCGGTTGCTTCGTCAGCCATTTTGCGAGCACGACCTTCTGCTGATTGCCACCGCTCAGATGGCCGGCCCGCATCTTTGCGTTTGCCGGCCGCACACCGGTACGTTTCACAAGCCGCTCGGCGACATTCACCTCGTCCGTGTGGCGGAACAATGGTTTGACCAAATGATTGAGGTGGGCGAGCGTGATGTTTTTGTAGACTTCGTGCCGGGGAAAGATCGTCGTCCGGCGGTTTTCGGTCAGGTACGCGATGCCCAGTCGCTTTGCTTCGGTGGGAGACTTGGGTGCGATCTCCTGTCCGTCTAGAACGATTGAGCCTTGTTGCGGCTTGAGCTGGCCGAATAGCGTCCGAGCGACTTCGGTCATGCCGGCTCCAAGAAAACCGAACATGCCGACGATCTCCCCCGGACAAACATGAAGCGATATGCCGGAATATGCTCGGCCCGCTGAAAGACCCCTGAGCTCGAGCACAGGTGCCGCGGTGGACGGCGCCGGAAGTGTGACTCCCCGTTCATATCCCTCCGCTAGAGCGGTCGCATCCGAGCCAATCATGAGCTCGATCAGCCGGTGCTTTGTCAATTCGCTGTTGACAAGGGTGTCGATCCTTCGGGAGTTCTTGAGAATCGTGACGCGATCCGCAACTGCCAGCACGTCTTCGAGGAAGTGGGAAATGAAGACAAGACTCTTGCCGCGTGCCCGCAGGCCCCGCATAAGTTCGAACAACCGCTCGGCCTCCGGAACAGAGAGCGCCGAAGTCGGTTCGTCGAGGATGATGATCTCCGCGCCGGAAAAGACGATTCTCGCGATCTCGATGAGCTGTTGCGTGCCGAGCGAGTGCGCGCCGAGACGATCCCCCACATCGATGTCGATGCCCAACTCGTGCAACTGCGCACCGGCCTCTGCATTCATCCGCTTCCAGTCGACCAGTCCAAGCCGGTTCACTGGCTGACGGCCGAGGAAGACATTCTCAGCCACGGTCAACGTCGGCATCATGCTGAGCTCTTGGTAGATCATGCCAATCCGGTGTGACTGCGCATCTGACGGCGATCGAAACTTCACGGATTGCCCGCGGATGATGATCTCGCCGTCATCCGGCGAGTGCACTCCGCTCAAAATCTTCATCAAGGTGCTCTTGCCAGCGCCGTTCTCGCCGAGCAGACCGTGGATTTCGCCCGGCAAGAGATCGAAGTCGACCCCACTAAGCGCGACAGCGCCACCGAACCGCTTGGTCACCTCGCGCAAGGCGAGGATCGGCTCGAGTGGCGCTGTCGAGGGGAGTTGAGAGTCATCTGCAGGGTCGCCGGTCGGAGATTGAACGAGCAGTGTTTCTGAACCACGATCTTCCATAACGCGGCGACCCTTTTCAACGCACAGCCCTCAGCCACCGGCTGTGCAGTTCTAACCATTGACCCCCAATCCTAAGAATCGGCGCTAGTACTGTAGGTTGTCACCCAGCCAGATGTAGCCTGCCGCGTTGTCTTTGGTGATCGGTCCACCGTCTGTGCGGATGAACTTCGGGAAATCGCCGTAGTCCTTCTTGTACATATCTGTGCCGGAAACGTGGAGGTATCCGGCCCAAACAGCACCGCCGTGGATGCGTCCTGATGGATTGATGACCGATGCGGTCATCTTGTCCGCCAGAATGGCCTCGCAGACGTTTCGCAGACCGTCGACGCCGACGATCTTGACCTGATCCTGCATACCGGCGGCCTCGACCACCGAGCGGGCCGCGAGCGCCATGTCATCGCTGTGGAAGAATCCACCTTTGACGTTCGGGAAGCGCTGCAGCAGGTCCTGCCAAAGGCTGGCCACCGTTTCAACCTGCCAGTTGCCTGGTTGCTCATCGACGACCTTGATGTTCGGGTAGTTCGCGAGGACAGCATTAAAGCCTGCCGCGCGGCCCTGTGCGCCAGTGTGGCCGAGCTGACCCTGGGTGTGGATGACCTCGCCTTCCCCGCCGATCGCCTTGAAGAGCTCGGTGGCAACAGTAGAGCCCATGTAGATGTTGTCCGGCTCGAGGTATGTGAGATGGCCGTACTCGGCAAACGCGGCCGGATCCTGGATTACACGGGTGTCCATCACGATGAGCGGCGTGCCGTTCGCAATAATGGCATCCGTTCCGTCCTTGAGCGCGTCGCTTGCCGCCGGGTGCAGTTGAACCCAATCCCACGTTTCGGAGGAGATCGTTTGCAGCGCTTGAAGCTGATTCTCCGGGGAGAACTGACCATCGTACGATTGCACGTCGACGCCAAGCAGCTTGCCGAAGAAAACCGAAGTCTCGATTCCGTGGGAGACCCATGTCGAAGCCGCGCCGACTTCAACGGTTGCCGCCTTCATCGTCGCGGCCGGAAGATCGTCCGGCAGAATGCCGAGATTGTTGAGTGCCGCCGCCGAGGTCATGCCTGGGCGGAATCCTGCCGCAACCGCAAGCCCGGCAAGACCCATTCCGCCGCCGACGAACCCACGCCGCGTAATGCTGCTGGTAAGCTCACTGACTTCCTTTCGATTGAGCCCCTTTCCGAGCTTCTCGGAAATCGTCAATCGCCGGTTGAGCTTCTGCACGGTTCTCCTCCTGTCAGGACCTCAATGTCCGTCGCCGGCGCCCGTCGCGCCGGCAGTTGGTGCTCGTCGCGCTGAGCCCGCTGTCTGGGCGGCGCGGTACGGCCAGTGACAAAAACGGCACGCCATCACCGCTCGTGGTGGGCGTACCGGAGTGCGCTAGACGGTCGTCTGATTCAGACGAGCAATTCCCGCGCAATTGCCGAAAACACGGCATGAATTGACCAAAAATTTGTGCGACATGGTTGCTGACTTTTCGGACGGTAACATACGCCGCCGGGGCGGTCAACTGGTCAAAGAGCACACAGATCGCCACAATGCCCGGCTGCCGATGGTAGCATGCCGCTGCCGCTGGCATGCTTTTGCGCTCGGCAAATCCGAATTCGGTAAACGTTTGCAGAAATCCAATCAGATTTCGGCATGTATTGCAAGTTGGGTGGCCATTCATGGGTCAGTTGATCGGAAAAACCGCACTTGTGACGGGGGCCGGCTCGGGCATCGGCAGGGCCTGCGCGCTGGCGCTTGCAGCAGAAGGCGCAACGCTCGCGGTCACCGAGCTGCCTGACCGCATCGAACTTGCGCGGGCAACTGTAGAGGATGTCCAAACTGCAGGCGGAAGTGCGCATGCGCTCCCGCTTGATGTCCGCAATCTTGGGCAAATCACCCAATGCGTCGCCGATGCCGCGGCGATCCGTGGTCGAATCGACATCCTTGTGAACAACGCGGGTGTCAATGTTCGCCGGTTCGCGTTCGATGTCACCGAAGCGGATTGGGACGCGGTGATCGATGTCAATCTCAAGGGCGTCTTTTTCGTGGCTCAGGCGGTCGGTCGAGTCATGCGGGAACAGACTCCAGCGGGCGGCTCGATCATCAACATGTCGAGCGTGATGGGATTGATCGGATACTTTCAGCGCGCGGCCTACTGCTCGAGCAAGGCCGCGGTTGTGAACCTGACGCGTGTCCTGGCAGTTGAGTGGGCGGAGCACAACATCCGGGTGAATGCGGTCTGCCCGACGTTCGTGGACACCCCGCTGACGCGCCCAATGTTCGAGTCGCAACCGGAGTTCACGGCGGACGTGATGAAACGCACGCTGCTTGGCCGGCTCGCTACCCCGGAGGAGATCGCCGCCGCCGTCGTATTCCTAGCGGGACCCGGCGCCGCCATGGTTCACGGCCATGCCCTCGCGGTCGACGGCGGTTGGACTGCCATTTAGGGAACTTGCGAACAAAAGGCACGGGCGCCAATGTCTGGCGCCCGTGCCTTTTGTTGATTGCTCTTGATTTCTACTCCGGGTAATCGTAATGCGGTACAAGGCCGATATCGGTCAGCGGCCAGTTCGTGAACCAGGCTTTGCCGACAAGATCTTCGATCTTGACATAACCAAAGGATCGAGAATCCGAGCTATTGTCGCGATTGTCACCCAGCACATAGACATGACCATCCGGGATCTTGTCGACTGAGCAAAACGGTCCGCTGTTGCACTCGGTGACCGCGCCATCGATATACGGCTCGTTCAACCGCTCGCCGTTGATGTAGACGTACCCATCCCTGAACTCGATTGTGTCGCCGGGCAATCCGATCACCCGCTTGATGTATGGCTGTGATGAGGGAAGCGGCGGATTCAGCACCACCACATCTCCTCGCTCAGGCGAATGGAACGGATAGAACTCGTTCGTGCCCTCGCGATCGACGCCGGGAACAAGATTGACAATCTTGTTCAAATCGAAATGGAAGTAGACCGTACGATTGACAAGCACGCGCTCGCGATCATGCAGATTCGGCGTCATGCTTGCGCCTTCGACCTCGTACGGCAACACCATGGTACGGGCACCGACGAATACGATCGCGGCAAGCAACAACGTGCGAGTCAGCTCGGAGATTCCGCGAGCGACCGATGATGACTTCTTGACCGGTTGCTCTGGCGGCGCGACTTCCATTCGAGATTCCTTCCAACAAAAAAGCGGCGGAGCGACGGCCCGCGGCCCACTCCGTCGATGCACGCATTCAGCAAGTGTACGCGCCGCTCGCTCGCACTGGTTCTCTGAAACCTAGGCCGGCTTTGCTACCCGCTGGGAGAGTCGAGCGTTGGCACGAAAACGGCAGACTCTTCACAATCAAGTCATCGTCGAACGGGACAACTTCAAGCGAACGCTTCGATCGATCAAATTCCCGCTCACGGGTTGTACTTTACCATCATGCTTGTTCCCAACCTACCGGAATGCACACGGAGGAGGACCTTAGGGTGAAACTGTCGAATCATCACTTCCGCTCATCGCGAAGAATATTCCTTGCGATCGCGGCGCTTGCCATTGCCACCGGCAGCTCGTTGTCGTTCCAGCGAACCGCGATTGGGCAGGATGTTGAGCCATTCGACCCCGCATCATTTAGCGTCGGTTTCAAACTCGTCGCGGACGGATTTGGCCGTCCAGTTCAATTCCTGGATGCAGGCGATGGAAGCGGGCGCATGTTTGTGGTCGAACAGGGCGGCATTGTGCGGATTCACCAGAATGGTGAAACGCTTCCGGATCCATTCTTCGACATCTCGGATCAAGTCAGTTTTGGCAACGAGCAGGGTCTCTTGAGCATTGCGCTTCATCCCTCGTTTTCCGAGAATCGGACCTTTTTCATCGACTACACCGATACCGGTGGCGACACGCAAGTTGAGCGTTGGCAGGTCTCGGAGGCCGACCCGAATGTCGCCGATCCGGGTACTGCTGAGACGATCCTGCAGGTCGATCAGCCATTTCCCAATCACAATGGCGGGTACTTGCTCTTCGGCCCAAATGATGGCTATCTCTACATCGGATTGGGTGACGGTGGCAGTCAAGGGGACCCGGATGGCAACGGACAGAACCCCGAAACGCTCCTGGGGTCAATCCTCCGGATCGACATCGATTCCACCTCCGAGGACCGGCCCTATGGCATCCCCGAGGACAATCCGTTCGCGGACGGTAACGGCGGAGCACCTGAAATCTGGCTTTACGGACTCCGCAATCCGTGGCGCTTCAGTTTCGACCGATCGAACGGAGATCTCTATATCGGCGATGTCGGGCAGAGCGCGTACGAAGAGGTCAGCCTTTACCCCAGCGGTGGCGAGAGCCGGAACTTCGGCTGGAATCCGATGGAAGGCTCGTCCTGTTACGCGGTCGACGATTGCGATTCCTCGAGGTATGAGCTGCCGATGTTCGAATACAGTCACGACTTCGGCTGCTCCGTGACCGGTGGCTATGTCTATCGCGGGAGCGAGGTTCCTGGTCTGGCAGGGATCTACATACTCGCCGATTACTGCTCCGGGCTGCTCTGGGGAGTGGGCATGGACGAATCCGGGTCGTGGATTGCATCCGAACCGCGGGAGACCGGGTTGAACATCAGCTCATTCGGCGAAGACAAAGCCGGTGAGCTCTATGCGATTGACCTCAACGGCGGGATTTACAAGATCGTCTCGCTGGAGTAGACGGTCAGGCAGCCGTTGCGTTTGCAGGTTCGCAAACTGGCTCATGCGCTGGTAAATGACCGCTGAGGTCGACAATCCCAGTGCGGATCGCCGAAACGATCGCTGTCGTCTGGTCCGAAGCGCCAAGCTTGGACGTCAACGACGAAATCGTCGATTTCACGGTCTGCTCGGGCACGAAGAGGGTCGTCGCGATCTCATGCGGTGGTACCGAACGCACAAGTCCATCCAGCACAGCCAGTTCGCGCGCCGAGAGTCGCTCTATGTCGTTCAACCGTGCATCGAGTGGAGCGTTGACGAGCAGATCGTCCTGAGGATTCTCGCCTTTGAGCACCGCTCGTATGGTTTCGACGAAACCCGGCGGGTCGATCGATGCCGGGACCAGGGCATCGGCGCCAAGACGCCGGGCAAAAACGTGATCGTCATGGCGCAGGCGGTCGCTCAGGATGAGGATTTTCGCGTCCGGTTCGAATTCCCGCATCATGCGGGCTGCGACGAATCCAGTCACCCCCGGTAATGAATCCTGGATGATGATCAGCGTCGGATCAGACGCAGACACCACGGCCAGCCCCTCGAGCGCGTTGTGAGCTTCGAAAACCCGATGGATTGGCAGCGTTCCAGTGATTATTGCCTGGATGCCGGAGCGGAGCACCGGTGATTGCGTCAGCAGGAGCACGCGCTCGCCCTGCATGTTGTTCGTCTCCTGATGAAACGAGTGGCCCGGCTTCAGTCGCGCCGGACGCGATCTCCCGGACCAAGGTACCGCCGAAATGGGGTGGCCGAAATGGCGCATTTAGGCTGTTCGGATGCGATGAAGGTCCTACCTGCTCGCACAGATGTCCCGACCAGGCAGTTCAGAGACAATGAACAACCGCGCTAGGTTCGCCGGCGGTTGCATCCCTGGCGGCTTGAACTAGCTACCTGATGGCGCGAGGCGTAGTTTCGGCCGGCCCCGCGCCCAGCGAGCGAATGACCGCGGCTTGCGTGGTTCACGAGGAGGCGTCGTCTCATCCGTCGCGAGATCTGGCATCCGGGACTCTGGAGGAATCATGTCGCCGATGATCAGGCGAAGCTTGTGCAGTCCGAGGCGCATGCGGCCCTTGATCGTGCCTAGAGGAGCCCCTGTGCGCGCGGCAATCTCCTGGTGGGTCAGTCCACCAAAATAGGCGAGCTCGATCGCTTCGCGCTGCTCCGGCGGAAGGTGGTCCAGGGCCTCACGAACGCGCTCGGCCTCCACGGACGCGGCCACGATATCGAAAGTCTCCTCACCGTCGGTTGCCAATCTGAACGCGACATCGTCGAGCGTCGCATCATGCAGCGCCCGGCCATGGCGTCCACGCCGCCGATCGACAGCGCCGTTGCGCACGATGGTCAGCAACCAGGAACGAACTGTTCCGCGAGATGGATCGAACGAATCGACCCGGCGCCACACGGCCAAGAACGCCTCCTGTACGGTGTCCTCGGACGCGCCACGTTCTCCGAGCACGCGATACGCGACTCCGATGGCCATCCGGTTGTAGCGGTCATAGAGCACGCCGAGCGCTTCCGCGTCGCCGCGAGCAATGCGGGCCAGAAGTGCATCGTCTGGTAGTTCTGCCATTGCCATTGTCGACGCGCTTCCATGTGAACCGTCATATGCCGTGGACCGTGTCGGCGGCACCGAAGTTGCGAAGACCACGGTAGTTCCTCCCTGCCGCCATGTCCAATTCTCGACAGTAAAACACCGCATCATGTCGTGATCGTCTCCTTCACAAGATAAGCCACGATCGTAGCCAGCACGCCGGGATAGTTGCTGGACTTTTACCTGGGAGAACTACCAGGTTTCCAGCTATGCACTGGGACGATAGATGGAGCGTTGCCGCATCATTGCCGTACAAGCAGCGTTCTCAGACGACGGCAGAGGAATTGAACATCCCGCTCGTCCTGTCATGGTTTCGTGATCTACGATGTTCACGGATCCATGTTCGAATTGGAGATACTTCCGTCGATGCCTCGCCGCTCAATTCTCGATGCCGTCGCCGCCGGCTCGAATCCTGAGCCGTTGAGCCGCGGAATCATGAGGACTCTGCTGTCCGCTTACCCTCCGACGGCTATCGACTCTGTGCGGCCGATTCCTCGACGTTTTTGACCAACCTGCTGCTGGCGGCAAGCGATACAGATGGAGGGGAAGGATCGGAGCCGCCGTGCGAGGCGTACCTCCAAACGAGTGTGATCAACAACATCGAGCGCCCGGTTTTCATGCACACCGGACTCACCGCGGGGGAGTCCTGCAGTCAACGCATTGACGGGCCCGGGCGTTCCGAACAGTCGCCGAAGCCGACCGCGGTCTGGTCGGCAATTGCGAAACTCAAGAGCATCGGCGGGTCCGCGGTCTCGCTTGGGGTTTCGACTACAAATGGCGACGCCCGCGTTGAAGCATCTCCGGCGGGGCCGGATGGTTCCGTGGCGGTGGTGCTCGGTTCAGAGCGGCCGGAGCTCCTGCCGGCGGCCCTCCGGCCTGACCGCAGACGTCAGGGGAACGGCGCGTCGTCAACCTTGCGTTGCGGGGGTTGAGCAAGTCGCGAATCGGCGTAGAGCTTTTCATCACGGTTAATACGGTTGAATGGCATCTCCGCGGCGCCTATGAGAAGCCCGGCGTTCGCTCGAAAACGGGGATTCTCTCCAATCTCTTCAGCGAACTGGCTCCGCCGGATCTGTTTGAGCCGGACCCGGCGGAATCAGAACCATTGCTGATTGCTAAACGACGGTGAATGAGGACCACATGCCCATCATCACGTGCGGCATGCCGGTCTTGACATCTGATATCCATCAAAGCATGAGGTACGTCCCAGGTTCCAGGTTGAGCTCGTTCCAGACCGCGAAACCCGGTGAAACCAGCGCCGTGTACCCGGCCCACTCCGACCGCGCATACCAGTTGTCATCTGCCGGTGGAGTACCCAAAGCGAAAGCGTCGAACAGCAAGATCATTTCATCGCCGGCGACAAGCCTCGGAGCGCACATCATCACGACGTGATGCGATTGGTCCCCGGCGTTGTCGAACTGCCACACGTGCGGCCCCGCGGCGATCGTCTCCGAATCGAGCACACAGGACATGCTCTCCATCTGGGTACGTACGCCAGCTTGGAAGCCGTTAGCCGGCGATGCCGGGACGGCTTCTGTCACCGTGAACGGCGTGATCTCGCAGATCTCTTCGGTTTCGAAGCTGCCGCCCTCCGGCATGCGACTCGCGACCACGTTCCACTCGCCAGCCGTAAGTTCGAGCACAACCCGAGCAGTTGCGCCAGGTGGCACATAACTGCCGCCACCGAACGACCAGGCGGTGACTAGCTGGTCGCTGGACCCGGCCGCCTTTGCTTCTTCAAGCGCATGCTCGATCGGGATCTCCGCCGGTTATTGGGAGAAGAGCAGATAGCCGAGCGCGCCGGTCGACGAGTAGTTGACGAGGTATCGACCGGCCGGAACGCTCTCCGGAACGCCCGTGATGCCTGCCAACGATTGGTGGAGATTGATCTCTGGAAGTCCGAATGTTGACAGGAACGAGGTCGCCAGAAGGGCGCCCGCGGCCAGCGAGCGAATGACTGTTCGTTGCGAGACGCGTCGATTCTGAAACCGGCTCTTGGAAGAACATCCCCTCATTAGTGAATAAGACGAATAAACCGACAGCAATTACGGATCAGCTGGGAAGAGAATAAGTACCTCGTTTCCCCCTGTCTCGGGGGTTGACCGTGGTTCTCGAGGGGCGTTTTGGGGATTACAGTATGATCGTAGCTATTGCTGGAAATGACCGCGCTCGTAAGCGAGTCGCACCGCCTCGGCCCGGTTTTGTGCCCCGAGTTTCGAGATCACATTTGCGACGTGGAAACTCGCGGTCTTGACGCTGGTACTGATCTCACCGGCAACTTCCTTGTCGGAAAGCCCGCGAGCCAGGAGATCGAGCACCTGGCGTTCCCTGGCGGTGAGCCGCGCGTTTGCCGCCAGACCGCCGGCCAGTTTGCCAGCCACAATCTGCGAGAAGTAAGTTTCGCCGTCGTTTATCACGCGAACCGCGTTCGCCAACTCGTCCGCGCCCGCGTCCTTCAGGAGATACCCGCGGGCTCCGGCGCGCATGGCCTGAAAAACGAGCTCATCTTGAGCGAACGTAGTGACTGCCACTGCTCTGGTCGGGACGCCGAGTTTCGACATCCGCGCAATCGTTTCGACACCGCTCAGTTTCGGCATGCGGAGATCGGTGATGAGCACATCCGGCAACAGTGTCTCGACGAGCGCCAGCGCCTCTTCACCGTTCGCGGCGGTCGCCACCACCGTGATGCCCTCTTGTTGACTCAGAATGGCTGCCAGACCAGCACGCGTCGCCGGATGGTCGTCTGCCACAATCACCCGGATACTCTTGCCTTCGACGATCGGCGCAGGCGGTGGTTGAGTGATTCGGACGATCGGCTCATAAGGAGCGGAGGCAACGATGCGCGTGCCGGCATTGTCTGGGCCGCCCTCGATCGTGAGCGATCCCGAAACCCGTTGCATCCGATCCGACATCGACACGATGCCATAACCACGATCTTCGGTGGGTGGTCGTTCTTTGGCCAGATCGGGATCGAACCCGGAACCGTTGTCGGCGACGACAAGTGTCACCGAGGTCGGAGCAAACTCAAGGATGATCTCGACAAGGCTCGCCCGGGCATGCTTCCGTGCGTTAGCGAGCGACTCCTGCGCGACGCGGAAGATCGCGAGCTGAGTTTCCGCTTGCAGTGGGCGCGCGGAACCTGCGACGATAAGCTTGCCCGGCAGGCCGTTTCTCTCCGAGGCCGATAGCTCACCTTGCAACGCTTCGACCAGCGTGCCGGCTTCAAGCGACGCGGGACCGAGATTCCAGACCGAGCGCCGGGCTTCGTCCAGTGCTTCCTTGGTCCGTTGCTCGGCATCATGAAGTTCATGCGCCGCGCGGTCCGGTGACGAAGTAATCAGTCCTCGCGCGGTTCGCAACTGAAATGTAAGCGCGAGCAGCGTCTGCGCGAGGGTGTCGTGGATCTCGGCGGCCAGGCGATTCCGTTCCTCGGCCGCTCCTAGATCACGGCTGGCGGCAAAGAGCCGGGCGTTCTCGATCGCGACCGCCGCATGCTTCGCGAGATGAACCAGCATCTCGACATCGCGCTCGTGGTAGACCCGACCAGGATCTTTCGCGCCGATACCGAACGTTCCCACGATCTCCTCACTCCACCAAATCGGCACGGCGATCCAGGGCGCAAGCTCATGAAAGAACGAATGGTGGAGCGGGACATCGAGCTGGTTGTATCGGTCGACGATCACGGGCCCCCGCGCGGCGACGACTTGTCCCATTAAGCCGGCACCGCTGGGGATCGATTCAAGCGTCAAGCTTTCCGGCAGGTTATAGGTCGCGGTAAGCAAGCGCGGAGAATCGAGATCCTCGCCGAGCAGGCTGATTGCGCCGCCGTGAGCGTCAAGTAGTTGGACAGCGCTGGTAACGATGGTCCCCAGTAATGACCGGAGGTCGAGATGCGCGGCAATCGAGTCAGCTAATCCATTGAGAACCACGAGCTGCTGATTGGCCGCGCCGAGCTCCGAATTACGAACCGCGAGTCGACGTGCCGTTTGCTCCTGTGCCAGGAGAGCTTCCTCCCGTTCGATGTGCGATGCCACGAAACGAGCGAGCACCAGCAAGAAATCGATCTCGCCTTGGCCAAGATTGAGCGCGCGCCGGTCGTGCGCGCAGAGCGTGCCGAAGAGACGGTTGTCGTTAAGGAGGATCGGAACGCCAATGTAGCTCTTGGTGCCGACGATTTGTTTTCCCGGCAAGTGGGCGTACGGTTCGGCATCCGCATCGAGCACCACCAGCGGGGCGATGTTTGCGAGCACGGCGTCACAAAAGGTGTCGGTGCGGTGAAGGGTGACGGGAGGCTTGAGTCCAAGCCCAAGGCGATCGTCCATATGAGAAACGATCAGCGAATCACCTTCCAGTCGCTGAATCATTGAGAGCTTCACGCCGATTACGTCGCCCATCAGTCGAAGCGCGGCGTCGATGACCTCATCGAGCGAAGAGAAGGGCCTGGCAACTAGCGAAGCAACGGCAGACAGCGCGGCCGGTGATTCCGCGGAGCCCGCGAGCGTAACCTGAGAAATGGTGCCCATCTGAAGTTCCGTCCGAACCCATGAAGTGTCTCAATCGACCAGTCAGACCACGGTGGATCGCGAACGTCCACCAAAGGGTGGGCGTGAGAAAAGCATCTACCGGCGGCGATTTATGATAACTATGATCAGATTCTACTCGTCTGCCCGGATTTGATAAATAACGCCGCAAGGCGTTGGTTCAGCCAGAGACCCTGTCGCGCAGATATCGGCGACATAGAGGACATCGTCATCGGCAAATAGACTGTCGAAGTGGCCAACCATGGAATTATCGTTTACGATCAGTTCGAACTTTACGCCTGTCTCCAGATCGATGTAGATCAGCGGGTTTTCTTCGTTGTCATCGCCGTAGGAATCGAACTGACCGTGAAAACCGGCAACATAACCGCCGCTTAGCTCCGCCGGAAAGCTGGACGGCATCTTGGAGAGCGAAGCGATGCCTTCGCTCTCCGACCCTTCTACCGGTCTGAGCTCAACAGTAGGTTGCACTCCATCCGAGCCGACAAGCTCGCCGGTTTCGTAGTCGACATATGACCCGGGAAAACCGAAATCCACGATCTTGGTCCCGATTGTTTCTGCCGGAATGATGTCGATCTCGTCGGCGCTCAATGACACGATATCGTTGCCTGGGGTATCCATGCCGTTCTCGCCGATGATCAGATCGCCGCTTTCAGCATCGAATGCGAGCGCAGATGCGTTTCGCAGTCCAGTCGCGAGCTGCACGGGCAGATCAGCGGTGAGCGTTGTTCCATCGTCGTGGATTGTCATCAGGTAGAGCGCGGAGTCGTCGAGCTTCGTTTCGACAAGTCCAAAGAGCCGAATCTGTACCCCACCATCAACATTCCCGTGCGCGCCGAGATTGAACACGATGTCGTAACTCCCGCTTTCGCCTGGAGTGTCACGTACGACCAAACCGTAAGATTGGTGTAAGGCGTTCGAAAAACGAAAGCCGAGCGCGTCGACATACGTGAATGGATCGCTCCACTGCTCCCCTGTTCGGAGGATCGTGATGGAGCTCTCGCCGTCTCTGGCGGACGTAACAAAGACAAGATCGCTAAACTGCTGCAACGCGACGAGCGGTCCCGGCAGTCCGGACGCGAGTACCGTTCCCGCATCGTCCGCTTCGCCGTTGTTGTCATCATCAGTCAGCCGGACGAGCTCACCGGTCGATCGAAAGAAACTGCCGCCGTCCGGCACGCTCGTGGAGACGAGCAATGAACCGTCAGGCATAACGACCATGCCCATCGGAAAGTTGAGTCCGCTGGCGAACACGCCGATCTCGAGATCTGCGGCAACGATCCGGGGATCGTCGCCCAGCGCGGGCAACTGATCTTGCGCTTCAGCCACGGGGGACGCTGCAAGCCAAATGATCGCGATCGCGAACGAGGACAATGTGCGCGCAAAGTCAAGTCGCATAGGTGTGATCTCCAAACTCCAGAGGCAGAGACGCGATTACGGCGACACGTCGGGAAGGCGTATTTCCCGTCCGAGCTCAGCGGACGCGTAGCTCGCGAAGACTGTCTGCAGTGTACCGAGATTGTCCCGGCCCGAGGTGATCGGTTCGCCGCCCGTTTGGATCGCGCGCATCAACGACGCCATCGGTCCGATGAAGGCATCGGGAATCCATCGCCTGGAAAGCTTCGCCTCGTGCCACTCGCGCGGCTCCGAATTCGACTGGTATCGCAGCGTATCGACCCGGCCGGTGGGGTAGTCGTAGAGCAGCCCGATCGTGCCGGCGATGATTCCTTTATCACCGAGCAAGCGGAATCTGGCGTAGAGATCGTCGCTCCAATTGTGGTGATTCACGTCGATAACCGCTTTGAGCTCGGGCGAGTAGTCAAACACCGTTAGCGTTCTGGTTTCTCCGGTCTCTCGTTGTCCTGGAAAGCGGCCATGAATTGAAAGCACCTGTTCTGGGTCTCCTAAGAGATACCGAATGCTGTCTTGGTAGTGAATGCTGTGGTACATGATCTCGATTCGATCCTGCTCGGCAATCCAGGGCCACATGTGCCACGGCGTGCGCACGCTGACCTCGATCCTCACATCGGCGGGCCTTCCGATTGCCCCCTGCTCGATCAACTGCTTCGAAACTTGGATTCCGGCATCCCATCTCATCTGCTGATTGACCGCGAGCTTTACAGCCGCCGCTTCGGCAGCACTGACGACCCTCGTTGCAGATGCGATATCGGTAGAGAACGGTTTCTGGCAGAGCACATGCTTCCCCGCGGCGATTGCCTGAAGCGCGATCTCGGCCTGTGCCCAAGGAGTGACCGCGAGATCGACGATCTCGATTGAGGGATCGGCCAGCAGTGATTCGACTGAATCGGCGACCGTTGGAACGCCGTGCTCCAGGGCGGTCTTGTCGGCCGCTTCGCGATTCTTGTCGTAACACGCGAGCACACGAAGTCCGTGCGCCTTGTAGGCGGGTAGGTGCGCGTAGTTGACGATCCCGCCGCAACCGATGATCCCGATTCCGTAATCCGATTTTGGCGGCAGTAGGATCGAATCATCGATCTCATATCCCGCTAGCTTCATTCGCGAAACGCCCTCCGGATTGACAGCACGTCCGGCCACAGTATCCCGTGGCCGGTCGCCAATTGCATCTGTTTTCGAAAGCGAAACTGAACGGCTACGCCTTGTTGTGAACGAGCAGATCGTTCGCGAAATAAGTGTGATCGCCGTCAAGGAGGAGGTTGTAGACCGTTGTCCACGGCGCCGCGGTCGCGGACGTCATCACTCGGAGCGGAAGGGATCGTGTACGGAGCTCGACCGGTTCGATTCCGGAAACGAGAGCGGAGCCACCATCTCCGCTCGTTTGACCAGTGAATCGCCGGGTTCTAGGCGTTCGACTGCAAGTGCGGGGTTCTCGATCGCCGTGGCGCCAGGATCAATGGATTTCCAACCAGAATCGGTGAAGAAGGGATGCTCCGCCGTCACGAAGGGAGCACCGTCGTTGAGCGAATAGAGATTGCGGTCGCCGAGCGCCGGGGTCTCGATCCCGATTACCCGATTAACACTGCCGCTTTGCCCGATCACGAGATCGCCAAACTCAACCAGCTCTATGAGCTTGCTCGAGCCATCAGCCATCGCCACCCGGGTTCCGGCCTCGAAACAGCTTGAGCAGAAACTTCCGCCGTTCATGCAAACCTGGCCGTTCTGGCAACAAACCCCGGAGCTACATGCGAACTGACCGGCGCCGCTCAGGCACTTTCGGCGACCCGTGTTGTCAGACGATCCGCGGGCACCTGAACAACAATCGCCATTTGTTCGACAGATGGTGTTTTGGGGTCGGCAAACAGCGGCATCGACGCCTCCTGATTTGCCGAGAGCCAACAGCATTGCCGCCGCCGCCGCTCCTATCGCCGTGCGCCGTGACGTTGTCGGCTTAGCAAAAGATCTTGTCGGCAAGTCGAACCGAGACTCATCCATAGAGCGATCCGTTCATCTGTTAAATCAGGAAACCGGGCGGGGGCGTGCGGAAAAACGTCAGTCAACCATATCAGGGGACCAAGTAGTCGCTATGCCACTAAGGCAGCCTCTTTCGGCCAGACGCAAAAGCTAGAGGATAAACGTTGCCGATGCTTGAGCGTCGCGGAGAATCTCGGTGGAAGGGTCGCCTGTCGTGATCGCTCGCTGCACCGCGACGTCGATGATGTGGATCAATCGAGGCAAGGCTCTTGACCTGGGGAGCTCACGGGTCGAGCGATGAAGCTCCGCGAGCCGGTGATAGAACGGAATGGCCGCATTCACGTCGGGATCGGACCACGTGCTTAAGCGGCATCCGATTCCGCCTTCGAGCGTTGTCAGTTTGTCCATCGCCTGCGTTGCGCAATGGCGGATGAACCGATAAGCCTCATCCTTGTGGCGGCTGCCAGCGGCAACGGACAGAAGCCAGTAGACATTGAGCGATGCGCGTGCTCCGTTTTCGCCCGTGGGCACTGGCGCGACCCCGACCCTCCCTTTGATCAGGCTGTCGGGTTGCTCGCACATGGCAGCAAATCCAAACCAGTTGACCATCATCGCAATCGAACCGGAAGCGAATAGTTTGCCGCTCTTGACCGAGTCGACGGCCCCCAGGCCGGGTGGTGTCACACCCCGGTCGTTGACCATTCGCCGGTAGAAATCGAGTGCCGCCGCCGCCTGAGGCGTATCGAGCGTGACCGATGCTTCTGGAGTGATGAGCTCTCCGCCGCGGCTCCAGAGTTGAATGCAAAAGTCGTAGACGGTGTTATGCCCGTCCGGAAACGCGGCGAAGATAGTTCCGTAGCGGTTTTCAACTGGACGCGTCAAAAAGCGTGCGATGTCTTCGAATTGCGACCATGTTTGCGGAATCACAAGCGAATAGCCGAACTGGTCGATGAATGCCGATTGCTCGACGGGGTCGCTGAACCAGTCCTTACGGTAGACCAGGCACTCCGGACCATCGTGATAGGGAATACCGTAAATTCCCCTTCCGAACTGCTGAAATCGTGTCAGCGGCATCGCCCAGCCACCCGGGTAATTGTCAATCGGATCAGTGTTCATGAATGGTGTGAGATCGATCAGGCAGTTGTCTCCGACGGCGTCCGCGAGCCAATCGGTAACCATCAACGCAACATCCCAAGTCCCGTCTTTCAACCCACGCTTGGCGAACAGCGACTCCACAAGGGGATTGAGATCGAGCGACTCGCACTCCAGCTCGTATTTGGAACCGGAATTGGCTTTGAAATCCGCGAACTGCTTGTTGATCGCGCGTTCGAATGGACCGAACTTCCGGATCGCGATTCGCAGCGTGTCAACCATCGTTTTGGCTCCTAGTTGGAAGCGGTGAGACCGAATTGGGTTCGGATGACCTCGGTTTGCTCGCCCGCTCGCGGAGCGGCCTTGTCAGATGTCAAGATGCCGCCATCGATTCGTATCGGGCAACGAGTTGTTCTCAACGACGCGCCGTTGTCGCGCTTCACCGCTTGGATCATGTGGAGCGCTTTGAAAGCGCCGAGCTCCATCAAGCGCGGCCAGGTCAGTACGTCGGCGCACCAGATATCGGCCGGTTCCAGGATGTTGAGCC
Organism: uncultured Sphaerobacteraceae bacterium; assembly: GCA_964371945.1. GTDB lineage: Bacteria > Chloroflexota > Chloroflexia > Thermomicrobiales > UBA6265 > CAYJPA01. The sequence goes on along the minus strand of CAYJPA010000006.1, from coordinate 42,972 downwards.
AGTGGGCGGTCGGATGCGACTGCAGGTGTTCTGCGAGAACTGCCTTGATCTCGTCGCGTTCTGTGAACCAGCTTTGTGGGTCGGGCCAATCGAGGAGCGGCTTGCACCCAACCAATTCGCCGAGACGCGGAATCGGCGTCATCGAAATTGCGAGATAACCATCGGTAGTTCGATAAATCCCATATGGCGCCGAGAGGTAGGCATGGGCGTTGTTGCGCTCGCTTCGATGAGGATTATTGCCGCCATCACTGAGATGGGTGGTGACAACTTCGAACTGAACATCGAGCACCGATTCGAGCAGGCTGACCTCGACCAACCCGCCTTTTCCGTTGATGCCTCGCCGCACCAGGCAGGCGAGAATACCCTGCGCGAGATGGGCGCCGGCCATGAGATCCGCGATCGCCAATCCAAACGGCACTGGTCCCTGATCGGCATTCCCACTGAGCCAGGTGATGCCGGAAAGCGACTGCGCCAGCAGGTCCTGGCCGGGCTTGTCACGCCACGGTCCGGTGCTGCCATACCCTGTAACAGTGCCGTAGATCAATCTTGGGTTCAACGCGTTGACGGCGTCATGGCCGAGTCCGAGTCGCTCGATCACGCCGGGACGGAAGTTCTGGATCATCACATCGGCCTTGGAGATCAGGCGTCTGACCTGATCGACATCGTCCGCATTCTTCAAGTCGGCGCCGAAACTCTCCTTGTTGCGATTGATCGAATGGAATAGCGTACTGTCGCCGTCGAGCTCGAGATTCGAGATGTAAAGTCGACGGCCAAGCTCACCGATTTCCGGCCGTTCAACTTTGATCACCCGCGCGCCAAGGTCGGCCAGACGAAGAGCTGCCGACGGGCCCGCCAGGAACTGGCTGAAATCGAGCACCATCAATCCAGCCAGCGGACGCTCGTCCTCTCGCAGCACTGTGGGTCCGGTCTTTAGGCTCGGATCAGGCATCGACGCGACTCAGCCTGTAAAGCTCGTCGATGCTCGTCAGCACCTTCCCGGGATCGCCTCCGTCTCGAAGGTAATCCCGAACAATGTCGCCAGCCTGATCCTGGAATGGAATGTAACCGCGATATCGCGGCCGAAGGTAAGCATCATCGTGTGTTTGCAGCGTGTTTACGAAGAAACCGTTGCAGAGATCGTTGTTGAACGGGTCGAGCCATGCCGCGCGATGGCCGGGCTGACCGCCTGTAAGCGTGTAGAAGCCGCTCTGACACTGAGAGCCTGCCACGTGCGCGGCGTATTTGACCGCGATTTGCACGTCCTGGCACTTAGCCGATATCGCGAGCCCGGTTCCCCCGAGCGTCGAGCGCAACTGGGTGCTTTTGAAGGTGACGAGCCCACCAAAGCGCAATCGATTGCTCGCAAAATCTGCTCGGCCGTAGTTGGCGTAACCGTAAGCGAAGGGGCAGTAGACGTACCGATCGGTTCGCGACATCGCTTCCCAGGTGCGAATTGGATTGCGATCGATGTTCTCCGGTCCCGCGATCTCGATGAGCTCTCGCAATGCAACGAGTGCTTCGAGCCCGGTTCCCGGCGAGACAACGATTTCGGCGTTTTGAAACGGCACTTCTCCGAGCCCCAAGCACAACATGTAGAAGTTCATCAACGTATCGACCGGCGCCGCCGGAACCGCGACCAATCCTCGTCGTGCAAGCTCTAGCAGTTCGTCCCAGGTTTGCGGAATCGTTAGCCCGTGCTTATCGAGCAAATCGGGGCGATAGCCGCTTATAGGTGCCGCGGCATCCACCGGCAATGCCCAGAGATGACCTCCCTCAACGTAGCTTGAGTACGACGGCCCGACACTGTTCGCGGCCTGATCCGCCAGGTAATCCGCCTCCAGAAGTTCGTCGAGCGGCGCCAGCACGGGATGAGTCGCCGCGTAACCGGCAAAGGGATGGTCGATGATCAGCAGATCATATTGCTCGGCAAGTCGTTGGATCGGAAAATCGCCGAAATCCTTCAGCGAGCGCTTTTGCCATTCGATCGAAACCTGCGGATGCTCGTCCATGAACCGCTGAGCGGTCGCAACAAGCGGCGTGTAGCCGCGGGAGTGGTTCCACGTGATTCCGGTCAGCGCGACGCTGTGCGGCATAAGAGATCTCCGGCGATAGCGCACGATTCGGGGCAATACGTTAGATTGTTTGTTGACAAATCTTGCATTTATGGGTGAACGATGTCAAGCGAACTCGAGTCGGAACCCTACTACCACGTACCGGCACTCGATAAGGGACTCGATCTGCTCGAGTGCCTGGCGACGAGGTCATTGCCCCTAACGCAAGCGCAGTTGGCGCGTGAGCTCGATCGACGCCCGACCGAGCTCTTCCGGATGCTGACCACACTCGAGCGGCGTGGATACATCAAACGAGATCCCGACTCCGGCGCTTACAGCCTGACACTTCGATTATTCGAACTTGCCCATGCTCATTCGCCATTCGATGCTTTGATCCGATCCGCCGACCGGCCTATGCGCAATTTGGCGGAAGAGACGCAACAGGGTTGTCACCTCAGTGTGATCGAGCGCGACCGCCTGCTGGTGATTTATCAGGTCGAGAGCCCAGCGAGGGTACGAGTCTCGGTCGAGATAGGGAGCACGATCTCGCTGCATCGAGCGGCTTCTGGCCGGCTACTGCTTGCCTATCTGGAGGAACAGGAGTGTCGAGAGCTGCTGGAGCGTGATGTTGATTATCGGGAGCTCTCTGAATCGGCTCGTAGCAGGATCGATTCACGTCTCGATCGTATTCGCGGCCGCGGATTCGAGGAGGCCTACGGTGAGTCGACTCGCGGCGTGACGGATCTGGCTGTGCTCGTCGGAAGCCCAACGGGCCGTCTCAAAACAGCGCTTGCGATCGCGGCACTGCCGCAATCGCGAGGAACGTTTTTGCAGGAGATGGTCGAACCTATGCTGCGATGCGCGGTTGCGATCGGTGAATCAGCAGGACTCATCACACCCAGGAGGAGCTGACGCATGTTTCGGGAGCTATTCTTCGAGGACTATCAGTTGGAGGCGACCCGAACGACCGGGGGACGCACGATCACGGAAACCGACATTGTGATCCACGCCGGGCAAACCGGCGATTTCTACCCGCATCACATGGATGCGGAATGGTGCAAGTCCCAGGAGTTCGGACAACGTGTCGCGCACGGCACCTTGATCTTCAGCGTCGCGGTCGGGATGACGGCGGGCGACATCAATCCACGCGCCTTCTCGTACGGCTATGACCGCCTGCGCTTCATCAAACCGGTCTTCATTGGCGACACCATCACCAGCAAGGTCACGATCGTCGACAAGCGCGATCACAAACGACCCGAGATGGGGTTCGTGGTCGAACACATCGAAGCGACAAACCAGCGCGGCGAAACGGTGCTCGCCGCCGATCATCTGCTGCTCTGCGAACGCCGTGAACCGATGGCCGCCGGAAGCTAACCGGCGCCGCTCAAACTGGAGACAGAACAGACAAGAAAACCGCCGGTCGAAGAATCCGCCGGCGGTTCCGCGTTGACCGATCTTTGGGCTAGGTTGCGTGCGTCATTGGCCGGGTGACGAGGCCTTCTTGGAAGGCGTAGAGTACCGCCTGGGTGCGATCGCGTACGCCGATCTTCTGAAAAAGCGCGGAGAGATTGTTCTTGACCGTGCTTTCGGCGAGCGAGAGCTCGTTCGCGATCTGCTTGTTGTTGTAGCCTCCGGCCAGGAGCCGCAGCAACGTGTGGTCGCGCTGGTTGAGTGCACCTTCGCGCTGCCCATCCTCGGGCGCGCGCGTCAACATCCGATGGTATTCCCGTAACAGTACCGGTGCTAGAGACGGATCGATCGCGGAACCGCCGGCGGCGGCCAGCCGGACCGCGCGCACAACTTCGTCCGAGCGCGCGTTCTTGAGGAGATACCCCTTGGCGCCGGCGCGAACTGCTTGGATCGCATAGTCGTCCTCCCAAAACATGGTGAGCACGATCACACTCGTTCGAGGGCAGTAGCGCGTGACCGCTTCGGTCGCGCGGATGCCGTCAACCACGGGCATGTTGATATCCATCAAAATTACCCGCGGATCGAGCGCTCGGGCGAGCCGAATCGCTTCCTCGCCGTTGGAGGCTTCTCCGACGACCGTGATCTCGTCCGTCGCTTCGAGCAACTGTCGCAATCCCTCGCGAAAGAGATGATGATCGTCCGCGAGCAGGACAGTGAGCTTCTCACTTCCGCTGTTGGTCGTCTGGGCGCCAGACGCGGCCGGGTGAGCAGCCGCGGGTGAGCCGCTAAGTTTGTGGCCGTTTTGATCGGCTCCTTGCCCCTGGTCGTTCAACCGTCCACCTCCGGCATTGATGCCGTCTCAACGAGTCGTGCTGCTGGTAAATCCCAGCGCTTGTCTTGTTCACTGGCGATCGCCGTTACGACGCTTTCGTCACCGGCATCGCCACTCCGGCCGCTACGGCCGGAGCTTGACTTGAGAGGGGAATCCAGGCCCTGACCGATGTGCCAGAGCCTGTTCCCTGATGCGAATCGACCTCCAAACGCCCGCCGGTCTCCTCGGCGAGCTCACGAATCTGCTCCAACCCGAAATGTCCGAGCGGAGCATTGCCCTGAATACCGACACCATCGTCCGTGACCGCGATCTCGACCGAGTCATTGACCCGGCGAACCTCGAGCCGGACGCTGTCGGCGTTGGCGTGCTTGCGTACGTTGTGGAGCGCCTCGCGAACGATGCCGATCATGGCGCGCTCGACTTCAGGCGCGAGCCGAACGCCGCTGACCTCCTGGAAATCGACCTTGAGCTCAGGCGCCGCCGGGTCCATTTCGGCCAGCAATTCGCGGAGCGGTCCTGTGATGCTCGGCGCCGGCGGTTGTTGTGACCGGAGCTTGCCGATCGAATTGCGCATGCCGAGCACCGCCCGGTCGATCAAATCTCGTGCCTGACGAGCGTCTGCCGAAATCGGCTGATCTGCTCCCAGCGCAATCACGAGCCGGTCCAGTGTCAAACCCGCGAGCGCAAGATCCTGCGTTGGACCGTCGTGCAACTCACGGCTGATCGTTTTTCGCGCGGATGTGAGCTCGGCATCGTGCTCGATTCTGGAGATCGACTGGTCCATCCGTTGACGAAGTCCTGCGACTTCGAGTGCTTGGGCCATCACCGCCGCAATTGCGCTGGCGCTGATCCGCTCCGCCGGTGAAGAGGCGACAATGGTGCCGCGCTTCCCGGCCAGCAGCAGTCCCCCGAGCATGCTGTCACCGCTTACGAGCGGCACGATCAAAAGCTCCGGACGGTCATCGACAGAATACGGGCCAAGCGCATGAGCAAGGGCCCCCGGCGCATGTGACGCAATCCACCGCTTGTGCAGCGAAGCGGTCGCGGCGGACGCCAGTTCGGTTGGAATGCCAGTTGGAATCGCGTACACCGCTTTGAGCAGGCCACGGTCGTCGGGACGAAGCACGGCAACGCCGCTGACGGCGGGAAGGCGATTGGCGATTGCGCAGCCAGCTCGATAGATTCCCGAAGTCGTACGCTCTGAAGCAATCGACGCAAGGCCGGCCGCTACAACATCGACGGGTCGCGCCACGCCACCGGCCGCGCCAATTGGCGATGCTGGAGATGCAAAGGCGGGAGAAGTCTGGTCGGCATGTACGGCCGCCGCTCCGCCCGGGATCGTTTTCATCGAGTGCACCTCAGGTAACGCTCACAGGTTCAGTCGCAAATGATCGACTGCACGATCGCCTTGGCCGACGCCGGGGCGCACGTTCCGTCAACTTGCTTCCCTCATGCTAGTGAGCGGGTGGGGAAGTGAGAAGCGGTCGCTTCACCACTTTGGTCCCAAAGGAGAATAGGCCGGTAATCGAAGGTACGACCGCACCGAACCGTTGGCGAACTCGGGCTATACTCGCGCCGGGTCCGCTTGCGGCAAATCTTGCCGCCACGTTCCGTGCTGATTTGAGCACGGCCGAAGGTGTTGAAATTACCCCGAAATGACTGAAATCACCTTTCTCGGAACCGGAACGTCGAACGGCATCCCTGTCATCGGCTGCGAATGCAATGTCTGTCGCTCAACGGACTCGCGTGACACGCGCGGCCGGACTTCGGCGGTTGTCCGTTATGACGGCAAGACCGTGTTGATCGACACGTCGACGGAGCTCCGATCGCAGGCGCTTGCCACTGGGTTGAGTCGAGTCGATGCGGTGCTCTTCACCCACGCGCACGCCGATCACGTTGGTGGCTTTGACGATCTCCGGCGCTTCAATGAGCTCAGTGCTGCTCACCTCCCGGTTTACGCCGGTTCGGACACCGCGAAAATGTTGAGTACACGCTTTGCCTATGCCTTCGTCGACGCGTTTCCGTTCTACGGCGGGAAACCAGATCTGTTGTTGAATGTCGTCGAAGAACCATTCGAGCTTCTGGGTCGCACGGTGACACCGGTGCCGGTGATGCACGGAAAGATGCGGGTGCTCGGATACCGGTTTGGCGATTTCGCGTACATTACCGATGCGAAGACGATTCCTGATTCGTCACTGGGGTTGCTGTCCGGCCTCGATGTGCTCGTGCTGAATGCGCTCCGGAAGCGTCCCCATCCGACACACCTGAGCATCGAAGAGGCGGTCGCGATCATCGGGGATCTGCAACCGCGAGCCGCGTATCTGATTCACTTGAGTCACGAGATCAGTCACGTCGAGGCGAGCGCACTACTGCCGCCCAATGTGCGCGTGGCTTATGACGGGTTGACCGTAACAACTCAAAATTGAGCCAATACCATCAATTCAAGAGCGCTTTCGCGAGCACGGCGATTCCCTGATCGATGCCCACTTCATTCATCACCGAGTACCCCAACAAAGCGCCCGCTTCAGTAGGCGGCGACAAGTAACAGGGCGACGCCGGATCGATCAGCACGCCCGCTCCGCTTGCCCGGCGCATCATCTCGGTTTCGCCGTACGGCACCTCGAACTGAACGAGAATATGGAGTCCCGCGGTCGTCGATGCCGAATGTGGCGCCGCTCGGTCACCGAAGTGGCGCGCAACCGCTGTCAACATCGCTGAGGATCGTGCAGCATAGACGCGTCGCATCCGGGCGAGGTGGCGCTCGAAATGTCCGCCGTTGACGAACTCGGCGAGCGCAGCTTGCTCGAGTGTCGGCGGATGACGATCGGCGATCTCCTTCGCGGCCAGCATCCGATCGACCAGGTCTGGCGGAAGAACCACGTAGCCAAGCCGAAGCGAGGGAAAGAGCACCTTCGAGAAGGTGCCGATGTAGATCACCGACCGGTCGCCTGATAGCGACGAGTCGAGCGCCGCAAGCGCTTCGACCGGCCGCTGACCGTACCGAAACTCGCTGTCATAGTCATCTTCGACGATCAGAGTCTCAGTCAGTCTTGCCCATTCGAGTAATGCCCGCCGGCGGTTGAGTGGCAGCAATCCGCCGGTCGGAAACTGATGCGACGGAGTGACATAGAGCAACTTTGCGGTCGATTCCCGGTCGCCCAGAGAATCGACCTGCAGACCGTCTCTATCGACCGGGACCGGAAGTAGGGTCGCCCCCGCCGCGAGAAAAGAGCGGCGGGCAGTTGGATATGACGGCTCCTCGATCACAACCCGGTCACCGTCATCCAGAAAAAGACGCGAAATCAGATCGAGCCCCTCCTGGGCTCCCGTCGTGATCACGATCTGATCGAGCGAGCATCGAAGCATCCGGGATCGTCCTAGGTAGCCTTGGACTGCTGTGCGCAAGGGCTCGTAACCTCGAAGCGAGCCATAGCCGTACAATTCAGCCGACATGATCTTGCCGACTTTTGCCTGACATCGCCGCCATACAGCCAACGGAAACGGATTGAGCGCCGGCACACCCTGCTTTAATGAATATCGAACTGGTGGTGTCGGATAAGGCGAAAGAGAAGGCCCCAAACGTTTGGCCCAACTCGACCACTGCCGGGGAGCCGGTTCGGCTTTCTTTGCCTCATCGATCCGCATTGTTTCCCGCTCAGCGGCAGTGTGGGCCACGTACGTCCCCGAGCCATGGCGCCCGGCGATGTATCCATCGGCAATCAATCGCGAATAGGCGTCGTCCACAGTGAAGCGAGAGATCCCAAGCGTTTTCGCGAGCACACGTGAAGCGGGAAGGCGGGCGCCGAGCGTGAGCCGCCCGTCTACGACGGCCGTTCGTAGCCCGGCATAGAGCTGATCTCGAAGCGGTTGATCGAGTGTGCGATCCAGCGGGATGAGTAGGTCCACCCGTTTCCTCCTTGTTCAGGTCGATATCGAAGTGGCCAGGTTGCGAGACGCGAATCGTAGTCGACTGAAAGGCCACAATGGTGGTGGTGGACAGGCTGAGACTCCGCGGATAGGATCGCCCAACGAGATTGGACAGGAGGCACAGTTCGTGGCGATTGAGCGCTCATTTGCGGCGGGTGTGCGCAAGAATCGTCTTCAATTCGGACCGGAGATTGCGCTTTGGGCTGTGGTCGTCATCTGGGCGTCGACCTTCATCGCGATGAAAGACGCCTTCACGTTTATCGATCCGCTTCCGTACACCCTCCTTCGGTTTCTCTGGATCAACTTGCTCGCGTTCGCCGTCCTTTGCATGAAGCATCGACGCGATCAAAATGTGCCGCTTACAATCCGGCGCCGGGATCTTCCCCGGTTCCTGATGGCGAGCATCCCAGGCTACACCCTCTATCAGATCTGCTCAGTACTTGGGCTAGACCACTCGTCGGTCTTCACGCTCTCATTGCTCGTGGCAATGGTGCCGCTCTTCACGATGCTCATGCTCGCGCTGATGGGCGAACCGACTCCGCGCTACGGCTGGATTGGAATCCTGGTTGCCGTCGGAGGAGTCATCGTCTTCTTGTCCGACAAACGAAGCGGCGACGATTCTGTGCTTGGGGCAGCACTGAGCCTCGGCGCCGCCGTCGCGTTCGCGTTCTACGGCGTGGTGAATCGTCCACTCGTGCGAATCTATCCTGCCGTGACATATACCGCGTATTCACTGCTCTTTGGAACGATTCCGCTGTTTGTTGTGGCCGGTCCGAGTTTGGTCGATCAGGACTGGAGCGGTATTCCCCTGCGATTCTGGCTCGGCACGTTCTATGTCGTGATCTTCCCGGTCTATGTTGCCTACCAACTCTGGAACTACGCGATTCAACATCGCGGGGCTGCAATGACCTCCAGTTATGGGTTAATCGTACCCATCTTGAGCGGGATCATGTCCGCGATCGTCTTCAACGAATCGTTCGGGCTGCTCAAGGTCGGGGGCGCGGTTCTCGTTATCGCCGGCGTACTATTGCCAAGAATGAAACGATCGTAAGCAAGTTCGGTATCAAAGTAGAGGTATCGCGCGTTGACTGATATTACTGTCGAGTGGGATTCTGAAGGTCGTATTTCCATATGTCCAAATCGACTTAACGCAGTCTCACCGCCGTTGTAGTTACAAGTGTAGGTACAACCTGCTATGATGTATGAATGGGATGAAGAGAAACGACAAACCAACATGGACAAGCATGGTTTGGACTTTCTCAACGTGAAGGCATTGTTCGATGGTCGACCTGAGGTCACTAGTAAGAGCAACTACATTGGTGAAGTCCGGTTCCTCACTACGGGAATCATAGATGGCAACTTGTGCACCGTAGTTTGGACTCAACGTGGCGCTGCAGTTCGGTTTATTTCAGCGAGGAGGGCACGTAATGCAGAAGACAGAGAATATCGTAAGTTATTCGGATGAGGAAATTGACGCGATGATCGCTCGCGGAGAAAGTGGGACTGACTGGGAGCGTTTAGCTGCCCTAACCGATGAGGAAATTGAAGCCTCGATTGATCACGAGGAAGAGGGCGAATTCGACTGGTCGACCGTCTATGTCGGGATACCCGCGCTCAAAAACCAGCTAACCGTTCGCTTCGATTCGGACATCATCGAGTGGTTCAAGTCGAGGGGACCGGGCTATCAAACGCGAATGAACGCGGTGCTCCGAAGCTATGTTGATGCGCACAGGGAACGAAAGGCATCCTGACCACGTCGCCCCTTAACCCTTTGCACTATCTCCAGACGTCCGCGGCGCCATCACCGTACTCATGTCGTCCGGCGATCGGTTCGCTTTGAGCAAATCGCTTCGCTCGAAACGCGTGAAGATCGATTGATCGCGGTGCACCTGTTGTGATCCACCCGGCAAGCGTCTTCCCGATCGCCGGTGCGGTTTTGAAATTCGTTCCGCTGCAACCCACTGCGACGAAGACACCGTGGCATCCGCTTAGCTCGTCGACCACGATGTGACCGTCAGGCGGTTCGGGCGTGACGCCGGACCAGCCGCCGCGACTCGGCGCGCCGCCCATCGCCGGTCGTCGGCGAGCGATCCGCTCACGGCACGCGGCGATGTAATCGCTTGATATTCCCTCGTCGAAGGTGTCGGGATCGACCGGATCCGGATCGAATCCCATCGCAACCAACGTCTCCGCCTCGCCGTCCGGACGAATGACAGTCCCCAACGAACCGTCGAAGACGATGGTTTGAGGGTGCCGCCGATCGGCCGCGGCCTGCGGAAAACGACGATCTGCACTCGCTTCGGCACCAGCGGCACATCGAATCCAAGCGGAGTCAACAGTGCCGGCGACCAGGCGCCGTTTGCGACAGCCACTGTGCCGGTCGCGACAATACCTTCAGCCGTCTCGACGCCCGTTACCCGGCCACCGTCAGTCAGAATTCTGGTGACATGGACGCCTTCTTGGATTGAACCGCCTCGAGCCGTGGTGGCGCTGGCAAACCCGTTTGCCGTTGGCAACGGGTCAGCGTAACCGGATTCCGGTTCCCACGCCGCGCATAAGAGGTCCGAAACGTTCAATCCGGGGTCGATTGTCTGGATCTCAATCGCGTCGACGACCGACGTGTTGACCCCAAGTCCGCAGAGCATTTCGACATTAGCGTGAATCCTGTGCGTTTCGCGTTGATTCGCGAAACGGAAGACGCCGGTTCGGATGAAGCCGCAATCGCCCGAACCAACCAAATCGCCCCAGTGCTGAAGGTAGGGCAGGCTCGCGCGCGCAAGGTCGGCATCGTCCGGGTTCGTGTCGTGCATCCGCACGATCGAATGCGATTTGCCGGTGGCGCCCGCGCCGATGAACGCGCGTTCGAAGAGCATCACTCGCCTAACTCCAGCCCGCGCGAGATGGAATGCGGTGCTGGCGCCGATCGCACCGCCGCCGATCACAACGGCATCGGCCGATGCGCTCACATGATTCTCCTGGCTCGAGAGAACTGGATGAGCCCTTTCAAGCGGCTCGATCTCGATTATCTCAAATCGGGAGTATCGCTATTCAGTGGATTGAGAAGTAGGCTTCTGGTTTCTGCTCAGCATTGCCGCGTGGTTGGTGGGATAAGAAGAGCCGTCTGGATACCAGTCGCAACAGGAGAGCAAGACCCAGTGTTCGGAACGACGGGTCGCGTTCGCCGCGGACATCACAGCATTCCGAAGGCGATCAATCAAGGGCGTTGATCGGGTGATCGAATGGGATTGTGCAGCCATTGATGCCTCGATTGCAAACCACATCGAACAAGTGCTGAAGGTTAATGTACAGTTGTTGCTCCACTTGTCAAGTAATCGCAGGTGGCTATCCGCCTGAGCTGGCACCCCAATAACCCGGTTCGCGGCGGGAGTTTGACGGTGGACGTAGCCGCTGACATCTTCTGTTGTTTTTCGCGACAATCTCCTCGTTCAAGTTGGCTACAAGATCGTCCATTGGTTACGGACAGGGGTCGATCTCGCGATGCAACATGCGCTTGAGAGAATCAAGGTCGTCGATTTGAGCCGCGCGCTCGCCGGTCCCTTCGCCGCGATGACGCTCGGCGACATGGGCGCCGATGTGATCAAAGTCGAAGAACCGGGAACCGGCGACGCCACACGCGGCTTTCCGCCGTATTGGAACGGGGAAAGCACCTATTACATGAGTGCCAACCGCAACAAGCGGAGCTTGACGCTCAATCTCGACTCCAGCGAAGGGCAGCAAATCGTAAAGCAACTGGTTTCGGATGCCGACGTTCTGATCGAGAGCTTTCGCACCGGCGCGATGGAGAAATGGGGCATTGGTTGGGAAACGCTGCGCGGTCTCAACCCTCGCCTCATCTACTGTGCTGTTTCGGCGGTCGGTCGAGATGGTCCCGACAAGGATCGGGCCGGCGTCGATCTCCTCATGCAGGCCTATGCCGGGTTGATGAGTATCACCGGTGAGGCAGATGGCGAACCGGTGCGGACCGGTACGTCGGTGGTCGACTTGACCACCGGCGCCAATGCGGCACAGGGCATCCTGGCCGCGCTGTATGTTCGCGAACGAACCGGCAAGGGACAGCGCGTCGATGTCTCGCTGCTCGGCGCCGTCGTTAGTTGGCTCTCATACCACGCGGTTGCGTATTTCGGAACAGGAAAGCTTCCGCCGCGGATGGGATCGCGCCATCCCAGCGTCGCACCCTACGGCGCATTCCCGACGAAGGATGGATATCTCGTCGTCGCGGTCGCGCTCGACTCATCTTGGAAGCGCTTTTGCAGGGCGCTCGAGCGTGAGGACCTGATCGACGATCCGCGTTTCGCCAAAAACCCGTTGCGAATCAAGAATCGAATCGAGCTCGAGGCGTTGATCACCGTGGAACTTTCGAGCAGGAGCGCGCCGGAATGGGCCGCCATCATGGATCGTCACGGGGTGCCATGCAGTCCCATCAATTCGATCGATACGGTCCTCGCCCTGCCTCAAGTTTTGCAACAAGAGCTCGTGATCGAGCTCCCGCGCGAGGACATACCGGATTTACGTATGCCCGGCATCGCGATCAAGTTGAGCGAAACCCCCGGCACGGCGCGCCTCCCTCCTCCCCGCCTCGGAGAGCACACCGACCAGATCCTGTACGAGCTCGGATACAGCGCCGAAGAGATGAAAGCATTCCGGTCGAACGGCATCGTTTAGCAAAGAGGTGGGAATTTCCCAATGATCTCCGTTCGTTGAATAACTCTTTGAGACCTTGGACTCAATGCCCAAAGGCACTCTCCTCGAGTGGGGAACCCGCGGCGGCTACAATCCGCCGGCCTTGATAATCCGATCGTGGTGCGGTTCGTCGCGAAGATCGCCGAGCCATTCGATCGGCTGCAGGATGATCCCGAAAGCGCTCTTCGGCGAAATCAACGCCTCCTTGCGAACCCCTTCGATCGTCCTTTTGCCGGAAACGCGGGCGCCAAGCGATTCGGCGTGCTCAAGGAACTCGTCGAGATCGTCGACCTCGACGCCCATGTGCTGTAACCCCTCGCCGCGTTTTTCGATGTGCTGCGTGACGAAACTATCAGGCGTCGTTCCTTCCAACATCGTGATCAGCGATTCGCCCATCAGGAAGTAAGCGACGATGTAATGAAGCTCGGTATTCTCCTTTTGCCCGAGATACCGCGCCCCATAGATGTTCTCGAATGCCTTCCGCGATTCATCAATGCTGCGAACCGCGATCGCGATGTGATCGACCTTTTTCACTCCGGTCATGAATCTGCTACTCCCTCTTGATCACCTGGGGTTGTCTCAAACACATTGATTCGATGCGAAGGGATGGTACCAGCCAGAGCAATCCAACCGAATCCGGGGTGCGTATTCGAATCGGTCAGTTACAACGAATGACCGCCAGGTCAGGAAACGGGCCATTCGCGCAAATCCTGTCGGGTCTTCGCTAAGTTGGTATGATCTGCTTCGCACCGGCGAAGCAGCGACTGCAGAGACCTGTCTCAGAAGGCGAGGCGGCGTACGGCGACCGCGACCGCTCAGGTGTTGGCGAAGCTCGCTCGCTCTATGGAGGAAGAACATGGCTGAATTGGATTCTGGTCAACAGTTCGACGCAAGAATGCGCGGTTACCTACAGGGTTTGCGGCAACAGTCGCTCTCCCGGCGTGGTTTCGTGAAAATGGCAGCCGGCACTGCTGGTGCTGCCGCCATGGCAGGAATGTTGCCGTACGTAGCGCCCGGCGTTTCCGTTCTCGCTCAGGACGACACGACTGTTACCTTCGGACTTGAATCCGACCTGCGCGGCGTCGAGCCGGCCCTCGGCTACGACTTCACCGCCAATCCTGTCATTTGCAACATCACCGAAGGCCTCATGGCTCTCGACAAGGACAGCAATATCTACCCGTTACTGGCTGAATCGTTCGAGAATCCAGATGCCCAAACCTTCATTTACAACCTGCGCCCAGGTGTCAAGTTTCATGATGGTACCGACCTGACTGTTGCGGACTCGATCGCGTCAATCGCACGAGTTCGCTCCGAAGCGATTGCCTCGCCGATGGCTTGGATGTTCGATCCGGTTGAATCAATCGAGCAAACCGGCGATATGCAACTAACCATTAAGCTCGCGCTTCCATCCGCCTCATTCACGTACGTCATGGCGACCACCGCCGGTCATGTGATGCCGAAATCGCTGATCGACGCGAACCTCGATCTTCCGACACAGGAACCAATTGGCACTGGTCCGTACAAGTTCGTGAAGTGGGAAGCGGGCAGCCAAGTAGAGCTCGTCAAGAACGATGCGTACTGGCAGCCGGGCAAACCGTACTTCCAGACAGCGATCTTCAAGATCGTTCCGGACGGCACAACTCGCGTGGCGGGCCTCAGCACCGGCGATCTCACCATGATCCGTGACATCCCACCAGATCAGCTCTCGATCGTAAAAGAAATGCCCGGCATCACCTTCCAGGAAGTCGTTGGGTTCACGAGCAACCAGATCTTCATGGTGAACAACAAACCGCCATTCAATGACATCAAGGTACGCGAGGCGGTCAGCAAGGCGATCAATTACGACGAGATCATGACCAACCTCGTGGGTGATACCGGCGTGCGCTCGGTCTCCACCACGGTGCCGTCGGGCATGCCTGGTAGCGCGGAACCGGAACTGACCGTCGTGCCGTACGACGTCGAGGCAGCAAAGGCCGCTCTGGCGGCGTCGAGCCAACCGAACGGCTTCAAGACCACCCTGACGGTCGATGCGGAGAACAGTCAGCGTGTTGCCGAGGCGCAGGCCATCCAGCAAATGCTGGCGGAAATCGGGGTCGAGGTGGAGATCGCGAAGATTCCACAGCCTGACCGCATCACGGCTCTCCAAACCGGCGAATATGAGGGAATGATCTTCCATGAGTGGGGGTCTGACTTCCCGGACGCGAACGGCATGCTCTTGCCCCTCTTCCACTCTCGTAGCATTCCGCCGCAAAACAACGGCTCGTACTACAGCAACCCCGAGGTCGACGCACTGCTTGACGCCGCCGACGCCGATGTCACGGAAGCGCGGAATCAAACGCTGATTGAAGCCCAAAAGCTGATCGCGGCCGATATGCCGATCATTTGGTTCGACCACTTCAAGTGGTTCCTGCCAATCAAAGCAGGACTGGGCGGGTACAGCATCGGCCCGCTTTTCTATTGGGACTCGTTCCTGCGCGATCTCGCGCCGGTCTAGCCATAGGCGGCATCTGATCGAATTGCTCGCGATGCGCTGTTTGGCGCATCGCGAGCCTCTTCTGCTTCACGGCGCGGAGCTCCATGACTCGTTTGATCGTCTCCAGATTGTTGACGCTCGTGCCGATGATGTTCGTCATCGCATCGATCGTCTTCTTCATGGTGCGATTCGTGCCTGGCGACCCTGCCCGCATCATGGTCGGCGGTCAACGCGTGACGGAAGCGAATCTGGCGGCGATCCGCAAGCAGTATCGGCTCGACAAACCACTTCTCACGCAATACGGGCTCTGGGTCGGTGATCTCGTTCGGGGCGATCTTGGCCGGTCATTTCGGCAGCGTCAGGACGTGCGGGTCCTCATCGCCGATCGCCTGCCCGTTACGTTCAAACTAGCCGGAATGAGTTTCTTCATCTCGTTGTTGATCTCGCTTCCGCTCGGAATCCTGGCGGCGGTACGCCGAAACTCCTGGGTCGATGTTTCTGCAACCGGCTTTTCACTGATCGGCGCCTCTTCTCCAGTCTTTTTCACATCGATACTCCTGATCCTGACCTTCTCATACAAGTTGAATGTGATGCCGGCACTCGGCCGGGGCGACGGCGGGTTCGACACCATCAAGCATCTGACGATGCCCGCGTTCGCATTGGGATTTTCGCTCGCCGCGATCACGACTCGCATCACTCGCTCGTCGATGATCGAAGCACTAACCCAGGATTACATCGAAACCGCGCGCTCCAAGGGGCTTTCGTCGCGGTCGGTTGTGCTCAAGCACGCTCTTCGCAACGCGCTGATTCCGGTTGTCACTGTCGCTGGATTGCAGTTTGGGTACTTGTTAGTTGGAACCGTCCTGGTCGACTACACCTTCGGACTCGGCGGCTTGGGCGCGCTGTTGATCGATTCCGTGCAACGCCGCGACTACCCAGTGGTCCAGGGCATGACGATCTTCATTGCCGCACTCTTCATCGTGATCAATTTGGTGACCGACGTCCTTTACGGCGTGATCGACCCCCGCGTCCGCTATGGCGGGAGGGGTTAACCATGGCCGCTGAGCTCGTCGCCCCTGCCGCCGTCGCCTCCGCGGATGCGCCCTCCAGTTGGTCGATGTTCTTCTGGCGGTTGCGAAGCAATCCCAAGGCGATGATCGGCGCCACCATCGTCTTGATTCTGTTGATTCTGATTGTCTTCGCTCCTCTTCTGGCTCCTAAGGATCCAAACGACGGCACTCTGCCCGATACGCTGGCAAGCCCGAGCTCGACCTACCTTCTCGGCGCCGACAAGAATGGTCGCGACGTTCTCAGCCGCCTGATTTTTGGGACGCGAACCGCGTTGGGTGGGGCGCTCGCCGTCGTGCTCATTTCGGAGCTGATCGGCGTTCCGCTTGGCATCTGGTCGGCCTACCGGGGCGGCTGGGTCGATGAGATCGTCACCCGCGTGCTCGACATGATGCTGGCGTTTCCGCCATTACTACTGTCATTCGCCGTTGTGGCCGCGTTTGGACCATCGCTGAACAACGTCGTCCTGTCGCTCGGTATTCTCTACGTGCCCTTTATCGCGCGCGTGGTGCGTGGCGTCACCTTAGTGCAAAAAGAGATGGTGTATACCGAGGCCGCTCGCGCGATGGGGTATCCGCAAGCGCGGATCATCTTCCGCCACATTCTGCCCAACTGCATTTCGCCGGTGATCGTCGTTTCCTCCCTGGATCTTGCGTACGCGCTCCTGGATATCGCCGCGCTTTCCTACCTTGGTCTTGGCGTGCAGCCGCCGACGCCCGATTGGGGCAACATGTTGGCCGAGGGTCAGATCGTGCTCCTGACCGCCCCTCATCTCGCGCTCTCCGCCGGATTCATCATCTTGATAGCGGTGCTCGGGTTCAATCTCCTCGGGGACGGCCTCCGCGACGTGCTCGATCCCAGGCAGGCGAAGCGATGAGCTCGAAACCTCAGTCTTCAGACAGAAATGGTGGCGAAGACCCGCTTCTTGAGTTGCAGGGTGTCAGGACCTACTTTGGGACACGGGCGGGCGATGTTCGGGCGGTCGATGGTGTCGATCTCGCGATCCGTCCGGGCGAAACCGTTGGCTTGGTCGGCGAATCGGGGTCCGGAAAATCGGTAACCGCCCGATCGATCATGCGGTTGGTGCAAACCCCGCCCGGTCGATACGAAGGCGGCAAGATCCTCTTCAAAGGGCAGGATTTGCTGACGCTCTCCGAACATGAGATGCGCGATCTCCGGGGCGGACAGATTAGCATGATCTTTCAGGACCCGATGACCTTTCTCAATCCGGTCTTTACCGCGGGCGAGCAGGTCGCGGAAGCGATTCGCCGGCACCAGGGCAAGAAGCGCTCCGAAGCTCGCACGCAAACGATCGATCTCTTCAAAACAGTCGGGATTCCGAATGCGACTGAGCGCTACGACGCCTATCAGCACCAGCTGTCGGGAGGCATGCGGCAACGGGTGATGATCGCGATCGCGCTCTCTTCGCGCCCGGCTCTGTTGATCGCCGATGAACCGACCACTGCCCTCGATGTCACCATTCAAGCGCAAATCCTCGATCTTCTGCGCGATCTCCAGCGCCAGTTCGGGATGAGCATTCTGTTGATTACGCATGACCTTGGCGTCGTGGCCGAAATGTGCGACTCGGTCGCGGTGATGTACGCCGGTAGGATCGTCGAGCATGCGCCGGTCGACACGCTCTTTGAGGACCCAGAGCACCCGTACACGATCGGGTTGATGAACGCGATTCCACGCTCCGACCTTGCGGACTTCGCGCCGAAGCCGATCGAGGGCTCACCGCCCGATCTCGTCCGCCCGCCCAGTGGCTGCCGGTTTCATCCGCGTTGCCCCTACTGTCAGCCAGTCTGCATCGAGCAGGATCCAGCGTTGATCTCCCTCACGCCGGACCATCGTTCGGCCTGTCATTTCGCGGGCCAGGGCAGGTTTATACAACCCTCGTTGGTGACCAGCCCGGAAGGCGTTGGTGCGTTGTGACCGATGTCGCTCCAAAGCCACCGTTGCTCGATGTGCGTGGACTCGTCAAGCATTATCCGCTCAAGCGCGGCGTCTTCGACAGGCTCCGCGGATTTCCACGGACCGCGGTGCGCGCGGTAGATGGAGTTGACTTCACAATCGAACAGGGACGAACGCTGGCGCTCGTCGGCGAAAGTGGCTGCGGCAAAACCACGACCGGTCGCTGTGTGCTCTTCTTGCAGCAACCGACCGCGGGCGAGGTCAGGTTCAATGGCGAGCTGATCGACCCCGATGATCAGTCCGGGCTCCGCAAGCGCCGGAGTGAAATGCAGATCATCTTTCAAGACCCGAACTCGTCACTCAATCCACGAATGACGATCGGACAGACGCTCGAAGAAGCAATTGCCTTTCATCAAATCGCTCCGCGTGGCGAACGTGCGGCCGTTCTTAGCGTTCTCCTGGAAACGGTAGGGCTGAGCGCCAAACATCGAAACCGGTATCCGAATGAGCTTTCGGGTGGTCAGCGGCAGCGGATCGGAATTGCCCGCGCGCTGGCGGTGAACCCGAGTCTCATCGTGGCCGACGAGCCGGTGAGTGCGCTCGATGTCTCGGTCCAGGCGCAAATTCTGCAGTTCCTGACAAAATTGAGGGAAGAGCGCGGTCTCTCCTATCTCTTCATCAGTCACGACCTAGGAGTTGTGCGCCATATCTCGGACGAAGTCGCGGTGATGTACCTCGGCGTGATCGTTGAAAAAGCACCGACCGCTATGCTCTACCACCGTCCGTTGCATCCCTATACACAAGCACTGCTCTCCGCGGCCCCTGTCGCCAATCCGAAAATCCGGCGCAAACGGCTCATATTGCCTGGCGATCCTCCGAGCCCAGTCAATCCTCCCTCTGGCTGCAGGTTCCGTACCCGCTGTGTCTACGCCGCGGAGATCTGTGCGGCTGAAACCCCACCACCGCGGGCGATTGAGCAAGGTCACCTTGTGGCTTGTCACTTTGCCGGCGAAGTCGGTTCTGATGTTGCCCGTTGAGCTCGATGCCGCGCCGCCTCTCTCCCCGCTTTGCTATCATCGCCTGCATGTCTCACGTGTGACGCGGATCGGTAGCGCGGTCGAGATGCGCGCGGGCGATCTACACATCGAGAGATAACGAGGGAACGATGTGAAGATCGCTCAGGTAACGCCGTACGATTTTTCCCACCCCGGAGGCGTATCCGAGCACATCGGCCATCTTCGCGAAGAATTCATCAAGCAAGGTCATCAGGTCGTCGTGCTCGCACCCCGCTCGCAGAAGGGGGGCCTGGAGATCGGCGACGGTTTCTACGGCATTGGACGCACGGTCAGCATTCCCGGCAATGGTTCGAAAGTTCGCCTGACCTTCGACGTCACGCTCTATGCCGCGGTCAAGGACCTAATGCAACGAGAGCGTTTCGATATCGTTCACCTGCATGAACCGCTCACGCCGGTGCTGCCGTACATGGTGCTCCTGAATTCCCGGGCGGTGAACGTGGCCACCTTTCACGCGTTTCGCGAAACGAACCCCTGGTACACGGCGTTCAAGCCCTACATGTCCTTCGTCCTTGGCCGCCTCGACGCAAAGATCGCTGTTTCGGAGCCGGCGCGGGAGATGGTCGAGGAGCACTTCGAAGGTCCGTATCAGGTCATTCCAAATGGAATCGACACTGACAAATACAGCTGCGATGTTGAACCCTTTCCGTGGGCGTACGACGAAACACCGCGAATTTTGTTCGTCGGGAGATTCGACGAAACGCGTAAAGGATTCCGGTATCTCCTGCGCGCGATGCCGATGATTCAGCAACAGTTCCCCAAAGCGCGATTGCTCGTGGTCGGCATGGGAGAGCAGAGTCGATTCGACGGATTGATGGACCGGGAGCGCGTTCACGGCGTCGATTTCATCGGATTTGTTCCGCGCGATGAGCTCCCTCGCTATTACCGCAGTTGCGATATTTTTTGCGCGCCTTCAATCCACGGCGAAAGCTTTGGTATTGTGCTTCTCGAAGCGGCGGCGTCCGGGCGGCCGGTCGTCGGCACGAACATTCCCGGCTACGCTAGCGTTCTGACAAATGGGACCGAGGCGTTGTTGGTCGAACCGCGCGATCCCCAGGCGCTTGCGCTCGCGATCGTGCGGGTGCTCGCGGATAAGGAACTCCAAATTCGCTTGTCAGAACAAGGTGCAATCACCGCCGCCCAGTTCGCCTGGCCAAAGGTGGCGGAAAGAGTGCTTTCCGCGTATGAACGGGCGGCGGTCGAAGCGGCAAGTGCGCCTTGGCGCCGGGGATGAATGGCACTCTACTTCACCATCGGCCGGAAGCCGGAAGGCGGGACTGAGCGTGATCTCTGAGCGCATCGGCATGTTGGTCCGGAACAAGATCAACGGACTGGGCACCTGGCTCGCCGGCCTTGGCCTGACCGCGAATATGCTGACCGTGTTCGGCGTGATTCTGAATGCGCTGGTTGCGATCGTGATCGGATTCGACCATCCGCGGATTGGCGGGGGCCTGCTGCTCGTTGCCAGCGCATTCGACATGCTCGATGGCGCCGTCGCCCGGGCGACCGGCTCCACAAGCAAATTTGGTGGGTTTCTGGACTCGACGCTCGATCGCTATTCCGAAGCACTGGTCTTCGGCGGCGTGCTTGTTTACATGCTCAACACGGACGATGCTAGAACGGGAGCCATTTTGGTCTTCGCGTCGACTATCGGCGCGCTGCTCATATCGTATGCCCGGGCGAGAGCAGAGGCCGCGGGCTACAAGGCATCGGTGGGATTGCTCGCGCGTCCAGAGCGAGTCATCTTGCTCGCCATCTTCTTGATGATCGGTCAACCGATGATTGCGCTCTGGATTCTGGCGGTCGCGACGCATGTCACCGCCTTGACCCGAATTGCGCACGTTTGGCGAATCTCCGAGGGCGAGAAAGCCGCTGCCAAGATCGCGGCACCATGATCGACGAGCAACCAGGCGCGGACGAGATCGCGGCGGCTCCCGAGACCCCTGCGAACCCCGAGGATGTCTCATCGGCCGCGCGCTCCTGCTCGGTGATATTGATCATTATGGTTGCGTTCTCGGTGATTCTTTGCGTCTGGGTGGCCGTCATCATCCTAAAATGACGGATTGGCTGGAGTTGACGTGATATCAGGAGGCGGGTCTGGTGGATAAGCCGAGGGTCGCTGTCGGTCTAGCGATTCCGCCGAAACCGCCGCTCGATGCGCTCAAGCAGGTGATCTGGGCGACGAGGCTGATGCGTTTCGATTGCCTGATGCTCTGGGACCACCTGCAGGACATCTTCCCCAAAGCGCTCTGGGAGAAGTCCTTCACCTGGACGGCCGGCGAAAACGAAAGCCCACACGAATTTTTCGATCAGCAAACCTTGCTGGGATACATCGGACCGCGTGCGGGCAGGGTTACAGTCGGGGTTGCCGTGACTGAAGCGATCCGGCGGCATCCCGTCATCATCGCTCAGGCGATGGTCACGCTTGCCCACCTGACGAAACGGGCGCCGATCCTTGGCATCGGGGCCGGCGAGCGCGAGAACATCGAGCCGTACGGGCTCTCATTCGCGAACTCCGTATCACGACTGGACGAAGCGCTTCAGGTGATTCGGCTCTGCCTAGACGACCCCGCTCCGCTCAACTTCGAAGGCAGCTATTTCCAGCTCAAGAACGCGATGTTCGATCTGAAACCGCCTCGGGGGCGCAAACCGAAGGTCTGGGTTGGTGCGCTCGGCCCGCGGATGCTGGAATTGACCGGCAAATACGGCGACGGCTGGTACCCGCTGGGGTTGCTCTCGCCGTTGGAGTACGGCGAGCGGCTCGCAACGGTCAGATCGGTCGCGAAAACGGCCGGTCGCAATCCCGATGCGATCGTGCCGTCATTTCAGCCATACATTGTTGTGGCGCCGACCCACGAAGAGGCGCGGGCGATGCTTGACACGAGAACCATCCGCTTCTTTGGACTCCTCGCTCCGGCAGAAAGTTGGCGGAAACAGGGATTTAAGCATCCTTTTGGCGAAGAATATCGGGGGATTCACGATTTTCTGCCGGAAACCTGTAGCCGCGCATTCCTCGACGACGCGATTGCTAACGTCCCGACCGAGATGAGTAACGCGGGGCTCTTCTGGGGCACGCCGAAGGAGATCGCCGGCCAGTTCCGTCCCTACGTCGACGCTGGCATGCGCCATGTCGTTCCGCAGGCCATGTCCGCCGCGATCTCCCGCAAACACGCCTTGTACAGCCTACGTGCCCTACGCGCCATTAAATCTGAGCTGAACTGAAGGTGATCGTTTACTGCATGTAAGGGCGTTTGGCAAACGCCCGCGCCAAATTGCAGACGTGCTTCCAGTTGACCTCAAACTTCGTCATCGCTGGAAGAAGGGTCGTCGTGGACCGGGACGGCGGGCACTCACTGCACGTCTCCTCCACCGCTATCGGTACTCTCGACTATGTCATCGGAACCTGGCGCTGCACCTTGCCGTGGATGCGCGCGAAGATCTCGTCCAGACTCTCGCCGGTAATTGTCAGTCCGTGATTCTTCAAACCGATTACCGCATGACCGGGGTCTGGCTCGGCCCGCACGAGCGAGGCAACGATCTCTGCTAGCTCGAAGGTGCCGCACGGGTAGTTGATGTGGGTGGATTTGATTCCATCCATCCAGGCATGGATATGCAGTATTGCTCCTACCGACGGATGCTCGCGATAGATCATGAAATGCTCAATCGCATCGACCGAAACCCGGCGTGGCTCGACATTCGGCGGCACGCTCAGCCGCATCGCCCGCCGCTCCGGAATGTAGTCGGTTACGAGTAGGATCTCCCGGCCGATCTCCTCGAGCTTGCTCTTGTCGACGCCGCTGGCGCTCATCCAGAAGGTCGTCTCATCGCGGCGAGCGCTCAAGTTGCCGTAGCTCAAACCGCCGATCTGGAAGAGCTGCTTCACGTGCCGGAAATCAGCTGGGGTGAGAAAGTCTTCGAGTGGGAACGGCGACGGGAGCAGATCGAGCTCGTCGAGATGACGGCCGGCACGTGTAATCGACGCGGTCACCTCGTCGCCCTTCCAGAGCTCTTGCGGCAGGTCGGGAACGAAGTCGTTCTCGATGATCAGACTCGACGTCGCGAGCGGCGCCAATCGTTCCACGATCTTTGTGAAGAACGCCTCGTCGGATCCCTCAAATGGGATCGCGTACGTTCCCTGCTCGAGCGTGAAGAAATAGGCCTCGGGACTCCCCTTCTTGCCGTTGTGGACGACCAGGATGAAGAGATTGGCGAGCGTGCGCAGGAGCAATGGGTAACCGGTTTTCAGCGGCTCTTCTGGGAATGAATCGGCTTCGCCGAGACCGACCACGAACACCGCACGGTTGCGACGGCGAAAACTCCGTGGACCTTCGGGACCGATGGGATGAAGGACGATGCCGCCCTCATCGGTTACCTCGTTCGGTTCAACAATCCGATAACCTTCGGCGTTGATCTTGTCGCGTAAATTGTCCTTGAACCAATTCAGCAACTCGCCATGCCTGGCACCCACTAAACGGGAAGCGACAGTGCTTTCCACGTCAACAATCCTCCTTGATCGTCCTCGCCGCGTGTTGATGGTTAGCGCAGTGCCGTGTCTCGACAGCATGAGGCCGGTATCGGTTATCCGCCAACGGTGTGCAGCTCTTGCCGCTGGGATAGTGTAATTCGGTCGTTCAGTTCCAGTGCGCGCGTTCGGCGCGCTGCTCGCCGAAATTCACCCATATTGTCGCACTGTCAACCGCTGGTGTGCGTAGCGGATGCAATCCAGAAGTTACGGGCGCCGCCTGAACAGCAAACGGACGCGTTCGCGTTTATCATGTTTTTTCAGAGAAGACCGGATTTTGGCTGTTCGAGAAGGATTGGCGATGTCTATGCCGACGGGTTCTGGCAACGATGTGCTCCGGCTAGCCGCGGTTCAGATGAACTCACGCGACAACAAAGCGCACAACATTCAAACCGCGCTCGAATGGATCGACCGGGCGGCGGCGGGAGGCGCGCGATTCATCGCCTTACCGGAGATATGGACCTACCTTGGCGATGCCGCGGGCAATCGCGACAATGCGGAGCTCATTCCCGGCCCGGTTTCCGATCTTCTGGCCGATCGCGCCAGACGGCACCGCATCTTCCTGCACGGTGGCAGCTTTCACGAAATCGAGCCGGGCAACCCGCGGGTGCTCAACACCACGGTCGTCTTCGATCCTGACGGCAACTTGATCGCGAAGTACAGCAAGATCCACATGTTCGATGTGGTATTGGATGGCGTCGCGACATACGAAGAGTCAGCTTCTGTTGCGCCTGGCAACGAGATCGTGACGTTCGACATGGACGGCACAAGGGTTGGACTCGCGATCTGCTACGACCTTCGCTTCCCAGAGCTCTTCCGAATCCTCGCCCTTCGTGGCGCTGACTTGATCGTCCTGCCGGCTGCCTTCACGATGACAACCGGCAAAGATCATTGGGAGGTCCTCATCCGGGCGCGGGCGATCGAGAACGGCGTCTACATGATGGCCCCCGGTCAGGTCGGGCACGATGGCCACGGCAAGTGGTGCTATGGCCGCTCGCTGATCGTCGATCCGTGGGGAACCGTGCTGGCGACCGCTCCAGATACCGAAACGGTGATCCATGCGACGGTCGATCTCGCGCGGTTGCGCCAGGTGCGGCGACAGGTGCCGTCCCTGGCGAACCGCATGCCTGATCGATATCGATGGCCCGAACAGTCCGTGGGAGTGCGATAACGACAGACCCGTGTTGACGGCCCAACGCTTCTTTGTGGTCGGATGTTCGCTTGCGACGGCGCTGTTGATCGCTGGATGCACGCTGCCCGGCGATTCGGTGGACCCGTCACCTACGCCCAACGACGTCTTTGTGATCGTCACGCCGACTCCGGGTACGCCTGTCAGGGTGGCCCGCACGCCGGAAATCGTCACGGAGTATGTAGTGAAATCAGGCGACAGTCTGTTAGGCATTGCGGTGCAACACGGCGTCACGCTCAGCGAATTGCAGGAAGCGAACGACATCGACAATCCAAACAGCATCCTTGCCGGTCAGGTGCTGAAGATTCCCGCGCCAACTGAATGACCAGTTGACATCGGCAAAGCAAGATATGTCCGTACATGCCACGGATTGGCCCGAATGCCACATTGACTCATCACGGGGGACCATGCTAGGCTTCTAGCACCGGTCCAGAACGCAGTAGCGTTCGAGCAGGCCGAGAAGCCCTCCAGCTGAACCGATTAGGGATAAAGGAGGTGATGCCCGTGCGTAGTCATTGTTTGATGGGCATCACGGCAGAGGTCGCGAGCTTCTAGCTCACGATAGTCGTGATGTCCATCAGCTTCGGGCCGGTCCAACAGGACCGGCCCGTCGTCTTTTAACGCGACACTAGTCCATGGCGTTGGGCCCCTACCCATGGGCCAGTTCCTTGGTGCATCGCGTGCCGGTACAGGCGCGGGGTCGAGGTGCCAATGAAACAAGCCAGGCTTCTGTTGGGTGGCGTGCCTACGATTCCGGCTAGCGGCTAGCGGCTAGCGGCTAGTAGCTAGTAGCTTGGAGCTGCAATGCAACTAGGGTTGTTCGACATCATGCAGATCGATCCGCTGGATCCCGCGAACCACGTCGAGGTCTACCGGCGACGGCTGGATCACCTCGAATATGCCGACGATCTCGGGTTCGATATCGCGTTCGTCGCGGAACGGCACTACCAGCAGTTCTTCCGGACTCCGGCGCCGTCGCTCTGGATCGCAGCTGCGTCACAGCGTACGAAGCGGATGAGATTGGGCGTGCTGGCCTACACCCTGCCTCTGCACTCGCCTGCGAGACTCGCCGAGGAAGTGGCGGTTCTGGATCAACTCAGCGGTGGCCGGCTCGAGGTTGGGGTCGGCTTGGGTCACAGCGCTGAAGAGCTTGTCGCGAACGCAATCGATCCAAAAGAACGAGTCCCTATTTTTCAGGAACGGATGGCGGTGATGGAGGCTCTTTGGAGCGGCGGGCAGGTCACGCTCGATCGACCGCACACCAAGGTGCATCAACTTGCGATCAATCCATTACCGCTGCAATCGCCGTTTCCGCCGCTCTGGTACGCCGGCGCCGATCAAAGTGCCGCGACCTGGGCGGGGAATCACGGCATGAGCCTCGCGGTCGGCTTCGCCCCGGTTCCCGCGCTGGTTCCGGCGACCAGAGCTTTCAGGAACGGCCGGCAGCATCGCACCAAATCGGAAGAAGAACAAGACGCCCGGCTGGGTGAAGGTCGAATCTCGCTGATGCGCCACGTATATGTTTCGGACTCAGACGAGCGGGCCCACGCTGAAATGCGCGACGATCTCGAACGAATCGCGGAGCTCAACCCGCACGGACGCAAACGTTCGCCTGACGAGCGTAAAGAGAGTGCCGGGTCTGAGCTCAACCGCCTTTTGGAGAACGGAATGTTTCTCGCCGGTGGTCCGGAAACGGTCGCCAGCGGCATTCAGAATGCGCGCCAAATGTTGGGAATCGATCTCTTCTTAGCGAACGTCCATGCGGCCGGAATTGATGACGATCGGGTCAAGCGAACGATGCGGCTCCTGAACAGCGAGGTACGCGCGATCGTGGCCGCCGCCCCACGAGTCGCCATCGCTGAATAGCGCGAGACCCGGGCAATTGCCCGGGTCTCGCGAACGAACGATGAATCGATGTGAGAGTCCGCTAGGACTCCGTCGCCTCCTCGCCTTCCACGGCAGTAGGAGATTCTTCCTCCGCGGCAGCAGCAGTCTCAGCGGCTGCCTCTTCCTCTGGCGTCTCGGCCTCAACAGCCGCGGCCACTAAGGTCGCTAGCACGATCTCAGGATCGGTGATCAGTGTCACACCGGCTGGTAGCTGCAAATCCGCGGCTCTTAGCGAATCGTGAGCGTGCAGCATGTTAGAAATGTCGACATCGATCTGATGTGGAATCGCCGAGGGAAGTGCTCGCACTTCGACTTCGCTCATCGAGACGGTCAAAATGCCCTCGGCAAGTGCACTGAGATTGTGCAGGACGACGGGCACGCGAGACGTCAACTCCTTGAGCAGGTTTGGTGCAAAGAAATCGACATGGAGCGGCGTTCGCCGGACCGGGTCGACCTGCACTTCCTTGATGAAGACCTGCTTGGAGCCCTCGCCCCAATTGATGGTGAAGAGCGTGGAGCCACCGTGCACCTGGTAGAAGCGCTCCAGTTCCTTCCGATTCACCGATATTTGGACCGTCGGGCTTGCGGCTGGGCCGTAAACGACGGCGGGCACGAGCCCCTCGCGCCTGAGCGCCTTTACCTGTTTGCCGAGTACCGTACGCGGTTCGGCCATGAGAATCAGCTCTCTTGCCATCTTCTGCTGACTCCTACTTCCTTCCTTACAACCGCGGGCCCCAACAAGAATTCGACGCCCGAGCGCAGCCCATGCAGCGCGACCCCGGAGTCTACCACGGCCGCGTCGGGTGGCTCTGCCACATCCACATACTCCAACGGAAGGTCGTGCTCACATCTGTAGTCGTTTTCGGAGGATTTGCGGCATCGAGCTTTGACATTTGGTGCGAGCGGCCACGTTTCTTGACACTCTGGACGCCCACTGCGTAGGATTCGCTCACCTGACTGCATGAGTTGAACCTTCGGAAGTGTGGCGTACGGCCAAAACCATGGACCGGGCAAAAGGAGCGCAACGGTTTAGGTTTTCGCTCGTTTCGCTCACGACAGCATGAATCGAATCATTGATTAGGCGGCTTCTTGGGAGCGCCCACCAACGAGAGGAACCGCGGGTGGCCCAGTACCTGATTCGGCGCGGAATCATAACCGTGGTGACCTTGATCGCCATTAGCATGGTCGTCTTTTCGATTCTTGCCCTCGCTCCTGGGGATCCGCTCGCCGAGTACGCCACAAATCCGAACGTACCCGCCTCGCTTCGGCAGGACATTCGTAAGCGGTTTGGCTTGGATGATCCCATCCACGTCCAGTACTACAAATGGGCTCGAAACTATGTAGAGGGAGACTGGGGCCGGTCGTTCTCCTCGCGAGGACCTGTGAGAGATCTTGTGCTCGGCCGTCTCTTGACCACGCTGGGAATTGTCGGCACGGCGTTCTTCATCAGCCTGTTGATCGCAATACCCGTCGGCGTCATCTCCGCGCTCAAGCAATACTCGCTCTTCGACCAATTCGCGACGACCTTCGCCTTCCTTGGCTTCAGCTTGCCCACGTTCTTCTCCGGTCTCGTGATTATCGTCATATTTAGCGTAAAGCTGGACTGGTTTCCCTTTGTATTTGACTCGACGACAACTGGTTTTTGGCCGAACATAAAACAATCGATTATGCCGGTTTCCGTGCTTGCACTCGCGGGATCGGCCTCGTTGACCAGATTCGTGCGGGCGTCAATGCTCGAGGTGATCAATCAGGACTATGTCCGCACCGCACGAGCGAAGGGGTTGCAAGAACAGACGGTCATCCTGTTTCACGCCGTGCGCAACGCGATGATCCCCGTCGTGACGATCGTTGCTCTGCAGATACCTGAGATATTCGGCGGCGCGATCATTACGGAACAGATCTTCCGCGTTCCCGGAATTGGGTCAGCGTTGATTCTCGCAATTGGCGGGAAAGACACACCGACCGTCATGGCGATCACATTTGGCATCGCCATTCTGGTGGTGCTCTTCAACGTAATCGCGGATTTGGTCTATGCCTTCCTTGACCCGCGTATCAAACTGTCTTGATCGCGGACCTTCCGGGATGGTGGTTTGGAGCGTGGTTGATCGTACGAATCGCAAGTTGAGGACAGAGTGCCTGGGTTCCGCCTTGTCCTGTTTGGCAGCCGTGACAAAATGCGATCGCGGCTGATTGGCTGAGTCAAAGAGCGCGCACTCGGTCAGCGACGACCGTGTGCGGGAGGATGTAGATGTCGCAGCACGTGGAAATCAACGAGTCCGCCGCTGGCGTCGGACCGCTCGGCGCAATCAGAGGCAGCGCGTCTGCAAATCTGGCCGCTCTGGACCGCGTGAGCTCGCGCAAACAGCGCTCCCTCTGGAACAACGCGTTCCGCCAGTTTCGGCGGCATCGCTTGGCGATGGCTGGAATGGTTGTGTTCATTTTTTTCATTTTTGCGACATTGGGCGGAACCGAGATCTACCCGAAAGAGATTGACACGATCGACTTCTCTGCAACTGACCAGACGTCGTCCTGGGCGCATCCTTTCGGAACGGACTCCCTGGGTCAGGACATTCTGGCCCGCATCCTATGGGGTGGACGTATTTCGCTCGCTGTCGGCGTGACCGCCGCATTCGTCGCGATCTCTCTCGGCACGGTTCTAGGGGCGTTCGCCGGGTTCTTCGGTGGCTTTGTCGACAGCCTGCTCATGCGAATTACGGATCTCTTTATCAGCCTGCCGCAAGTGCCGTTATTGCTGCTCATTACGTTTTTGTTCAAAGACTCTTTGGTTAACCTCTTTGACGAAAAATTCAACAATGGGAATCTTGGTGTCTTCGTTCTGATCGTGCTCGTGATTTCGATTTTGAGCTGGATGCCGACCGCACGGTTAGTGCGCGCGAGTTTCCTTTCGATCAAGGAGAAGGAGTTCGTCGAGGCTGCTCGGGCGATCGGCGCGACTCGTCATTCATTGATTTTCAAGCACATCCTGCCAAATGTCCTCAGTCCGATCATCGTCGCCGCCACTCTCGCGGTCGGCTCTTCAATCATCACCGAGTCCGTGCTCTCGTTCCTTGGACTTGGCTTCCCGTCTGACGTTCCGACCTGGGGCCGAATCCTCTATGATGCAAAGGACTACATACAGTTCCATCCCCACGAAGCGATGATTCCGGGCATGGCAATCTTCCTGACGGTGCTCTCGATTAACTACATCGGTGATGGATTGCGAGACGCGCTCGACCCACGGAAGACCCAGTAACTCACGAGAGGACGTCAGATTTTGAGCCGGGAAGATCTCGATCTACGCACGGTGACCGAACCCGTTTACCAATGGCTCGACCACAGCCGGTACGTTGAAGTTCTCCCGGTGCAGACTGGCTGGTTGGTCAATTGGGGACTCTACAAAGAGCTCGGCCGGATCAAACTGATCTACGGATCACGAACCTATCGTGACGAATCGGGCGTACGCCGCCGCCTTGCCGCCTCGATAATCGGCTTCACCAAGAAGCCCGCCGACGCGCGCGACGCGCTCATGTTGCTGGATCGTCAGGGTGGACTTCCGAAGCACCGACCCGCGCCCCTCAAAGAAGCGCTCTAGCGTGCTCCGGGGTCGTTGTTGAGCGTACGCGGTGTGCCCACGATCCTGAAACGCCTGATTTCGCTGATTGGATTCATCAAACTGAGAGGATTCCGCGCCGGGTGGCAAGCGTGACCGCTTCTGTGCGGCTGCCCGCGCCGAGTTTGGCCAGAAGCGATCCAACATGGAATTTGGCCGTGTGCTCACTGATGCCGAGCTCGCGCGCAATCGCCTTGTTCGGCAATCCCGCTGCAACGAGCTTGAGTACTTCTCGTTCGCGCGCCGTCAGCGCCTCCCCCGGAGCTTGGGTGGCTTGCGCTGATTCGCGGGCATGAATGTGAACTCCGGAAGAGACGATCAGAGCCGGATCGATCACGGTCAATCCTTGCCTGACACCGCGGACAGCCAACGCGAGCCCAGTCGCGTCGACATCCTGACCGAGATAACCGATCGGGCCGTTCTCCAGTCCGGGTCCATCGACCGCTGGATCTCCGCCGATGAAAACGAAACGTGCGCTTGGGAACAGTTCAGCGAGATCGTCGACGGTGTCCTCGGTGGCGGAACCCGCGTCAACCACGATGATGTCCGGTGCGGCCTCTTCCATTCCCGGATTGGGGATCGCGTTGGTGAGGAGAAAGTCTGCCTGTTGCGAAAGGAGCGTCGAGAGACCCGCGCGGATCGCCGGGTAGCCGGCAACGATCATGATGTGGGTAAGCGGGGCTGAAAAGGAGTCGGAGGTAGGCGAAAGCAGCCCCCACACTAGCCTCTCCCCCGAGTTCGGGAGAGAGGCAGCGGGGGGGCGGCGCTTTTGAGACTCAAGCGGTTCTGTCATTCGTCCAGTGCGCGCTCGGTGGGCACCACGGTGAAGCTCCGGAGCTCATCGCCCCGGAGGATCGAAATCGTCACCGGTTCTCCTGGCTTGAGTTGGAGCAGCGCTGCAGGAAGCGTCTCCTGATCGACCACTGTGATCTCGGCGAACGAAACGATCACATCGCCGATGATCAACCCGGCGCGATCCGCCGGAGCTCCTTCAACCACATTCGTTACGACCAGCCCGGCAGTGAATCCAGAGCGACGGAGCGAATCGACATATTTGACCTCGATGCCCAGATACGCGTTCGGTTTGACTTCGGGACCGGCGGCGACGAAGTGCTCAACCGCCTGGCTCGGAATCGCCAGCGCGAGCGCGCCCGCAGCCATCGTGTTGATGCCGATCACTCGTCCCCAAGCGTCGATCAGCGGTCCGCCGGAGTTGCCTGGCAGCAAGGTCAAATCGGCCTGTAGGTGATCTCCCATCCGAGGTCCGCCCTCGGTCGCGGCCTGGCCCGAAGCCACCACGATCCCAGCCGTTACCGCGTCCCGGAATCCAAGCGGGTGACCGACCGCGATCGCGATTTGGCCCGGCCGCACGGTCGATGAATCGCCCACCTCCGCGAATGGAAGACCATCGGCCACGATCTTGATCACGGCAAGATCGCGTTCAGGATGACGAGAAGCAACGATCCCGGTGAATTTGCGCCCGTCCGCGAGCACCACGTCGGCCTGCTGGCTGTTTCCAACGACATGCTTATTCGTCACGATCTCGCCGTCAGCGCGCCAGATCACACCGGCGCCGTTTCCACCGCCTCGGTAGACGAGCACGGTCGATTCTCGCGCTCGCTGTGCAACGGCAACAAGCTCGTCGGAGAGCAGTCCGGTAAAGATTCCTCGTTCAATGGTCATGGCCATTCGTGGCCGCTTCCTTTCCTGTTGTAAGCATAAGTGATAGGGCAAGATGGAGACCGGCAGCCGCAACTGCCGACCCCACCTGTCAAGAACGATTAGGCGCGTTCGCCGACCGTGACCTGGAGCCGGTGCAGCGCCCCACCGCGAAGCACCGAGATATCTGCTTTCTGGCCAACGAGATCGCCCGCGAGACTATCTTGGAGACTCTCAACCGAGGCTACCGGGTTGCCGTTGACGGCGACGATCACGTCGCCGAGGTAAAGCCCGTCCAGTTCACCGGGACCTCCCGCCTCAACGCCAACAATGACCAGCCCCTGCTCTTGTTCGATTCCCGCCGCCTTCGCCAGCGCCGCCGGAATGTTGACGGCCTGCGCTCCGATCCCAAGGAATCCGCGTCGCACTTTTCCATGCGTTTGCAGGGAGGCGACGATGGTGTCAATCGCAGCTACCGGTACGGTTAAACCGCCTCCGCGACCGAGGTGCGACGAGTTGACGCCAATGATCGTTCCGTCCGCGCTAACGAGCGGCCCGCCGGAAAAGCCGGGCAGCATCGCGACATCGGCGCGTATGAATCCTTCAACTGAGCCGCCACGACGGGTGCGCCAGGCGCCGCCGGTGAAACTGACAACGCCGAAAGACGCCATCGGTCCGCTTGGACCCGGCCGCCCGATCGCCAGCACCAGATGCCCAGGCTTGATCTCCGCGTCGGAGCGAACTGCCGGTGTGAGATCGCCGGCGTCGATCTTCAAGAGTGCGAGGTCGCTGCCAGGATCGCGACCGATGAGTTTGGCTTCGACCGCGCGGCCGTCGGCCAGGCCAACCGTGATCTCGTCATCGCGCTCGACCACATGGTTTGCAGTCACGATCAGACCGTCCGCGCTCCAGATGATCCCGGTCGCGGGCATCCGGCGGCGAGCATTGACCGTCACGGTCGATGCTCCCGCCGATTCGACGGCGTTGGCAAGGTCGTTCGATAGGCGTCCAAGAACGCTGGTTTCAAGTGTGTCACTCATGGAGTTGATTCCCTTCGGCGGGTTCGCCGCTCTGCCCCGGTTGACGATTCGACCGGTGTTCTGCAATGAGCTTACGTTGTGCCATAGCGCCCGCCACCGCCGGAGAGACCAGCCTCAGCACTGCCCGTTCCGGCAGGTCGGTCGATTCTACTCAGGAAAGAACACGAAACACACTCGAACTTTGGAATGTGGCAAAACCCCGGAACACAGTTCTTGGCAGATTATTGGTTAAACATACAATGGAGAAGTGATTGCTGCGGGGGCTGTTGTTTGGATATTGACACCGTGTAGAGAATGTTAGTGGAACCTGCAAGTCGAGAAGTGGAATGGCTGGAAGGTCGAGAGCATGGTCACTAAACCGCAAGTCATTGATGAAGCTACTCAGACGAAACTGAATCGTCTAGTCGAAGAGCACAGAGCACAGAGGGAGGCTTTGCTCAAGATCTATCCAGATCCCTCCATTGCGCTTGACAATTTCGTACGGCAGCACTTTGATCCACAAATCTTGCTCGAGTACCTTGAAGAATATGAATCAGGAGAAGTGAACGACGACGAACTGAATGGCTGGTAGTGTTTTCGATCTCAGCAAATCCCATATTCTTTTGCCACGATTCTTCATTGTCGATACCAATATAATTGTCGAGCGTCTTCTTGGTACCGAAGTCGACTCGAAACCCACTTCAGATCCTGTCGGAGCGAAACGCGTTGAGACAAAATGGATAAGGTCACACCAGTTTTTCCAACGACTCCGTAGCGAACGCGCGACAGGATTCGTAACCCCGACGGTGTACTCAGAGCTTGTGCACGTCGCCATAAGGTTGCAGTTCATGCAACTGGGAGCGAATCAACAACCGCGAATGACGAGCCGAGAGGCATATAAGCGCTTCCCTGAGTTTCTGAAAACAATTGAACCGCAATTGCAACATCTGAAAATCCTTTTGATCGTGAATGGATTGCGATTCATACCTCCATCCGAGTTAAGTTCGCTCCCAAACACCAATAACTATGACGATCACTTGATTGCTACCTGCTGTCGCTATGGTATCGATACTGGTGACGCCCAGATATTGATTGAAGCACAGCAACTTGGCATTGACTCCATCATTTCTATGGACTTCGATATGCAGCGCGCCAAGGCTGATTTCGACATCTACGCATGGCCTTGATCAACCTTCTAGCGCCAAACTTGTTCGGTCTGATGCGTTCAGAAACTTCGTGGTGATTTGAAGCGTGTTGCGCGAATGCAACGGGAACCGGAAATGATCCGATCTTCTCGATACCGAGCGCGGCCTAACCTTGATTGAGTCGTACCGAGTGACTCGTGAAAGGAACAATGTCATGACTGAGCGCAGCCAGTGGGAAACGATCAAAGTCGAGGGCGGGCAACTGCTCGACCGCGTCAAAGAACTTGTTCATGAGGGCAATGTCCGCCGCATCGTGATCAAACAGGGAGATCGCATCATTGCCGAATTTCCGCTGACCTTCGGCGTCATCGGCGCGTTAATCGCACCCGTTCTGGCGGCGGTCGGAGCAATCGCGGCATTTGCAACGGATTGCACGATCGACGTTGAGCGTGCCGGTCCCGAGACCGGCCAGTCACCGATCGACACGACAGTTGTCCAATCGGATGAGATCGTCGACATGTAATAGGCGGTTGACGCGGCGAACCTCTTCCGCCCATCATCCAGCCGCGCGGGCTCTCCGTCGCGGCTGGATGCATTGAAGGGTGGACGGGTGAAAGTCGAGACATTTGCGCTTGAACGGTGGATGTCGACCTGGGAGATGAAGGTCGAGCTCGATATCGCCGAAAGCGGCATCTACCCGATGACCACCCGCGAGATCATTGAGCTCCTTCCGCTGGAACAACAAGCGAGCGCACTCGACGACGTGCTCGATCTCCGTCTTGGCTACACCGAAGCGCGTGGTACCGAGGCGCTACGGGGCATGATCGCGAGCACCTATCGCCTGACGACCGCGGACGAGATCCTGGTGACCACCGGCGCGATTGAGGCGAATTACCTCCTTTTCAATACTTTGCTCGATGCCGGCGACCACATCGTCACCATTTTTCCCGCCTACCAGCAGCTCTACGCCGTTGCCCAGGCGATTGACTGCGATGTCACGCTGTGGAAGCTGCGGGCGGAAGACCAGTTCCGGTACGACCTGGACGAGCTCGAGCGACTTGTGACCCCGAAGACCAAGCTCATCGTGGTCAACACGCCGCACAACCCGACCGGCGCGATGCTCTCCGCGGACGATCTGCAGCGCATTTACGATCTCGCTTCGAGCGTTGGCGCCTGGTTGATGTGCGACGAAGCGTATCGCTGGCTCGATTTCCCGGGCGGAGAACCGATGGCCCCACCGATCCGCGACTACGGCGTCCGGGGAATCAGTGTCGGCACCTTTTCGAAACCATTCGGATTGCCGGGTCTGCGAATCGGATGGATCGCTGGTCCGGAAGAGATCGTTCAGGCGTGCTGGGCGGCGCGCGATTACATCTCATTGTCGCCGGGGAAGCTGAACGACAAGCTGGCGCAGATCGCACTGTCGCATCGAGACCGCATCATCGAGCGCAACCACCGGATCGTCGAAGCCAATATGAAGGTCGCGACGGAGTGGTTCGCGAGCCACGCCGACCTGGTGTCGTGGACCCCGCCGCGCGGCGGGTTGCTCGCCCTGATGAAGTACAACATTGATGTCTCGTCCAAGGATGTGTCCGATCGGCTCGCCGGTGAATACAGCGTCATGCTTGCGCCCGGTTCAGCATTCGGTTTCGAGGGTCATTTGCGCCTCGGCGTGGGCCAGACGCCCGAGCTCTTTGCCGAGGGGCTCGCTCGCACGGCGCTGTGCCTCGAGGAGTTGCGACGATCTGGGCGGCGCCCTGCATGAATTGCGCATGAATCGGGTCTCGTTGAGTACACTGAGTAAGCATTGATGCGCACTAGCAACCAGGGGCGATGCATTTGGCGGTTCAGAGTTCAGTTGCGGAAGCCGGATCCGAGCAGGCACTTATCCCGGTAACTGATCTTGGGCAATTCACCGGCGAGCCCGCTGTTGAGATCCGGGGCTTGCGAAAATCATTCGGCAACGTCGTCGCGCTCGATCGACTCGATCTCACGATCCCGAAAGCAGCCGTCGGCCTTCTTGGCGCCAATGGCGCCGGCAAAACGACGCTGCTTCGCATTCTTCTCGGGCTCACGGATCCAACTGAAGGCTCCGCGACAGTGCTTGGTTTCGATACCCGAGCCCAGGGCGTGAGTGTCCGCGAGTTCGTCGGCTACATGCCGGAGTCAGATGTTCTCCCGAGTAGCACGACGGCGGCTGACTTCGTCGGTCACATGGCTGAGATGAGTGGCCTCCCTGCGACCGCCGCTAGGCAACGGGCCGCGGACGTGCTCTATCACGTCGGGCTCGACGAAGAGCGCTATCGCTTGATCAAGGGCTTTTCGACCGGCATGAAGCAGCGGGTGAAGCTTGCCCAGGCGCTCGTCCATGATCCCGGACTGGTTTTCCTGGACGAACCGACCGCCGGCATGGATCCCCAGGGTCGAGATGAGATGCTCGATCTCATCAAGCGAATCCACACGATGCTCGGCATCGCGGTGATCGTTTCCTCGCACATCCTCGAAGACATCGAGCGCGTTTGCGATTATGTCGTGATCCTGAGCGGTGGCAAGCTGATGCTTGCACAGCCGCTTGAAGGGATTGGGCTCGAGCAAGGCGATTTGCTCGTACGGATCGAATCGCGACAAGACGAGTTTATTCGCCGGTTGGAAGGACTCGGTCTCCATGCGTCGATGGGATCGACCGACGAACTGCACGGCCGGGAAGAAATCGTTGTCCGGTTCGACGGCGATCACGTCTACGATGTCGTTCGTGATGTCACGGCCGATATGGATGTCGCATTGAGATCGCTGCACAAACGCGCCCGTTCCCTTGAAGACGTGTACATCGGCGAGCTCCAGGGAGCATCATCAGGGGGGCCAGATGGTAGCTCCTGACCGGATCGATTCCTTTGATGCGGCCCCCGGCCGCTATGGCGAGGTTTACGACCGGGGATACAAGCACTATCAGGGTCAGCGTCTAGGGCGAAAGCACGCCTTCAATGCGCTCGTTCGCTACTCCGTCGCGCGGGCCATGGGGATCAAGAAGCGGTGGACCGCGAAGATCGTGCCGATCATCCTTTACGTGGTCGCCCTCGGCACGGTTTTGGTCCTGATCGGAGTCGAGTCGTTTACCGATACCGAAACGATGTCCTATCCCGAGTTCTTCATTTTCATTTTTGTCATCGAAGGCATGTTTGTGGCGACGGTCGCGCCGGAAATGCTGTGTCCCGATCGTCGCGAAAACGTGCTAACGCTTTATTTTTCACGAGCCATCACGCGGCTTGACTATGTCCTTGCCAAACTTAGCGCGACCGCGATCCTGACGCTGACCTTATCGTTCGTTCCGGTGGCCCTTCTCTGGCTGTTTCGGCAATTGCTCGCGGATTCGCCGCTTTCAGAATTGAAGGACAACGTCGATCAGATTCTAAAGCTCGCCCTCACCGGGGGGTTGATCGCGCTCTATCTTGGAGCCGTGGGACTCGTCATCGCGTCGTTCACAGGACGAAAGGCGATTGCGGTCCCATGCATCATCGTCGGTTATGTAGTGACCGAGGGATTGGTGAACTCGTTCGCGTACGCGCTGCGCGACCACAGCTGGAGTGACTACGTTTATTTCCTTAGTCCAGGAGATACATCAGCCAAGCTTGCCTATTCCTTCTTTCCCGATCCCGAGATTACGGACATCTCCTTTGAATGGTGGGCCTACGCGGGAGCGATGTTCGCGACGATCGTCATTGCGTGTGCGGTGATGGTCTGGCGCTACGTGCCGGAAGATTGAGCATGAGAAAATCGCGTCGCCAGCCCGAAACGACTTCGGATGAAATGCCGGCGCAACTGCCTGGCGTAACCGGCGGTGTCGAACCCACAATCGTGGTGAAAAAGGTCTCGAAGTGGTTCGGCGATATCGTCGCCGTCTCCGATGTCACGTTTGGCGTCGCGCCCGGCGTGACCGCGCTGCTCGGTCCAAACGGCGCTGGCAAGTCGACATTGCTCAAGATGATGAGCGGCCTTCTGAGCACGTCGTCCGGTCAGATCACGATCTTCGGCAAACCTACGCGCGGAAATTTGGAAACCTATCGCCAATTCGGCCTCGTCCACGAGTCGGAACATGTCTATCCCTTCTTGTCGGGTCGTGAATTCGTTCGTCTCAATGCGATTCTGCAGAAGATGAAGGACATAAACGGCGCGACCAATCGCGCGATCGCGTTGGTTGAAATGGCGTCGGCCGCCGAACGGAAGGTCGGCGGTTACTCGAAGGGCATGCGTCAACGCATCAAAGTCGCCGCCGCGCTTGTGCATGAGCCGGACATTATCCTGATGGATGAGCCGCTCAACGGTATGGACCCCGCGCAGCGGGCGCACATGATCACCCTCATCCGGGAGCTTGGCAAAACCAAAACGGTGCTCGTTTCATCACACGTGCTGGCGGAAGTTGAGCGCTTCGCGGACAACATCCTGGTGATCGTCAACGGCAAGCTTGCCGCCGCCGGGGATTACAGGGCGATTCGCGACAAGATCGACGATCGCGATCACTCGGTTCGCATCCGAGCAGACCATCCCCGGTGGCTGGCGGTTGCCTTGATCGGGCATCCAGCGACTCGTTCGATTCGGGTTGGCGGCGATGGCAGAATCGTCGCCGAAACGAACGACGTTCGCGGCTTCTACCGCGCACTGCCGGCGTTGGCCAAACGCGCAAACGTTCGTCTCTACGAAGTGACCGCCACCGACGAATCGCTGCAGTCAGTCTTTGCATATCTGGTGGAGCGATAGGTTGATGCACGACGAGATCGGGCCCAGTCCGGTGCAATTAGACGGAGCAACCTAATGGCGTCGATTCCTTGGCGCGTCGCACCGGTGCTGACGCTCAGCGTAAAGCAATTTCTCCGCGGCAAGTCCGTTTGGGTCGTCTTCGGCCTGTCTAGCATTCCGATCATCTTTGCGCTCATCTATTTGATTGACCCAGATTCCAACAGGCCGGACAGATTTCTGGGTGAGATGTTCGCGGAATTGATGATTCCGACGATTCTGCCGCTCGCCATCCTCGTGCTCGCGACCAGCGCTTTTGGAGATGAGATTGAGGATCGTACGCTCCCATACTTGATGCTCAAACCATTTGGCCGGTTGCGGATGGTGCTTGAAAAACTGATCGGTTGTATTCTGATTTCTGGCCCGATCGCGATCGTCGGGATGACGATTACGTACTTCCTGACGATGCAAAGCGATTGGAACAACTATCTCCGGCCGTACGCGGCGGTCGTCGCCGCGACCGCGGTGGCCACGATTGCCTATTCCTCGATCTTCTTACTGGTGAGCCTCCTGATTTCGCGAGCTTTGGTCGCCGCGTTGATTTACTCATTCATCTGGGAGACGATTCTCGGCCGCTTCGTGCCGGGACTTCGCTATGTCAGCATCCGCCATTTCGTGCGGTCGGTCTTCGCGGCCGTCGCGGACAATCCGGGACCCCGTCGCCCGCGAGAGCCGAACTTCGATTTCTCGAGCTCGGCGAGTTTGACTGCCGCGATCGCGACCATCGCGTGCGCGTCGCTGGTCGCGATTTTCCTCTCCACTTGGCGCCTCCGCAGAATGAATCTCGAATAGCGGGCGCTACAGGCCGCTCTCCATTGAGTGCGACTCAATTCAGAATCGGCGATGATTACAGCTCGCCGTTTTCACTAACGTATTGGGGGATTCAACGCATGACCGCGAGTGCTTCGACTGTCATTTTACCTTCCACGTCGCTCCGCTGGCCCGATTCGAAGCGCCGGATGGGCATTGGATTCATGATCCCGTTGAGCGAAACGAGCGCTTTTGGACCTCCTGTCCGGTTCTCGAACATGGTCGAAATAGCGCGGGTTGCGGAGGACGTCGGCTACGACGCGCTTTGGCTGGCAGATCACTTCATCTTCCGCCCGCCGGTTGCGCCTGAGGGTGAAGAGTACGGACCCTGGGAAGCGTTCACCGCCGCCGCGGCGCTTGCTCAAGCGACCACCAAAATCAATATCGGTTTGCTGGTGAGTTGCATCGGTTGGCGAAATCCAGCGATCGTCGCCCGGATGACCGAGACAATCGATGAGATTTCCAACGGCCGGTTCATTCTCGGGGTCGGCGCCGGTTGGCATCAGCCGGAATACGACGCCTTTGGCTTCCCGTTCGATCATCGGGTTGGCCGGTTCGAGGATGCGATCACGATCATCCACCAACTGTTGCGCACAGGAAAAGCCAATCACGATGGCGCTTATTTTCAGGCCAAAGATGGCGTCAACCGGCCCCGCGGCCCACTTGGCTCCACCGGCGGCTCGCCTATACTCGTCGGAACCAGTGGCGAGCGGATGCTTCGCCTGACCGCGAAGTATGCCGATGCCTGGAATTCTGGCTGGCAAAGGGAAGCTTTGTTGACGGCTCCGCTCCTGGAAACGCTGGACGCGG
The DNA here is from genome assembly GCA_964371945.1 of uncultured Sphaerobacteraceae bacterium. GTDB lineage: Bacteria > Chloroflexota > Chloroflexia > Thermomicrobiales > UBA6265 > CAYJPA01. The sequence continues at coordinate 2,084 of CAYJPA010000006.1, read as the reverse complement.
CCTGTGTCGAGGTCGGACGCGATCCGTCCACGCTCGTCAAAACGGCGGGCAGCAACATCGCCCGTTCCGGCTACACCGGGTTTCGCGGCAACGCGATGGAGGGCGACGACGGTCAGATCGCGGAGAACATCGCCGCCTTCCGCGACCTTGGTTTCCACCACTATGTCGCCGGACTCGATCCGAGCACGCCAAAGAGCCTCGAGGAGTTCGGCAAGGTAATCGAAATCCTGGATCGCAGCTGAGCCAAACCGACGAAAAGGGAACACGCAAATGGCAGTTGACCTCCCGTCGCCGGCTCCGCTCGGTAGATGGCCCGTAACCAAACGTCGGATGGGCGAAGGCTTCATGATGCCCATCTCCGAGCGGTTCACGTTTGGCGCTACTCCAAGGTTCCGCGACATCGTCGAAATGGCGCGTGTGGCCGAGGATGCCGGGTATGACGTTGTCTGGATATCGGACCACCTGATCGTTCAGTTCGAATCGGATGGCGATGCCGTCCGCGGCGTGTGGGAGGGCTGGACGACGCTCGCTGGTCTCGCCGCGGCTACCTCGAGCATCACCATTGGCGTGTTGGTCACGTGTTTAGGATGGAGACATCCGAGCATCGTTGCAAAGATGGCGGAAAGCGTCGACGAGATTAGCGACGGTCGCTTCATCCTGGGTGTTGGCGCCGGCTGGCACAAACCCGATTACGACATGTTCGGGTTTCCGTACGATCATCGTGTCAGCCGTTTCGAAGAAGCGATCAAGATCGTCCAGCCCCTCCTGCGGAACGGAAAGGCTGATTTTCAGGGCGATTTCTATCAGGTCAACCATGCCCAGAACCTGCCTCGTGGTCCGCGAGCTGCTGAAGGCGGACCGCCGATCATGGTCGGCACCAAGGGCCCTCGCATGATGCGGCTGACCGCCGAGTATGCTGATGCGTGGAACTCCGATTGGGCGCCGAAAGCCTCCGAAATCGTACCGATGCTCAATGCGCTCGACGATGCCTGCCTCAAGGTTGGGCGAGATCCCGCGACAATGGTCCGAACTGCAAGCAGCAACATCGCGATGCCCGGGTACCTGGGGGTTCGGTTGAATCCGATCGTCGGGTCGAACGAGCACATCGCCGAAACAATCGCCGGATTCCGAGATCTCGGAATTCGCCACCACGTCGCCGGGCTCGACCCATGCACCCCGAAAAGCCTCGAGCAATTCGCCCGCGTGATCGAGCTGCTTGACCGATCAGATGGATAGTTGCCCGGAAATGCAGGAAGGGGAGAGCGTGACCACTGGAGAATCGACAGGAAAGCGGCCGCTGAAGGTCGGGATTATGTTGCCCGAATCGGAACGGGAGATGGCCGGCGATACCGCGGGCTGGTCCGACTTTCTGGAAATGGCCCGGACAATCGAAGACCTCGGATTCGATTCGCTCTGGTTTGCCGACCACCTGCTCATGAAGGTCCCCGGAAACGAACCGCAGGGTGCCTGGGAAGCATGGTCGATGCTTGCGGCATTCGCCGCGGTGACTAAGCGGATCGAAATCGGTCCATTTGTGACAAGCACCGGCTATCGCAATCCGGCTTTGATCGCCAAAATCGCCGAAACAGTTGATGAGATTAGCGGCGGCCGCTTGATTCTTGGGATCGGCGCCGGCTGGGCGGAACCGGAGTACACCGCATTCGGATTTCCGTACGACCATCGCGCGGGCCGGTTCGAAGAAGCTTTGACCATCATCACGAATCTCGTCCGGACGGGGAAGGTCGATTTCGAAGGTGAGTTCTACTCGGCAAAAGACTGTGAGATCCGGCCGCGCGGCCCCCGGCCAGGAGGTATTCCGATCATGATCGGAACCTTCAGTGGTGAACGAATGATGCGACTGACCGCCCAACATGCCGATAGCTGGAACGTCTGGGTCGATTCCACGGGGAACCGAGCTGCCGGCGTTCCTGCATTGCGCGCAAAAATGGACTCGCTCTGCGCGGAATTCGGACGTGATCCGAAGACACTTGGCCGTAGCGCGGCTGTGATGGTCGACTTCCCTGGTGCGTACGGTCGCCCGGGACAAAAGGTCTCGTCGCTGGCAGGGACACCGGAACAGCTCG
>CAYJPA010000005.1:0-90971 GCA_964371945.1 uncultured Sphaerobacteraceae bacterium | reverse complement strand
TAAACGTGTCACCCATGTCTCAGAACACCTGTTACCCATGTCTCCCGTCCATACACCCGGAGGGCGTTTTATTCTCGCAACTCAGCGGCATTCGAACGAGAGATGCTTCGGTGTCGCCTCAGCATGACGTAGGAAACGGAGGTCGCCGATCAAGACAAGCCACTCAGTTTGACAGCCGGATTGCTTGCCGTGGCCCTGGCGAACGGGCGCAACCTTTCGACGCGAACCGCGTGCAATCGAGCGCGGAGACCAACAATCTATTCCTTGAGTTTGGCTTCGATGTCGGAGATCGAGGACTTGAGATCTTCGGCGCGTTCCTGCTTTTCACGGATGCGGGCCATGACGTCGATGATCTTGTCTTCGAGGCTTTTGCCAATCTCCTCGGACTTCCCGCCCGGTTTCAAGGTCGACAGCGACTCACGCCAGCGCTCGATATTTGCCTCGTCGTGCGCGATCGATTCCCGGAGCGAGCTCAACTGCTCGCGCTTGCGAGTCATCGCTTCGCGCATGCGCACATGCCATTCGTTCTGCTGTCGGTCGCGTTCCCCGGAGGCATTGGCGAAGATCTTGTCGCACACTTCGCGGAAGCGCGACCAAAGCAGCTCCGATTGCTCGCGCGGAACGGGCCCGATCTCCTTCCACATCGCCTGCAGTGCCTTCGCCACCCGGGCGGCACTCAGCGCATCGCCGGTATAAAGGAGGGCTTCAGCCTGGACGCAAAGGTCGGTCTTTTTGGCTGAATTTTCTCGTTCCGCTTGATTCCGATCCGCGAAGATGGAAGACCGGCGATCGAAGAATACCTGCGTTGCCGCACGGAAGCGTGACCACAACTCGTCCTCGTGCTCCCGTCCGGCGGGTCCGACGTTCTTCCACTCGGTCTGCATCGCCTTCATCGCATCGCCAGTGGTGCGCCAATCGGTCGAATCTTTCAGCGTTTCGGCGTCGATCACCAGCGATTCTTTGCGCTTGCGGTTCTCTTCCCAGGCCGCGGTGCGGTGGTCGAAGAACTTCTGCTTTGCGGTGCTGAAGCGCGCCCAGAGCGCCTCATCTTTTTCACGACCGGCCGATCCAATCGCTTTCCATCTTGCTTGGAGATCGCGTATGGCATCCGCGGTCGCTTTCCATACCGTCGACTCCGCTAGAGCCTCTGCCTCCGCGCACAGGGCTTCTTTTTGTTCCCGATTGGCGGACCAGACGACCTCGCGCTCTTCAAAGTGCTTCGAGCGCCGGTCGTTGAACGCGCCGCGAGAGAGGTTGAAGCGGGCCCACAGTTGATCGTCGAGCTCGCGCCCGGCGGCACCGACTTTTCTCCACTCGTCGAACAGGGCCTTGAAGGCGTCGCCGGTCACTCTCCACGCGGTCGAGTCCTTCAGCGCTTCGGCGCGTTCGCAAAGCGCTTCCTTGGCGGATCTCCGGGTCTCGATCTCGGCCAGGATATCCGCTTCCACGGCCCTGAGCGATGCCGCCCGCTCCGACTCGCCGGCGGCAGCGACTGCTTTCCGCACTTTGTTCAGCAAGTAGACCTTGTGCGGCGCGGCCTCGACCTCGGCAATCAATTTCTGATCGCTCGCCTCGTCGTGGACCTGCTCCGGCGCCGGTTTCTCGACCGGGGCCATTGCCTGAACCTCTTCGTGCGAGGTTTCACCGTCTTGCGCTACGGTGTCTGCCATTTCAGCGATTGGCTCGACGTCCGGCGATGGGACGGCGTCGACGATTTCGGGCGACGCGCCTGTTGGATCGTCCATGACGTTTTCTGCCGGCGGCGCTGCGGCCACATCGACGGCTTCAGCAATTGCTGCTTCGATCTCCTGAGACTCGGTTTCCGGCTCGATCTGGGTGGCATCATTGATGATCGCGGATGGCTCTATCGTGGGCTCGACGATGAGATCGGTCACTTCAGGCTCCGCCGAGTCCGGCACGGCCGTGGGAACTTCGACGATCTCGTCCGCCGGTGTCAAATCAGTTTCAATTGATTGCTCAATCGGCGTTTCCATGACCGGTTCGGTCACGGCCTCCACTGGCCCGGGCCGCGCTGCATCGGTCGGGGCCGGGACCTGCTCGAGATCGGCGCCGTTTTCGGGCAGTGTGAGCTCGGCAGTCTGGCGCTCTGCATTCGATGCCCAGAGTGCAGCCAGTGCCTCATGCTCGCCGTCGGTCACTGAGGCGCCATTGATGTCGTCGGAGCCGGTCGATGTTTGATCTACGCCGGTTTCGCCAGAAGGCGATTCGGCAGCTTCCAGTTGTTCGTTCTCTGGAGCGGGTGAAGGCTGCTTCTGTTCAAGGTCGGTGGAGGGTCTGGTGGTCATTGGTCGTGACGTCCTTCAGTGCAAGAATGGCTTGAGTTGACGCAACGTCTCCGGTGACGCTGGGTCGCGCGTTGAGCTTACCGCCCGTGTGGCGGGAATCCTATGCGATTCTCGCAAAAAGCGGGCGAATGCGTACGTCTACGTTATCCCATCGCCCGAAATCGCGTCCAGATACCCATCCCGGCCGCCAATGTAGACAAAACCGTTGACGACCACCGGGGAGGTATCGATCTGATAGCCGGCGGCATATCGCCATAGCTCGGCACCTGAGAGGGCATCGATTGCATAGAGCGTGGTTCCGCTGGCGGCGTAGACGACGCCAGCCGCGAACACTGGCGATGCCGTGATCGGCGCGCCGGTGGGGAAAAGCCACACCGGGTCGCCACCGTTCAGTGCGTCGATCGCATACAGTCCGCCGTCTGCTGAACCAATAAAGACCAACCCGTTGGCGACGGTGGGGGACGCGTCGCCGCCGGCATCGTACGACCATTTCGCCTGGTGACTGAGGAGATCGACCGCATAGGTTTTTCCTGCACGGCTCGTCACGTAAACCAGATTTCCGCTGACTGCCGGCGACGAAAAGATGCCGCCTTCCGCTTCGAAGCTCCAGGCAAGCTGGCCCGATTTGATGTAGATGGCGAGGAGCTTGCCGCTGTCGGTGCCGGCAAAGACGAAACCCTGGTCGATCGCGGGCGAGGAGAAGATCGGCCCATCGGTTTGATTCGACCAGATTTGCTTGCCGGATAATGCATCGTACGCGTAGACGGTGCTCGACTGGCTGGCGATGTAAATCGTTCCGCTCAGCACTGACGGGGACGAAGAACCGGAGAAGGCGGAGCTGCCTTCCCATCCGGGAACCCCGGTATCAGCGTCGAGCGCGAACAAGGAATAGCCGGCCCCGATGTACACCACATTGTCGACGACCGCCGGCGACGAGCGGACGATGTAATCGCCGAGATCTACCCGCCAACGTTCAGTGCCGTCATTGCCGTCGAGCGCGTAGATGAAGCCGGTTTTGCTCCCGATATATATCAGGCCGTTGGCGACGGCGGGAGATGAATAGAGCTCACCCGCGGTATCGAATCGCCAGACACGATAGGGCCGTCCTGTGATTCCGGGTCCGGGCAGCTCGCCGGTGTGCGCTGCATTTCCGCGGTACATCTCAACTCCCGCGGTAGGCGTCGATGTATCAGGCGACGAGGCCCAATCGGGTGTTTCGGCCGCGGACGGGGTTGGTGCGACAGCAGCGGCGATAACCGGAGGCTTATTGGCTGGGTCGCCGGTTCCAACAACTTTGAACCCGACTAGGGCAAGCACCATAATCGCGAAGCCGTTGGTCAGCCAGCCCATCTGAGCGAGTGTCACTGGGTCACGACGCATCAGAAAGAAGCCGAGCAGAACGGAGAGAATGCCCGCCGCCCAACCGCCGATAGCCAGAGCGGATCGGGTCGAAATCAGGATCGGAATAGCAATCAGGATGAATCCGCTCCAGGTCAGTCCAACCCCACGACCGTCCGAAACTGGAAGACGGCGGCGCTTTCGATTGGGGTTGACGGCTTCGGCCATCGGAGGGAAACGGCCAGCGAACGTCCAGGGTGCGGAGCGCGGCCTAGAATCACCGAGCGTCGCACCACAGGTGGGACAGAAATCATGAAATGCGGGGTTAATCTGGCCGCACGCCGAGCATGTCTTGATGGAAATGCTCACCGGCGCCTCCTTCCCGCGGTCACGGGACCGTGCTGCAGCCGGCCGAATTGCAATCGAAGCCTATCACAGGTGTTGCCGCGCGAGACTGATCCGATCGTACGGGTTCAAACCTGCCGCGTGGATGGCCCGCCGGTTATCGCGTTCGCCCGATGCAGATCGTCCAGGGAAGTGAACCTCCCAGCCAGACGATGTCGAGCTCCTGCGCGACAAACTCTCCGAACGCTTGCTTTGTCCAAAACTGCTTGTGGTCAGGATCACTACCACGCGGGCGAATGTCAAGATTTTTGCCCCGTGCCACATTCGCCAGGCAGAAATAGGGCTCGTGCGGAACGCTGATAATCACGTGCTTCTTAGCCACTCTCGCGAGCTCCTTGAGCGCGGGCACGGGATCCACCTGATGCTCGAGCACTTCGAAACAGCCGACCGCGTCGAAGCTGTTGTCTTCGAAGGGAATGTCGTAGATGCTGGCCTCGACGAATGCCGCGTTCGCGTTCATTTGGCGGGCGAGCTCAACCGATTCGGAGTTGAAATCGAATCCGGTGAGTTTCAGGCCAGGCATCTGACGCAACAGAATCTCGGCCACGAATCCTTCGCCGCAGCCAGCGTCCAGAAAGGTCTCCGGCGCGAGCTGGCCGATCTTTGCCATGACCACGCGGTGAAAGCGATCGATCAATCGCTTCTGAACCGGGTTCGCGTGCGTATGCTTCCGGTAGTTGCTAGTGTCGATCGCAAATTGAACTTCTGTCATAGTCGAGGTGTCTCCCGTTGTGATTACCAACTGTCATACAGATCCGAGCAGTCACACATGCGATGCATCGTTCGGAATCGAAAGCGTCTCAGGTACGTCGCGTGACAGATTCAACCAGATGCGAACGGCGGCGTAGAGAAAAGGAATGGCGGCGAAGAGGGCGAGCCGGTATGTGACCGCGGCAACCAGCACCTCCGCGGAATCCGCGCCGTGCGCCTTGGCGACCGCGACCATCAGTGCTTCCCGAACACCCGCGCCGCCGGGCAGCCCGCTCAACATCCCTAACAATACCGGCACCGTGATCAGGCCGAGCGCGAGCGTGGGATCGTTTTCGCCGGTGATAGCTCGCAACAATGTCCACATGACGACACCCTGCGCGAGCCAGTAACACACGGTAACGACCAGCGCCAGAAGCGCTTCACGCGGACGCCCGCGGGGTGAATTCAGGATCGTTCGTCCTGCTTGGATAACTCGATCCCAGTGGTGAGCTCGCCGTCGTGCAAACAGCCCCGCCGCCGTCGCCGCAAAGATCATCAGAACGACCAACGCGCCCGCGGCCAGTAGGGCGGAGGTTGGCAGCACACCGGCCACGTCCGCCGCGTGTCCACTGAGCGCGAACCAGAACAGGCTGCCGATTCCGAGCACCAGAATGTCGGCGGCAACCTCCGTCAACGCGACGGCGCTTGTCTCCGTAATGGAGAGTCCAAGGGCTCTCTTTGTGAGAGCGGCACGGCTTGCGGAGGCGACGCTAATCGGTGCGGTGTAGTTGAGCACCACTGAAGTGAGGAACGCCTCGGCCGCCTTTGGGCCGTTCGAGGTCCCTTTCACCATCCGAACGAGCAGGTGCCAACGAAGGCAGAGCACCGCCAGTGCTGCAGGATAAAGCGCAAGTCCGGTCAAAACGCTGGTCCGATCCGCTCGTTTCATTGCGATTCGAACATCGTCGATCGATCCCTGCCGCCAGAGTACCGCGACGGCCACGGCGATTGCGAAGGCGAAGACGAGAGGAGTGGGTATCCGGGTTACGCGCTGCACGAGCCCGAGTCGCGCCGGAGCGACCGGCGTCTGCTCCGCCGGTCCGGTCGACGGTGGTGTCACGCTCTGCCCGCGTCGTGGAGATCTTCGTGCGAGACGCCGATCATTTCTCTTAGAGACCGTGCGATCTCGGTTCTGGGCGCGTTTGAGCCATGGGCCAGGAATTCGCCCAGAAGGCCGAGTCCGAAAAACTGGGCGCCGATGACGACCAACAGCACCGCCAGCATCAACAGCGGCCGGGTGCCGATCGCTTCATTTTGAACCAACCGCTGAAATGTCAAAAAGAGGCCGATGACGACGCCGAGCATCAGTGACAGCAATCCCGGCAGCCCGAAGAGGTGCATTGGGCGCTGTTTGTATTTGGTCAAAAATGCAACCGTGAGCAAATCGAGAAATCCCTTGACCAGACGCGACCAGCCGTACTTTGATTTGCCCCAGGTCCGGGGATGATGCTTCACTGGAAGCTCTTTGATTCGGAATCCTTCGGCGGCGGCGAGCACGGGTGTGAAACGATGCAGCTCGCCATAGAGCCGGATCAACTGGGTGACTTCGCGCCGGTAGCCTTTGAACCCGCAATTGAAGTCGTGGAGCTGCACGCCGGAGACTCTGCGCACTGTCCAATTGAAAACGCGGCTCGGCGCGGTTTTGCCGAGTGGATCTTGGCGTCGTTGCTTCCAGCCGGAAACAAGATCATTGCCATTCTCGAGCTCTTCGACAAAGCGCGGAAGCTCGTCTGGATCGTCCTGGAGATCGCCGTCCATGGTGATGATTGCGTCACCCTTGGCCACCGCGAACCCATTCGCAAGGGCCAGGGCCTTGCCGAAGTTGCGGCGGTGGCGAAGAGCGACCACATGAATGTCCAAGTGACGAAGCGACTCGATGAGGTTCCAGGTGCCGTCGTTCGAGCCGTCGTCGATAAACACGAACTCGTAGGGAAGCGCCAGTCCGGTCATCACCGTGGTCAAGCGCCGATGCAGCTCTCCGAGGTTACCCTCTTCGTTGTAGACGGGTATGACCACGCTGATGCTGCCGATCCGGGGCCACCCACCCTGGTCGAATACTGGATCCGTCGCTGACGCATGCGAGCCGGAACGGGTAAGACCAGGTAAGGTGATCGAATCGGGCTTCGTCAGATCAGTCGATCCCAGGGCGCTTTCCACTGGCGATGCAATCCCCTACGCTGTCAAAGCGATCAAGCTAGGCGGCCCATCTGCTGAGCGCGGGCGATTAGGACTATAGTCGCGATATATCTACAGGCGCAAACGACGGTCACCGTAAGGCGCAGGACACTCGCTCAAGGATGGAAGTGAAACGATGCCGCAAGCTGTTACCAAGGAGCTACTGGAACGAATCGACGCCGAATTCGATGCCGCGAAGAGCGCGGACGAAGTCCGGTCGGTTTTCAAGCGTTACTACGGCGATCTCGGTTGGAAGCGCCTGTGCAGGCTATTCGTGCTGCAGTACGGGGTCGACGAGCTTTGGGCGGGCGAGGAAGAGCGAGCCAAGAAGACGACCCAGACCGACGACTGACCTAATTCAATGCGCCTTGGCATTCGCTTCAGTGCCAGGGGAAGATCCCAGCTTGCTGTTCAAATCCATCCAAAGCACATCTTGCCGGCTCGCGGAATCGTTTGTCACCGGACGGTCCATGCTTTGCATCGGCTGCACATGAATCGCCGTGTACTCATCGAGCGGCGCATCAAGCTTTAGCTCCCGCTCCGCCGAGCCCGCGGCGTCTGGGGTGAACTCGAGTGCTCTTATCCAATCGCCGTTGTCGGTTACGACGAGCACCTGGTAGCCGGTCGCGGATGAGGGCAGCCCCCAAACGGAGATCATCGCCCAAGTCGTGTCCGTTCTGGCGGTGATCCGTCCCTTTGCAGCTCCGCCGAGCGCGGAGTCGACCGATTCGAGTTCGAACGCTTGAGATTCGATCGTGTTGCTCAGCCATCCGACCTGCGCAACGAGATCGGCATTCTCGATTTCGAGATTCGATGCGCGAGCGACTTGGCTGTCCAGTCGATCCTGAGTGCGTAGCGCCCAGCCGCCGACGATTGCCAGCGCGACAACGAGCGGTACCGCCGCCAGCGGCGCGACGATCATTTCCCAGTTCACACGGCGCTTCGCTGGTGCGGACTCCTGCCTGGCTCCGAGCAATCCGCGCCTTGTTGACGCGGCTGGCGATTCCAGTGCCTCAATGGACGTAGTCGCTGGAACGCTCGACCAGAGCTCCTTCGGGTTTGTCCGCTCGAGCTGCTGCAGCGTTTCGATTCTCGAAAAGAGCGCGGATCTTACCGAGGGGGATGGGGAGGCTTGAGGTGAAAGAAAAGGAAGCGCGTTGATGAGCTTTCGATGCTCGTGAACGAGTTTAGCGCAATCGGGGCACCATGAGACGTGATGATTGATGCGAGCGACTTCGTCCAGTTCCAGCGCGCCCAGCGCAAGCCCCGGTGCGTTTGCAGCAACGAACGAGCAGTCCAACAACCATTCAGCAGGTTGGTAGAGGAAGCCCCCTTGATTCGGTGATCGGCGTTCTTGATGTCCGCTCACGCCTCGTCCACCTCTGTTCGCGTAAACAAGTCGCCGAGTTGATCGCCCAACTGGTCACGCAACTTCTGGATGCCAAGCCGCATCCTCGTCTTAATCGTTCCGAGCGGCTCACCCAAACGCTCCGAAATCTCGCGTTGAGTCAGTCCCTGAAAATACGCCAACTCGATTGCGTCTCGCTGAGCGGCAGGCAGTTCTTGCATTGCCGTCTCAATCGTCGTTCGCAGGCTCGAGAGCCATACCTCGTCTTCGACATCCTGTCTCGTGTCCGCGACTCCAGCGAGCACCATTTCTGGATCTTCGCTGTCTGCCTTTTGCGGTCGTCTTCGTCGTTTTCGGACCTCATCGATCGCCATGTTGTGCGTGATGCTGAGCAACCAAGTAACGAAGGCGCCACGGGTTTCGCGAAACGCTTTCCCCTGCTGCCAGGCCCGAAAGAAAACCTCCTGCAACAGCTCCTCGGCAATCCGCGGATCCGCAACGATCCGAAGTGCGAAGGAGTAGACCACGCGGTTATATCGATCGTAAAGAACCTCAAGCGCTTTGGCATCGCCATCGGACACACGTCCGATAAGGTCGACGTCAGTCAGCGTCGACAAATCGATCGTTCCGGGATCAACCTCGACCGGCACCGCCGTCAGTACCCACGCCTAACGGCAAATCGCGGTTGCGCTCCGGTTTCATATACGCCGCCAAGGCGGTTTCGGGATGTATTCACGATCAAATCCGGTTTGACAATGATGATCATCGATGCGCTTCCCCAACGTGTGACGCTCGTTGACCATCTGGTGCAGTCTAGCGTATTCGACTTTGGTCGTTGAATCGACGGCCGTAAGCGCGGTCAACGCTCCATACCAGCGAATTTGGGACCTCTGTTGTTCCGCGCTTACTATGGAGCAAAACTCGGATCCGGTATGGCAAGGCCGAGGGCTTCGCGAGCGGCGGCTACCGTGGACAGAGACCCTGTCACCAATGCGATTGGAGCTGTCAGATTCGACAGCGCATCAGCGATTGACGGTCGGCTGGTGCTAACTATTCCTGCCTCGAGCAAACGCGAAGACAGTTCCTCGGCCGCGAGTCCGCGTGGACCGGGCGGCGTCACCGTGACGAATCGTTGAGCGATGGGCTCAAGCGCCCGCGCCATCGCGACTGGCTCCTTCTCCTTGAGCACTCCTAAAACGATCGTACAACGCTGGCCTGGGAATTCTTCCTTGAAGGCGTGGCCCAGCGCTTCCGCGGCCGCGGGAGTATGCGCCCCGTCGAGGATGATTGTGCGGTCGAGGCGTTGCAAGACCTCGAGCCGGCCGGGCCAGATCGTTCGGCGCAACCCCTCTCGAACGGCCCGTTCGCTCAGCCCCGTGCCAAGCATCAACCAGACTCCGGCAATCGCGAGACACGCATTGTCGACCTGATGCGCTCCGATCAACCCTGAGGTGAGATCCTTGAGGATTCCCCATGGACCACGGACCTCGAACGATCGCCATGTACCGGACCACGACCAATCCCGCCCCGCCAAGAGCCAGTTCGACTGCCGTTTCTCGACGGCGGCCTCGACAACCAGTCTTGCCTCCGGAACGAGAGCCGAAGTCGCGACCGGTTTTTGTGATTTGATGATCCCCGCCTTGTTGGAGGCGATCTCGGCGATAGTCGAGCCAAGCACTCTTGTGTGCTCGAAATCGAGCGCCGTGATTAATGTGGCCGCCGGTTCGACCACATTGGTCGCATCGAGCGTCCCACCGAGACCGACTTCGACGACCGCGGAGTCGCAGCCGGCAGCGGCGAAGTAATCGAGCGCCATCGCGGTGGCCAGCTCAAATGTCGTGATTTCGCCGAGCGCCGGTGAGACGGCCTCCACCGATCGTACGGCCACTAGAGCACGTTCGCATCGAGCGGCGAAATCCGATTCGGTGATCGGCTCACTGTCCACCGCCATGCGCTCGCGAAACGAATGGAGGTGTGGCGAGGTGAAGAGCCCGGTCCGCCGCCCCGACGCGGTCAGGATCGATGCGGCAAAGGCGCAGGTCGAACCCTTTCCTTTGCTGCCTGCGACGTGAAGGATGTCGAGTCGATCTTGCGGACGTCCGAGCGCTTCAAGCAACGTCGCGGTCCGGCGAAGTCCTGCCGCTGCCTCGTTGTCGCCGGCGAACGGGTTGCTGATGAACCCGCGGTCGTATGCGGATCGTTCCCACAGCATTCGAAGTGCCGCGACATAAGGGTTGTCGTGTGATTGAACAGAGTCTGAAAAACTCACGATGAGGGACCGATGTCGATCAGATGCTCGCGAAGATGACCGGTTCGGCGTCGCAATGCCTTTGCCAGCGTCCACTCCTCGCCATCGATCGAAACGAGCTCTGGCCGGGAGCTCACAATGAACTCGTCAACCGCCTCTTCGAATGTGCCGGCCGCGTCGACCAGATCGTCGATCACATCGACCAAGGCAGCACTCGTCGTGATTAAACCTAGATGGCCCGCATACCAACGATCGAGCCGCGCGACGTGTCGCAACGTTTTCGGCGGGGACTCATTGAGGTCGTCAAATGACAACGCCTCGAAGGCGTCAATCAAGTCGGAGAGGGCTGCTCGGCCGACCGCAAGCGCACTCTCGACTTCATCTTCAGATGGAGCGGCCAAATCCGCCAGGAATCGAGGTCCGGCCCCTCCGGCCGCCGAGGTCAGCTCTCCCGCCACCACAAGTTCGACTTCTGTGGAGAGCCGGTCGATCAAATCCCGCTCGACTAGCCAATCGAGATGCGCCTGGAGCGCTCCCGCCGATCGCGAGCGCGGATCGGCGGCGCCGCGGCCGCTGACCTGGAATCCGGGCAACGCCCGCACGAAGAGCAAGCTCTCCCTGCCGCAATGTTCAATAAACGCTTCGAGCCGCAACGTCATCTGTTCTGTATTCCTTGGCGTTTCAATGTGTCAGAGAAATTGAACGGGCATCATCGAGGGTGGTTAGTCGCCACACTTCGCCGGCGGCTCCGCCAAACACGATGTGTTTCCCCTCGAGCGCGGAATCGGTGTTCGGAAAATCCGAGCGAAAATGTCCGCCACGGCTCTCCTCGCGCAAGAGCGCGGCCGAAATCACCGCGCGAGCCGCCAACGCGATATTTGCTGATTCCCAAAACGCCCGCGACTGAAGATTGTGTGTCGATAGTACGTGCAGGACTCCGTCGATCTCTGTTGTGGCGTGGCGAAGTCCGGTTGCGCTTCGGATGACCGCCACATCACGGCTCATCGCGTGCTGGACTCGCGTTCGGAGCTTGCCAATCTCTTCATTCCCGGCGGTTGCTGTTGCACTCCCCAGGATTTCTTTGCGGACGCCTTCACCACTTCGGTCGATTGGAGGTAGCGATTCAACCAAGCGATCCGCCGCGTCGAGTCCAAAGACGAGACCCTCGAGCAACGAGTTGCTGGCGAGCCTGTTCGCGCCGTGAACACCGGTACAGGCCGCTTCTCCAAGCGCGAGCAGGCCCGGGAGACTGGTTGAGCCGTCGACTCCGGCAACGATGCCGCCCATGAAGTAATGCGCGGCCGGCGCGACAGGAATAAGATCGTACGCAAGATCGAGTCCACGTCTTCGGAGCTCGGCCGCGATGGTTGGGAAACGTTCGCGCATTGCCGTCGCTGAGAGGTGACGCAGGTCAAGATCGACGTGATCAGTGCCATCAATCACCATCTGACGCTGGATTCCACGTGCCACGACATCTCTTGGAGCGAGCTCGAATGAGGGGTGGACGGCACGCATGAATCGCTCTCCGTTCTTTCCCCGCAAGTAGGCGCCTTCTCCGCGGACAGCTTCCGAGATCAAAAAAGGCGTCGTTCCGGTCATTGCCAGAACGGTTGGGTGGAACTGAGCGAATTCGACATCGGCCACGGCCACTCCGGCTCTCAGCGCCATCGCCAGACCGTCAGCTGTCGCGGCGGGTGGGTTCGACGTGGTGGACCAAAGTTGCCCTGCGCCGCCGGCCGCGATCACGACTGTCGATGCCTCGATTCGAACGAGATCACCACCTAGTTCAATGATGACGCCGGTGCAGCGGCCCACCTCGACAATCAGATCGATCGCGAAAGCGCCTTCCAGAATATCGACCGACGGATGCGCCCGGACTCCCGTGACGAGTGATCGCTCGATTTCTGCGCCGGTCGCATCGCCACCCGCGTGCACCACGCGCCGCCGGCTGTGTGCCGCTTCGCGTCCGAGCAAGATCTCTCCGGTTGCTGGATCGCGATCGAAGTTTGTGCCGAGAGAAAGCAGCCATTCGACCGCATAAGGCCCTTTCTCGACCAGCTCATGGACGGCATCGGAATCACACAGACCTGCTCCAGCGATAACTGTGTCATGTTCGTGGAGCTCAGGTGAATCGTCGGGTCCGATTGCGGCCGAAAGACCGCCCTGCGCCCAACGGGTGTTGCTTTCGCCGAGCGCTCCTTTCGTAAGGAGGGCGACGCGGTAGCGACGGGGTAGGCGAAGTGTAAAGGCGAGCCCGGCAACCCCCGCGCCGATCACGACCACGTCGTAACGTTGGACCGGTAACGAATTTCTTGTTTCAGGTTGAATCAGAGGACGACCACACGCCGCGATGAATGGCGGGTCCGGAAGAGATAAACGCACGTGCAATCCTTACCTCAACTGAATTGTGACGACTGCGAAGGTCCACTTGGACCCTTGAGAATTATCGAACAGTGCTGCCCCCTCGCGTTGTCACCCCACGTGCAGGAAACCACGGTCGGTCACTCGCGCCTCGGGGATGACCGAGAGGGCCATGAATGCGAGCAAGCCGAACGGCGACGGCAGCGCGCTTCCCAGTTCCCGGGCCGACTGCTCGAGCTCGGCGTACGTGGCAGCAACCTCCGCCAGTGGCCGATCTGAAAGCAGGCCGGCAATCGGCAGCGGCAGATGACCGAGCACCTGACCTTCGGCGACGACAGCCAAACCACCCTGGCTTTCGGCAACGGTGGCGATTGCCGCAAGCAGATCGACGTCATTCGTACCGACCGCCACGATGTTGTGCGCGTCGTGAGCGATTGTGCTTGCCAGTGCGCCACGCAGGAGACCGAACCCTCGCACGTAGCCAGCTCCCACCCGCCCGGTCGCGTGATGGCGCTCGACACACACGAGTTTGAGCAGATCCCGGTCTACATCGGCGACCGCGAAGCCGTTGCTGATCTTCGGCTCGATATCGATCGCCCGGGTCACGATCTGACCCGAGATTACGTCGACTGCCCGCCGAGCCATCTCCGGTCGAAGTGCCAAATCGCTGACCTTCACGGGAGCGACGTTGACTGAGTGCAAGAGCCCGTGTGGAACCCTAGCGATCGGTTCCGATCCGGCATAGACGCCGTCAAGAGCCACGACTTGCCCTCGATAGAGCGTCATTGCAACATCAACCGACTCCAGGTCACGCAGAAGCACCAGGTCTGCCTCGTAGCCGGGGGCGACTGCGCCGATGCGGTCCAGCCGCCAGTAATCGGCGGCGTTCCAGGTTGCCATGCGAATCGCGCGCACCGGATCGAGTCCGCCCGCGATCGCCTGCCGAATCGTGACGTCCATATGACCTTCATGGAGCAACGAATGGCAATCTCGATCGTCCGACGCGAAGCAGCAGCGTGGATAGGTACGGTCGGTCACGAGTGGAAGCAATTCGTGAAGATTGTGCTCGGTCGAGCCTTCGCGAATCATGATCATCAGGCCGACGCCCAGTTTCTCCCGGGCTTCGATCAAGGACGTTGATTCGTGGTCCGAATCGGTTCCCGATCCCGCATATGCCTGCAATTTCGTTCCGTGTAGACCCGGCGCGTGGCCGTCGCGCCGGCGGCCGGATGACGCGGCCAACTTGGAGGCGATATCGTCCGAACCATCAAGCACGCCCGGGAAATTCATCAACTCGCCGAGTCCGATCGATTCCGGCCAAGCGAGCGCCAGCGCGATCTCCTCGGGTCCGAAGAGAGCGCCAGGGCTCTCATGCCGGCTTGCCGGCACGCAGGAGGGGATTGTAAATCGGACGGTCAATGGAAGATCCGCGGCGGCCTGCCTCAGCGCGTCAATACCCGCGATGCCGGCAACATTCGCGATTTCGTGCGGATCGGTGATCACCGCGCCGGTTCCGTGGGGCACGACGGCGCGGGCGAACTCTGACGGCCATACGAGCGAGCTTTCGAGATGAATGTGGGCATCGATGAACGAGGGAGCGACGACAAGATCCGTTGCGTCGATTCGTTGGATCGCATCTGGATAGTCGCCTACGCCGGCTATCCGCCCGTCGCAGATCGCAATATCGCCGCGTTCCAGTTCTCCGCTGAAGACATTGACGAGGTGACCGCCGCCGATCACGAGGTCCGCCGCTTCCGCGCGGGTCGCGACCCGCAACCGCCTACGCCAGGCCGCCGCGTTGTGAACGGATGGGATTACGTTCGATGAGCCCATTAGGAGACGATCTGGAATTCGATCAGCGTGATCAAATCTTCGAGCTCCGGTAGATGCTCGCGCACGAACGCGCCGACCTGGGGGGCGCGCGTGAACGGCAACTCGTACCGGGTTCTGACACCGACGCCGTGATCGACCTCATCCCAGTATGCGGATTGGTGCGAAGCAAATGCTCCCCGTGCGACATTCTGGATCGTCATCCGGGCGAGTCGTTCGTGCGCGCGGCGTCGCCAGTCGTTCTCTTCTTCCGAGAAAAGACCGGGCGATGTCGCCCACATCTCGACCACGAATCCGTCCGCGCCGATATAGACCCCAACGCGGCCCAACTCGTCGTCGACAGCGACCGTCCATCGTTGTTGATCGTCGAAGGTGCCGTAGGCGTAGAAACCGGCGCGCTCCAGCGAGGCCTTGACCGGTTCGAGTGCGCGGTTTTCGCGAGGAACATCGGCACGAGCCGCGGCCAAGTCAGCGAGCGTAATCTCCCCTTCGATGGGTTCTTCATAATCGCGGAATTCTTCGTCATCGACGAGCATTGAACATCCTTACTGAGGTATGCATGTGACGAGAAATCGGATTGGCGCCATCTAGACTGTAACGACGCCAAGAGTTTCGCAGCCGGTATTGTTTCAGGCCGGACAGCTACTGCCAAGCATGGCGGCCAGCCGATCAAGTGGTTTGGCGATTCACACTGCTGAAACGACAGTTGGGACGCTGTTCTGGATTGATAACTCAACATCGTGCGCATTGAACAACCTCGTTGTTCACATTCGTCAGCGATTTGACACCTTATTGCCCCTGCGCTATTCTCGCCCTTCAGGATTCAACTTTGCCTAGATTGAAACGGGCCGCGTGCCATTTTATGCCCTGTCCGGCGCTCAAAACCGGATATGGCGACGACTGGACGACCTTTGCGCCCTTTCGAAGCTCCCGGCGAAGTTGAATGCAGGGCAACGGGGCCCGCGGGTGCGCTCCCACAGGGGAGTCGCGTTTTGACGAGATGGAGGCACTGAACCAATGGGTAAGGAATACATTCCAGGGTTGATCGCGCAGTTGCATTCGAACAAGATCAGCCGGCGTGAATTTGCGAAGCGGGCCGCGGCGGCGGGCCTTGCCGCCGGTCTCGTTGGTCAGGTCATACGCGCGGCGGAGGTCAGCGCCCAGGATATGCCTGAGTCGACCAAAGCCGGTATGCCGGGCTACACCCACTCAACTGACACCAGCAAAGGCACGATCAAGTTCTATTCGTCCTGGCCGCTCACAGGCTCTTACGATCAGCTCGGCAACGATGCAGTTGAAGCAGTGAAGCTTTGTGTCGCCGACTTCGGCGGCGCGGCCGGTGGGTTCGCACTCGAGTATGAAGCGCTCGATGACGGGGTTGCGGCGAACAACGGCGGTTGGGAAGCCGGCAAGGAGACGGAGAACGTCAACAAGGTCATCAACGACGAGGATGCGATGGTCTATATGGCGACCTACAACTCCGGCGCCGCGAAGATCTCGATCCCCATCACCAACGCCGCGGGACTTGCGCAAATTTCCTACGCCAATACGTATCCAGGCTTGAGCAAAGTGCTCGAGGGCGTAACTGAGACCGGTGAGCCCGACATCTACTATCCGACCGGCAAGCGCAACTACATGCGAGTCTGTCCCGCGGACGATATTCAGGGAGCTGCCGGCGCGAACTGGGCTTACACCGAAATGGGCAAGCGCAGGGCCTACATCCTTCACGACGAAAGCCTGTACGGAAAGGGTGTCGCCGCTGTTTTCGAGCAGTCGTTCATCGGACTTGGCGGCGAGTCACTCGGTTTCGAAGGCTACAAGGCGAATGCGGAAGACTATCAGTCCGTCATGGCCGCGATCGCGGACAAGGGCCCGGATATGGTCTTCGTCGGCGCGACGGTCGACAACAACGCCGCCAAGGTACTCCAGGACATGCGTGGCGTCATGTCGTCTGACGATGTGCTCTTCCTCGGACCAGACGGCCTGATCAACGAGAAATTCGTTCAGGGAGCCGCTGACGCTGCCGAAGGCGCTTGGCTGACATTCGCTGGATACACCCCAGACAAACTCAAGGAGATTGGCGGACCTGGCGGAGACTATGTGACTCGCATCGAAGCGCTCCTGGGTCATCTTCCAGACGCTTACGCGGTTTACGCGTATGAGACAACCGTCGCGGTCATTCAAGCGATCGCCACTGCCGGCGAGAAGGATCGCACCAAGATCCTCGACGCACTTTGGGCAACCGAAGGATTCGTCAGCCTGCTCGGCTTCACCTGGTCATTCACCGATACGGGTGACACCGACTCTGCCATCATCGGCCTCAGCCAGATCATCGACGGCGCGATCACGTACCAGAAATCGATCTCGTAACAGAACGTCGTGTTGCAAGCGGGCCGGGTTATACCCGGCCCGCTTGCCGTCCCGAGACTTTGATTAAGAGGCAGCGTACGGAACGCTACCGGCGTTTAGAGGCGATACATGGATTTCAACATCAATCTCTTTACACAACTGATCATTATAGGACTTGCCAACGGCGCGCTGATCGCTTTGATCGCGCTCGGCTACACGATGGTTTACGCGATTGTGGAGCTCATTAATTTCGCTCATGGCGAGGTTTTCATGCTGGGGGCGATGTCGGCCCTTACCCTCGTAAGCTGGGTAGGCGTCACCAGCAAAGATCCTTCCCTGAACATCTTTGGGGTAGGAATTCTCGCACTGCTGGCCGGCATGGTCTTCAGTGCGCTCATCAACTTCCTCATCGACCGTTTTGCCTATCGCAGGCTTCGCAGCGCGCCTCGATTGGCGCCACTGATCTGCGCGATCGGCTTCAGCTTCATCCTGCAGCAGGTCGCGATCTACTGGAAGGGCTCGAACCCACAGTCGCCGCCGCCGCTCATTCCCACACGGTACCGGACGTACAACATTCTTACCGAGTGGTTCGGCCTTGCAACGAAAATACGGATCAGGCCGGTCGATCTCGCCGTGTTCGGCATCACCATTCCGTTGCTTTTTCTGCTCAGTTGGTTCGTGTATCGAACGCGAACCGGTAAGGCTATGCGCGCTACGGCACAAGATCGGGACGCGGCCGCGTTAATGGGTATCGACATCAACCGCACGATCTCGATCGCATTTCTCGTCGGAGGCTCGCTCGCGGGCGCGGCGGGCATGATCGCACTCTACTACAACAACAGCGCTCGACCGACAATGGGTTTCCGCTACGGCCTGTTCGCATTCACCGCCGCGGTACTTGGGGGAATCGGGAATCTCAATGGCGCGGTGATCGGTGGGTTCATGATCGGACTTGTCTGGTCGCTCAGCGACGGCTTCTTGAAGGAATACATATCCGGTTGGGGAGCGCAATGGACACCGACCGTGATTTTCGGAGTGCTCGTTGTGACTATGGTCTTCCGGCCGGGTGGATTGTTCGGCGAGCAGACGGCGGAGAAGGTCTAGCATGGCCTCGATCGCTTCTGCTTTTCCAGTCAAGCGAACTGACGCTGATCGACCGGATTCCGAGTCGAGGTCAGCGAGACACGCCAGATGGTTTGTGGTTGCGATCGCTGTCGTCGCTCTCTACCCGTTTGTTGACGAGGCGCTTGACATCGGCCGGCTTGGATCGCTGGGCTCGATTTTCGTCTACGTCATCCTCGCGCTTGGTCTCAATATCGTCGTCGGATATGCGGGTCTACTCGACCTCGGTTATGCCGCCTTCTTCGCGTTTGGCGCGTATACAATCGGACTGCTGACGTCACCTGGAAGTTTCTTCGTCCAGGAAGGCTGGGTGCCGGAACAGCTTCAGAACTTCTGGCCCGCCCTGGCTTTGTCGTGGGTCGTTGCCGCGATTTTCGGCGTACTCCTCGGCGTTCCGACCTTACGGCTCAGAGGCGATTATCTTGCGATCGTTACCTTGGGATTCGGTGAGATCGTGCCAAATTTCTTCCTCAATGCCGACAAGCTGACGAACGGTACGAGAGGGCTGAACCCGGTCGGAAAGCCACCGTCCGTCACTGTGCTCGACCACACCGTCGGGTTCGGTCCGACCGATCAGCGAAACTGGTACTGGCTGATTCTGGCTATCGGCATTGTCTCGATTCTAATGATTCGGCGGTTC
Source organism: uncultured Sphaerobacteraceae bacterium (assembly GCA_964371945.1). Taxonomy (GTDB): domain Bacteria; phylum Chloroflexota; class Chloroflexia; order Thermomicrobiales; family UBA6265; genus CAYJPA01. The sequence continues at coordinate 72,099 of CAYJPA010000005.1, read as the reverse complement.
TATGACTCGCGGCTCGGGCGAACCTGGGCTGCTGTGCGGGAGGACGAGATCGCGGCCGCCAGCATGGGAGTCAATCTCGTTACTACAAAGTTGTGGGCGTTTGCGCTTGGCGCTTCGTTTGCCGGATTTGCGGGCTCTATTTATGCCTCGTACTTCCAATACGTGCACCCAAGCAATTTTGAGTTCTCGGTTTCCGTAACTGTGCTCTCAATGGTGATTCTCGGAGGTCTTGGGAACATCTACGGAGCGGTCGCCGGCGCCCTACTGATCGGCTCATTCGACCGCATTTTGACCGAGGAGCTCAACCGCCCGATGCATTGGTTCGGCTCCCAAGTCGGCAACGACTTTCTGGGAGCGCACGACCTCAAACAGGACAAATTCCTGATCTTTGGGCTGGCGCTCGTGATCATGATGCTCTTCAGGCCGGAAGGACTCTTCCCGAGCTCGCGGCGAAAAGCTGAGCTGCATCCCGAATCCGATGCGGATCGCATTCACGAAACACAGACGATGTACGACATTCGGGAGCAGGATGAGCCCGGAGCGGGGGAACGAGCGTGACTGGGCAGTCCCCGGCGAACTCGATCGTGGCGCTGGAAGCGCGCGGTGTGACCAAGCGTTTCGGCGGCCTGACGGCAGTCGACAAGGTCGATCTTTCAATTCCGCGCGGCGGGATCCAGGGGCTGATCGGCCCGAATGGCGCCGGCAAAACGACATTCTTCAACATCGTTGCCGGAATCTACCAGCCGACCGAGGGCGAGATTCTGTTCGAAGGGAAAATAATTCAGGGCGGTTCGGGCAGCCTGACGAAGAGCGGCTCGTTGCGTCCCGACCAGATCGTCCAGCGCGGTATTGCCCGAACGTTCCAAAACATCCGCCTCTTCAGCAACATGACTGCGCTCGAGAATGTCTTGATCGGAATGCACAGCAAACTGCACTCCTCTCCGCTTGGTGCAATCTTGCGACTTCCATCGGTGAAGCGTGAGGAACGAACCGCGCGAGCAAAAGCCCGCGAGCTGCTGGCGTACGTTGGACTCGGAGGTAAAGGCGAAGAGACCGCCAAAAACCTCTCATATGGTGATCAACGCCGGCTCGAGATCGCGCGGTCGCTCGGTTCGGAACCGCGACTCCTGCTGCTCGATGAACCGACTGCTGGGATGAATCCGAATGAAACGTCGCAGATGACGCGCTTCATCGACATGATGCGCCGCGACCTCGACCTAACGATCTTGCTGATAGAGCATGACATGAAGGTGGTCATGGGGATTTCCGACCGCGTCGCGGTCCTCGATCACGGGGTCAAGATTGCGGATGGCACGCCGTCCGAGGTGCAGCGCAATCCTAAGGTGATCGAGGCGTATCTCGGAAAAGCCGGGGCCGCCGCTGCCGAAAGCGCTGCCGCCGCTGAGACCGCTGCTCAAAAAGCCGTGCAGGCGAGCGCGGCGAAGGAAACTGCCGTGGGTGATCAGCGATGAGCGCAGATCCTGCCGCGACGCTCGAATTACAAAATGTGCATACCTACTACGGGCATATCCATGCGCTAAAGGGCATCTCCCTCACAGTTCGAAATGACGAAATCGTGACACTGATCGGCTCCAACGGCGCCGGCAAGAGCACTACGCTGCGGACTATTTCGGGACTGGAGCAGCCGCGATCAGGCAAGGTCCTGCTGAACGGCAAGGAATTGAACGGCGTGCCCGCGCACAAGATTGCCGCCATGGGAATCGCGCAATCGCCTGAAGGGCGCAGGATTTTTCCACGTATGTCCGTGCTCGAGAATCTGGAGATGGGAGCGTTTTGGAGAGGCAATGCGGACCCGGCAGACTTAGTGCGGGTGTTCGATCTTTTCCCCCGCCTGAAGGAGCGCGTCACCCAAAAGGCCGGCACGATGTCCGGCGGCGAGCAGCAAATGCTCGCGATCGGTCGCGCTTTGATGGCCAGACCTACCGTGCTCTTGCTTGATGAGCCGTCGATGGGACTGTCGCCGATCCTGGTCGAGGCCATCTTCAGCATTGTGCAGGAGATCAACAAGCAGGGGACATCGGTGCTCCTGGTCGAGCAGAATGCGCTGATGGCCCTGGCCGTTGCCCATCGAGGGTACGTGATGCAGACGGGGCAGATCGTCCTCTCGGACGATGCTGGAGCGCTACTGAAGAACGAAATGGTGCGCAAGGCCTATCTCGGCGAAGATTAGTCTCCCCTCACCCGAGCCACTCATGCGAGAATTTCGGACGGAACTATCAACCGTTCGGTGGATTTTCGGCCATGGCATCCGTGGAGCAACGTCAATGTGCGAGTTTCAGAATGCGCCTGCGCCGACCGGCGTCGATGAGTATTTCGTCGATTCTCCCGCCCTCACAACATTCATCGAGACGGTGAACAGGATCAAAGCCGCCGAGTCTGATCCCCACGTGATCGTCGCCAAGATCCGGCCCGCGTTCACCGCGCTTATGAAAGACCAATCCTGGCTTCCGGACGAGCTTGCTCAGCCGAGAGAGAACAGCGGGATGGGTGGTGGGATAGGGATGTGGCTGCTCTACCGGGCAGGAGACGGCAGTCTCGCGTTTTCGAGTCTCGTGGTCCCGCCCGGAGCGCAGACCCCCGTGCACGATCATCTCGCGTGGGGTCTTGTCGGACTCTATCGTGGGGCCCAGGATGAAGATGTCTTCGAGCGCCGGGACGATGCCTCGGTTGAGGATGTCGCGACGCTCGATCTAGTTGAAGCGCGCGCGCTGGTTCCCGGCGATTTGTATGAACTGCTCCCCGAGAACGACATCCATCGGGTTCGCACCACGTCGGACGAGACCTCGGTGTCGCTCCACCTTCTCGGCAACGACAACGGCTGCATTTGGCGCCACCGCTTTCATCTGGATGAGAACCGCGTCGAGCCCTTCAAATCCGGTTGGTTGAATGTGCCGTGCGATGAGCCACTAGCTGCGAGCCGCTAGCCGCGGAGGAGAGTTCAGATGGCAACGCGAGTTCCACATTTGAGTTTGCCGTCCGTGACGAAACGGGCGCCGTGGCAGGACGCCAATGAGCGCCGGGTGAGCAACTGGCTCACGCTCTGGGATTTTGAGGAGCCGATCGATGCTGGTCTCATCGGCGCGCCGTACTCCGCCGCCTCGATTAGCCCGTCCGGCGCCGCCGGTGGTCCTGAAGCCGTGCGGATGACGTTCCGGTACAACACGACGTACTCGCCCGACTGGGAGACCGATATCCAGCGGTTGCGCGTGCGTGATCTTGGCGACATCGGCGGGCATCTGACCAGCGTCGAGATCGCCCACGGAAAGATCGAAGAGGCGGTCAAAGGCGCGCTCTCGCTCGGCAAGCCATTCGTGCCGGTCATTGTCGGCGGAGATCATTCGATCACCGCTCCGGCTGTTCGTGGTTTTTGCGCGGCGAACCGTGGGAAGAAAATCGGGATCATCAATTTCGACGCGCATTTTGATATTCGCAGCGGCGAGTGGGGGCCGCATAACGGCACTCCGTTTCGAGCCCTGATCGAGGGCGGACTGGGCATCGACGGCAAGAATGTCGTCGAAATCGGCATCCATGGGTTCATGAATGCCTCCTATTACCGGGAATGGGCACACGATCAGGGCATGACGATCGTCAGCGGACGGCAAGTGCAGCAGCGCGGCATGGAATCGGTCATTGCGGAAGCCCTGGAGATCGCTGGAGAGGGCACCGACCTCATCTATGTCAGCGTCGATATCGACTGTCTCGCCTATCCATGGACGATCGGTACATCCGCCGCGAGCCCGGAAGGGCTGAGCGCGTGGCAGTTGCTCGAGGGTGTTTTCGCGTGTGGGCAACATCGGAAAGTGGCGGCGCTGGATGTGGTCGAGATTGATCCGAGCCGTGACGTGAAGGATCTCACCGCCCGCTCTGGTTGTTCGACGATCTTGACCTTCCTGGCCGGGCTCTACCGCCGGCTCCACGGCGACCGCGGATATTGAGCTCGTGCTGGCGCACGTGATCACGAAACAATCGTGACCTTGAAGGCGGTTCAGGTTCGTGGGCCCTTTCGCGGCCCAAGCGGCTACGACCACCATGTGCGCGAGTTCGTGCGAGAGCTCGTCGCTGCCGGAGTCGAGGTCCAGCTGATCGAATTCCCCGAATGGGGACCAGCACGACTTCGCCCCGAAGATCAAGACCCGCTGTTCGATTCATTAGCTGAACCGGTCGACGCTCGGGTCAACTTGCAGTTCTGTATGCCACATCAGCTCATCGATCACCCAGAGCTGCCGGTCGTCAACCATACGATGTTTGAAGCAACAAGAATCCCTTACGAGTGGGTCGAGGTGAGCGAGCGTTGCGCATTGACCGCTGTGCCCACGCTCTCGTCGTACCAGGCCTGGGCGGAGAGCGGGGCACCCGCTGATCGACTTCGACTCTGCCCGCTGGGGATTCGGTCAGCGCTCTTTGGGGCTGATGCTGCTCCTATGCCGATCGAGTTTGAAAACGGTCGTCCATTCGCGAGCTACAAGCACAGGTTCCTAAACATATCGGCCTGGGACTATCGAAAGAACCTCGAAGGTCTGTTGAAAACGTGGTTGAGAGCCACGTCAAGCACAGATGATGCGGCGCTGGTCGTAAAGGTTGGTTGCTACCAGCCCAATTCGAGGCATGAAGTACAGGGACTCATCAACGTCGTTCAATGCATGGCGAAGAGGAAGATGTCAGAAGCAGCGCCGGTGCGCCTCGTGTTTGACTTCTTCTCGGACGAGGAAATGCCGAATTTCTATGCCGCGGCAACACACTACATCAGCATGTCTCATGGAGAAGGGTGGGATTTGCCGATGATGGAGGCGATTGGCACTGGTTTGGTGCCGATCGCGCCCGATCACAGCGCATATGGAGCCTACATCGATCCGGCCACCGCGCACGTCATTCCGAGCGTCGAGCATCCCGCACCGTCCGCGACAAAAGATGAAGACTTTTGGACGCTGACCGGTGGAGCAAATTGGTGGAATCCAGATGAAAACGCCGCTGCTGAGATCATACGGTCGATCATCGACGATGGGGCTCTCCCCGCGGCGTCGGCGAGAGATCGCGTGCTCGGCGAGTTCACCTGGAAGCGAGCAACACTCCAGTTGATCGAAATTCTGGAAGAGACCGAGCGTTTGAATCCGATTTGACGTCGGTCAATGCCGGCGATGGATCACTTCGAAGTGGGGCATTCCCCATGGGATATGACCCATGTCTCGCGCCATGATCCCCAGCCCTTCGGTTTCGAGCTCTCCTCGACCCTCCCTGGCTCGATCGTTTCCGAGCCCGTACATGAACGAGGGGAAGATCAGTCCATCTCGATGGATGTCGGCGCGGATGAAGAGGACGGTTCCTCCGACCGCATCCAATTCCACGAATTCACCTTGATCCCGGAAATCGTCCAGGTGAAACCGACCCTGATCTCGCCAGCCGTTCGCGTCGAACGTGGGACCGCCGTAGTCGAGCACGCAATGAGGCTGAACGATATCGCGGCCAGCCGCAAGTAGCCGCTCGATCAAATCGGACGGATACTCGATCACGTCCACATCGAGCCAGAGCACCCAGTCTTGTTCCCGCAGCGCATGAAAGAGGAGGTGATTGCGGCTTTTGGCAAGGACTGTACGTCGTGGGATTTGAATTTGCCAGTCTCCTCTGTGTCTGCCGGGAGGAATTTTGTACCCGAAGTGGCGCTGCCAGATGTCGACCGACTGAAATTCGCCACGGAGCGGTTTCTGGTGAGATGTGATGCGGTCGAATGTCCCGTCCTTGCTGTCACTTTCGAGGAATCCAAGCGAGATCAGCTTATGGGGATAGGTGAGCGATTGCACGCGCCGCACATAATCATCAATATCTTCGACCGCGTTCTTCAGCGGTGTCAAAATGAGAATCGTCGGGGGCGGCTCGAAGTCCAATTCATTACGCTCACCGTGGTCGCGTTTCAGGCGAGCGGTGATCGAACTGAACCGGCTAGCTCCCGCGCTCATCGTCATGCCTCTGATGTGATCTTTGCACTTGCAAGTCCCATGGTTTGCTTGAACGAAGCCAATCACCAGAGCAGTACATCGGGACCGCTTCAGAGACGCGTGCCACAAGATGACTCGTGTACCCCCAATTCAACGTCGTGGAACGAAGAAGGTACTGGGATTGTTGACTTCCACGGGAAAAACGCTAGAGTGACTCAAGGTCAGTTTACCTGAATCAGGTTATTCCGTGCGTTCGGACTGGTCGGGTTCCGTGTGCGGCGGCGAAACGAACATGTCACATCCGGGGAGGTTTCTGAATGGAAAACAAGCGATTCGATGAGCTCGCAAAATCTGTCGCGTCCATGGCCTCGCGCCGTCGTGTGTTGCGAGGTGTGCTGGGCAGTGCGGTCGCAGGTGTGGCGGGAGCAATTGGGCTTCGTGGAGTGGATGCCGCTCAGGTCAGGCGCGGTCTGAACCAGATTTGCCGGAAAGACGGAGATTGCCAAGAAGGTATGACGTGCGAGTTTGGCAGAACCGGTCGAGGCAAATGTTGCGTCGCCGGCTCAAACATTTGCAACAACTCGTGCTGTCAGACCTTCTGCGATCCGAAGAGCGGGTGCACGGACGGATTCGTGAGTCCATCGTGCTATCACGACTGCCTCAATACCTACTGCTATAGCACGAACTTCAATTACACCTTCAACAACGGCTCCTCGTGTGAGGAGTTCTGTGCGTATAACATTTGCCGCGGCGATTACTAGACAACGCGCGAGCCCAGTCCCTTGCGCAAGTTGTCCATTTTGGATGAAGTGAAGAGGACCGCGCACTGAGCGCGGTTCTCTTCGTTTGCCGGACGGTTGGTTCAAAGGTCCCTGACGATCTCGACTAACCGGGCGAACGCGTATCGATCTCGAGCCAGCTCAAGCGCTCGCTGCGCCAGATCAGCGCGCAGCTCCGGTTGTTGCAGCAGATCCAGGCACGAGGACGCGAACGTGTCAGGATCGTCTCCGATCAGCGCATGCACCTTGTCCTCGGCTTCAATCCCTTCGAGCCCGATGGTGGTTCCGATCACCGGCCGCCCGTAGCCGAACGCCTCGATGACCTTGATCCGCGTGCCTCCACCGGCGCGCAAGGGAACGATGACCGCATTGGCCCGCCCGTAATACGGCTGCACGTCCGGCACGTGACCAATGATTCGCACCCCTGGCGCTCGCACGAGCTTCGCGAGCAATGGCGACCATCCTGTCCCGACTATTTGGACTTCAAAGTCCCGAAGCGAACTTGCCTGGACGATCGGAAGAATCTCGTCCGCAAACCACACCAACCCATCGACGTTCGGGAAGTGCCCCAGCGTTCCGACGAAGAGGAACGTAAAGGGTTCGTCCACCGATGCCCGTGGAAGCGGTTCGGGCAGACGCAGCACGTTCGGGAGTTCCCGAATTGGAATGCCGCTGGAGGATGGCAAACGGTCAGCGTCACGCTTGGAAGCAAGAAATATGCGGTCAAATTGCAGCATTGCCGTGATTTCGGCTTCTTTCGCCTGGTGGGCGAGCTCTTCCTCTTTGCCGGCAAGCTCAAGATCTCCGGATGCTCGGTGAAGTGCTGCCAGTCGTTGATGCGAGGCCGATTCAACATCATCAAGATCGAGCCAACGTTCCGTGCGTTCGTCTTTCGGATGCAACCAGGGTTTCGCAAACGGAACGGTTCCGAGCCTAAAAACGTGGACGATGTCGAATGCATCGCGGCTGAGCATCCTCTCTGAGATCTTGTCTTCGGTGCGCGCCACTCTTGTTTCAGCACATAGACGCGCAATCTCCCCTGGAACGATGTCACCAGCGGGTGAGGCATATCGCAGGATGACGAGGAGCGTCACGCGGTAACGCGTGGCCATCGCCGCGAGGACGTGCGCGGCCCGCATTGCCAGGCCATTTCCGTGAAACGACGGGATGACCGGACTGACGAAGAGGAGTGACCGCTGCTGACTTTGCGCGTCAATACTCTTGCCAATTGATTTGTTCCGGCGTCGCAGGAATCTCGTGGAGCAATCCTTTCGAAGTGGCTACCGGTTGTCCGCTTCGGATGAGCTCAACTCTTCGCGAAGCGTTCGATAAAACTCGACCGCCCATTTGGGAAGCATCTTCTCCGGACGCTTGTGAAGCGGTCGATCAAGCAGGTAATCCTCGAGTGCGATGTTGTTCCACTGATTGACCCATGTATGACCCCGGTTCGTGGTTGAACCACGATGGCGCACGGCCATGAAGATATCGGTGTCCGCGATCGCGAGGGGAGTCGCTCCGATTCGCAACTGATCCTGGTAAAACCAGAGATCTTCGTCGCCGGGCAAGTTTCGAAACGGGGCTTCTTTCCAATCATCGCGCCGGAACACGAGCGTCGCGCCCGGCACATTCCCTTTGGCCGATTGCCGTATTTCCCAGGCCGCGACATTGAAGAAGAGAAATGGAGTGACGAAGCCCACGGTTGGTTTGCAGGCCTCGGTCCAACTCTCATGAAAGGCGCGGACAAACGTCTCGATGTAGACAGGCGAATACCAATCGTCGTCGTCCATCTTCTTGCAGAGCTCGCCAGAAGCATGTTCCAGCCCTAAGTTCATTTTTGTGCCGATCGGCGTTCCGGGGGTGGTCTTCACCAGGCGACCACCCACAACCGCGATGGCTGACTCAACGGCTGGGAACAGATCGCCGTCATCGACTACGATCAACTCCCGGCGAGGGTAGGTCTGATTGGCGTAGCAGCGAAGCGCGACACCCAAGAATCCCGGGCGATCTCGCGTGGTCATGACCACTGAAACCAGCGGCGGATCGACGATCGCGGACTTTTTCCCGCTCCAGAACACTATGGTGCCGCCTCCGCGAATGATTGAGATCGCGAGATTGCTAAATCCGTCAGCGCAAGGACCGCGCTCACACCGATGGCAGGCGGTTCCATGACTCGCCACTCAGCATTCAGAAGCACCGCTGAAGGCGTTTCAACCATTCCGAATGAACGAGCAATCGACCAGTTCTCCGTCATAGCGATTGGAAGCTTGAGCCGATGTTCGTTCATAAGCTCGTCGAGCATGTTGCGAGGACCCCTCGCGATAATCGCCAGACGAAAACCGCCGCCGTTCAACGTGAGCCGGCGTTCGAGCTCCGGCGACAGGAGTTGACAGGGCTGGCAAGCAACATCGAAGAAGACGATGAGCGTCTGGTCCACGGGTGGGGGTTGATTGGCGAACTGCTCGCTGAAAAGTGCCGCCAGGTCGATGGGAGGAGCGATCTTGCCGGCAATCGGTGGTTTGGGAGGATCGAATCGAGACGGATCTAGCTTTGTTGTCTGCGATTCGACCTGCAAGCTTGGCGTTATTCCAGGGCCAATTCCGAGCGCTGCGAGAATTGGCGTGTTGCCAACCAGCGCCTGTTGCTCGGTGACGCCATTCTCATCAATGAAATGGGCCGAGGGGGTTGCTCCGATACGCCACACGCGCGCAAGCTCCATTCCGTTCTGGACCAGGAGCGGCAGGTCGTTTGGAACATTCTGGGCGAGCGTTTCGTTTGCTTCCGCGCCAGCAGTTGTGATCACAACTACATTCGGGCCACCGGGGGGCCGATCGCTGAGTCTGGGCAGCAGAGCCAACGACAGGGGGCATTCAGGTTGAACGAAGACAAACGCGACCCGTTGCCCCCGCCATTGCGAGAGCGTGATCGCACCTCCGCGAATGTTCGGTAGCTCGAAGTCGTTGAGAATGCTATTTGCCGGCAGCGGAGATGTGCCGCGTCTTCGGTTTCTGGGACGCTGACCGGCGGGAATGCCGAGCTGGCTGAGTCGATGCTCGAGCCCGGCGACCTTTGCAGCGATTCCCTGTTGCTGCTCGCGAAGCTCTTTGGCAAGCCAGAGCTCGAACCCCAGCGCAATCAATCCCATTCCCATTGCGATCGCTAGGACCGTTGTCATCGTTTGCCGAATCCGATTTCTGACGCGCGTTATCGGTGAGGATATCCAGGGAGCATGATTGTCATCCGGTCCTCAATCGAATGCAACATGTCGTTCCTCAAAAACCACGAAGGCTTCTCACGATCTTGCGAAACGGCGAGTCGATCGATAGAGTACGGACACATTTTGCATTGAGCTGGAGGCGATTGCCGAAATGAAAGATGCTGCCAAGGGGCGTCTCGTCGAATTGCTCGTCAAGTGGGCGATCCTTGGTGTCGTCATTCTGACCTGGCGTTTTTTTCGATGGGGCGGGATTGTTGGGCTCATCGGGATCGGGCTGTTTGCAGGCGGTGTCTGGTTTAGCTTCCATGCAATGGATCCCGAAACGAGCGAATTGACCACGAATGAAACCACCATAGTGCTCCTGTTGATGGCGATTGGATTTGTCATCTATGTTGTTGGCGTTCGGCAACGCCGCCGTCGCACGAAACAGCAGATACCAGCGCCCCAAACGGCTGTCGCTTCGTGATAGCCGAGCAATGTTTCCAGTCGAGTGGGTCGCCTATACGGATTTGCGCTCGCTGAGGAGACGCTTTGACAACCCTTGACCGGAAGGTCGCGATTGTTACCGGCGCCGGCAGCGGTGTCGGGCGAGAAGTCGCGCTTGCCCTTGGCCGGGAAGGCGTCCTCGTTGGTTTGGTAGGGCGAACAGGGGCGACTCTGGACGAAACCGCGAGGTTGATGGATACGCGTGGTGGGCGAGCGGTGGTTCTGCCCGCAAATGTCGCGAACGAATCGCGGATGCAGTCCGCGGTTGCCCAGACCGTTGCTAAGTTCGGCGGTGTGGACATCCTGGTATGCGCGGCGGCCGTTGGTCTTTATGGGCCGGTCGAGCACTACTCGCTTGCCAACTGGCGGGAAACGCTGGACACGAATCTGACCGGCGTCTTCCTGGCTTGCAAAGCGGTTATTCCTCTGATGAGGGCGCGTGGAGGTGGCTCAATCGTAGCTATCGGGTCGGGAGCGGGCAAACAGGGGTATGCGGATCTCGCCGCCTACAGCGCCTCGAAGTTCGGGTTGATCGGTTTTATGGAATCACTTGCGGCTGAGGTCGGATCGGATCGGATCAAGGTTAGCACGGTGCTGCCCGGATCGATTTTGACCGGCTTCGCCGGCAGATCCGTCGAAGAGAAGGAACGCCAACGCGACGACGGGCGGAAATACCTCGAGGTCGCCGACGTCGCAGAGGCGATTGTCTTTTTGCTCAGGCAGTCCGATCGCGCGTGGACGCAGGAGCTCAATCTCTGGCCCTTCTAGCCGGACTCTTCAGCGAACGTTCAGGAACGCTTCATCGTCCGTTCAGGACACCCTGAGAAGCTGCTGTGAAGCGGCCCAATTGACGCTCGCGCGCGGGGATGATCTCGGGGCCGCCGCGCTGTCGCAGAGGAGTAGACGGATGATGGATCAAATCGGTTCTCGATGGAAAAGGGCGGCCAAGGCGGTTGCCGCGGGAGGCTTCGCGTTCACGCTCGCAACCTCGGGGGCGTTGGCGCAAGAAACTGCGACCCCTGAGTCCGGCACGGTCGTCGCCGAAGAGGGGACGAGCTCTGCCGGCGGAAGTGGCGTCGTCAGTGCCGAACAGCCGGCAGTGACAATCGAACGCGCCAACGCTGTTGACAAAGTGCAGCTTACCGAATCAATCCAACAACTGACCGATACGATTGCGCTCGTACAGACAGATCGGGATGCCGTTGCGGGAACCATCGATGTCACTGAGATTGACGCGCTTTTGGCCAAGGCGACGGAGCTACGAGATGCCGCCCGTGCGACGCTGGAGACCGACGACGTCTCGACCGCACCGCAATCAATCTTCGATGGTCTGCAATCGGCAACGGCGGCACATGGACTGATCGAGGCCGGGGTATCCGCCTACGGTCTTCCGTCGCAGCAGGCACGCGCCAGCCGGGTGCTCGTGCAGGCGTACTACGCGATCGACGACGCCTCCTCGAGTTTGAAAGAGGACGCCGGAGCGAACGCGAGTTTCTTCACCGAAAGCGCAAAGCGACTATACGCGCAAGCATATGAGCTCTATAACGCCGGAACCTATGCTCAGGCGGAGCGAACAGCCGCTGTTGCGCAACAAGTCGCATTGATCGGGAATCCGGTATTTGGTTTTGGCAAGGACGGTTTCATTACCCCATCAATGACAATCGCCGGCGAGGCCGGATTCAGCGAAGCCGGCGGAGTTGACGTTGCCCCGAACGACGAGGCAGGCGTTGTGGTTGGCGGCAAAGACGAACCTGGTATGAAGTCGGAGGAGTCTCACGGTGGAACCAGCGCCGCGGGAAAGGCTGAAGGTGGCATCGCCGGCGGCGCGCCGGCAAATGTCGAAATCGAAATTCCCCGAGTTGAGAGCGGCGCGGTATCGATTGCCGGTGGTGACGGCAGCGTCACGCTGATTCCTGTTGACCGAGGCGGTTTCGAAGGTCCGTTAGCTGTCACCGCAGGGATCGCGGGCGCGAATTTCTCCACTGGAATCGTTTTCAGTCTTGGTGGGCTGGATGCTGCGGCCACACCTTTGGAAGTACCTGCTCCCAACTTCGACTAGTTCTAAAAAGCCGACACGACTTGGCCGGCGTCTCCGGATTAGGGACGCCGGCTTCAGGTTTCCCCTAAATACATCGTGTTGTTTGGCATAGGGCAGACACGCGGGTGTGCAGCTACAGGTGAATCCTGCTCCGATCGCCAGATTCGCGGACAAAATCTATTTGTGTAGCGGCGGACCTGCGTGTCCGCTCTTCCTCACCAAACGCCGGACTCGATCTCAACGGGTATTGACAGGTCTGATAGGATGAGTTTAGTTCTAAACATAGAGGCGAGGCGATGGTCGAACTAAAGGAAACACCAGGATCGGCAAGGACGGTTGGTCAGATTGATCGCGGTTCGGTGGCCACCTGGATGCGACTGGCGCGGGTCTTTCAGAAAATCGACCGGCGGTCGGCCGATGCCTTCCGCTCTCAGGGTCTCTCAGTTGCGCAATTCGATGTGCTGGCACAAGTCGGCGCGCGAGAGGGATGCACCCAACAAGAGCTCGCCGATCGCCTCCTGGTCACGAAGGGTAACGTTTGCCAGCTACTCGACAAAATGGAGGCGCATGGCTGGATCGAACGGCGGCCGGCCGCGCAAGGTCGAAGCAACCTGCTCTTTCTGACTCCCCACGGTCACCAGATCAGAGCGGAAGTCGTGCCGGACCAGGAGCTGCACATCACTCGTCTTTTTTCGCCGCTGAATCACGCCGAGCGAACCGAGCTCAACCGGCTTTTGCGCAAAGTCGAACATTCACTCGATTAGTTTTGTAGTCACAACAAGGAGCAACAATGTCCCAGTTCACCACCGGAGGTTTTCATCACGTTACGATGGTCACCCGTGACGCTCAGGTCAATCTTAGGTTCTATCGCGATTTGCTTGGGCTCCGGCTTGTCAAAAAGACAGTCAATTTTGATCTTCCGAGCACCTATCATCTCTATTACGGCGACAACACTGGCTCGCCGGGCTCGTTGTTGACCTTCTTCGAATGGCCCCAGGCGCCGCGAGGATCGTGGGGTGTCGGGGGTGTGCATCACATCGCGCTCTCCGTCAGAGACGAAACCGCCCAGCTCAAATGGAAGCGTTGGCTCACTTCGCACGGTGTGACCGTCTCCGGTCCGCTGCCTCGCGGCTACTTCAAGAGCATCTACTTTAGCGATCCGGATGGTCAGATTCTGGAGATCGCAACCGAGGGACCAGGATTTGCGTTCGACGAGCCGGCGGAGGCGCTCGGCCAATCGTTGATCCAGCCAGATGCCAATCGGTTGCCGGGCGGACGCAATGAAGTTGAGATTCGGGCGCTGACCTACCCAGAACCGATCACATCGATCACCCCGGACATGACACTGACGAACATTCATCACGTCACTGGCCACACCGACGACCTGGACGGTTCGCACGAGTTCTATACGAGTGCGCTCGGAATGAAGCTGGTGAAGAAGACCGTCAATCAGGATGACCCGGACACGTTGCACTATTTCTGGGCGAACTACGACGGTCGCGAGGTCAAACCGGCGAGCGACATGACGCTCTTCGTGTGGCCATCACGTTTCCGAACCGCCCGCGAGGGCGTTGGGCAGACGCATCATGTCGCCTACCGCTCGAAGAGCGAGCAAGAGCAGCTTGCATGGCGCGAGCACCTCGAGAGCCTCGGTCTCCAAGTTTCACCGGTGATGGATCGCGGTTACTTCAGAAGCATCTATTTCCGCGCGCCAGATGGTCTACTAGTCGAAATCGCCACCGATGCTCCTGGTTTCGCGGTCGATGAAGATCCAGCTGCGCTGGGCCGTGATCTCAAACTTCCGTCTTGGCTCGAGTCTCGGCGGGCAGAGATCGAGCCCACGCTTCGCCCGCTTGTTTAGTCATAAGCGCTTAGGAACCATCATAAATGCTGATTTATAACAAGCACATTCCCGAGGACGCTAGAGACGGCGCGCCATTGATCGTGCTGCTGCACGGTCGCGGCAGCGACAAAAGCGACTTGATGGGACTTCAGCCCGGGTTGCCTCAAGAGGCAATCGTGATCACTCCCCGGGCGCCGTTTCCTGGTGCTCCGTGGGGATACGGTGACGGCTTCGCGTGGTATCGCTTCTTGGGCGGCACCACACCGGAACCGACCGCATTTGAACGGAGCATGAGCGAGATCGATCAATTGCTTTCCAGGTTGCGAGAGGAGTTGCCGGTGAAGCCAGGTCTGGTGATCATCGGCGGCTTTTCGCAGGGCGGCACAACCGCGTTCGGGTATGCCCTTTCCGATCCGGGCGCGGTTGACGGGGTACTGCTCTTCAGTGGTTTCCTGCCGGCGCATCCAACCGTGAACCCAACCCCGGAAGCCGTCAGGGATCTGCGCATCTTCTGGGGTCACGGCACACTCGATGACATGATTCCGTTCGACTTCGCGGTGAAAGGGCGGGCAATCCTCAGGCGGGTCGGCGCCGACTTGACTGCACGCGACTATCCAATTGGCCACGCGATCACACCTGCCGAACTTGCAGACGCCAGTGAGTGGCTGCAATCGTTCGTTCCGGTCACATCGGCGGTTTCGAGATGAGCTTAACCTTCGCCGGATCGGGATTCATGACGCTCGATCCGGCAGAGGTGACCGGAGGCATGTATCACTTGATGAATGCCGCGATCGCCCCGCGGCCGATCGCCTGGGTTTCGTCGCTCGCCGCCGACGGAACCTTCAATCTGGCCCCGCACTCCTACACGACGGTCCTTTCGCCGAATCCGCCGATCGTCGGTTTTGTCAGCATCGGCCAAAAAGACACCCTCCGTAACGTCAGGTCGTCCGAGGATTTTGTCTATCACATCGCGAACGAATCGCTTGTAGAGCGACTGAACCAGAGTGCCGCCGATTTTCCGCCCGATGTCAGCGAGTTCGACTGTGCGGGCCTGACACCGATTCCGAGCGACTTCGTCAAATCACCCCGGGTGGCGGAAGCCCCGATTGCGTTTGAAGCCAGATTGGTCGAGATCAAGCAGATCGCTCAAACCAACAACTTCCTGGTGATGGGCGAGATCGTCCGTATCCACATCGCCGAGGCGATCATGACGGGCACACGGATCGACCCGGCCAAACTGAAACCGATCGGCCGGCTCGCCGGCAGCGGCTTTTCCCATCTCGGTGAGCTCTTCTCGCTCGAACGGCCGACCTATCGCGGTCTGCTGGACGCCAACGAGAGACCGATACCCAAGCGCACCAACCACTAGGCGCGGCCGCAGTTGTCCGCGGGCTCGTAGCCGTGGAAGCGGTCGAATTCGGCGTGATGGTGTGACTGGTCGACCGCGACCTCGATCACGAACGGAATGCCGTTCGCGTTGGCTTTTTTGGCCTTCGACAACGCCGATCCAAGATCTTGGGGCGATTTCACGCGGATTGCTTCCGCGCCGGATGCCCTCGCGATCGCGACGATATCGATCGACGGATCGAAATTCGTGGCGACGATTCGATCGCCGAGCGCTCGCTTCTGAATCCATTGCACCCAGCCGAAGGCCCCATCGTTGAGCACCACCCACGTCACGCCAAGTTTGTTCTGCGCGGCTGTGCCAAGCTCGTGGATCGACATCTGGAACGCGCCGTCACCGGTGGTGCAGACCACATTGCGGTCGGGTGCCGCCAGCTTGGCGGCCATTGAGCCGATCACGCCGTAACCCATTGCGGTTTGCTCGGCCGGAGCGACCACGCAGCCAGGATCGAGTACCTGGTAGTAGGGCCAGTAGTAGACCCAGAGATCCTGACCGCCGTTCTCCTTGACGATAATCGTGTTCTTGCCAAAGACGCGGTTGATCTCCGAAACAACCGCGCTACCCTTCATCGGCATGTCGCCGGTTGCAATCGAAGCATCGACCTCGGCTCGCGCCGCGGCGATGGCTGCGGCCCGTCGCGCTTTGATCTCAGCGACGCGTTCGGCATTCTTCGACACGCCACCTCGTTTGAGGGCGGCCATGAGCGCTTCCACCGCGAGTTTCGCATCGGACTGAATAGCGACATCTGGCCGCCAGTTGCGGCCGATCTCAAAGTCGTCGATTTCGATCTGAATGATCTTGGGATTCGCCGGGCGTGGGAGGAACCCACCCTGGAATTCCTCCATACGGGAACCGACAGTGATAATCAGATCGGACTCCTCGTAAATAGCTTTTGGCAGTGTCGTGCGATAGAGCCCAACCAGCCCCACAAAGAGCGGATGCGTTTCGGGAACCGAGCCGCGACCAGCGGGCGTCGTCTGAACCGGAATGCCAAACGTGCTCGAAAGTCGCGCGACGGCGTCACCGGCGCCTGAGAGGATCACGCCGCCCCCGGTGATGATGAGCGGGCACATCGCTTTTGCAATGAGGTCGACCGCTGCGGCAACCGCGGCCGGATTGGGTGCTGGTCGGATATCCCGCAATCCTGGCACGTAGTCAGGAATCTCCGCGCCGCCAAGACCGATATCCACTGGTAGCTCGACATAAACAGGACCGGGCTGCCCGGACTTTGCGACTTGAATGGCACGCCGAATCGTCCATGGGATCCGCTCGGCGGTTTCGACGGTTGTTGCCCATTTCGTAATCGGTTTCATCAACCCGATATGATCGGTCTCCTGAAAGGCGCCCATGCCATTCGTTGCACGACCGGCCCGCACGCCGAGCACCAGCATCGGAGTGCACCCCGAGAACGCCTCAAGCACACCGGGAACGAGGTTAGCGATTCCAGGCCCCGGGCATCCGAAACAGGCCGCAATCGTGCCGGAAACCCGCGTGTAGGCCATTGCCATGAATGCGCCCGACGTTTCGTATCGAACCCCGACCGGGATAGGACCGCCGTCGGGCAATGCCGAATAGATCTGGTCGTACAGGTGACCCGGATCGCCCGGCAGTCCGAAGACATAGGGTATCCCCTCGGCTTCAAGTCCGGTGACGACGGCTTCCCAGCCGGTTGTAGTCCGCGTCGCGACTGGCATCGTGCATGCTCCTCGAGCGTTGGAGAAGGGTCTCAAGCCGAAACCACAGACGGTACGCTACGGCTGCCGACCTGGCCTGTCAACGGGGGTAGGCTTGACCGATGGATTCGACCGCTTGGGAGCGCTACCATGGTGGTAAGCTCAACAAGAGCGTGAGGTTAGCCTGTTACCGGTTTACCTGGTAGGCTTGGCGACTTGTTCAGCCTGGTGGATACCAATGGCTGCCCATTATCTGTGCAAATCCCCGCTCGCCGTCGTGCCCGTGGAACGTTGACGGCAGGAGCGTTTGATCGCGATTCAAAGGAGTTCTGGTTTGTCGATTCCTTCCGGCACTTTGCTGCTTCCAGATCGCCTTCGTCGCCTGGAGGAGCTTGCACACAATCTTTGGTGGAGTTGGAATCATGGGGCCCGGGAGCTCTTTCGCGACCTAGATCCCGATCTTTGGGAAGCCACAAACCAGAGCGCGGTGCTCTTTCTTCGCCGAGTCGCACCGGGCGTGGTGCAAACCGCCGCGGCCGATGACGACTACGTCCGCCGATACAGCGATGTGATGACCCGCTTCGACGAGCAGATGGCGCCCGATCGGTCCGATACCTGGATCGCACAAAATGCCCCGCACTTGCGCGACCGGACGGTCGCCTATTTTTCCGCGGAATTCGGTATCCATCGCGCCCTTCCGATCTATTCGGGCGGATTGGGTGTGCTCGCCGGCGATCATATCAAAGAAGCCAGCGATATCGGATTGCCGTTGGTCGCGGTATCCCTGCTCTACCGCCAAGGTTACCTGAGCCAGCGCCTGACCTCTGATGGCTGGCAGGAGGATGTGCCGGCCGATCTGGAGCCCGGCGAGGAGCCGACGACTCAAGTCTTCAATCCCGATGGCACGCCGCTGATGGTCGAGGTCGTTTTCGATCAGCCTGAATCGCCAGTACGGTTGGCGGTTTGGTGCGTACAGGTCGGACGGGTTCCGCTGTACCTACTTGACGCCGATGTCGACGGCAATCCGGAATGGACGCGAACGATCTCCTCCCGGCTCTACGGGGGGGATCTCGAGCATCGCCTCCGCCAGGAGATCATCCTTGGCATCGGCGGCGTAGGAGCATTGCGGGCGCTTGGGGTCGAGCCCGGCTACTGGCACGCCAACGAGGGCCACGCCGCGCTCCATCTGCTGGAGCGACTTCGCGAGCACGCCGCAACGGGGTTGTCGTTCGAGGAAGCGGCGGAACGGGTTCGGATGTCCACTGTTTTCACGAGTCACACACCGGTTCCAGCCGGACACGATGTGTTTCCGCCGCATCTCGTCGATCGCTATTTCGCCCACTACTGGCCGCGGCTCAATCTTGATCGGAAGCACTTCTTGGCACTCGGACACCACAGTGCGACTGGCGACGGCTTTAATCTGACCGCGCTGTCCTTCCGCCTCGCTGATCACCGGAACGGCGTGAGTATGCGGCATGGCGAGATCACCAGGGCGATGTGGAACGATGTCTGGCCAGAGCTCGAGCCTGAGCGTGTGCCGATCACCTCGGTGACAAATGGCGTTCATCTTCCCACCTGGATTTCGCCGCGGGTTGCGCACATGCTCGACACCTACCTCGCCGACGGTTGGCGGGACGCCCAGCACGAGCCGGCAACCTGGAAGCCGGTGCACCACATCCCGGACGATGTCTTCTGGAATACGCATTCCAACGCGAAGCGTGAGCTCTTTCATACGTTACGCACTCGTTCGCGCCGTCGATGGGTTTCGGGATTTTACGATCCGGGTCAGGTCATTACCGCCGGACCATATCTCGAACCTGATGTGCTGACGCTCGGATTTGCCCGCCGATTCGCGACCTACAAGCGGGCAACTCTGCTTTTCCACGACCCGGATCGGCTCGCCCGCATCCTGAACAATCCCGACGGGCCGGTCCAGATCATTTTTGCCGGAAAGGCTCACCCGGCCGATGAAGGCGGAAAGCGGTTGATCCAGGAGATCTTCTGGCGTGCCCGCGATCCGCGGTTCGGCGGCCGGATCGCATTCGCCGAGGATTACGACATGGGATTGGCGTCCCACCTAGTGGCCGGTGTCGATGTTTGGTTGAACAATCCGCGGGCGCCGCTCGAGGCCAGCGGTACGAGCGGGATGAAGGCGGCCGCGAACGGCGCTCCCAACCTGAGCATTCTAGACGGGTGGTGGCGCGAGGGATGGGCGCCGGACAACAGCAATGGTTGGGGAATCGAGCCATCGCCGTTCGACGGTGGATCGCAGGACAGCGATGAAGCGGCGATGATCTATTCGCTGATCGAAGACGAGCTTGTCCGCCTCTATTACGATCGCGATCTCAGCGGTCTCCCGCGGCAATGGATACATATTGCAAAGGAAGCGATGCGAACGGTCGCGCCCGCGTTCTCGTCTCGGCGGATGATGATCGATTACGTCACCAGGCTCTACTCTCCGGCGGCTGAGGCGCTCACGACCGCTTAGGACGCCAACAGAAATTCTCTTGGCCCATCACTTGCATTAACGGCAGACGCCGCGTTTGCCCGAACGCGAAAAGCTCAATCGGGGAGGCTGGCTTTGAGCAAATGAGCTCGTCAATCGGAGACCGGAGCGTGGTTTCGTGGTGTTTTCGGGTTGAATGCACGTTTTGACGGAGGCGTGCATCACGGATGGGGTCATAAGGAGTATTATCTTTGCCGTCGGCAGAGTTAACACCTCTGCCCGCGCCAGAATCAGTGTGGGCGGGGAACTGGTGCGCGGCGATACGGCCGGCGAGAGATCGAGGCGTTGATGGAATCTACCTTTTATGAGGATTATTACAGACACGAAAATAGTCATTGGTGGTTCCGCTGGCGGTACGATCTCATAACGCAACTCGTTGCATCTCTGAAGAACGATGATTCGTTTCTCATCCTGGACGCCGGATGCGGCACGGGTCAAATGACCAAGCAGCTCGAGGCGATCGGGCAAGCAGTTGGTTTGGATACCGCGCCGGAAGCAATCGATTACGCACGGTCGAGAGGGGTCGAGCGCTTGGTGCGTGGTTCGATCACCGCCCCCCCGTTTGCTCACGGATCATTCGACTGCGTTTTGGCTCTTGATGTGATCGAGCATGTTGACGACGATATGGGCATTCTGACCAGCCTGTTTCAGGTCATCAAGCCCGGCGGCCATTTGATCATTACCGTCCCGGCGTTTGATGCGCTCTGGTCGGAGCATGACGAGATCAACCATCACAAGCGACGTTATCGTTCACCCCGCCTTCGGAGACTCGTCGAAGAGGCGGGTTTTACTGTCGATCGAGTGACCTACTGCAATACCGCACTGTGCTTGCCAGTGCTTGTCACCAGAAAGGCCAAGAATCTCTGGAGAGCGCTTACGCGCTCACGCCCAGGCGAGCATCGTCCGTTGAGATCGGATCTTGATGATCACTCGCGACCGGTCAACGAGGCCCTCTATTCCCTTATGAAGGCCGAGATGAAGATGATGAGGCGATTCGACATGCCGTTCGGCGTTTCAATTCTGGCGGTTGCAACCCGGCCGCTGGAGCCGGCGAACTATCCTCCGAGGGACGCGGTGAGTTCGATGGTGGTCGACATGGCCGACGAATTTCGTACGCCGGCCGAGTCGCTGGAGGCCGCCCCGGCCGGAGTCCGCACGGGCGAACGATCTACCTTCGGCTCGTCGTCATTTTAGGTGCGATCCGCTTATCCGTAGCGCTGCGAACCAAATGAAATGGAATCAAACCTTAGCACAGTCCACAAGGCGCTTCCTCCTCGAAAGCGGTTCCGACAGGATTGGCTGCTCGTTCTGGCGCTGGCGGCCGCTTCGATTACGGCGGTCGGCCTCCTATATCTCATCGCTCGCGACAAGCCGTCCGCGGGAAGCAACAGCCCCGGGTCGCTTCCCGTTCCGAGGATCGCCGCCGACAGAGCGTGCGCGAATTTTGCGAATTACTGGATGAACGAATCCGGGGTTGACGTCGACTCCGGGGTCGTCCAGGGTCTCACCAATTGCTGGCTTGGCGCTGACGGCGAGTGGTTCCTGCCTATCGACTCGAACGACGAACGCTTGCCCGATGGATTGGCATTAACCGAGCGCGAGCGAGATGCGACGGCAGAGATTCGCTCTGCGCTGGTGGCCCAGATCGCGGATCTCGAGCGTTCACTGACCAACTCGATGTTGACCGATCTTGAGAACATCTACGATCCCAATCTGAAGGCCGTCTCGGGCCATGTAAAGGAGCCGTCGGCCATCACCCGGCCGCGCAGCCGGTACACTCGAGTCGCGCAGTCATTCTTGATTGCGCCGGAATATGGCCAGTTGGCGGACTACGTGGGCTGGATGATGTCGGAGAAGATTTCCGCGTACGAGACGCTCCGTAACAAATGCGTTACCGATCGATCAACCGAGTATCTGCGAACCGTTTGCCGGGGACTCGAAGACACGTTGAGCGTCTGGTATCCGCCCTGGATATGGGATTTGCGCGATCCTGTCGCGCTTGATGCATATCTGGCACACGTGGTACGTCAAGATTAGGCAAGCTGTCCCAGCGCGGTGATCGATGACAGCGGCCTGACACTCGATGCAAAGGAATACCGTGCGATGACTTCCACGCCACCCTTCGAACGTGTGTTGATTGCAAATCGGGGTGAGATTGCCCTTCGAATTGCTCGTGCATGTCGCGAACTTGGTGTCAGTCCGGTCGCTGTCTATGGCGAAGGCGAGGAGACAGCCCGCCATGTGCGGGCTTGCGACGATGCCTATCGGATTCCGGAAGGACCCGGCCTCCCCTATCTGGACATCCCCGCGCTGATCGAGATTGCGAAACGTGCGGGCGTCCAGGCCGTCCATCCCGGCTACGGGTTTCTCGCTGAGAACGATCGATTCGCGGAAGCGGTCGAAGCCGCTGGGTTGAGCTTCATCGGTCCGACGCCGGCCAACATGCGCTCCATGGGCGATAAGGTCGAGGCCCGGAGAACAGCGATTGCCACCGGTGTGCCGGTTACGCCCGGAACCGATGGACCCGTCGCGACAGTCGAAGACGCACGCGCATGGGCGGCAACTGTCGGATATCCAATCGCGGTCAAAGCCTCGGCGGGTGGAGGCGGCCGCGGATTTCGTGTCGCTCACTCGAGCGACGAGCTGGAAGACGCATTCCTTGGTAGCTCCGGCGAAGCACAGCGCTACTTTGCTAATCCCACGGTCTACCTCGAGCGCTACCTTGATCGTCCCCGCCATGTCGAGGTCCAGGTTTTTGCGGATACACACGGAAACGCGGTTGCGTTGGGCGAGCGCGATTGCTCGGTGCAGCGCCGTCATCAGAAGCTGATCGAAGAGACCCCGTCGCCGGCCGTAACTCCCACTATTCGGAAGGGGTTATTGGACGCGTCGGTCGCGATGGCAAAAGCTGTCGGATACAGAGGCGCGGGCACGTGCGAGTTCATGCTGATCGCGGACGGAAGTTTCTATTTTCTGGAGATGAACACGCGCATCCAGGTTGAGCATACCATCACGGAAGAGGTCACCGGACTTGATTTGGTCAAAGAGCAGATTCGTGTCGCCGCCGGCGCGGCGCTCTCGTTCGGTTCCGATGACATTCAACCGCGCGGGCATGCGATTCAATGCCGGATTAACGCTGAAGACGCGGGGCGCGACTTCAAGCCATCGCCCGGCACCGTGACGAAGTTCCAGCAACCGGAGGGTCCTGGAATCCGAGTCGATTCCGCTATGGAGGCTGGCGGCGTCATTCTGCCCACGTATGATTCGTTGATCGCAAAACTTGTCACGTGGGGGCGAGATCGAGATGAAGCTCTCGCCAGAATGAGTCGCGCGCTGGCCGAGTTCGAGGTCGGAGGAGTGCCTACGACGATCCCGTTCCATTCACGGGTGATACAGAACGAAACGTTTCGCTCTGGGGGGGCAACGACGGCCTTTCTTCCCGAGAATCCCGAAGTGATTCCCCTGCCTGCTGAGGCGACCGATCAAACGGGAGCCGCCGACGATCCGAAAACGGACCTCGTCGTCGAAGTGAACAACCGGCGCTTTGTGGTGCGATTGCCTGAATTGGCCGGCCTAGTAACGGCTTCGCCGAACGGGCGCACGGCTTCGCCTGTGAAGCGCAAGGGCTCGAGCGGAAAAGCCGCAACCGCGCCAGGACCAGACCTGGAGAGCCCGATCCAGGGAACCGTTATCCGTGTATCGGTTGAAGCAGGGGAGCAGGTTACCCGGGGATCGCTGATCTGCGTGGTCGAGGCGATGAAAATGGAGAACGAAATCGTCGCTCATCGCGACGGCATCGTGACGGCGATTCCAGTCCAACCCGGCATCGCGGTCAAGATTGGATCGGTTCTGGCCACGATTCAAGCCTGAACTGCCCATCAGGCAACTCAATGAGGAGCTGACCGACGAGAGCCGCCGCGGTGTGCGTCCGCGTTGGTCGCGTTGCCATTCTCCGTCCAACTCCAAAACCTGTCCATCCGCGGTCGAGACGGGTAGACACCACTCCCGTTCGGACGTATCCTGTGGATAAGGGTGGGTCAAAGTGGGGAGAAGTGGCCTATTCTGTGGACAACTTCATCGATTTCCGCACAATTCCCGGGAGTCGCAGCAGTTGCACCGATCCCGCGCCGGCGCGTTGAACGTGGATGTTGGGCACGATGTTTCTCGGGCGATTTCTGCATACCCTGGATACGAAAGGGCGGATCGCGATACCCGCGCGTTTCCGCGAGGAGCTTGCCGCCGGTGCGGTACTGACCCGTGGAATCGATCGCTGCCTCACGCTCTACCCGATTTCGGCCTGGCTGCCATTGGCCGCAAAAGTCAGTGCCCTGCCAATCAGCGACCCCGACGCCCGCACTTTTCGGCGCCTCGTCTTTGCCGCGGCCGCGAACCTCGATCTTGATACGCAGGGCAGGATCCTTCTGCCCGCGGATCTTCGCGAATATGCCGGTATCGATCGTGACGCGGTGGTCGTCGGGGTCAATACCTGGATCGAGATTTGGAGCCCTGAGCGTTGGAACGCGGCCAGCGCTGAGATCGATCAGGACGGCGCCCAAATCGCCGAGCGGCTCGCTTCACTGATCTAAACCCATACAATTCGATCACGGACGCGGTTCGCGAGGACTGGATCTCTTCACCGAGGACGACGATGGCCAACGCCGGAACCACAGCACCAAATCGCCATCTGCCCGTTCTCCTTGACGAGGTGATCGCGGCGCTTTCCCCTCATCGAGCGGGCAATTACCTCGACGCCACCTTTGGCGGCGGCGGGCATACCACCGCGATCCTCAATGCTTCTGCTCCCGGAGGCGTCGTCCTGGCAATCGATGCCGATCCGGCCGCCATCGAGCGAGGTCGGGAGCTACAGCGAAAGCCGGAGATTGAATCGCGTTTGAAGCTGGCCCATGCCAACTTCGCGGACATGGCGACGATTGCGCGACACTATGAGATGGCTTTGTTCGAAGGCATCTTGATGGATCTTGGATTGTCGTCATTCCAGCTCGACGATGCGGAACGCGGTTTCGCGTTTCGGCTCGATGGGCCACTCGACATGCGTTTCGATCCGACCACCGGCACGCCCGCCTCCGCCCTAGTAAACGAGGCAGACCCCGGGCAGTTGGCCAACATCATCTGGAAGTACGGCGATGAGCATCGCTCCCGCCGTATCGCTTCCGCGATCGTGCGCGAGCGCGAGCGCTCACCGATCGAGTCGACCGCGGCGTTAGCGAGCATCGTCGAACGCGCGGTGGGGGGCCGCAAGGGATCCGACACCCATCCTGCGACTCGGACGTTTCAGGCATTGCGGATCGCGGTCAATGATGAACTTACCGCGCTCGAGCGCGCATTGAGTGATGCCGTCGGTCTCCTTGGGCCCGGTGGCCGGATCGCGGTCATCGCGTTTCACTCGCTGGAAGATCGGATTGTCAAACGCTTCATTCACCTCGAGTCGAGCACTTGCATCTGTCCTCCGGAACAACCGGTCTGCACATGCGATCATCAACCTCGGCTCCGGCCGCTCTCCCGCGCCGTCCGCCCGGGTTCGGACGAGCTCAAGCGAAACCCACGTAGCCGCAGCGCCATTATGCGGATCGCGGAGCGACTACCGAGCTCCGCCCAGGAATTGCTGGCTTCATGAGGATGCAATGATGCTGGCCATTCCGTTGAGCGAGATTAGGGCCGCCGCTGAGATCGAGGTGATCGGCGACCTACCGGTCGAAACCGAGTTCCGTTGGATCGAGCGGAATTCGACCAAAGTCGTGCCCGGGGATCTCTTCATCGCCGTGCGCGGCGAACGATACGACGGTCACACATTTGTCGACGATGCGGCTATGCGAGGCGCGACCGCGGCACTGGTCAGTCGCGCCTGGGCCGGCGCGATCCCGGAAGCCTCGCCCCTGCCGCTGTTGGTTGCGGACGATCCGGTTGCCGTGCTTCAAAGTGTCGCCGCGGCTCGTCGAGACGCGCTCGGGGTGACCGTGGTCGGCATCACCGGCAGCATCGGCAAAACAAGCACGAAAGAGGTCGTCGCGGCAGTCGTTGGCGAGCGTTTCGAGACCTATCGCAGTCCCGGCAATATGAACAGTGAGCTGGGCTTGCCTCTTTCTTTACTCGAGGTCGAGCCCGGCACGGAGGTCGCGGTGCTCGAAATGGGCGGCGCGTACGCCCTCGGGGAGCTCGCATTGCTGGCGACCATCGCGAAGCCGAAGTATGCGGTAGTGACCAACGTCCACCCCGTGCATCTCGAACGAATGGGAAGCGTCGAGTCGATCGCGAAGACGAAAGCCGAGCTGATCGAAGCCATCCCCGAGGACGGCACGGCGATTCTCAACGGCGACGACGAATGGGTTCGCGCGATGGCGTCTGTTTGCAAAGGGCGCGTGTTGACGTACGGGCTATCGCCGGAGAATGACATCTGGGCCGATCGGGTCGAAACCGAGGGACTCGGCGGTTCCTCCTTCAGACTCCATCTTGATGGTGAGTCGCTTCATCTCAAAATACCGCTAGTAGGCGGCCATGCGGTCGAGCTCGCGCTGGCCGCAATTGCCGTCGGCCACGCAATGGGAATGCACATCTCGGAGATGATCCTTGGCTTCAACAGTCCGGGTATCCAGGTTCGGCTGCTGCTAATCGATGGACCGAACGGTTCGCGGATCATCGACGACACCTACAACGCAAGCGCGCCTTCTGTGCTTTCGGCACTTGGGTTGCTCGCTCAAATGGGACCCGGGCGCAAGATCGCCGTTCTGGGCGATATGCGCGAGCTTGGAAACGTATCCGAAGCGCAACACCGGCTTGTCGGGCTGCGAGCGGCTGAAATCGTCGACCATCTCGTCACCTATGGCGATCTCGCCAGGATCATCGCGGAGGAGGCCGTTACGGCAGCCGGCGGTGATGACGGACAACGCTTTGACGTGACGTCGTTCAATCTCGATCAACGCGAAGATCTCGTGGCGTTTCTTTTGGGACAGCTTCGGGCCGGAGACATCGTGCTGCTCAAGGGATCCCGAGGTCTGGAAATGGAAGATTTCGTCAGCGCCTTGCAAGCGGCTCGACTCGAAGAGCCGGAGCCGGAGGAATGACAGGATACGGATTGTCCGGCGTTGAATTGCCGGTACTTATCGGCAGCGTGATGCCGAAAGACAACAGTGAGAACATGGCGGTCTCGCTTGCGATCGGCGGACTGGCTTTCGTTGTTACGTTGATCCTCGGGCGCCCGATCGTCACCTTTCTCCGCATGAAAAAAATGGGCGATGTGATTCGGGCCGATGGCCCGCTTACGCATATCAAGAAGATGGGCACGCCGACCATGGGCGGCGCGATGGTCGCGTTGACGGCGGTTTTGATCACGGCAGTTTTCAACCTGGCCGGTCGGCTTTCGATGCTCCTCCCGATCGGAATCCTTTTGGCCGCCGCTTCGCTCGGCGCAATTGACGATTGGATCAAACTCTCAAGCGTCAGCCATCCCGATCAGCGCGGCATGACCGCAAGGTTCAAGTTCGCCTGGTTGTCCGCCTTCGCCATCGTGGCCGGCTGCATTCTGCATTTCCCGTCGCCCTGGGGATTAGGGCTGCACCGGATGTATTTCCCGTTCTTCGGGAGTTACGACATCGGTCTGATCCATCTTCCGATCGCCGTCTTTGCGATCGTGGCCATGTCGAACGCGGTCAATCTAGCGGACGGACTGGACACGCTGGCGGCTGGACTCGCCGGAATCGCGTTCGTGTCGTACGGGATCATCGCGTATCAACAAGGGCAGGTTGGGGTCGTTACCTTCTGCTTCACCATGGTCGGTAGCTTGATGGGATTTCTCTGGTTCAATGCCCATCCCGCGCAGGTTTTCATGGGCGATACCGGTGCGCTGGCCATTGGTGCAGCCCTGGCGACTGCCGCGTTCATGACCGGGCAGTGGCTGCTCTTGCCGGTGGTCGGATTCGTCTTTGTGGCCGAGGCATTGTCGGTCGTTTCCCAGGTGCTCTATTTCAAATGGACGAAACGGCGATCCGGCGAGGGCAAGCGACTCTTCAAAATGACGCCGCTGCACCATCACTTCGAGATTCTTGGCTGGTCTGAAACGCAAGTCACGATGCGCTTTTGGATCGTCGGCATGATGTCCGGGTTGATCGGAATCGCGCTCGCGCTGCTCTAGCGCCGGCGATCGCGTTTGGCAAAGGTACCCCGGGTGAACGATGATGTCTCCATCTGACACGCTCAACTCGTGTTTTCAAGATTGGATATGACAGAGAGCTTTTGCGGACAACGAGTAACGGTCATGGGACTGGGCACCCGGGCGGGTGGAGTCGGTGTTGCACGCTACCTGGCTTCTGCCGGCGCGCTCGTCACCGTTACCGACATGAAATCCGAATCAGAGCTCAGGCAGCCGATGCGAGATCTCGATGGCCTGCCGATCCGATTCGTACTCGGCCGGCATGACGATCACGATTTCACCAGCGACGGAGCGGATATCGTTGTGCGCAACCCTGGTGTCCGTCGGGGTTCGCCTTATCTTCAGCTCGCACGAGAAACCGGCGTTCGCGTTGAGATGGAAATGAGCATCTTTTTGCGAGCGTGTGCGGCCCCAGTGATCGGAATCACCGGAACGAAAGGCAAAACGACGACGGCAAGCCTCTGTGGCGAAATGCTTCGGCATTGGGATGACCGCACCGTGCTGGCGGGGAACATGGGTGTTTCAGCGGTTTCCGAACTAACCCGAATCGGGTCCGATACACCGGTTGTGCTCGAGCTTTCGAGTTGGCAGCTCGAAGCCCTGGATGAGCATAGACTCGGACCCCAGATCGCGGTGTTGACAAACATCTCCGAAGATCACCTCGACGCCTACAGCGAATTCGCGGACTATGCCGCGACCAAGCGCTCGATTGCCCGCCATCTTCGCGCCACAGACACGCTCGTGGTCAATCTCGACGATCCTGAAGCGTCTCCGGCGATCGCCCAAACGAACGCCGCTGTCGTTCCGTTTGGATCCGGTGACCGCGGCAAACCCGGCGCCTGGGTGGATGACCACGAGATTGTGTGGCGGGGTCAGGATTCGGCAGAGCGATTCTCGATACCAGATCGTTTGCCTTTTCTGGGCACGCACCAACGACTCAACGCCGCCGCCGCAATCGCCGCTGTTCTGGCCCGGGGAGCGCCGCCCAGCGCGGTGCGAGACGGCCTCGCTTCGTTCGATGGAGTGCGGAATCGGATGGAGGTTGTCGGCGAATTCGACGGGGTGACCTTCATCAACGATTCGGCCGCGACCGCACCGATCGCGGCGATTGCGAACTTGACCGGACTTTCGATCCGGCGAATCCATCTGATTTCTGGCGGCCACGACAAGCAAACTGATCTTGTTCCCTTGGCCGCGGCAGCTGTTAGCTTGGCCGCTTCAATCCACCTGCTGGGAGGTTCCGCAACTCCTGAGCTGCAGTCGCTGATTGAGCAGCGCGGCGGAACGCCGCTTGGTCCGTACAAATCGATGGGCGCCGCGGTGCGATCGGCAATCGAGCGGGCCGGGCCGGGTGATGTCATTCTGCTTTCGCCAGGTTGCGCGAGTTTCGGACTTTTTCGCGACGAGTTCGATCGCGGAGATCAGTTCCGCGAAAACGTCTTAGCGTTGCGAGAAGAGAGGGCCGTCGTTTCATGACATCGAAAACGCCATCGCTTGTTCTGCCGTTGCCGCCCGCGCCGGTGCATTTTGTTGGGATCGGCGGCATTGGAATGAGCGGTCTCGCGAGAATCTTGCTCGCACAGGGTTACCGGATCAGTGGGTCCGATTCGAGCACGTCTGACCAAACAGTTGCCCTTGAAGCTGAAGGCATTCCCGTCAACATCGGTCACACCGACACCGCTCATGCGGCCGGCGCATCGCTCGTCGTCACGTCTACGGCGGTGCGCTCCGGCAATCTTGAAGTTGATTCCGCTGCGTCGGCCGGTGTCCCGGTTATAAAGCGCGCAGAATTACTCGGAATACTTGCAAATGCCAAGACCTGCCTGGCCGTTGCGGGATCGCATGGCAAATCGACCACAAGCGGAATGCTGGTTTCATCACTCGAGTCGCTCAGGGCTCATGCGGCATATGCCGTCGGAGCGACGGTTGTCTCAACGGGAACAAACGCGGCACCCGGGGATGGTCCGGTGATGGTGGCTGAAGCGGATGAGTACGACCATTCATTTCTCGCGCTCACACCCGATATTGCGATCATCACTAACATCGATTATGACCACCCTGATCTCTTTCCGGACCAGGAGTCGTACGATCAGGCGTTTCTTAAGTTCGCGGCAAAGGTGCGCCCCGGCGGACGGCTTATCGTTGGCGCCGACGATCCCGGCGTAGCCCGGATTCTCCCACAACTCGAAGAACTGCCGGGGATCACGATCGACACCTTCGGGGAAGCGGCCGGAGTCGATTGGCGAGTGCTTCGTTCGGACACCGGCTGGGCGGTATCGCGATCGGCGAGGGATCGAATCGATCTCCGCCCGAGCATTCCTGGTCGCCATAATGCGCGAAACGCGGCTGCCGCATTAATCGCGCTCGTCGCACTTGGCTATCACGCGAACGTTGCTTCAGCCGCCTTGAGCGCTTTTGAGGGCGTCGGCCGGCGGTTTGAGCTCAAAGGCGAGATCGACAACGTTGTTGTCGTGGACGACTACGCCCATCACCCGACGGAGATTCGCGCCGTCATTCAGGCCGCGCGCGATCGATACCCCGGCCGGCGACTGATTGCAGCATTCCAACCGCACACCTACAGCCGAACGAAAGCATTGTTGGTCGAATTTGCTGCTGCGTTTGAAAAGGCGGGCCTCACGGTCATTCTCGACATCTATCCCTCCCGTGAATCCGATTCGCTTGGCATCTCCTCAGCCGATCTGATCGGCCACATGCCGGCGGGCACTCTCGCTGGCGGATCACCCGTCGACGCCGCAAAGTTGCTCGCGGAGATGGCAATCCCCGGCGACGTCATTCTGACGCTCGGGGCGGGCGACGTGACCACGGTCGGAGCGATGGTGCTCAATCACCTGTCGTCACGAAGTGCGAACGGCGATGGCTAGTGCCTCCACGACTACGCCGGTGATACGGGAGGCGCCGCAGCTCAAGGTGCTTGTCGATTCGCCGATGTCCCTGCATACGACCTGGCGGATCGGCGGCCCGGCCGACTTTCTCGTTCGAGCGCCTACGCCGGTCGATTTACTCGCGGCCGCACGCTGGGCGGCCGGTGAAGGATTGCCACTAACCGTGATCGGAGGCGGAAGCAATCTGCTGGCCGGAGATCGGGGCGTTCGCGGACTCGTGGTGCTGGCACGAACTCCCGGCGAGCGAGCCAAACGGTTGATCGAGTTTGAGGATCTCGGCGATATGGTGGTACTTCAGGTCGGAGCTCAAGCTCCTCTCTCCTGGGTAGGCAGATTTGCCTCAGAGCGCGGCTGGGGCGGGTTGGACTGGGGAGTTGGATTGCCGGGGACCATCGGTGGCGCAACGGTTAACAATGCCGGCGCTCATGGCGCTGAGCTCCAGGACCACCTTGAACGCCTGACAGTGCTTGGGCCCGACGGTCAAACCGAGGAACATGATCGACAATGGCTTGCCCCTCGCTACCGGCACACCGCGATCAAGGATAGTCCTCGTCCGCGTCCATTTCAGGTGCTGAGCGTGCGATTCCGTTTGCCGAAAGACGACCCCGCGCGACTGATTGCGCTGGCTGACGAACATGCCGGATACCGAACTGCCACGCAACCAACCGGGCGATGTGCCGGTTCGACCTTTACCAACCCGCCGGGCGATTTTGCAGGCCGGTTGATCGAAGCCGCCGGGCTCAAGGGATTCGCGGTGGGATCGGTTTCAGTTTCGACCAAGCACAGCAACTTCATCGTCAATGCCGGCGACGGCACTGCCGCTCAGGTTCGCGAGCTCATCGCCGCCGTTCAGGCGCGGGTCGGGGCCGAGTTCGGGATCATGCTCGAGACCGAGATTGAAGAGTTTGGAGAGCGTTGAGCCAGCGTGTTGAAACAGGGCACGAAGGAACGGTCATGAGCGGAGCAACAAACAGGAGCTCGGACAAGCGGATTCGGGCGATGGTGCTCTTCGGCGGCCGGTCGGGCGAGCACGATGTTTCGCTGAGGTCGGCGCAGACTGTTATGGCCGCGCTCGATCCAGAGCGCTACGAGATCGTCCCGGTCGGGATCACCCGCGATGGTCGATGGTTGAGCGGCGGCGATCCAATGGTCGCGCTCACCACCGAATCTCCGCTCTTTGCGCTTCCCATGGGGATTCCTGGAAGCGACGGCGCAAACTCTTCGGCGAGTCAGGTTTCAACTGGACTACCGTCGGGCATATCCGGACAGATCGATGTCGTGATTCCGGTTCTGCACGGTCCGATGGGAGAGGATGGCACAGTCCAGGGGATGCTCGAGCTCAGTGGCATCCCATACGTTGGTTCCGGCGTGCTTGGTTCGGCGGTGGCGATGGACAAAGCGATCGCGAAGGAAATTCTGGCTCAGGCAGGTATACCCCAGGGACCTTGGATCACCGTGCTCAGACGTGATTGGGAGCGCGATCCGTATACGATCGCCGCCAGAATCGCCAATGAGCTTGGATTCCCATGTTTCGTCAAGCCCGCAAACATGGGTTCGAGCGTGGGCGTCGGAAAGGCGCACAGCGCTGAAGAACTGCCCGGTTGCATGGAGGCGGCAGCGAGATATGACCGCCGGATCGTGGTCGAACAAGGCCTTGACGCGCGCGAGCTCGAGGTAGCGGTGCTCGGCAATGACGAACCGATTGTGTCGACCGCTGGCGAGATCGTTCCGAGCCGTGAATTCTACGACTTCGAAGCGAAATACATTGACGACGACTCCGAACTGATCGTTCCGGCCCCGATCGACGCCGGCACGCTGGCGGAGATTCAGCAGATCGCGATCGATGCGTTTCGGGCGCTTGATCTCGCTGGAATGGCGCGGGTTGATTTCTTCCTTGAGCGAGCGACAGGGCGGCTTCTACTCAACGAGGTCAATACGATTCCCGGTTTCACCTCGATCAGCATGTATCCGCTGCTATGGGAGGCAAGCGGCCTGCCGCTGCCCGAACTGGTCGATCGGTTGGTGGCGTACGCGATCGAGCGTCACCAGGAGCGTCGCGGATAATTCTCAATTCCGGACACAGTGTCCGGACGCGTGTTACTGTTTGTCAACCACGCGTACGGTCGCGGGATTCGCGCATGGTATACTCCGGCGTCACACTCTGGACCGCTTTGAAGTAGCGCGTGATGTGACAAATGTTACGCGGACGCGGTTTGGCTGGATAGAGTGTTGTTGACGGTCGTGGGGCCGGTTCAGTAAAGCAACGTTGAATCAATCCGACGATGGTCGCCTGGACGTAGTTCCCTCAACGAAGTCGGGGACGGTGGTAACCATGCAAACGAACGGACAACGACCACCAGGCCAGGGGCATAGGGATCAGGGTGGCAGCGGCGCTGCTAGAGCGCCTTACGGGCAGTTCATCGCCAGTCGATACGGCGGCGATGGGCACACCCAGGATATTGGGCGGCGAATGCCAGATTCAGATCCTCTCGAATTCATCAACACCTTCGCTCGGATCAAAGTAATCGGCGTTGGCGGCGCCGGTGGCAACGCGATCAACAGGATGGTCCAATCGGGCGTTGACGGGATCGAGTTTGTTGCCGTCAACACGGATGCCCAGGCGCTCCTTTCCAGCCACGCGCCGATCGCGGTTCGCATCGGGGACAAGCTGACCAAAGGTCTCGGCGCCGGCGGGCGACCCGAAATTGGGGCGCGAGCGGCCGAAGAGAGCTCTGAATCGCTGCTCGAGATCATGCGCGACACTGACATGGTGTTCATTACTGCCGGCATGGGCGGTGGCACAGGCACCGGCGCCTCGCCTGTAATCGCGAAGATTGCGAAACAAGCAGGCGCATTGACGGTCGGTGTGGTCACGCGGCCATTCGAATTCGAAGGCACTCGCCGCCGTCGCTCAGCCGAAGAAGGCATTACCGCCCTCCGCGACAATGTGGACGCGTTGATCACCATCCCCAACGAGCGGCTCATTCACATGGTCGACCCGAAAACACCGATCACCGAGGCGTTCCGAATCGCGGACGATGTGCTCCGGCAGGGAATTGCCGGCATCTCTGACCTGATCATTAAGCCGGGCATCATCAACCTCGACTTCGCGGACGTGCGAACGATCATGCGTGAGGCCGGTTCGGCGTTGATGGCGATTGGCCACGGTACCGGCGAAACGCGCTGCATCGATGCGGCCAAGGAAGCAATCGAAAGCCCGTTGCTCGAAACGAGTATTCAAGGCGCGACCGGGGTGCTGTACAACATCGCCGGCGGTACAAGCCTGACATTGTTGGAAACCAGCGAAGCAGCCGAGATCATCAGGGCAGCGGTCGATGAAGATGCCGAGATCATCTATGGCACCTCCCTGGACGAAACCCTTGGCGACAGCATACGGATCACCTTGATCGCGACCGGTTTCGAGGATCGGAGCAGCTATCAGGAAGCGCCACGCCGGATGCAATCCCGTCAGCAGGCTGTGCCACGCGAGCGTGAGCGTGTGTTCCGCGTCCAGGATCAGCAGCCGGTAGCCCGACAACATTCCTCACCGGTGCTTCCTGACGATGATTGGGAAGGCGAATCCTCGATCATCCGCTTTTTGCGGGAACGGTAGCCACCATCTCTCAGCCGCCAGCTAACTGAGAACAGGTCGTCGCCCAAAAGGCAACCACTGATGACTGAAAGTTGATCGCCTCGTATGAAATGCCCTTACTGTCAAACGCGTGATTCCCGGGTGATTGATAGCCGGGAGCTAAGTGGCGGCGAGTCGATTCGCCGCCGGCGTGAGTGCGCGGTTTGCGGCCGTCGCTTCACGACGTACGAGCGCGTTGAGATCGGCGGACTCGTCGTTGTCAAGAAAGACGGGCGCCGCCAGGATTTCGATCCGGCGAAGTTGCGTCAGAAGATTCGCGTTGCGTTGACCAAACGACCGATCGGCGAACGCGAGATCGATACCCTTGTGCAAATGGTCGAGGCCGATTTACTGGCCATGGGCACGCCCGAAGTGCCCTCGAGCGCGATCGGTGAGACAGTGCTGCGTCATCTCAAAGAGATCGACAAGGTCGCCTACATCCGATTCGCATCCGTCTACCGCGAGTTTGCCGATCTCGACGATCTCCATCGCGAAGTCGTCGGCCTTCGTGAACCAGGTGACGAGTCCTGAGACTCGCTGCGGAATTCGCCTTCGCTTCCGGCTCTAGTCGGAATCGAATTGGCGTTCCTCGTCATTCACACATTGCGGCGGGTATTCTGATTCAACAAATCTTCAGTCAATCTTGTCGAATCGGAGGTGCGCCCGTTGATCGCGTTCACTTCGTCTTTGAACAGCAATGACTCAGCCGGCGCTCTGCTGGACGGTGCAGCGCCGGCGCTGCACGTGCGCGTCAAGCCGCCTGAGATCATTGGCGATACCGTTACGTTCAAATGGACGCAGTCAAGAGAGAACCCGTTTCAGCGAAATAATGAGTTTTACTTCCGGTATGAGGGGCTACGTCTCGATCATTTCACCTCGGAGCTGTTGTTCGAGATCTTCATCGCGCTTCAAACACGAGTTTTCGGCGGGTACGACACGAGGGTCGAGATCGAGCTCCCGTCCCCTGTGTCACGGCTGAGCGCCGCGTTCTGGTTGGCGTTCAACAGGGCAAGTAACGTCTCGATCTGTCCGCTGGCTGAATCGACCGTCTACGATCCATGGAAGAGGCGACCCACGAATCGGAAAGAGAGCAAGAGGGCCGCGGTCTACTTTGGCGGAGGCAAAGACAGCACGCTGCTCGCGTGCTTACTTGCAGAAATCTACGGCGCCGATCAAGTTCTGCTGATCCAGTTTATTGGGCCGCTTCGTGAGTCTCGCTCGCTCGAGCTCCTTATGGAGGAACGGCAGGATGTATTGATGCTGGCCCCTGCGCGTGAGCGACTTGGGTTTGCGACGCAACGAATCTGGACGAATTATCAAGCTAATTTTCGGAAAGCTGGTTATCACCTTCGTCCGAATATGGAGCTTTACAGTGTCGGCTCATTGCCGGCGCTCCTCAGTAGGAACATATCCTTGAGCTCGGTCAGCGCAAGCTGGCTGGCGTTCAGAACCACCTACGATCACGACGGAATTGCTCGTCATCGATACGCGAATGTGCGGCCGGAGACCCTTGCCGCTCAGAGTAGCCATTACCGATCCGCGTTGGGATTCGAGCACACGGTTGCAAATCTGTCGCTGCCCTTCAATGGCCTCGTCGCGTACTGGTTGCTGGCCGAGCGATACCCAGCGGCACTGCGGCAGATTGTGATGTGCACGGTCTCCGATCCTGACCGGCGTTGGTGCTACCAATGCAAAAAATGCTCGATGTTTGCGCTTCTTGGGCTTTCGACCGCGGTGACAGATCCAGACTTCAACTATGATTTCTGGTTACGCCAGTCTCGTTTCATCAGTCAGGTGAAGGAGTTTGCCGGAACGATGCCTGAATCGAAGGAGTTTG
Organism: uncultured Sphaerobacteraceae bacterium; assembly: GCA_964371945.1. Lineage (GTDB taxonomy): Bacteria > Chloroflexota > Chloroflexia > Thermomicrobiales > UBA6265 > CAYJPA01. The sequence continues at coordinate 35,669 of CAYJPA010000005.1, read as the reverse complement.
GCAACGCTCCGTGGATGCCGTTTTTCTTCGACCGTCTCAGTTTCGTCATGTACTGCCACATCGTCGCGCGGATCGAGATCGATGATCTGCATGTCGTCCTCAGCGACGAGGCGATTCGAAATTTGGGGATTCTGAAATCGCTGTATGGTAATCGTCCTTTTCCAGAATACGAAGCAGTTTCGAACGTATTGCTTGATCGACTGGGGCACGAACTTGGTCCGAGGCTCAAGGCGATCGCGAGTGAGCACCTGGAGATCATCGGGGGCATACCGGAGCCTGCGATGGCCGCCGACGGTCCTGCAATGTATCTATTTGATCAACAAGTGTCGCTGCCGATCGACGAAGTCGAGCACGTCAAGCAATGAACGGCAGGGGTCCCCGGTGCGATAGCAAGAACGAGGGGTATTGTGAAGGTCGAGATTCCAGCGCCCCGCATCGAGGGCGATCGTGTTCGTTTGGCATGGACACAGAGCGAAGCGAACCCGTTTCAACTGGCCAACGAATTTTGCTTTCGGTTTGAAGGGATCGATCTTTCGCGATACAGCAATGCGGTCTTTGACGAAATGTTCTTGGCTCTGCAGCTCAAGGTTTTTGGCGCTTTTGACGAACCGGTCGAGTTGATGTTCTCGGAGCCGGTCTCTGAATGGTCATTCGATTACTGGCGGGCCTATCACGGGGCCAACAATGTGACGGCGTCACCGCTTTTGGCTGGTCCGCGGTCGCCGTTGCGTGAGACTGGCACGCTGGAATCCCGGCCGGGAACCGTGGCCATATTCTATGGAGGCGGCAAGGACAGCCTGGCCGCGGCCTGTCTCTTCTCCGAGCTCTACGGATCGGAGAATGTGGTTCTCATTCAGTGTGTGGGACCGATTCGACCAAGACGTGAGCTCGCGTTGCGCCTGGAGTTGCGCCAGGAAGGGCTGATGCTCAAACCCGCGCGGGAGCGGATGGGTGTGAGCAGCCAGCGATCCTGGACAGATTACCAGGCCATATTTCTGCGGAGCGCCGACGCGCAACGACCAGAGATCGAGCTTTACACCGCGGGAGCACTACCCGCCTTGCTCGAGTGGCGAGCTCCGCTCGCCAACCTCTCGTATGAGTGGCCCGACTTTCCGGTTGTCAGGCTGCCGGATGGTTCCGCGAAGTTTCTCAGGGAGAATTCCCGGCCCGAGGTTCTCAAGACACTTCAGACTCACTACCGGCGCGTATTCGATCTCGATTTGACGGTGACGAATATCAACTCCTTGCTTTCTCCATGGACCGGCTATTTGCTCGTTGCAAAGCGATATCCACGGGCGATCGAATTCATGACAAGCTGCACACTTGGCGAGATCGACCAGCGATGGTGCTACGACTGCCGCAAGTGCGTGATGCATGCTCTCTACAGTCTCTGTTCTGGCACAATCGATCCGCATTTTGACTACAATCGCCTCTTCGATCAAGCTCGATATCTCCGGCGGATCGTCGAATACGCGGAATCAGGCGTGGAGCTTTCCGCGGAAGGGAATGTGCCGTATTCGGAGTTGTTGGGCATCCCAACCGGCTTCCAGAATCTCTGTCACGTGGTTGCAGGAGCGAAAACTCACTTGATTGACGACCAATTGGGCGACAACGCGTTGGCAAACCTAACGACGTTAAGAGCCATGTTTGGGAATCGTGCACTTCCGCACCTGGATGAGATGCCGAGATGTGTTGTCCCCCGGCTTGGATTTTCGGATGCGGAACAGATTGCATCGATGATCGGTGACCACATCGAGACTGTTGAGGAGATCTCGGCGCCACTTAGTGTCGGCAACGAGCCCGCTGAGTTTGGTCTGAACCAGATCATGCCGACCAAGATGTCCGAACTTTCGCATATCCGTGCTTAATGCGGAGTGGTTTTGGACGCAATGAACGGAAAGCAGGTCAAAAGACTTGCGTCATCTGAGGTAGGTTGGTAGTATCACGTTGAGTATTGACAATTCGCACCTACGCGCGAAACATTTCGGGAACGGTGAGGGCTGCTATGACAAGAAATGAATTGGTTTCCGCGTATCAGCGTGGTCGAATTGACCGTCGCGCATTCATCAAGGGTATGGCCGCGCTGGGAATGTCGCTGACCGTTGCTACTTCTATGGCTGACAAGCTGCGCGCTGCTCCGGCCCCGAAGGGATCGTTCTCGGGCCGTTTCCAGGATGATAGTTACGATGATATCTACGACGACGAAGACCCAGTCATCGTGCTTCCGAGCACAGGAATCGGCGAACAAGACAGCGGACGAAGCTGGGGCCCAGCGGCCGTCATCGGCGGCGCGGCAGCCGTGATCGCGACTCGCATTCGGCGGTCGAAGCCGAGCGAAACCAGCTAGCCGTCGGATCAGCTTAAGTTGCACAGGCGAAAGGGCCGGCCGCTCAAAGAGCGCCGACCCTTTCTCGGTGCACGAAGCCTAGACTGCTATTTTGCCTCGATGTGACCAGAGAGTCCTACTACCCGAGCGGAGCCCGACATCCCACGAAATGCGCCCCTTGTGTCGACGATGAGCTTTGCGGAGTTCATGAACCGCTGAAAATCGAACTCCGTGTGGTTGGTGACCACGATGATCGCGTGCGATGAACGGATCAGCTCGTCGGATAACTCGACGCTCCGCATCGGTAGATCCGGCATTCGAGCAATTGCTCCCATTTCGATCTCTAGACAAAGTGGATCGTGATACGACACTTCAGCACCACGCTCCTGCAAGAGCCGAATGATCTCCAACGCGGGACTTTCCCGATAATCCGCGATATCGGGCTTATAGGCAATTCCGAGAACGAGAATTGAGCTCCCGCGAATCGCGCGCGCTTCCTCATTCAACGCGTCGTTTACCAGCGAAATCACTGCCGCCGGCATCTGAGCATTAATTTCTCCCGCCAGATCGATCAGCCGAGTCTTGAATTCAAGCGTCTCCATTTTCCAGGAGAGGTAGTGGGGATCAAGCGGGATGCAATGACCGCCGAGCCCGGGTCCGGGACTGAATCGCATGAAGCCGAATGGCTTCGATGCTGCCGCGTCGATCACCTCCCAAACATCGAGTTTGAGCCGCGAACAAACCAACGCCAGTTCGTTGGCCAGGGCAATGTTGACCATGCGGAATGTGTTTTCATATACCTTTGCAAGCTCTGCCACTTCGACACTTGTTACCGGTATGAGAGTCTCAACAAACGTGCTGTAAAACGCAACACCTGCATCAAGGCAGGCGGAGGTGGTACCACCGACTAACTTCGGCGTGGTGGGGATGGTCCATGTTTGATTGCCTGGGTCGACGCGCTCGGGACTGAAGCAGAGGTGGAAATCTGATCCAACGCGAAGCCCCGATTCTTCGAGTATCGGCAGCACCACGTCCCGGGTGGTGCCAGGATAGGTGGTGCTTTCGAGAATCACGAGCTGTCCGCTTCGCAGGACCGAGCTCAGGGATCGTGCGGCGACCACGACGTACGAAAGATCGGGGTCTTTGACTTTTGAGAGGGGGGTCGGCACACAAATGATGACGACATCGCAGTTTGCCAGCTCTCTGAAGTCAGTGGCACCGCGCAACCGGCCGGCGTCGACGAGCTCTGCAATCGTTGACGACGGCACGTCACCGATGTGGCTGCGGCCCGCGTTCAGTCCGTCGATGATGTTCGGATTGATATCGAATCCGATTGTCGCAGACCCGGCGCGAGCGACTTCCGCGGCCAGCGGCATTCCGACATGACCCAGACCAACGATTCCGACAACGCTGTGACGGCTAGATAATCGGGTTAGCAACGAGTCCGGTGGGGCCACGGGCAAATCCTCCACGTCAACCGCGAATCGCGGCGATTGAACGAGTTGAGCGGTCATGTCCGAATATGATCCAGCGTTGCTAGCTTCGGTTCCATCGGCGGGTTGAACTGAAACTCCGTTGGGTCATTGCCGGAATAGGCAGGTGAGGGGAACTGATCCGCGATCTCGAAGTGCTCCGCTGCAATTGTCGTGATCTTTGGTCCGAGCTCCGCACCGAGCACATCCAATGTTTCGCGTGGCACTGTTTCATTGCCCGGGTACAAGCGATTGCCGTACATGCCACGCAACATAGCGAGATTCACGAGCGCCGGGGCACTGAGTTTGATCGGAAGCTCGTCGGGCTCGATTCTGGCTAACATATGGCAACCCAGCAAATAGCTCCGTGGTCCGATGAAGAAATCCGAGGTCCACGGAACGTTTCCAAGCAACGTGGGTTCGACACCCGACTCAGCATAAGCGATCTGCTTTTTGATAAAACGCGAATCTGTCAGAAAATAGTCGTAGTCGAAGTCAGTCGCCAGCATCCCGGTGGAGAGACCGCACATGGCAAAGAAAGCGCACTTCTCGCACTGATAGCACCAGCGTTCGGTGACCCCGGCGATGGTACACGACACAATCAGCTTCAGGGCTTCCGGATATCGTTCGGCAAGCAGCCAGTGGACCAGCAACGAGTTGAATGGGAGAACGATGTTCGTGACCTCGATTGGCACGCCGAGTGTCACCTGGTAGTGCCGGCTCTGGGTCGCCAACACCTCCGGGCGCGACCGGGAGTACCGGAAGACCTGTCCTCCACGGGAGTCTCGCGATATCTCATACGAGCTCCAGCTAATACTGAAGGTCGCAAGTTGCGCACCCCAAAACAAAAGTGCTGGCAGCGCACCCACCGTGTACAACTCAAGATGTGGTCGCAGCGGATATCCCACTTCGCGATGGTTTGCCTGAAAATCCGTCCAAACCCTTTGCGTGGAAACGCCGAGCTGACGCCTGGCTGGCTCAAGCATCAGCCTCTCTTGTCGCTCCTCTAGGAACCGCATCAAGCTTGCTCTGTTGCGCAACGGGCCGACGAATTGCACGAGCAATACTTCGTCGGAACCATAGAGCTCAGACAACAGGCAAGTTGCTAGGAGACTGTCCTTCCCGCCCCCATAAAAGACAGCCGAGCGCTTTCTGCGCACCGATTCAATCGGTTGGCTTCGCCACGGATTGTATCCACCAGGCGACGACGCGGAGGCAATAGTGATATTGGTCGCGTCATGGAACATCAGCCAGTACGCCGCGCTGAACTCAGGCAGGGGTGTCGGAAACTCGATTTGAACGCGGCGCTTGTAACCAACAAACACACGAAGTTGCAGCGCGAGAAACATCTCGTAAAGGAGTTCGACCGAGTACGCGGTCAGATCGATGCCTTCATACCGAAAAAAGAAGCAATTCTGATGTTGAAATGGATTTGCGTCGCTCTGGGCCCAACGGAAGGTCACTGTTTCGCCTTCAATTACTGGCAGTTCAACCCAAACTCGCAACGACTCTGCAGTTTCAAGATCCTGATCAGTCTTTGACGTTGGGCCCTCGTCCTTCATGTCTGAAGGTGCTCCAGCGTCGCGGCTGACAACTGGATTGGCCGATCGAACTGATACGAGGCCGGGCTATTCGCCGCGTAAACGGGGCCCGGAAGCCGGTCAGCGATCTCGAAATGCTCGGCAACGACCTCGGCGATTCTCGCTCCGAGATCATCACCAAGAAGATTGAGCAATACGCGTGGGATTTCCTCAAATGCCGGATACAGGCGATTTCCATACATGGCCTGAACCATTGCCAAGTTTGCGAGCGCTTCATGACCAAGATGTGGCGCGACCGCTTCCAGATCGATCCGCGCAACCATGTGGCATGCCAGGATGTAGCTTCGAGGTCCGCCGATAAATCCGCGAATCCATGGGAAGTTGCCGAGCAAGATTGGCTCAGCACCGGATTCGGAGAGCGCGATCAGCCTCTTGATGAAGTGAGACGTTGTCAGGAACCGGTCGTAATCGAAGTCAGGATCGAGAACCGAGACCGAGAGTCCCGATATGGCGAAGAGCGTGCATTTTGCGCAGTCAAGGCACCAGCGTTTGTCTGGCCCGGCGAGCGTGCACGAAACGATCTGCTTCAGGGCATGCGGATACCGCTCGGCAAGAAGCCAATGAACCGCCAACATGTGAAACGGCAGGATAACGTTGGTGACTTGAATCGGCGTTCCGAGCGTCGCGGTGTAGTGCCGGCTTAAGAGAGCAACTCCCTCTGGCCGGGCGTGGGAGTAACGAACGCGATCATCGCTTGTTCGCCGTTCATCCACGGTCATCAGCGTGTAGGGAGCGGTGAATGAACAGAGTTCGACACCCCACGAGAGGAGTGCGGGCAATCCACCAACCGTGTAGATCTCAAGATTCGGGCGCAGCCGGTACCCTTCTTTTCTGAAGATCGCCTGATAGTTTGTCCAGCCTCGCTGGGTAGCGACGCCGAGGTTTCGCCGCGCCGGCTCGAGCATCAGCCTCTCTTGCCGGTCCTCGAGCACTCGTGCCAGCTTCGGATTGCGTCTCAACGGTCCAACAAACTGGATCAATACCACCTGATCGGGACCATAGATCTCGGAAAGGAGACAGGTTGCGAGTGTGCTGTCCTTGCCGCCGCCGAAGAAGACGGCCGCTCGTTTGGGACGCTCGACTAACGACGGCTGACCGGCCCACGGGTCGTACCCGCCGTATTTGATCGGTTCGATGGAGACATTTGATGCACGGTGGATTGTTCGCCAGTAGTCGACACTAAACGAAGGCACGGACGACGGAAAGTGCAGCTCGACCCGCTCCGCGTAACCCGTAAAAACCCGGAGCTGTAGTGCCAGGAAGATCTCGTAAAAGAGCTCAACTGTGAAGTGGTTGAGATCTAGTCCCTCATAGCGATAAAAGAAAGCATTCTCTTCCTGAAACGGGTTCAGCTCACTTTGGCGCCAGCGAAATGTGACTGTCTCTCCATCAATCCGCGGTGGATCGATCCAGACATCCATGATGACCTCAAAACGGGCGCACGGTATTAATTTCCGTTCACCTAGCTAGATGTTCCAGCGCATCGACCGGCAAAGGCATTCGTTCATGGAATGGATAGCTTATCGGCATATTCCCGGCGAACCACGGCCCGGGTACGTGATCGATAATCTCAAAATGCTCAGCGGCGATTCGCGCGAGCTTCGGTCCGATTTCGGTGCCCAAAACGTCCAGCGTGACACGAGGAACAGCTTCGAAGTCCGGGAAAAGCCTATTGCCATAAAGCGCCTTCAAAAGGGCAAGGTTCGCAAGTGCAACATCGCCTAGCTTGACCGAAAGATCGTCCAGATCGATGCGCGCGATCATATGGCAGCACATGATGAAGCTTCGTTTGTTCGAGAAATCGATCACCCAGCGCACGTTGCCGAGCTCGGTTGGTTCAACGCCGGTCGCCGAATAGTCGATGAGTGTTTTCATAAAGCGAGATTCCGACAGTAGTTGGTTGTAGTCGAATCTTGAGTCGATGATTCCGGTCGCGAGTCCCAGGAATCCGTAGAGCCAGCACTTCTTGCACTGATAACACCAGCGTCGATCGACACCCGCGACAGTGCACATCACGACATGTGGCAGTGCCTTCGGATAGCGTTCGGCAATCAACCAGTAGACCAGCAAAGCGTTGAACGGAAACGTGACATTGGTGAAGGTGAGGGGCACCCCAAGCACCGCGTTGAAATGACGACCTTGCAATTCGAGCGCCTCGTGCCGCGAGCGTGCATATCGGTAGACGGGTAGCCCGTCCGCGTATCGCAACAGGGAGTACGTCGTCCAGCTGAAACTGATAGTCGAAACTTGAACGCCCCAAGCGAGCAAGGCTGGCATGGATCCAACTGTAAACAGCTCGAGATTGGGCCGGAGCGAATATCCCTCCTTGCGGAAAATCGACTGATAGTTCGTCCAAACTCTCTGCGTAGCTACTCCGAGCACCTCCCGTGCGGGTTTCAGCATGAGTTGCTCTTGCCGTGTCTCGAGGTAGCCGATAAGTTTGGGATCGCTGCGAAGCGCGGCGACGAACTGAACCGCTACGACTTCATCCGGGCCGTACATCTCGGACAGCAGGCAAGTCGCAAGGACACTGTCCTTGCCTCCTCCAAAAAAGACCGCTGCTTTCCGTGGCTGCTCGAACAGGACCGGAGCTCCGGTCCATGGGTTGTAGCCGCCCTCTGCTGAGAGTGGGCTCACCGTCACGCTGGTCGCTTGGTTGAAGGCTAACCAATATTCGGCACTGTATTTGGGAACCGGCGATGGGAAGACAAGCTCCACTCGTTGAACGTAGCCGGCATAGACCCTGATCTGCAGTGCAAGAAAGATTTCATAAAAGAGCTCAACCGAGAAGCTCGACACGTCCAGATGCTCGTACCGAAAAAAGAAGCTATTTTGAATTTGGAATTGGTTTGGTTCGCTCTGCGTCCAAGAAAACGTGACCTGATCACCGCCGAGCTCCAATGGCAGCACGGTCACTTGCAGCGGTGGCTTGGATCCCGGTTCGCTTATGTTTGTCTGTTCGTCCAAGGAACGTCACACTCTTCTCGTTGCTTACGATTTCATGAGCCGCCTGAGAGCTGGTAGGTTCCGCAACCGAATCGGAATCAATATTCTACGCGATCGGACACTCTCTTTCGGGCTCGAACCCGACTTAGGTGTTTTGTGACCAACATTCTTAATGGCGCGTTGCTCGCGATCGCACCATTCTCCGAACGCAAGCTCCATCTTCAAAACCAGCTGCTCATCCCTTAGGTAGCAAGGAGTTCCCTCGTCAAACAGTTCCTTACTCAATTGCGCTACCCGCGGCGGGACCCCGACGCGCTGCTGAACCACCCGCAACGAAGGTTGTCCATTCGAACAATTCGCTTCTCGTTCGAGCGGTCGAAACGCCCGTAAGCAGGCCCGATCAAAGGGCTCGTCGATGAATGCTAGGCATTGGCCGATTACCTCTTCTGGCCGGGCTACCAGATCCTGGCGTCGAACCCGCATCACGGTATCTGAGCCATACGCTCGCTCGGCTTCCACGCAAGCATTGACCGATCCAACCCATTGCTCAATCGCTTCATCCGGTTCGTGCTCAGTGAAGCGGGTTTTGTAAACGCGCTTGGTGGCGGTGTTGGTAAGGGAAGCCACAACCTCTTCGACCTCTCGAAAGACGTGGATCACCTTCGCTCGCGGGAAGAGCCGCATAATTGGATAGAGGTGCTGGGCATGGCTGGCCGAACCGTCCAGCCAGCGTGGCTGCGGTTCAACCAAGCGGGTCGAGGCGTCATCGATCGATCCGAGCACAAGGCGATTGACCGCATCACCAAAGTAAGCAGAGAAGTCACTCACGCCGACGCCAGACGCGTCGAGTTGAGATGTTTCGCGAGGAGCAATCCCTGCCGTGTAGGCGTGCTGCAGACCGATTGCCAACCGCTCGAACCAATTCGTTTCAATCACCTGCAGCAGATTCACATGTTGCCCCAGGCTCAAGGTCAGCAGACTCACGCCCGATCGCGGAGCACCGACGACAAACACGGGGCGAGCGGTCGCAACGAACCCAACGTTGTTGAAGTCGGTGCTATCAGGCAAGGTTGTCAAGCCGGCCACTCGACTCCATTCCTTCCCTTGAGTCTTGGTCCCAGGACGTATTCAAGCGGAAGCGGTGGCGCAGTGGCAAGGGGCCGCAAGTCCGGCGATTCCCCCGCCGCGACCTGGGCCGCATTGGCAATCGCCCGTTCGGCCTCGACCCGGCGTTGCTCCTTTCGGAGCGGAGAATCGAGACCGGTATCCGGACTGGATGTCAATGAATTCTGCCGATTGCGGACCACATAGGCAAATTGAGGGATATTGACGATTCGTCCGACATGTGTGGCTCTGTGCTCAAATTCCGTGTCGCCACCAAACCGGAGGCCCTTTGCATAACCGCCTGCCCGATCGATGAGCTCTCGGCTGACAATCGTGCTTGGATGCATGATGGCGTGCCTGCCTGGATTGACCGCGAGTGCGGCATTGACGTCCAATGGGAAGGTCAGCGGCACGACTTCCCCTTCGATGCCGATAAACCGGTGCCCCTGGCATCCCGCCATTTCGGCTCCGCTCCGAGATGCTTCCCGAAGAAGAAGTTCGAGTCGCAGCGGCATGGACCAATCGTCGGCATCCTGGAAGAAATAGGCATCGTATGAGGTGGCTTCGATGACTTCCTGAGAGAGTCGATACGGTCCCGAATTCTCAGTCGAAGTCAGTAACGTCACCTGCCGAAACTGTTTAACGATCTCGACCGGCGGCTCGCCCGACGCGTCGTCGATGACGACGATCCCGTCGAGTGGATGAGACTGTCGTACAAGCGAATCGAGACAATCGACCAGCCAGGGCTCGCAGCGGAAATGGGGCACAATGGCAAGTACGGTGGAACTGAGCGAGAGTTTGCCTTTTGGATAGTCAGGAAGTGATGGGCTCGCGCCGAGAGCCCAACTTGGAAGCAACGTATCGTCGGCCACTGGTACCTCGAACCTTTCCGCCTCGGCCGGAATCTAGGCGTCGCGGCGCGAGCCATTGTGAACTCCGATGGTGCAGAACAACCCCATGATAATCGACCATTGCTCTGGCCAGATCGAGTGGGACAAACAAAACCGCACCGATGCGACAATCGCGCCCGGTGCGGGTTTTGAGATTGGGTATGGTACCTAGACTGTTTCGGCGACCGCCATGTGGGGCTGGACCCGCGACATGATACTCCGCTTCGGCATTGCGCCGACGATTTTGTCCACCGGCTGTCCGTCCTTGAAGACGACCATCGTCGGAACGGTCATGATTCCAAGCTTGAATGCGTACTGCTGGTTATCGTCCACATTGACTTTGACGACTTTAAGCCCGGCTTCCTGCTCGTTTGCGATCTCGGCCAGGATCGGCCCAACCGCCCGGCAGGGACCGCACCAGGGGGCCCAGAAATCCACCAAAACCGTCTTATCGGACTTGATGACTTCAGTCTCAAATGTTCCGTCAGTTACTTCAATCGGCTTCGCCACGTAGTTCTCCTTTAGTTCGTTGGTGACACTCTAGGTCACTTCAAAAAGTATAGCATTGGCGTCAAGGTCCTGAAAGCGGTGAAGTCGTTGGATCGTTGCGATCTGAACGGTCGATTGCAGCCCGTATACTACCCTGCATGAGCATCGGCGGTCGCACCCATTTTCCGGCATGTTCGATCGAGCTCAAACCCGTCGCTGAGCTCTGACCATGCGAGTGGCATTTGACGGAGAATTCAACCGGTTGCCGTCATCTGGAATCGGTGGTTACGCTAAGAACTTGATACCCGCACTCCGCTCGCTCGATCCGGCACTCGAGCTCGCCGTGATTGAGCCCAGTTGGGATCACACACACCGGAGCCTTGCAAGATCGCGACGGCTGTTTTCCGACCGGCGCGTGCAGCGAGCGTACTGGGAGCTTGTTGGCTTTGCCCGGGCCGCCCGGGCCCTGAACCCCGAGCTACTGCATATCCCCTCATTTGCCGCGCCGCTGCGTCCGTCGGCTCCGATGGTTATTACCATTCACGACGTGATTCCCTTCCTCCTGCCGGTCTACCGTGCTTCCACCGCGATGCGGCTGCACTTGGCCGTAATGCGGAGAACGGTTCGCAACGCTGATCTCATCATTGCACCGTCCACTTCCGCGGCCGGCGAAATCTCAAGCGAATTGGGTATTCCGCGAGATCGCATCAGGGTCACCCACGAAGCGGCCGATTCTTCTTTTCGATCGCCTACCGATCGGACACAGATCGACTCAACGCTTCGACGCTTCGGGATCGTGGGCCGCTACATTTTTAATGTTGGTGGATTCGATGTTCGCAAGAACCTGCCGCTTCTGATAGTAGCGTTCGCGCGACTGCGTCCGATGCTTGAGGAACACGTCCAGCTTGTAATTGCCGGAGCGCCGCACAGTGACAACCCGGCGGTATTCCCGCCACTCGATCCGATCATCAGGCAGTATGGAGTCGAGAGCGATGTGATCCTGACAGGTCGCGTCAGCGAAGAGGACAAAGTCGCGCTCTGTCAAGGCGCCGACTTGTACGTCACACCTTCGTCGCATGAGGGTTTCGGCCTGACCGCGCTCGAGGCGATGGCATGCGGCGTTCCCACGATTGCCTCGAACACGTCGAGCTTTCCAGAGATCGTCGGCGACGGGGGACTCCTGACGAACCTGGACATCGATTCAGTTGTCGGGGCGATACAGAGCGTGCTCGAGAGTCCGACTTTGGCAGCGGAGCTACGCACGCGTGGACTGAAGCGCGCGGCCGAATTCTCGTGGCGGCGAACCGCGGAACAAACGCTCGACGTTTATCGTGAAGTGCTTTCGATAGGCTGACAACGAGCGCGGAGTTACCCACGGAGCTATGGAATGGCTGAGAAGAAGCAGGTCGAGATTCGGGACGCACTCAGGCTGATCGCGCCGGGTCCGGTGGCGTTGATCTCGACACTCTATCGCGACCAGCCTAATGTGATGACGGCGGCCTGGCTGTCACCGATCAGCCTGGGTCCGACGCTGGTGGGCGTCGCGATTCAGCCATCGCGACTCACGCACGAGTTCGTGATGAAAACGGATGTGTTCGCGATCAACATTCCAAACACCGATCTGATCTCCGCCGCCCACTATTGCGGAATGAAGAGCGGCCGCGAGGGGGACAAATTCGAGGCGTCCAAGCTGACGCCGGCGGATGCCCTGGAGATCGAGGCGCCGCTGGTTGCGGAATGTGTCGCGCATATTGAATGCGGCGTGCTCGACCGCTTCTCGATCGGCGATCACGATCTCTTCATCGGCCGGGTGTTGGCCGTCACCGCCGACGAAGAGGCGTTCAACGCGATCTGGGACGTGACGACCGACGCGGGGCAGCTCCTGCATCACCTCGGGGCAGATCGCTACGCCGGCCTGACCCGCGCATATCGTGCCACGATGCCGGTCGCTGAGGACGACTAATCGACGAGACGGTCAGGGGGTGAGGCGGTAAGACGGTGAGATGATAAAGCGATGATACAGGGCGGCGCTGAGCCTAACCGTCATGTTGAGCTTGTCGAAACATCTCCTCGTGAGGGCGTCGTCTCTGGTTGCCTGAACAATCGACTCAAATCGCCGAGGAGGCGGCGCCATCCACATACAGCGCTGCGCCGGTGATCGCGCTTGCTTCGTCCGATGCCAAGAAGAGTACCGCGTAGCCGATCTCACGGGTCGAGATCATTCTCGGCATCGGTTGTTGCCGCTTGATGATCGGGATCAACTTGTCCATCCCGCCCACCTCTTCGGCCAGACTCCGATTCATCGGCGTGTCGACCCAGCCTGGGCAAATGCAGTTCGCCCGGATCCCTTGCTCCGCGTATGAGACCGCGAGCGCCTTAGTTAATCCGATGATTCCCGCCTTGGAGGTCGTGTAGGCCTCGTATCCCGGTTCTGTGAGTGTGGCCATCACGGACGAGGTATTCACGATCGATCCCCGTCCGCGTTTGAGCATTTCGGGTATCGCCGCATGGCAAAAGAGGTAGATGCCGCGCAGATTGATGTTGAGCACGTTGTCCCATGCGGGCTCGTCGGTTTCTTGGAAGTCGCCATGGGTCATGACCCCGGCGTTGTTGAAGAGGATGTCGAGTTGACCGAATTCATTGGTTGCGGCCGAGACGGCGCGTTCGGCGGTTTCACGAACGGCGACATCACCGACCACGGTCTGGACGCCCGAAGTGATTGATTTCAAACTGGCTCTGATCGATTGGAGCGCCTCCTGGTCGCGGTCAACCAGAACGAGCCGTGCGCCTTCTTCCGCGAAGAGCTCCGCCGTGCCCGCGCCGATCCCTGAAGCCGCGCCTGTGATAATGGCGACCTTTCCGGAAAGTCTTTGCATCGTCTCTTTCCTATCCCGCGAAATGCGCCGCCATCGCCGCGTTCTCCGGCAGCGCGAGAATGGCATCCAACATCGATGCCGCCTGGTCAATCGACCTGGTCCATGGATCGAACTGCACCAATTCGAGGAGGCGTTGCTTATTTCCGGTCGTGAATGCCTCGATCTCCAAATTCACCGTCGCGACCCGGTCTCGCATGATGTGTGAAATCACTGTTTCAGGCAGGGGTAGCGTGCGGATGCCTTCGATTCCGCGTTTACTCACCAAGAGAGGGATCTCGACCGCGAAGTCGCGCGGAACACCGGGCACGAAATCGCCACGGTTGGCGATGTTGCCGATGAGCACACGTTGGGTGTCGTTCGCAAGCGAGTCGATCATCGGCACCATGACCTCGCCGGAATGCTTTGGAGGGAAGACCTCTGAAACGGGTCGGGAGTGATCGTGCGCGGCGTGGTTGATCTCCGCGACCTTCTCCAATCCCCGGGCGAAGTATCCCTCCCACCATGCGGCCGGGTCCTCTTTCCAGCGCAGCTCGGTCGCCGCATCGGTGTGATACCACCAGGGCCACGAGCCGCCACCGGGGGTACAGGTGTCGCCAATCGGAAAGACGCCGAAGCGACGATAGAGATCCACCGCCCCCGGGCCCAAATCGTCGCTCGGGCGGCTCGATTCCCAGTATGATGGCGCCTCTTCGGCAATCCACTTGTCGAGCATTGGGAAAACGTCCTGGCCGTCGTGATAACAGTGGGTCAAGAAGACCGTGTGATTGACGCCCGGAATTTCAAACGTCAGTTTGTCGCGATCCAACCCGAGCGCATCCGCGATCTCATAAACGCCGGCGTAACCGTGGCAGAGCCCAACCATTTTCGCGTTCGGAAAACTCCGCGAAAAGTAGGTCATTCCCGCGAGCACGGGGTTCGCGACCTGGAGATACCATGCGTCCGGACAAATCTCGAGCACATCCTGCAGCACATCTTCGAAGAATCTCATTTGCGCGAAGTTGATCCAGAAGGCTTCGTCGTGCATCACGTGCAGGCTTCCGCCGAAGCGATACCCGTGATTCTGCGCAATTGCCCAACCTTTGCGCAACAGGTCGTAGTTGCCGACAAGCGCGGTGTTCACGACGAAATCGGCGCCTCTGAGCGCGTCTCGGCGGTCGATCGTTGTTCGCGTCCGGATATCGATGCCCATTTCGCTCGCATATCGGGTGCAGAGAAGATCGATGCTCTCGAGCCGGTCGGCATCGATGTCCATCAGCGTGACCGTGCTGCCGCTCAAGCTCGGGGTCAAACAAAGATCCCGGATCAAGCTGAGTGAAAAAACGGCGCTGCCGGCGCCAATGATCGTGATTTGGGCTCCCAACTGAGATCTCCTTTAGCGACGCGAGCGCAATCAGCGAAGCGCGCCGATAACCAAACCGCGACGGATTGTGCCCTGCAGCAGCAAGTACACGAAGAGCGGCGGCAAGCAGGAAAGCAGAAGCCCCGTGATAAGAAGCGGGACGTCTGTGCTGAAGCGTCCGACCACCATCGAGACCCCAACCGTGACCATCGCCTTGTCATTCGTTTGCACAAAGATGAGCGGGATCAGCAGATCGTTCCACCAGGTGGTTACGTTGAAAATCGAAACCGTCACGATCCCGGGTGCGGAGAGCGGAATGACGGCGCGTCGCAAGGTTTCCCAGTATCCCGCGCCGTCGATCCGCGCGGCCTCCAGGATGTCATTGGGGATGCCGCGCATCAGCGAGCTCAGCAGGAAGACATTGCTCGGGACGGTCGTGGCCGACCAGAGCAAGATCACGACCCGGTATGAGCTGATTAGATCGAATTTTGCCATGAAGACGTAACTAGGCACGATGAAGGTGATCGGCGGAACGATGAGTGTGGCAATCATCGCCATTCGCATCGGATCGCGGAGCGGAAAGCGCAGTTTGGCGAATGCGAACGATGCCGGAATCGCTACCGAAAAGGTCAGCGCCGATGCGCCGATAATGCAGACGAACGTATTCCAGAAGTAGTGATGGATGCCAAATTCCTTGAACATCGCCCGGTAGTTTTCGAAATACGACCAGCTCTTCGGGATTCCGATCGGATCCTTGATGTACTGGTTCGCGGTTTTGATGCTGCTGAGCGCCATGAATGCCAGTGGATAGAGCGCGATCGTGGCGATCAGGAGCAGAAACGCGAAGACAATCCATCGAACCGCCGCCCAGACCGGCTGTATCCTCATCCGGCCACCTACTCCACGCTCCGGCGATCGAAAAAGCGCAACTGGATGGCGGAAATGGTCAAGACGATAACAAAGAGCAAGACCGAGAGAGCCGAGGCATAACCTAGGGCGCCGCTTTCAAACGCTTTGCGGTAGATCAGAAGATCAATCGGGGTTGTTGAGAAACCTGGACCACCGTTGGTCACCGTGTAGACCAGACCGAAGAGTCCAACGAAGCAATAGACCGCGTTGAAGATGAAAAAGAAGCCGATTGTGGGCATCAATAGCGGAATCAGAATCTGCGTCAGCCGCTGCCACCAGTTCGCGCCATCGAGCCTCGCGGCTTCGATCAAATCGGTGGAGATGCCGGCCAGTCCCGACAGGAAAATGAGCACGCCCTGGCCAAGGGTCTGCCAGTAGAAGATGAAAATCAGAACCATAAACGCGGTTTCGGTCGTACCAAGCCAGTTCCGGCTGAGACCTTCAAATCCCGCGGCGTCGATCAGTTTGTTGACCGGTCCGCGAGGCGCGAACATGAGCTTCATCATCATACCGACGATCGCGGTCGAGAGAATTGTAGGGATGTAATAGACCGAGCGGAAGAATTTCCAACCCGGCGTCTCATCGAACAACAATACGGAAACGACCAGACTGATCAGGAGAATTCCAGGGATCGAGGTGAAGAAGATCAAATTCACCTTGAGTGGCGTCCAGAGCTCACCCCGCTGGATGATGTTGCGAAAGTTGTCGAGGCCGATCCAATTCGCCGATGCGCCGTTCCAATCGGTGACGCTGTAACGAAACGAGCGGGAGATCGGCCACCAAACCACCACCCCCACAAGGAGAAACGCGGGCAAGATCGAGAATAAACCGGTGATCTGCTCCCTACGGCGAAGCGAAATCCGGGGCTGTGGACGCGTAAGCACGGGAGCGGGCTCGCTCGCTCCCGTGCTCAACGCTGAATCGTGGCTTGATGCCATCGCCCACGTCCGCCGGATCGCAATCGCTCTCGCTAACCGCCGAGTAGCTCGTCACGTTTGTTATCCAACGCCGTGAGGAATTCTTCCGCTGAGATCTGACCCGTCCAGACGAGTTGTCCCTGGGCGTTGATCTCGGTCGTCAGATCGGCCGGAAATGTGTTGTCCGGCCAGAAGATCGTGCTCGGCTCGTTAGCCCACGTTTGCTGAGTCTTCTGAAAATCGTTGACGTAATACTGTGTGCCGTCGACGTCGGTGACGTTGAGCAGTGTGCTTTGACCGGACTGGGCTTTGAATACCTGCTCCTCGGGGCTCATCAGGAACTTGATGAAGGCCACCGCCTCATCTTTGTGTTCGGAATAGTTGGCCACGAACAGCGCGTGGCCGGGTCCACCGATGCCGCCGTTCACGATTGGAGCTGACGCGCTGAAGTTCGGAATCTTCACCATGCCGAGATTTTCGCCCATCGACGGTAGCGCGTCGTTGGCGATCCAGATCCCGCCGGTCGTCAGAACCGATTCGTTATTGAACAGCAATTGTTCGGCATCCGTGCCGGCCATCGTCTCGGCGCCCTCGGCCGTGTAGGCTGTCAGCGTCTGCCACTTCGTCACGATCTCGGCAAGCGCGGGGTCGTTGAACTTGCGCGCGCCGGTCGCGAGCTCGCCGATTCCGGCGGAGCCACCAACCGTTTGCGCGATCCAGTAGATCAAGATGTGCCAGAGATAGCCGTAACTCTCCAATCCCATCGGGGTCTTGCCGGTTGCCTTGATTTGTTCAAGAACAGCGACGAAGCCCTCGAAGTCCTGGGGCCAGCTCGCGGCCGGGTCGGCCCCTGCCGCGGTCATCAACTCTTTGTTGTAGAAGAAGCAGACGGTGCCGTCCGATCCAGACGGTACGCCAAAAATGTCGGGGCTGTTCGGATCGAAGTTCTCGACCACGGCTTCCCAACCGAGAATCCGGGTTTTCTCCTCGGCGGTGAAATAAGGCGCCAAGGGCTCGATGAAGTCCTTCAGGGCCAGAAAATAGGTGCCAGACCACATTGACGCGATATCGGGGCCATTCTTGGCGACACTTGCGGTGCGGTATTTCACGAACATGGTGGGATCGGTCGCCAGATTCTCGATTTCGATCTTGATGCCCGGGTTGGCGGTCTGAAAGCGATCGATCGCCTGGTAGATATAGAACTCGCTCTTGTCCTTAGATTTGTCGTTCGGATCCTGGAACGTGTAGGTGCCGCTCCAGAAAGTGAGCGTAACCTCTTGCGCCCGCGCGGCCCTTTCCGTGGGCAGTAACGCGGCGCCGGCGGCAGCGCCACCGATTTTGAGCGTGTCGCGCCGAGTGAGTTTGCGGTCGATCATCGTGGACTCCCTTCGACTTGAACGATCAGCGAGCATATAAAACACGGTAGAGGCCGGCGTAACGAGAATTTCTGCATACACGAGTGGCGGTGCGACGAGCAGTTGCACCTATAGTTTGAACGTTGTGTATGCAATCTAGCAGTGCCATGACCGCATGTCAATTGTCGATTGGGCTCAAATGGAATCGAGATCGAATTCAGGATGGTCGCTGTAATCGACAATTGTGCACGCGACGGGCATTATTGGGGGATACGTATCGACAAATGGCGCGTGAGGATTGTATACATGTATACGAACTTTTTCGCGATCATATGTGTAACCATGTCGCCGCTCGACCTTAACGTCGAATTCCCTGTGTTCGTACTGTGATGAGCGACCTATCGGGTGAGTTATGAACCAGGCGTTGGATTTGATCAATGTTGGTCCGTCGCGCCGGTTTAGGGAGGCCGCGTACGATGCGATCAAAGAAGCGATTCTTGATGCTCGCCTCGAAGGCGGTGAGCCGCTGATCGAGGAAAGACTGGCCGAGGCATTGGGAATCAGCCGCACCCCGGTTCGCGAGGCGTTGGCGATCCTAGAGCACGAACGGTTGATTGCCCCAAGGCGAGGCAAAGGCCTGTTCATCAGAGAATTGACCAGAGAAGAATTTTTGGATATGTTCGGAGCGAACGAGGTGGTAGAACCGTATCTCGGTCGCCGGGCGGCGCTCTTGGCCACCGAGGAGCACTTTGTCGGTCTGCAGAGCGCGATCGATCGTGGCCGTCAAGCCGTCGTCGATTTCGACATTTATGGCGCGCTACGGTCGGGTCGTGAATTCCATCACTGGCTGGGGACGGCGGCGGGCAACGAGTCGCTCCGCCAAATGGTCGCCAGAAATGAGGAGCAGACCGATCTTTACCTGCTCAGTCTAGGAAATCGCGGATTGGTCGATTCCGCCAGCATGGAAGCATCGAATCGGGAGCATCAGGATATTCTCGACGCGATCCGGCAACGGGACCCCGAAGCCGCGGCCAGGTTTGTCATTTTTCACTCGCATTCGCTGCGTACCCGCTGGGCTCCTCTCTTTCGCAGCGGCAGCAACCAACCACGAGATCAAACCGAGGACACTTCAGGTTCGATCTAGGAGCTGAGGGCGGCGGAGCGTACTGAAGGGGAGAAACGGGAATGGTGATCTCGGGCGAGCAGAAACTGGACACATCGCAAATCATGGTTGACTTCGTGCAAATGAAGTCGTTCGCACAGGACCCGCTGATTCTCGAAACTGGAAACGGCATCCGGGTGACGGACGTCTTCGGCAAGACGTACATCGACGGGCTTTCCGGCGTCTTCACGGTCAATCTCGGTCACGGCCTGGATTCGATCATCGACGCCGGCACGGCTCAGGCCAAAAAGATCGCCTTCACGGCACCGACGATGTCCACCAATCCTGCCGCTCTTCGCTTCGCCGATTTGCTGCTCCAGATCACACCCGCGCAATACAGCACGGTGAAGTTCTTCAGCGGTGGATCGGAGGCGAACGAGGCCGCGATCAAACTCGCCCGCCAGTTCTGGATGCAGGCCGGTCATCCGCGCAAGTACAAGGTCATTTCACGCTATCGCTCATACCACGGCGGCACCGGAAACGCGATGGCTGCCTCCGCCCAGATCGATTGGAAGTGGAAGTTCGAGCCGTTCGCGCCTGGATTTGTCCACGTTACGCCGCCGAATCGCCCAGGCTGTGCGGCCTGCGGTCGACTGGACGCCTGCTCGTTAGCTTGTGTCGACCTGATTGAAGAGGCGATCGTCAACGAGCATCCTGAAACAGTCGCCGCGGTGATCGCCGAGCCGATCATGCTGTCGGCCGGCGTTCACGTTCCGCATCCGGACTACTTCCCACGTTTGCGGGAGATTTGCGACCGCCACAATGTGCTCCTGATTTTCGACGAAATCATCACCGGGTTCGGACGCACTGGGAAGCTCTTCGCCGCCGAGCGGATGGGCGTGTGGCCGGATATCCTCTCATGCGGGAAAGGGATCAGCGGTGGCTACGCTCCGCTCGCTGCGATCTTGATCGCGGATCGTGTTGCACAGGCGTTTTGGGGTGAGCCGGAGCAGGGAATCCAGTTCTGGGCCGGACATACCTTCGGGGGAAATCCGGTTGCCTGCGCGATTGGTGAAGCTGCGGTGCGTTACTTGCTCGACAATGATTTGATCGCCAATGCGAATCGCATCGGTGATCAGATCGCCGGACAGCTCCGTGAGTTGGCGCAACGCCAACCGGTCATTTCCGAAATCCGTGGTGTCGGCCTGCTCCGCGGACTTGCGTTCAATCAACCGATTGGCAAAGCGGTCTACAGCGCCTGCCGTCAGAACGGTCTGCTGCTGAGACCGGGCGCGGATTGGGTTGCGATAGCGCCGCCGCTGACCACCACGAGTGAAGAGGCAGCCGAGGTCGTTGGCATCATCGAACGCTCAATCAGTGAAGTTGTCGGACCATAACTGGCAGCCGATACCCACGCGTTCCGGTGCTCCGCACCTCCCGCGGAAGATGAGCACCGTAGATCTGAGCGGGCATCTGCTCCCGCGGGATGTCGTCGAAAGCGACAACCCGTTGTTTTACGAGCTCGAACAGGACCCGGTCGCGAACGAGACGGCCGCAATTCCTTCCAGGGATTGGGAGTCGTTCTCGCACCACTGGGCGAGGCTGCTGGCGAACGAACAAAATGGGAAGCAAATGATCCTATTGGGTGATCGGGTCGTCGGCAACATGCTCAGTTCGGGTGATTCGGACGGACGGGAAGTTGGGTACTGGATCGACCGGGCTCATTGGGGCAAAGGAGTGGCGACCACCGCGTTGTCCCGATTTCTGGAAATCGAGCGAACACGGCCACTCCATGCGCATGTCGCCAAGCACAACGCCGGTTCGATACGGGTGCTCCAAGAGCGCGGGTTTGATGTCATCGGTGGGGAGATCCCACACGTTGGAATCGGCGACGACGGCGTCGAGGAGATTGCGCTGATCCTTGGATTCGTTGCCAATACCGCAGGATAGAGTAAACCCAGCGATCATTAGTCTTCGACGCGCTCGCGAGGTCCATCGCAGCCCCTGACGAAATACATCTGAAACATCACGAGGTTGAATTCGGCTTCGTTCACTTTCGCGAAGGTTTCCAGCCCCGCCTCGCCGAAGTACTCGTCGAAATCCTCAACCAAAATCTCGTTGATGATGTCGGCGATCACCAATCCTTGTTGCAAGGTTCCCCCGCCGTAGGTGAGCGTGACACCGACTTGACAACCGTCGTAAGGCTCCATCGCTTCCGCGATCGCATCGTGGGCGTCGTCGATCGCATCACTGTCACCATCGAGCAATCCCTGCGCGTCAATTTGGAATTCGATTTGAGAAAAATCCGCGTCAATTCCAGCATTCGCAGCTTGATCCGCGAGCACGGTCGCGGTCGCCTTGGCTGACTCCAGCGTTGCCTGGATGCTGACGACTTCGGCTTGTGCCGTGGCAATCTCAGAATCGGACGACGCCTGCACGACTTGGAGCGCGTTTGCTGTCGCTTCGGCATTTGCGGCGGCGGCCCGAGCCGTCGCCAGGTCATTTGCCCCGGATTCGGCATTCTCGGTGGCGATCGCCGCGATGTTCGCGGCGTTGGTGGCAACCGCGTTCGCGGTGGCGACGGCGTTGGCACCATTTGATGCGTTCTCGGTCGCGATCGCGGCCACCACGGCCGCTTCAGTTGCCTGGGCTTCGATTGTCGCCTGCATCGAGGTGGCGTTCCGCGTTGCCAGCGCCGCGGCGGTCGCGAGGTCGCGCGTCACCTGGTCGATGTCGGCGTCGCTTTGGGCTTGTTGGGTCGCGAAGGCGGCAATAGTCGCCTCCGCGGAGAGTGCCTGCTCGGTTGCGAGCGAGTCGGCGGTTGCACGTTCCTCGGCATTCATGGCTTCACGTGTTGCGAGCGCAACCGCGGTCGCCGTCGATCGTGCGTTCGCTAGGGCAAAATTCGTCGCCTGGGCGTTTGCGGTCGCTTCGGCGGAATTGGCAACGGCCGTCGCCGTCGCATTCGCAGCACTCAGAGCGGCTGTGCCCGTGGCCTGTGCAGCTGCAAGCACGCCGGCTTGCGCGGTATTGGTCGCATTGGCTCGGGCTTCGCTGGTGGCGAGGTAGTTTGGCAATGGAGTGGGCGTCGGACTCGGTGGCGGCGATCCGAAAGTGTTCGCGGTCAAGAAGAGCATGGCAAGACCGAGCATGAGGTCGGCGAATAACCAACCGCCCATTTCGACCATACTGCGTTCGTTGCGCTTTCGCAGCCGCGTAAAGAGGATCGTCAACTGACGACTCCGATCATCCGAGCAACATTGTCACTTCGCCGGGGCGATCGATACAGGACAAAACCGAACCCCGCGGGACTACGGTTCACGCCGCGGCCACAACCCACGAGGGCGTCCTTCCTGCGGGTTGTCGTCAGGACCGGAGAGCAGATCCGGCGCTGGGGGCCGTCCGCCAGACAACACCGGCTCGAGCGGCGGGGCGCCCGTTGAGCGCGCCATCAGCGATGCGATTTGATCAAGCCGCTTCATCAGTGAGCTAAAGTCCTCGTTCAGATCGCGCTGCCGCTGCTGACTCGTTGAGCCGGCGGCGCCGAGCTCACGCGCGACCTGCGCCAGGCTCGTCGAGATCGCGCTCTGCTCGGTCATCATCCGGGAGAGTGCCAGGGATTGCTCCTGACCGATGTCTCCTATGCGCGAGAACTCCTGGCGCAGATTTCCGAGCGCCAATTGAATGTCTGACAGCGTCTTGGCACTGGCGTTGACCCCGGTCATGCCTCCTCGAAGTGCGTCGGCAAGCCGAGAATTCGCCTCGGTTTCGGTCGCGAGCGCGCTTTCGACCCGCGTCTGACTCGACGCCAATGCCGCGGAGATCTCCGCGATACCGCGAACTGCTTCGCTTGCAATCCTGCCGGCCTGTGCCGCCGCCTCGGCTCCCGCAAGCGATTTATCGGCAGCATCGGCCAGCGTATTTGCGGCCTCCGCTAGTTGCCGGGTCACGCCGTGATCGCTCTGAATGCCGGTGGCGACCAATCGCTCCAGCGATGTCACCGCCGTGAAGAGCGATCGCTGCTGATCGGCGGAGACGCCCACCTCGGACGTGAGGTCTTCCAGTGCTTGTGAGAGTCCGGTCGAAACCTGGCGCAGATCGAGCAGCAGCTTGTGCGTCTCCTCGGCTCCCGCGCGCATACCGCTGGCAAAGACGCCGAAGTCGGCGAATTCGCGCTCGCGCCGGTTAGAGATCGCGTCTAGCCGGTCGTGCTCGACCTGAAGCCTCGTGAGAAGCTCTTGCGAATTGGCCTCGAACCGCTCGGCCAGCCGCTCGACGCTGCGGGCGAGCATGGCCGGCCGGCCCGCGCGATCCGGCGCAAGCGCAACCGTTGCTTCGGCCAGAACGTTATCGAGCTCACGCTGGAATGTTTGGGCGGTGTCGTTGATCGCGTCTTCACTGCGCTCGCGGCGACCGTGGACGTAGAAGGTCAGTCCAATAATCAGCGCTATCAGCACGGCGTCGATAATCGCGACGGTCGAGAACGAGGTTGCGAAGAAGCTGCCGTCGCCGTCGAAACCTCGTTGCCAAAGCAACAAGAACGGCTGACCAATTTGCTCGGGATGGTCGTTGATGTAATTGCCGTATGTCTGAGTCGCCTCGTAGAGGGCGAACCAGGTCAGAAAGATCGGGAGAAAGACCATGACGTTGCGCAACTTGTCGGCGATATCGATGCTCGGCGGCGCAAATCCGCCCTCGCGGCGAACCGCGTATGCATGCGCGAGATGGTCGGTGTTAAAAGCGCGCCAGAGATCGACATCAGCCCATCGAAGGCGTCCGTCTGGCGTTTTGATCGAGTTCGCGAGATCTTGGAGTCGTTCCGCGGAGCGTGGATCGACCTCGGCCAGCGAAGCCGCCATGCCGGACAGCTCGTCGCAAAGCTCATCTTGAGACGAGGGACGATTGGTGTGACCACGCCCTTGCATCGGAAGAATCTTGGCGGTGCGGTCTCGACCGCCCGGCGGGGATTTGAATGGAGCAGCCTCGTCGCCGGAGCGGGCCGGCGGGGACGACTGCGCGCGCTTACCTAGCTGCACCATCTGCCTCCGCTGTCTTGGTGAACAGGCGTTGTAGGACTCGTGACCATTGTTCTCTATCGCCCGTTCCCAAACTCACTGTACCATTGCTTCTAGCGCCCCCGGTACCCGTCCGGCCACTCGTTGGACACATTTGGGACCTTATGCACCCATGCCTACCCTAACGCTTCTCGATGACGCAATGTTACGCGCGGGCCGAATGGTTCCCGCCGTGCACCGCCTTGGCGGCGGCTCAATCGCCATGGCCGGAACGCAGCAACCATGGCGTGTCGTCGGGTCAGAAGCTGTTGTTTACCAGTTGCGGCAGCCAACGGGACGCGTGCTCGCGCTCAGGTGTCTCTTATCAGATACGCATGAGGCGTCATTTGCGGATCGGTATCGCGCGCTGAGCGATCCCGCGACCCTGAGGAACCTTCGCGCCGGCGGTACATCGCCGATCGTCGGTCAGATCGCTTTTCTGCCGGAGGGGCTCTCGTTGCCCGGCTCCGAGTTGCGCTCGGTGCACCATCCGATCGTGGCCATGGATTGGGTGATGGGCCCGACGCTGATCGCCGCGGCGGATCGCGCTTGTCGAGCGCGAGATGAACCATATTTGACCGCGCTTGCGCAAGCGTGGCTTTCGGCGATGGAGATACTGAAAGAGATCCAGTTTGTCCATGGCAACCTGACCGGCGACAACGCAATGGTCCGGCCACGCGAAGGTATCGCGCTGGTCGATTACGACACCGCGTTTTGGCCCGGAGCGCCAACGATCAAGCACCTGGAGCCACGTCCAGGGTACCGGCACCCGAAGGGCGTTTCACAATTGGCGGAGCGTCGTGACGATTTTGCCGCACTCGTCATCTATACATCGTTGCGGATCCTCTCTCACTGGCCGGATTTGAGGGAAGTACATGGCGATCCAGCCAGTCAGCTTGGAGGAACGCTGCTGTTCAGCGCGCGGGATTTGATGAACCCTGACGGTTCCGCGCTGTTCGGTAAAATCCGAGTGCTGGACGATCCTGAAGTGCAGGCGTTGATCGCATCCCTGCGCGAAGCCTGCCGCAAGCGGCCGGATGATTGCCCGCCGTTTCTGGATGTCGTCCGGGGAGCAGCGACCGCGATCCGGCATTTTCCCAGTTCGACTCCGCCGCCGCGTCCGATCGGGATGCATGACAACGCAATCACTCGTCAGCAGAACCTCAGCCGGCTGCATGGCTTCCTGCTGGCTGGCGACGAAGATGGCGCGTTCCACTTCTGGCGAACGAGCGGATTGATCGATGATCCGCAAGCGATTCGCGACATGGGCGCGCGGATCGCGGAGATCGAGCATCGCCGTGCGATTCGCGCCTCCAGAACCGCGGCCGAGCAGGCCGACTATGTCGAGCTTATCAAGCAGTGGGAGTCCGGAAAGCTTGATGAGGAACCATCGGCGGCAGCGCTCAGGCCGATCGTCGCCCGCGTCCGCAGGCGCTCCGATGCGATCGACCGCTTGCGATCGGCGCTCGAGAGCGGCGATGCCGCTGTTGTTGGCAGTGTATGGCCGCGTGTTCAAACCGACCCGGCCGCATCGGTCTTTGCCGCGCGGGCGAATGAGGTCATTTCAAAACTGATGGGCGCCGCCATCGCGGGAGCGATCGAGCGCGGCGATGACGCGAGCGTCGTGAGGGCCGTCGAGGAAGCTGAAGCGCAGGGATTCGCGATCGGGATGGCCGCTCGTCGCGCCGCGCGCGCGGCGGAAGCCAGATTGGACGCGCAACGGCGGGTCGAAACCGCCCTCGCCTCCGACGATCGAGCCATGCTGGCCGATATGGCCCTCGCGGGTGAGCTCGACGAGATGGGCGAGTTCGACGCACAGACAACGAAACTGATCATGCGCGCGCTGGCGACCGCGCACCTGCTACGAGCAGTCGCGCTCGACGAGGACTTCGCGATTTACAACGCGTACGAGCCCGAGATTTTTGGAGGCAGCGCCGGTGTGCCGGAAGAGCATGCCGAGCGGGTAAATATGGCCGTCAGCAGGGTGAGGTGGCTCAGGACCGTGCGATCCGCCCTCAAACAGCGTGATGTCACGACGTTGCGGACCGCCATGTCCGCCATCCCCGGTCAGGCAGACAGCAGGTTGAGCAAAACGGAGGTCGCTCGAATTCAACGTCTCATGCGGCAAGAAGATGCGCTCGCCGCACTTGACGCCGCCATTTCACAGGGGGGCGACAATCGGATCATTGATGCCCTGAACGAAGTTGAACTGTCCGGTGCGGTGTTGCCGCCTGACCTGAATTGGGATGCCATCCGTGGGGTGATCGACCGTCTGAGCCTGATCGCCACGATTCGCCGCACGATGTCGACCGACGTGATCGACTACCAACGTCTCGCGCGCTTGCTGGCGCAGGCTCGTGACGAAATGAGCGAGGACGTTCCGTACCTCGGAACGCATCTCGATTTTGTCCAACTGGAACGAGATGTCTGGCGTGCGGCCCATCGCTCTCGGGTCCGAGAAGCATTGAAAACCGGCGACGACAAGAAGATCGCTGGTGCAGCCCTGCCCGATCTCTACGGCGCGATTTCTACGCTCGAGCCGGTGGAGCGCGACCGGGTGCAGCGCGCAATCGACAAGCATCGCAATGTGGATCCGCTGGCGCCGAAAGAAGCTGTCACGACGCACTAGGATGCGAAAACGCAAAACCAGTATTGCACGCCGTGCCGACCGGCAATGATGCGTGCATGGCGGCCAGAGCCTTTAGGTCGGAGGGCACGGTTTGCTTCGCCGCGAGGAGTTGCTTGTTGCTACAAACCCAACGCCGACTTCAGCTCGTCGGTGTTGTGTACGACAACATCGGGATTGGAAGCGAGGAGCTCGTCGTGGTCGGGGCTGCCCCAGGTGACGGCAATTGTGGTCAGTCCCGCGGCCCGGCCGGCGATCACATCCGCTGCCGAATCGCCGATGAACGCTCCGGGTAATGCCGGGTCGTGGCCGAGATCGGCCAGGATTTTGATCACTGCCTCTGGGTCTGGTTTCTGCCGTTTGACGTCATCACCGGCGTAGACCGCTCCAAACATTGGCAGCAATCCGATCGCTTCAAGAGTGAAGAGCGCGGTCTGCCGGCTCTTGCCGGTGACAACGCCGAGTTTCATTCCCGCCTCCGCCGCGAGTCGAGTCACTCCATCGAAGCCATGGAATGCGGTGACCAATCGCTCGTGCTCCCGCCTGTAGACCTCAACGTATCGTCTGAACGCGGCATCTCCGTCCTCACCGGGAAGCATCGCCTGCAGGATGTAGTTGTCTGGCGGGCCGAATTTGGAGCGAATTTCTGCTTCGGAGAGTTTTCGCCCGAGCACCGGTTCGAGCGCCTCATTGAAGGCGACATAAATGAGCGGGAGAGTATCCGCAATAGTGCCGTCGAGATCAAAGATCGCGGTCGCGAAACGGGGCATCGAGTGGTTGTCTCCTTAGTTAGCTACCAGTGAAGATGGGTCTGCGCTTCTCGAGTACGGCCGCCAGTCCTTCCTTGTGGTCATTCGTCGCCGCTGCGACCTCCTGCAATCCGGCCTCGTACGCAAGGTGCTCGGCCAGATTCGGCAACATCGCCTTGTTGAAGGCGCGTTTGGTCAGTCCGATCGCCCTCGCCGGCAATGACGCCAGCCGCTCGCCGAGCGCGACTGACACTGCCCGCAATTCCTCGTCGGGCACGATCTGACTGACGATCCCGTATTCGAGCGCCTGATCGGCGGTGATCCGCTCCCCAAGCAGCGCGAGCTCGGACGCGCGTCCCAGTCCAATGATCGCGGGCAAGAGCATCGTCGTTCCGACGCCTGGGATGAACCCAATACCCAGTGGCGCCAGTACAAACGTGGCCGAAGCGGCGGCAACTCGATAATCGGAGGCGAGCGCGAACCCGAGTCCGGCGCCGGTCGTGACGCCGTTGATCGCGGCGATCACCGGTTTTTCCATCGATCGCAGGCGCAGCACGATCGGGTTGAAACGCTCGCGCAGTTGATCGCCGACCGCTCTGGGGCCGAGCTCGGCTGTTTCCCTGGCAAGTTCACGCACATCCTGCCCCGCGGAAAATGCCCTGCCGGCCCCGGTCAAAATCACCGCGCGAACCGATGGGTCGCGCTCGACTGTTCTTAGAGAGGCGTCGAGGTGCATGGTGAGATTGCGATCGAACGCGTTCAGTGTATCGGGGCGGTTCAGGGAAATCGTCGCCACAGGGCCTGACCGCTCGATCACCACACTAAGTTCTTGAATGGTCACGGTCGCAGACTCCTCACTTACCCGAGAACTTGGGCTTGCGCTTTTCGAGGAAGGCCCGCATGCCTTCCCGCCGGTCGTCGGTGGCGAAGAGAAGGTTGAAACCACGGCGCTCGTAGTCGAGTCCCGTTTCAAGCGAGCTGTCGAACGCTTTCAACACCGTATCCTTCGCCAACTGCACGGCCATTGGCGGTTTTGAGGCAATCTCGTGCGCCAATCGCATGGCCTCAACCAGGTAGAGCTCAGACGGAACGACCTTGGTGATGAGACCCGCCTCGAATGCTTCCGCCGCCGAAAATGTTCGCCCGGTGAGGATCAGCTCCATCGCGCGCGCTTTGCCGATCGCCAGCACGAGCCGCTGTGTGCCACCGCCGCCGGGAATGATGCCAAGGTTGATCTCGGGCTGTCCGAAGCGGGCGGATTCGGCGGCGACAATCATGTCGCATATCATCGCCAGCTCACAGCCGCCACCGAGCGCGAACCCGGCGACCGCGGCGATGATCGGCTTTTTCACCCGTCGCATTCGATCCCAGCGAGCGAGATTCGGTCGCTGGTGCATTTCGGCAACGGTCGCGTCGACCATCTCCGAGATGTCCGCGCCCGCGGCAAAGGCCCGTTCGTCGCCAGTGAGCACGATTACACGGGTGTTGCTGTCCAGACCTAACGACTCGAGCGTGTCCGTCATTTCGCCCATCAGCGCCTGATTAAGCGCGTTGCGAACCCTTGGACGGTTGAGCCGGACGATCGCGACCGGACCGTCGTGCTCGACGATCAGAATCGGTTCGCTCTCAGGTTGAGTAGCATTCGTCATGGCGAGTCCCGATGAGGTGAGCGTCCAGTCACGGAAGCATAGCTGCATGTGCGCGAAACCGCGCCGCTTCCGGAGCGTCTGGTAAAGTAAGGCCATCCACGTCGCGATGGCAGTAGGGGCAACGTGCCAGATCAACACGGGCGGTTCAGGTTTCACGGATGGCAATGGTCGCGGACGAGATGACCTTCGACGACTCCGCTGGCTTTCCGGGAGGCGAGCAAACACGGCCGGTTGTGGCGGGCCATTACGAGATCGACCTCGATCAGCCGCTGGGATCGGGCGGAATGGCCGTGGTTTACCGTGGGCGGGATCTCCGCACGCGCCGGGCCGTTGCGCTCAAGACGCTCCGGCTCGAGTACCGCAAGGACCCTGAAACGCGTGCCCGCTTTCGCCGTGAAGCGCGAACAATGGCCTTTCTGGCTCATCCAAACGTCACTCGCGTGTACGACCTCTATGAAGACGATGAGGCGCCCTGGGTCATCCTCGAATTCGTGTCCGGCCGGTCCCTGAAAGAGGAGATCGCCGCCAATGGGCCGTATTCGATTGAGGAAACGGCTCGACTCCTCAATCAAATCGCGAAGGCGCTCGATCACCTGCACGATCGCGGGCTGGTACACCTCGATGTCAAACCTCAGAACTTGCTGATCACCCCGGAATTCAGCGTGAAGTTGATCGATTTCGGACTCGCTCAACGAGCGGGCGAGCCGCAGGAGATGATCGGCGGATCGACATTCGGAACCGCCGCCTATCTTTCCCCGGAACAGGCCTGCGGCGAGCCGGTAGATGCCTCGACCGATGTCTACGCGCTCGGTTGCGTCGTCTATGAGATGCTGACCGGGCAGCCTCCGTTCGGCGCCGATTCGACCGGCCTGCTCAAAAACGATGTGATCCGATCTCATCTCGACCGCGATCCCGAACCGCCGTCCTCGATCCTACCGCTGCCTGCATGGGTGGACGATGCCGTCTTGCTGGCCCTGGCGAAGAGACCGAAGGATCGTTACAGCGATTGCGCGTCGTTCGCGAGCGTCTTTTTGGCGGGTACGGAAGTGCTGGAGGGAATTGTCAACGCTTCCGCGCCGACGACGAAGGTCTGGCGTCCGCCGGTCGTCGACACCTACGAAGAGATATTCCCACATCCGAAACCGAATGTTGGGCGATCGGCCTTTGGCGCGCTTTACCGGACCGGAGGACGGATTGCCCGTCACACCGGTTGGATACAGCGATTGCTGTGGCGGTCGACCATCGCGCTCCTCGTCGGAAATCTCTTACTAGCCGTGATCCTCTATGCCGACCGCGGCGAGATTCCGGGGGTCTACTCGACCAACGGGCAGCTTCGAGTGGGAGCTGAGGCGATCGTGACGACCGATCGCCTGCGAATTCGCACTGTTCCGGGAAGAGACGCCGATGTTGTCGGATTGCTCTCAATCGATCAGATAGTCGAAGTCACGGGCGATGCGGTACAGGTCGACGGCGAGGAGTGGTGGCCGATCGAGGCAACGATCGAAGGGGAATTCATTGACGGTTATGTTGCCGCTGGCTGGATCAAATCAACGGACAAACCGGGCGATGTTTGGCTGCAGCGCGCGATCGATGAGGCGAAATCGTGGCCGGAGCGCTTGCTTGATCGGGTCGGATTGACGGGATGATCGTCGTGAGCACACCAGATGGATATTGAGGAGATGCGAATTCGGCGCGTCGCGGTGTTGGGAGCGGGCACGATGGGAGCCCAAATTGCCCAGCAGATCGCGCTGCACGAATTCGACGTGCGGCTGTTTGACGTCAATCCATTCCAACTCGATCGAGCGGCCGCGAGCAATCGAAAGCACCTGCTGCGGCGAGTCGAAAAGTCGGCGTTGACTCCTGATGCCGCCGAGCGCGCGCTCAATCGCGTTCGTATTCACGCTAACCTGGCAGAGGCGGTCGCTGATGCTGATCTTGTGATCGAGGCCGTGGTCGAAGACGTCGAAATCAAGCAGACGGTCTTTGCCGATCTCGATCGACTTACGCCGCCGGACGCGATTCTGGCCACCAATTCGTCGACGATGACGATCTCGGAGATCACTTCCAGTCTATCCAGCCGAAAACGAACGCTTGCAGTTCACTTTTTCAATCCCGCGCTCGTAATGCGCCTGGTCGAAATCGCGCCCGCGCCGTATACCGAACCAACGTTTGTCGAGGAGGCAGCGCGCTTTGTCAATGCAATAGACCGCGATCCAGTTGTGCTCCATCTGGAGATTCCCGGCCTGCTAGTCAATCGCGTGCTCTGGGCGCTCCGGCGTGAGGCAATGTGGCTGGCAGACAATGGGTATGCTGAACCGCGGGATATCGACCGCGCGATCAAGCTCGGCCTGAATCATCCGATGGGTCCATTCGAGTTGGCCGATTTCAATGGGCTCGATGTCGTTCTGCTCGCTCAACGCCACCGGTACGCGAAGTCAGGCGACGAGTCCGATCGTCCGCCGCGAATCGTGGAGAAACTGGTGGAGCGCGGAGATCTCGGTATGAAAAGCGGTCGAGGCTTCTACGACTATCCAACGCCGGGTACCGGCCAGAAGGAAGCTGGATCGTGATCGATCGGGCGCCCACTCCCGACTTCTACTTGATGGAGTCATTGCTGTCCGCGGAGGAGATCGCGGTTCGCGATCGAGTTCGCGTATTTGCCGAAACACATGTTCGTCCAGGGGCCGCTGAAGCCTGGGAGGCAGGCGAGTTTCGGCGCGATCTGGTGCCGCTTCTCGGACGAATCGGCATCGCCGGCGGCATGGTCGGCGAGCACGGATGTCCTTCACTGAACAGCGTCGCTTATGGATTGGCGACGATGGAGCTGGCTCGAGTCGATTCGTCATTTGCAACCTTTTTCGGTGTGCACAGCGGACTGGTCATCGGTTCGATCGGTCTGTGCGGGAACGAAGAGCAGAAAGCACGGTTGCTGCCTCGCCTGGCTCGATGTGAACTGGTCGGGTCATTCGCATTGACCGAGCCCGATCACGGCAGCGACGCGGCCCACCTCGCCACCACGGCGCGACTCGAAGGTGACGAGTACGTTTTGAACGGCGCCAAGCGTTGGATCGGGAACGCGGATTTTTGCGATGTCGCAATCGTATGGGCGCGCGCTGAGGACGGATTGGCAGGATTCCTGGTCGAGTGTCCGAATCCGGGCTTCAAAGCCACCAGGATGAGCGGAAAGCTTTCGAAACGGTCGTCCACGCAGGCGGAGATTGCCTTGGTCGATTGCCGGGTGCGAGCCTCGGCACGCATGCCACTCGGTGGATTCCGCACAATCGCTGATATCCTCAGCAGAACGCGACATAACGTCGCCTGGGCGGCGCTCGGCGAGGCGGTCGCCTGTTATGAGATCGCGCTCGCATACTCGACCAGGCGCGAGCAGTTCGGTAAGCCGATCGGCGGATTTCAGCTCGTGCAGGCGAAACTGGTGCAAATGGTCGGCGAGATCACCAAAGCGCAGCTCTTGAGCCTCCAACTCGGACGCTTGAAGGACCAGGGTCTAGCTACGTCTGGCATGACCGCACTCGCGAAGTCGAACAATGCTTCGATGGCCAGATTTGTCGCCGCCACGGCCCGGGAGATCCTGGGCGGAAACGGGATTTTGCAGGACTACGAGGTTATGCGCCATATGTGCGACCTCGAGGCGGTTTTCACATACGAGGGCACCAACGATATCAACACGCTTGTGGTTGGACGAGAGATCACCGGTATTTCGGCGTTCGTTTGATGCCTACAGTCATGACCGATGAGCGGTTGTTCGAGCGATTGGCCCCGGTCACCGGTGTTGTACTCGATCAGCCAGAGCTTCTGGCGGAGTGGGCGCGCGACTGGTGGCCGCTAAGCGCGCGATTGGAGATCGACGAAGCTGAGCTGCCTTCATTCGCGGTGATACCGGACACCGCCGACGAAGTCGCGTCGGTGGTGAAACTGGCGGCGATCGCCGGACGATCGATCATTTTGAGAGGGGGTGGTTCGAACACGGTCGGCGCGCTCGAACCGCATGCGGGCGCGATCCTGATCGATCTTCGCGGACTCAATGTCATCGACCCCGTGGATGAGATCAACGGCACAGTGCTTGTGGACGCGGGCGTCTTCGGCGGTGAACTGGAAGCTCGGCTGAACGAGCAAGGGTACACGCTGGGTCACTATCCGCGTTCACTACATCTCTCGACCGCCGGTGGATGGATCGCGACCAGGGCCAGCGGAAGCTTTTCGACCAAGTACGGCGGCATTGAAGATTTGCTCGTCGGGCTCGATGTGGTGCTCGCCGCTGGCTCGATCGTGCGTGCACGCGACGCATCCATGCGCTCCGCCGGACCCCGTTGGATCGATCTTTTTGTCGGCTGCGAAGGCGCGTTTGGAATCGTGACCTCGGCGACACTACGGGTCCGACCCATCCCCGAGGAACGTAGATTCCGGGCGTTTAGTGTACCGACGTATGATGAGACACTGGATGCGATTCGGCAACTAATCCAGCGCGGCGTCATTCCCGCGGCGGTTTGTCTCTACGACCCGGCTGCGACAGCTCACTTCGGTGAGCAGTTCGGCGCATATGACGCCGAACACCTCTTGCTGCTCGCGTTCGAAGGCCCGAGTGCACTCGTCGAGGTGGAGGAGTCGCTTACGGTCGCCGCGGTGACTGAAGCCGGTGGCCGAGATCTGGGCGATGGCCCCGCGATCGCCTGGCACGAACAACAGTTTGCATGCGATTGGCTCATCGACGGCAACGAGCTCGAAGGCACGATGGCTGATGAAGTGGATGTCGCCGCACCATGGTCGGCAATGGCGACGGTGATCTTCACGGGACGAGCCGCGCTCGAAGCAATTGCTGCCGAGGTCTGGGTTCACATCACCCATGTCGAACCAATCGGCGCTTCGGTGACATTCACCTTCTTCATCCGTGAGAAGACCGATGAAGCCGCTCTGGCGTCGTACCAACAAGCGTGGAGCGCATTGATGCGAGCAGTGCTCGATGCCGGGGGCAACATCGTTCACCACGGCGGTATCGGGCAGGCGCGATTGCCTTGGCTGGCCGAAGAGCTCGGTGATGGCATAAAGATTCTCGATGGGCTCAAGCGGACCTTTGATCCAGATCGCAGGCTCAACCCGGGCCGGCTTTCTGCTCGGTAAAGGTAAGGCATGCCGGGAGTGGCAATTCGTCGATTTGAGGCTCTCTGCTACACTCGGTTAAGGCATTTTCAGGCATGACCTCGAAACAATCCTCGCGTTGGGCCGAGTTGCAGCGGCTGTTCGAGGACCTAAATGCTGAAAGAGCAAAACCATGAGCAGAGTCGGATTGCGGGGAATACGCTGATCGTGCCGCCGTCCGGCGAGGATCGCGGCGACCCGGCCGTGGTCCACGCGTCCGGTGACCTGAGCGACCCACATTTGGTCCGGATGGTTTGCGCGGGCGACTCCGAGGCACTCGGCATTCTGTACGACCGCTACGCCTCGACCGTCAATGGACTGGCTCGATCGATCTTGCGAGACAGCCGACTGGCTGAGGAAGCGACACACGACGTCTTTCTCGGCATCTGGCAACGTCCAGACGCGTATGACGCCGGCCGCGGCCCCTTTGCCGGCTGGTTGTTTCGGGTCGCCCGAAACCGCGCGATCGACCTGTTTCGCCGTCGCCGGGAACAGCCCTTTGGCCAGGCGCCTGGGAATGAACAGGGCGAGTTGATCGATCCGGCCACGTTTTTGGTCGATCCCGATCCGGATCCGATCGATCAAGCGATTGCGACCCTTCAGCGTGAGTCGGTCCGCCGGGGTCTGCTGCAGCTCACCTCGGATCACAAGCATCTTTTGGAGCTCGCCTACTTTCACGGAATGACGCAGAGTGAGATCGCGACACATACTGGTCGCCCACTCGGCACCGTCAAAACCCAGATCCGGAGCGCCATGCGAAAGTTGGCGGACATCATGGATGAAACGTCAACCGATAGGGATAGCTCGCGCGTATCACTAGAGGAAGACTCTTTGACTGTCGACCGCGATCGCCCGGTACCCCGATTTGACGATCATCCAAGGGCTTCGAACCGAGTATGAACGTGGAAAATGAATACGAGTTGACATGCGAAGAGGTGCTCGATTCGCTTGGCGCGTACGCGCTGGGGGCAATCGACGGCGACGAAATCGCAGCGATCGAAGTCCACCTCGTTGAGTGCACTCGCTGTCGAACTGAAGTCAACCAACATTTTGTCACGGTTGGATCACTGGCCGGAGCCGTCAGACGAGTTTCGCCGCCGGGCCGTGTCCG
>CAYJPA010000004.1:0-96106 GCA_964371945.1 uncultured Sphaerobacteraceae bacterium | reverse complement strand
ACGGCATGTGGATCGTCGGGTACAGCCAGACCGATTACGGCGCGCGCGACACGTCCGCGGTGATAGAAGAAATGGACCGCTATCGGGAATGGTATGGGGTGACCAGCTTCTTCCTGGACGAGGCCGATACGCACGCTTCGTCGATCCCGCACTACAAAGTGCTGACGGACTATGCGCACGCCATGGGCGGGATCACGATTCTCAACTTCGGATACATGACCGATCCTGGATTCATGGCGATTGCGGATATCGCCATCGTGTTCGAAGACAACGTGAACGTCTATTCGACCTACTCGCTTCCGGCCTGGATCGATGACTATCCAGCCAACCGATTCGAGCAACTGATCTACGGTGTAGCCGAGGATCAAGTCGACGATTTTATGGTGAAGAGCCGTGATAGCAACATCGGTTATGTCTGGATCACCGACGATCACATTTCGAACGGCAGCGCGTACAACTCGTTGCCCAGCTACTGGAGTGATTTGAACACCGCGGTTTCCGCCGGCTGCTGATCTTCAGATCGGGGTTCAACAGTTACCAAAGTCGCAAAGAGGTGGTCCAGGCAACGTTCAGGATTCTCACAGAGACCCGTGTGCACCGGACCGGGTTGCACGACGGTGCTGGCCGGAGCGGTGAGCCAGTGCCAGCGCTCGCTTTGAATGAGCTCCGCGATCGGACCCGCTGCCACGTCGCCTTCACAAATCGACACGATGAAATCGAGCTGGCGGTTTATCGCACTCACGGCTTCGTCGTCGAGAAACGGCGCGACCGCCAGCAATCGAGCACGATCCAGAAGAATCCGAGCCTTCAAAAACCGGCGCGGACGGCAGATGACCATCACTCCAGCGTTGAGGCACTCACCGCGTTCGACCCGGGGAACGACACGAATGAGCGCATGCTCAAAGGCGACGCGTTCTGGCACGCTCCGCCTCCTCGCTGAAGATCGCGGACGCTTCCAGCCGGCGCACGAGCAGATCGATGTAGTCCTGCCGAGTACCGGCGGGACGGTCGATCGCGGGACCCGTATCGAGCCAGGACTCCGGCACTAAAGCAACGATCGACTCGATCAATTCGCGAGTGATCTTCTCGCGGGCGATCGCATCGGCTTCCCGGATCGAATCGGCATACGGCAACAGGATGTGCTCGGAGATTCGAGCAAACGGGGTTCGGCTTCTCGCCTCCGCATCGGTCCATGTGTGATGGATGTAGAGCGCGGCGCCGTGATCGATCAGCCAGGGCTTGCGATGCCAGAGCACGATGTTGGGGTTGCGCGGGGTTCGGTCCACGTTCAGCACGAAGGCATCGAACCAAACGACGAGCGCGGCGACCGCCGGATCGATCACCTGCGCGGCTTTTGGCAAGAACGCGAGCGCGCCCGGGAGAAAATCGAGCCCGACATTGAGCCCGGTGCTCGCTTTCAACAAGTCTTGGATCTCCTGATCGGGTTCGGCATTGGCAAGGAGCGGGTCCAGGCGAACAAAGGCAATCTCCGGTACAGGAAGCCCGAGCGCGCGTCCGATCTCTCCGGCCACCAGTTCCGCGATGAGCGCCTTCGGTCCCTGACCGGCGCCGCGGAATTTCACGACATACATGCCGTCGTCATCGGCTTCAACGATCGCCGGCAACGACCCGCCCTCTCGAGTCAAGTCCGAAATTTTCTGTAAATTCCTCCGTTTTGTTTTCGTTCGTTAATCGGCGGCTGCGGCTAAGTGCGTCACCGGGAGGTCCGCCGGGATTGTCGCCCGCAGCGTCATGTCCAGGTAGCGGCGTCCGCTCACCCACTCGTCACTGTGTTCCATCGCCAGCGCGGTCACCATCCGCAGCAAGCTCGCCGCGTGCGGGAAGATGCGCACCACCCGCGTGCGTCGCTTCAGTTCCTGATTCAGCCGCTCGACCGCATTCGTCGTCCGGATGCGTCTCCGGTGTTCGGCTGGGAAACTGAGACAGGTCAAGGCATCCTCCAACTCCTCCTCCAACCGCGTCGCCAGGGCCGGGTGGGTCGCTCGCCAGCGATCGGCTGCCGCCTGGGCCGCCGCGATTGCCTGCGTTCGCGTGCTCGCCGCAAAGATGCCGCGCAGATCGTCGGCCAGCTCCCGCCGCCGGCGTTGGCTGACCGCGGACAGCAGATTCCGCGTCACATGGACCTGGCAGCGCTGCCAGCTGGCCCCCTGAAAACAGCGTGCGATCGCCGAGCGCAGACCCGCGTGGTCGTCACTGGTCACCAACTCCACACCCTGGAGTCCTCGTCCTTTCAGCTCCTGGAAGAGCGTCAGATAGCTCGCTTCGCTCTCCGTGTCCGCCACCGCAATCGTCAGGATCTCGCGTTGCCCATCACCGCGTACGCCGGCCACGATGAGGACTCCCTGGCTCACCACGCGTCCATCAATCCGCACATGCTCGTAGCGCGCATCGACCGTCAGATACGGATAGCTCGTCTCCGTCAATGGCCGCGTTCGCCACACCGCAAGCTCGGTATCCAGCCGGGTTGTGAGCGCCGAGACCTGGCTCTTCGAGAAGCTCACCCCGCACAGCTCTTCCGTGATCGCCGCCACCTTCCGCGTTGACACCCCCTGCAGATACATCTCCAGCAAGGTGCTCACCAACGCCTGCTCACTCCGCTGATAGCGGGCGAACAGCTCGGTCGAAAAGGTGCCATCCCGATCTTGCGGCACCGCCAACTGCAACGCCCCCACCCGCGTTACCAGCGTCCGTGGCTTTGTCCCGTTGCGGTATCCGGTGCGTCCCTCACCTCGCTCGTACCGCTCCGCCCCGAGGTGCGCACTCATCTCCGTTTCCAGGATCGCTTGCACCGCCCGCTCCACGACCTCCCGCAGGAAGTCTGGATCGTCGATCAGGGTTTGTGCGGCAACGCCGCGATCACTACCATTGCCCATGGCCATCGAGTTCTCCTCCATTGATTCGCGTCTCTACACCGCTATCGTGGAGGACGGTGGCCACCTCTGTCATCCCGGCCACCTATTTACAGAACTCTAAGGACTCAATCCCCTCTCGGAGCGGAGTGACATATCGAATGGCTTCGACGATTCGAAGAACGTGTGAATCGGTCCTATTTCGAGTCATGAAAACCAAGTCCTGGCAATGTGATCTATTCAGCGGAATTCATTCTAGCCGCGATCAGCGCCCTTACCCACACATTTGTTGTATTGCGCCATCAAACAGCGTTTATCCAAATCAGGCTAGAATAGAACTTGAGCGATCAACGGACGTAACGGCCAACGGTCGACTAATCGAAGGCAAAGAGGCAATGAAGAGCCCTACAGCAATCGACCTCTTTTCCGGGGCAGGTGGAATCTCGATCGGTGTAGAGCAAGCTGGTTACACCACCCTTGCTGCCATCGATAACTTTCCAGTTGCGGCTGAAACGCTCAACCGCAACCGCGCTTCATACTTCCCCGAACTCAGGCACGTAGTTCCGCTTGATATCACCCAGATCGACCCAATGAATGTCTTGGCGGAAAACGGACTCGTCCCGGGCGAGCTGGATTTGCTAGTCGGTGGCCCCCCGTGCGTTGCTTTCTCGAAATCTGGGTTCCATCTTGACTACAAGCTCGCCGGACAAGACCCCAAAGCTTCGTTATTGGATGACTACTTTCGGTTTCTCTCAATAATGCAGCCCAAAGCGTTTATGATGGAGAACGTGTTTGGTTTGGCATATCGCAACCATTCCGCGCCATTCTTTCGGAGACTTACCGACGGAATCAAGTCACTTGGCTACTCGCTCACATACGGTGTGCTGAATGCAGCCGATTTTGGCGTTCCACAGAATCGCCAGAGATTGTTCTTGATTGGTAGTAGAGATGGTCGTGCGCTCAGTCTTCCGAACCCGACTCATTGGGGAAGACTGGAGCGAAGAGTCACAACGGCGGACAGCCGGATTCAGAAACCGCATGTTACCTCGGGTGAAGTACTAGTTGATCTCGAGACGAGTGAGGAACCTGAAGAGACAATCAACGGCAAGTACGGGCATCTACTTTCGGACATTCCTGAAGGTGGCAACTATCTTTACTTTACCGAACGTGCTGGCCATCCGAATCCGCTTTTTGAGTGGAGGTCTCGTTACTGGACATTTCTCCTTAAGCTCGATCCCAAACGTCCATCCAGCACCATCCAAAGTCAACCTGGCCCCTACGTCGGTCCATTTCATTGGGAGAACAGGCGATTGCGTACGCCTGAGCTCAAACGCCTTCAAGGTTTTCCAGACGAGTACCAGCTTGCTGGTTCACGCCGAGACATCCAGGTGCAGATTGGGAACTCAGTTCCTCCAAAGCTAAGTCTGGCGGTTGCAAAAGCTATTAGGCAGCAAATGGAGACCGACCAGACTAGAAGCGACCGACCAGCGTCCACCGTTCAAGCAATCCAACTGGAACTCTCTGTTCCATGACGGTACTCATCGAGCATAAGTGAAAACTGGTCTCTCATGGGCATCAAAGTGGATTACGGAATCGCGAAGACTCGGCTTCGCGATGCCGTCACTTGGGCGGATTCAGATCGAGATGTTCCTGCTGAGTGGGAGGAGCGATCGATCCTAGTCGGTGGAGCCCCAGCGATCTCATATACCCCGATGTTAGGCACCGGTCTGTTAGCCCGAGCAACGGACGATCGTCTTGACGTTCTCGCCCTCAAGGAAACATCGGGTCCTGCTGCATACTCCGCACGAGGGTTGTGTCACAGCGTGCTGGTGCCTGGATCGATTGAGTTCAAGTTCGATCTCCGCACAAAGGGTCGCGAGCCGCTCAATAACCAGCCCTTCTTTCGGTATGACCGCGTAGATGAAATTGAACGCATCCGATTTGGAGAGGCTCTAAAGTATCTGACCGAATGTTTGAGACTAGCCAACGGCCTCGGCCAAGATGAGGCGTTGGCAGCACTGGCCGCGTTCATCCGCGTCTGCATACGGAGAACTGAGACATCGCCGAGTACTGAACTTCCGGACATCGCCGCGGGCTTGCGGGCAGTTCTGTACGCGGCGTCTACACTCTTGCGGGAATCGGAAGGCGGTAAGCGCGTTCAAGCAGTAACCGCCGCGGTTTTCGACGTTGTATTTGGACCTGACAGAATCCTCAGCAACCTCGTGAATGACCCCTCCCGGGGATATCCAGGTGACGTTCTGGCTTTTGATGCCAACGGGGTACCAATCGCATCTGCTGAAGTAAGGACCAAGACGATCACAGTCCAAGAGATCGAACAGTTTGCAGGTGCATTGACAAAGAGCGAGATCTCAAGGGGAATGATCGTTGCTTTGAGCCCGCGTCAAATACGCCTCGAAACCGGAAGGATATCTGCATCGGTTGCCCGCGATTTCGGCGTTCTTTTGAGTGTCTTTGACTCCATAGAAGAACTGATTGTTACAGCTTTCGCGTGGAGCAGCAGATCACTGACGGAACTACTGTTGGATTTTCCCAGCAGCGTCGGACATCGATTGCGGGCAGTTGACGCTTCCGCGACTACGATTGAACGTTGGGTGTCTCTCCTTGGATTTGAACCAACCGAAGTGAAAAAATGATGACGGTCAATTTTGGAATTTGTCAGCGCACAGACTCGTCGGGGTTGGGTTCAGTCGTTGCTTCGCGTGATGCATTACCTGTTACGGAATGCGCGAGACTTGGACTTTGCTAGCAACTTGATCCACGGCAGACCCAACGTTTCGCAAGACATCCTTCTCCCACAGTCGAATTACGGTCCAATCTGCCGATTCGAGGATTCGCGTTTGTATTTCGTCTCGCTTACGATTGTAAGCGATCTTTGGAATCCAATAGTCTGGGTTCGCCCTGCTCGCCAGCTTACGCCTAAGCTCCTCCCAATCTCGTCCGTGCCAGAAATCTCCATCGACGAAGACACAAAGTCGTGCTGCAGAGAAAACAATATCGGGCTGGCCCGGGAGATTTTCCACTTGCTTGCGATATCGAAAACCGCGTTTCCAGAGTTCACGACGAAGCAGTCGTTCTGCTTCACCACCATCTCGCTTGTTCGCGCGCTTTACGCGAGATGATGCAACAGATGACGGTTGAAATGAATCAAAACGAGGTGCTTTCATTGGCCGCCGCATCCAAGACTGTCCTCTGAGTCGTAGGTTTCTTTTTAGAGCGAGAATCGTACCCCAACAAACCTTGGGGCATATTAGCAGGATCAACCCAGCCCTCAGGAAGTTCGGTCGATGGTGAGGTGTTATCCGATGCCGCCCCAGATGTCGCCAACGATGAATCCCTCTGGAAACGGGTCGGTTGGATCGAGCAGATATTGGGAGATCCCATAAATCCAGGCTTGACCGCTGATTGTGGGGACCACCGCGCGGTAAGGCCCGACCGTGGTCTCCTCGATCAGCCGGCCGGTGAAGGTCGTGCCGATGATCGACTCATGGACGAAATCCTGATTCAGTCCCAGCTGTCCCTTGGCGTGGAGCACGGCCATGCGCGCACATGTGCCGGTGCCGCAAGCGGAACGATCGAGCACGCCGGTCCAGGTGGAGGGCTTCTCCCAATCGAAGGTTCCGGTGGAGATCACAACGGTGTTCTTGGCGTGGGCGTCCGGGCGCGCCGGTGGACCGGCGATGAGCGCAATTGACGGCCCGATTAACTCAGGATGTTCGGGGTGAGAGACCGGGTACTGCTCCCGAGTCGCGGTCTTGACCATTTCGCCGATGCGGACGCAATCCGCGCCCTCGTCCGCGGTCACACTCAACCCCACCTGTTTGCCATCGAACAGGGCGTACAACATGCCGCCCCAGGCGACGTCGACGGTGACCGTGCCAAGAGTTGGCACTTCGACCGGCACATCCAGATGAATCGCGAACGCGGGAACGTTGCGAAACGTGACCCGCGTCACTTTGCCGCCAGAACACTCCGCCCGGACACGGACAAGGCCCGCCGGCGCTTCAAGCGTGAGCTCGGTGACCGGTTCAATCATCGGCAAGATGCCTGTTTCGAGCAGCACCGTTGAAACGCAGATGGTGTTCGAACCGGACATCGGCGCGTACTCCATCTGCTCCATGATCACGAACCCAGCGTCCGCGTCCGGGTGGGTTGGCGGGAGCAGGATGTTGCAGCAGAGACCTGGGTAGCCTCGCGGTTCCCTGAGCATGAGCTTGCGAATGTCGTCTCGATGCTCCTGGAGATGGAGCATCTTCTCGAACATGGTGGCGCCGGACACATCGCCGACGCCCCCGGTGATCACCCTCCCCGGTTCGCCCTCGGCATGCGCCTCAACGGCGGTGATCATCCGGCTGAATCGCATCGTGAGCTCCTAGCCGCTAGCTGCAAGCCACAAGCTTTATGACGGTTTGACAGGCCGTTCCAATACGAGCGGATTCTACGTTCTCCATGGAGCTTGGAGCTTGGAGCTAGCAGCTTGCAGCTAGAATCGCGTCGCTCATCTTTTCCGCGATCATCGTGATCGGGATGTTGGGGTTCGCGCGTGGGATGGCCGGCATGACGGAGCCGTCGCAAGCGCGAAGGCCCTCCACTCCGATCACATGCCCGTCCGGGACGCGGACGGCGAGCGGGGCGTTTGGGTTACCCATCCGGCAGGTGCCGGTCGCATGCCAGATGCCGGTCACGGTCTGGAGCAAGAAGGCATCGAGCGCATCGTCATCGTTCACGATCTCATCAACGAGCTTCCGCCGGTGATGATGGCGCGAACCACGCGCTCTCTGATCGTCGCAGGGGT
Organism: uncultured Sphaerobacteraceae bacterium; assembly: GCA_964371945.1. Taxonomy (GTDB): domain Bacteria; phylum Chloroflexota; class Chloroflexia; order Thermomicrobiales; family UBA6265; genus CAYJPA01. Next base: position 88,423 of record CAYJPA010000004.1, on the reverse strand, counting down.
ATCAAGGAGCCGGCCTAGTGCGGTTGTGATCGCCTTGTTTCGACCGTTGACCGCCGCGAGCCGCTTGTAGCACTTGGTATGGGCGGTGCGTGGGTCGAGCCCGCGGAGACGATCACGTCGCGGCCGAAAGCGCCGAAATGCCGCCGCTTCGGGCGATCTCGACACCGGTGATTTTTCGTCCATCGAGCGAGGGCCGGCGAGCTCGAGTTTGGGAATAAATCGACAAGTTAGACCGCTGGCGGGTAGCAGCGTCGAGGTAGGCGATCGCGGACGAGACCCGGCGATCTCCCTCATTGTTGATCGCGATCGAGAAACACGCGGGATCGCGGGAACCGGCATTCTGGCCGGCGATGAAGGGCAAACCGCTCGCTTCGACCGCGGTCGCCAAGTTGTCCGAAAACGCCGGCCACTCCTGCCGAGGTACTCCGCGGATCGGCAGCGGACCGGAGAATCCACGCTCAGCGCCGGATTCGTCGAGATCGCGCTCCATGCGCCGGAAATAGGGGAGAACCTCGTTCCAGGTCGAACCGGCGCCTGCGAATTCCGCCCACTCGTCGTAGTCGGCCGGCTATCCTCGGCTGGCCATCTGGCCGTCGATACTCGAGCGGCCGCCCATGACCCTGGACTGCTCGAACGTACGGAGGGGGTCCGTCGGGCCGAGTACGGATGCGGAGATCGGTCCATTGGCGGCGACGATCAAAGTAAGCAATGATCGGATAGCTGTCCCAGAGCACGTGATCGGTGTGATTCGGCGGGGTATCGACGCCCGCTTCGACCAGTTCAACCCGATTATCGGGGTTCTCCGATCGCCGGTTGGCAAGCACACAACCGCCGCCGCCCACGATCACGTAATCGAACCGCTCAGATCCGGCCATCAACTTCTCCGTGGAAGGAGCTCATGGCTAGAAGCTAGCGGCTCGCGGCTAGTAAAGCTTCTGCTCTTCTTTGGGCGTAGTGCGCCGGAACGAGGCCGGAGGTCGATGCCATCCGAGGAATTCGACCTCATCGCCGGCGATGGCGAGAAAAGCGGATTGCGTTTCGGGGTAGACGGCCGAGACTGCCTCGCCAGGAATCCAGAGCTCGTCGTTCGCGCCGGAAACGCCCTGTGCGTAGATCAGCCCCTGTCGCAAATGACCATACTCTTCTCTTGCTGATGGGAGCACCTCGACGACCTTCGCCAACGCGCCGTTCCGAGCGTACAGCGTGAACTCGGGGCGAATATCGGTGACCTTCCCGACCAACCCCCGGCGGGCAAGCACGTCGACGGGCGGGAGCGGTGCGGCGAGCAGCGGTCGTTTGCCAATGGCGAGCTCCTCATCAAACCGGCCGAGCGATCCCTTGGGACGAGTCGCGACATAGGCGCTTCCGAACAGGACGGCCAGTGCGATCGCGACCGCGCCCCAGAGCTCGGGCCGCTCGATGTCGCTCCCCGGATTGTCGCTGGCGAGCCCTAACAAAAGCTCGCCAATCAGGGCAATCAGCACGCCGGTGACGATCATCACGCCGACCGGCACAATGGCCGGCAAAACGAATGATCGATAGATCTTTGCGTTGTTCATCCCCGCCCCCTGAAATCACTTCCAAACGCCATGCATTGTCCGCGCACGGACGTACCGATGCAACCGCCTTCCAGCACAGCGCGATCATTCACTCGAGCATCCATTCCGACCGCACCATCGCGTCTCGACGGCGGCGCATTTGTCGCTTGCGGAGGTGGAACAATAGCGGGCCCCAGATCGCGAACATAGGCAGCGCGATCCAGAACCAATTCGTTGCCATCAGTAACATCGCGGCATCCATCGAACCGGCCGCCGCCCAAAACGTCGCCACCAGCGTTGCGGTCTTGAAGGCAAAAAGCGTCCAAACAAAGACCCAAACGGTCTCCTTTTCGTCTTGCTCGCGACGGCGCTCTCGGGACGCCGCCGTTTCGCTCTCCACGGAAACGGCAAGTTGGCGAATGACGGACGCGTCCTTCATCGGTCACCCAGGTGCGCCAGAAGTCGAGGAGTCAGCCAACCGAACCGCGGGCGGATCCGATGCTGGCGCCGGCGGCCGCGCGGGACCACGGCCCTCTTTTGCGTCTTCGGCCGCGGCCCACCTGAAAAAGAGAACCGAGATGATCCCCAAGTAAATAACACTCGTCAGCACCCACATCATCAAGCCGGCGATTTCCTGATCGGTTGCAAGATCGAGACCGAAGATTCGCGGCGCAAGCATATAAGGTTTGTAGAGTCCCGGTTCCGCCAGGGTTACGAACGCTCCAACAATCCCACCGGGAACAGTCATCGCGAAAAGATAGAGGCATGCCATTGGATTGGAGAGCCGCGGCCACTCCGGCAACGAGCCGTACACCGGCCACCAAGCAATGAGCGAGGCAGTAATGAACGAAACGTGTTGGAGGATATGCAGCGCCTCGTTGCCAAGCGCGGCTTCGTAGGCAAACGTCGTGTGCCAGAAGATCACGATGCAGTTTGAGATCACGAGAGACGCGACCGGCCGGGTAAGAAAGCGTCCGATCTGCTCGACCGGCCGCCTTGCAACGAGTCGCCGAAATAGCCAATCCGGCGTGCCGACCAGCCAGAGCGGCGCGGTTACGAACATCAGCAAGAGATGCTGAAACATGTGGGCGCTGAGCAGGTAGCTGTCTGCCCAATCGTCGAGCGGCGGATTGAGCGCGATCAGCGCAACAAGCGATCCAAGCACGAATGCAACCCGCTGGCCACCTCGCACTGGATTGATGTCTTCTCCCGCGGCCGTGCGGTTATTGGGACCCGTCCACCAGAGATAGGCGGCGATCAAGGCAAAGACACCGAGAATGACCGTCGGCTCCGGACGCCAATCGCTGTGAAGCCATCCTGAAGGATAGGAACCACCGGTATGCAGACTGGGGATGAGTGGAACGGTCATGTGGCCCCTCGAGGGCGGCCCGGAAGCGACTGCGAAGCGACCTCAGCCTTCCTTCGATGAAAAACGGGCCGAACCCGGATCATTCGCTTATTCGTGATCAGTCGCCGCTTCTTGGACGACGAGAATATCCTGCGCGTAGTCCAGTTTGTCCGCGCTCTGCAAGGCATCGATTGCGAGCAAGATCACGAGACCAAGTCCAAGGCCCCCCGCGAAGATCCCCAAGAGCCGCCGATCGTCGAATTTTAAATGCATGAAAAAGCCAACGACGGTGACGAATTTCACCGCCGAAAAGACGAGCAGGCCCGTAACCAAAACGCCATGCGGCAAACCAAGGTAGTAAATGATCACCTCGATGAGCGTGATCACCGACAAGACGACGGCGACCTTGATGTAGGTCAGCGCGCCCGGATGCGCGTGCTCGTGCTCGATTTCGTGCCCGCCGGCGACGCTAACACCGTGCGCCATCAATTGCCTCCAGCCATGTTCGATCCGCGGATTCGCTCGCGAAGAACTGGGTTTCCCCGGTTCTCTCGCGAGGCTAACCTATGCCGACAATCCGAAGCCCTGCCTCGCCTTCGTGCTTAATCGTTTCGATCTTCTCATACGGGATCAAGTAGACAAGCGTGAAGATGATGATCCAGACGATGTCGACGAAGTGCCAGTAGAGACCAACGATTTCGACATTCATCGCATCTCGCTTTGTGACCCCGCCGCGTAGCGACAGCACCAAGAGCGAGACCAGCATCACGATTCCGAGCGTGACGTGCGCGCCGTGGAAGCCGGTCAGCGTGTAGAAGGTAGTGCCGAATATGTTGGTGGTGAGACCGAGGCCCTCGTGCTTGAAGTGGGTGAATTCGAAGACCTGGCCACCGACAAAGATCGAGCCGAGAATCGACGTCGCCGCAAGCCAGACACGCGTGTTGCGGGCATCGCCCTTCTGCACGGCATCCATAGCCAACACCATCGTCAACGATCTCATCCCGCCAGGTAGAGTTCTTCGGCACGTCCGCGATAGATGAGATAGGTCGCGATCAACGAACCGAAGAACATGCAGTCGGAGGCGAGAAAGACCCACATCACGACCTTGCGGCTGTCGACGCCCATGCTGGTGGGCGGGTGTTCCGCATGACCATGGTCGTGGTCGCCAATATGACCAGCGCCGTGTGCTGTTTCGAGCGTTGCTGCCGCTTGTGCCACTGTACGTTCCTCCGAAACGAGTCGACCCGTCGATGGATCGACCAATCAGCCGGTCGACTCTGTTAGCCAGCCGGCTCGAACGCCCAGCCATAAATGCCCACAACCAACACGACCATGCCAAGTGCGCAGAGTGCCGGCAGGTGCAGGAGTCCGACCGTTATCTTCGGATTGTCGAAAAGGAGTCCCAACGCGGCGATGAACATCCCCAGCGACGCAATAACCGGATAATACGAGGGGTTTGGCATATGGATATGGCCCCGGAGCTCGTTCATCTTGGACAGATCCTGCGGGTCGCTCGCCGCATGACCGTGATCGCTGTCCTGCTCGTATTTTTCCCACCAGATAGGATCGCGGTGGCCGATTTGGGGAATCTGCGCAAAGTTGTAGGGGGGCGGCGGTGACGGAATCCCCCACTCGAGGGTCGCAGCGTCCCAGGGATTATTCCCGGACGGCTTTCCACTGCGAAGGCTCTTCCCGAGATTGTAAACGAAGAGCAACACCGTGGCGCCCAGGAAGAACGCGCCAAACGAAACCATCGCATTCCAGAATCCCCAATTGCTGCCATCACCATAGGTGTAGTAACGGCGCGGCATGCCATTTAGGCCGAGGAAGTGCATCGGGAAGAAGGTCATGTTGAATCCGATGAAGGTCAACCAGAAATTCCACTTCCCGAGACGGTCATCCATCATCTTGCCGGTCATCTTCGGGAACCAGTAGTAGGCGGCCGCGAGGAGACCAAAGATCGATCCGCCGAAGAGAACGTAATGGAAGTGAGCGACCACGAAGTAGGAGTCGTTGTGCTGGGTGTCGATCGGTGGTGAGGCATGCATGACGCCCGAAAGTCCGCCGATCGTGAACTGGGAAACGATTCCGACCGCGAAGAGCATCGGCGTTGTGAACTTGATCGAGCCCCGGAACATCGTTCCCAGCCAGTTGAAGATCTTCACGCCCGTCGGGATTGCGATCAACATGGTGCTGCCCGAGAAGACAGCGTTCGCGGTCGGTCCAAGACCGGTCGTGAACATGTGGTGGACCCACACGCCGAAACCGAGAAACGCGATCGCTCCGATCGCGTAAACCATGACTGAATACCCGAACAGAGGTTTGCGGCTGAAGACCGGCATGATCTCTGAGACGATGCCGAAGGCCGGAAGCACCAGGATATAAACCTCGGGATGACCGAAGACCCAGAAGAGGTGCTGCCAGAGGAGCGGATCACCACCGGCGGCCTGGGCAAAGAAGCTCGTTCCGGTGAATCGGTCCATCGAAAGCAGAATGAGCGCGACCGTGATCGCCGGTAGCGCAAGCACGAGCAGGATCGAGACGATGAGCGCCGACCAGGTGAAAATCGGCATGCGCATCATGTTCATGCCAGGCGCGCGCATGTTGAAGATGGTGACGGTGAAATTGATCGATGCGGCCATCGACGAAACGCCCAGCAAGACAAGTCCCAGGATCCAGAAGTCGACATTGCGTCCAGGATTCCACGCCTGTTCGGTAATTGGAGCGTACCCATACCAACCTGCGTTCGGCGCCGCGTTGAAAAACCAGCTCATGTTGAGAATGATTCCGCCGCCAAGGAAGGTCCAATAGCTAAAGGCGTTCAAACGTGGGAATGCGACGTCGCGAGCGCCGATCTGCAGCGGCACCAAGTAATTAAACAAAGCGGCGTTCAACGGCATGATGGCCAGAAAGACCATTGTCGTGCCGTGCATCGTGAACATTTCGTTGTAGCGCGCCGCGCTCAAGACGTCGTTATTCGGCGTGATGAGCTGTAGGCGCACGATCAACGCCTCCAAACCGCCGAACAGGAAAAAGAGCAGCGCCGTGAGCCCGTAGAGCACGCCGATCCGCTTGTGGTCGATCGTCGTGATCCAGCTCCAGATGCCGGTCTCAGACTTGACAGCTGGAGTGATCAACGTTTGCGGTTGGGCAATAGTTGCCATCTGTTACTCCTGCGATACCCAACGAGCGGATCGATTCGCGTATCGACTCTTTCGTATCCGTCGTGCCATCAGCATGACCAGGCGGTTACGATCTTGAATCCGTGACGGTCTCGAATCCAATAGAAGCTGACGTGGCGGGCGGTTCCGCGGGCGCGAGCTGAATCACGTTCTCCGCGTTGATGCCCGTCAACGGCACGCAGCCGGTTTCAGGTCTGAGCGCCATCAGGTACTCGACGACGACATCCAGATTGGTGCGTGCGGGGTCATCAGTTTCGTCAGCAGTCGGAACCTCGAGCGTGCTCTTTCCGGTAACGGGATCGATTTTGATGACCGTCCCCATGTAGTTACCTTGCTTTACGGCACTCGGGTCAACAAGCCACTCGCGCAGATGCTCCTCATCGTTTGGCATCGCGCCGGCGCCGATCGTGGTGCGGCACGCGAAGTCCGTGAGGTTCGGACCAGCGGATTTGGCGGGACCATCGCCGCCGCTCTCCAGCTCAGCCGCTTGATTCAAGCCGACAGGAGCCGCATTCGCATTCGTTCCGTTCACCCGGTGACAACCGAGGCACACGCCGAATGACTGCGGCGCCTTGGTGATGTCGCTGGTGACAGCGAGCGCGGCCGAGCTCGGACCGGCGTTAAACCCCTCCAGCCACTGGCCGAAGGTCGCTTCATCCACCGCAATGACTTTGAACCGCATGAGGGCGTGGGAATCCCCGCAGAACTCGGCGCATTCCCCGTAATAGATGCCGGCCTCTTCGACCGTGAACCCGATGCGGTTGATGTGCCCCGGTATCAAGTCCATTTTGCCGGAAAGCTGTGGCACCCAAAACGAGTGGATTACGTTGTTGGTATAGAGGTCGAGCTGGATCTTCTTGCCGACCGGCACATAAATCTCGTTCGCGGTAATGACGCTCGCGACTTCGTCCGGTTTGCTGTAGTGGACTTCCCACCACCACTGCTTCCCGTAAATCTCGATCTCGTATTCGCCCGATTTTGATTCCGAATCGAAGTCGTAGAGCGCCTGCACATTCGGAATGAAGATGGCAATGAGGATCACTGCCGGAATAATGGTCCACACGATTTCGACCGTTTTGTTGCCGTGAATTTGGGCGGGCCTTGGCTCATTTTCGTGGCGACGACGATATCGAAGGGCGGTGTAAGCGACGCCGAACTGGACAAAAATGAAGACCGCCAGGGCCAACCAAAAAATGATCTTGTAAAGGAACTGAATATCTGAGGCGGCATCGGTCTTCGGGCTGATCGTGGAGTATGGATTTTCGGCATCGACCACGTACGGCATGAATGCCGCCGCGGCGAGTGCCAATAGCGAGAGGATGGTGATGGAGCGAAACGCCATCGTCCGTCGCTTCGATTGGCCGTGCCGTTTCATTCCGCCTCCAAATCGCTTGAGTATCGACGGCGCCAAAAGTACCGGGTTCCCCGGGCGCTTCCTCGCGCTAGATGCGAGAAGCCCTCACATGGTGAGGGCTATCGCTTTGCCGTTCGAAGGCGGCACAACCGTTTCGGGAGTGCGCCCCCACGGCATTCCACAAACCCCGATCAGATAACGAAATTCCAGGATACCGCGAAACGAGCAGGATGGTAACAAATTCCAAACGCCCGCGCCGTTGCCGGACCCCGCACCGCGCCGACGCTTGCGACGGGCATCGTACACTGAAAGAGTGCCCAATGGTCAAGCGCATCCCCTGATTTCGGTGCATTGTGGCACGATCCACCGTGCGCTCGATCAGGGTGCACCAGCCGGGCATCGATTGCATTGAAGTCTCTCCGCGGCGGGCATCTGGCTGTGCGTACGCTTGATTCACACGAAGCGCGACCGAACCGTATGGGGTATGCGCCAACGAACAAAGACAGAAACACCCATGATGGCATGAGCTTGAAGGCGCATATGACGTGAGCTTTCCACCTGATTCCGGGGCTTTACGACATGACCGGTGCGTTCCTCATGTTATACTTTCGAGCGTGAGTCAAACGTGTTCTTGCCACCGAGTCACGGTTTTGGGATCGCCCGATACTACTCATTGCAGTTCGAATTCACGCTGGCCGTTCTGGGTTCACAACGCCTCATCCCGTGGTGAGGATTTTGGAGAGCCGCCCGTGTCCTCCCAATCTCCGCTCACATCGCCGACGACTACTCGAATAGCGTCCTTAGTCGTGATTGCGTTTGGCGCGGCGATCATGATCGGCTCGGTCTTTGCCGATCCGATCGGAATTAGCGGCGGCGGCGACGGATTCGGCTGGAAGCAGCTCATTGCCGCCATTGCCGGTCTCGTCATCCTGCTTTCCGGTGTCGCCTGGTTTCTTCGTCCAATCCTCGGTGAGGAGCCTGACGACACCCTGGAGTAAGGTATCATTCAAGGCTGTCGAGGTAGACGCGCCGCCGGGTTTATCCGCGGCGCGTTGTTGTGTTTACGTGGTAGAAACGTCAATCGTCAGTAAGGAATGATCGATGAGTGAGCAGACAGTCCAAGAAACTGGCGAAGGGATCGTCGCGAGAGAGGGTCGCGAAGCGCGGGAAAAGATCGCCGCCGCCTTGGCGGAGCTCGGTTTGACGCCGCGCGGATCGATCGACCTTCGCCCGATTCCGTTCTCCGGAACCTGGGGTGTCGCCACCTCCGTCTGTCACCAACTTGCCGGCGAAGTCGTGATGGCGGAGCTCGAGGCGAGCGGGAAGCTCGAAGGTCTATCCAAAAAAGAAGCCAAAAAGCTCTCTGGCGATGCGACGCGCGACAAAGCGCAGGAATTGGCGGAAAAAGTCGCCGCCCAGCTCGGCGCCGGAATCGGCAAGGTCGAGGCGGTGAACGGCTTCGTCAATATCTCGTTCGACGCCAACGCGGTGGCCTCGAGGCTCATCGGCGAGGTTCTGCGTCTCGGTTCGACCTACGGCCACGGGGCGGACAAGACCGAACGGGTGATGGTGGAGCACTCGCAACCGAACACCCACAAGGTCTTCCATATCGGCCACCTGCGGAACACGTGTCTCGGCGTCGCCGTCAGCAACATCCTGATTGCCGCCGGATACCCCGTATTGCAGGCAAGCTATCCCGGCGACATCGGTATGCATGTCGTCAGGTGCCTGTGGTGTTATGAGCGATTCCACTCCGGTGAGGAGCCGGCCGATCCGTCGGCTCGGGGACGGTGGTTGGCTGAAATCTACGCGGAAGCCAATGCCCGGATCGACTACAGGAAAGAGGTCATTGAGCTTCTGCACTTGCTTGCACAAGAAGATCAAGCATTCATCGTCGCGATCGACAAGCTGCTCAAGTTCCTGTGGCGCAAGAACACTCATGGCGAGGATATCGCCTATCTTCTCGGTCGCTTCACACACGCGCAGGAGATCAAAGACGATCAATTGCGAGAACAGGACGTGATCGTCAAGTTCTGGCCGATCGTCGGTGACCAGCTAAGGGAAGAGGTGCTCAATCCGAAGCCCCTCGTGCCGATCGAGGGGATGCCCGAACCGACCACGACCCCGGAGGAGCGATTCGCGCGCTGGCAAGAGCTCGATCCGCACATCGACTGGTGGATGGACGTTCCGCGATGGCAAGAGGAGATCAAGGCAACCTTCCAGCGATGGGAGCGGCAAGATCCCGAATTCATCAAGCTCTGGCAGGAAACGCGGGAATGGAGCCTATCCGATTTCCGCGGAATCTTTGACGAGCTCGGGGCTCAGATCGACGTTTGGTTTTACGAGAGCGAGGTCGAGCAAGAGGGTCGTGCCATCGTCCAGGAATTGCTGGCGAAGGGTATCGCGGAGATCGGCGAGGGCGGCGTTCCGGTTGTCAAGATCGACGAGAAGCTCGGCCTCGAGCAGGAGACCTATCGCACAATTCCCATTCTCCGGTCAGACGGAACCACGCTCTACTCGACCAAGGATCTGGCGCTGACAAAGCAAAAATACGATCAGTTTGGGATCGATCGCGCGATTTGGGTGGTCGATGTTCGACAGTCGCTCTACTTCCAACAAATCTTCAAGGTGCTCGAGCTCTGGGGCTTCGAGCAGGCGAAGCATGCGTTTCACCTGAGCTACGAGATCGTCACGCTGCCGGAAGGGATCATCTCCTCACGGAAGGGCAACGCGCCACTGTACGACGACGTGCGGGACCTGGTACTGGCGCGGGCGCGGGAGATCATCGAAGAAAAGAATCCCGACATGGCGCCGGGGAGCAAGGCGCTCGTCGCCCGGCAGGTAGCCTTAGGCTCGCTGAAATACGCGATGCTGGCACGAGACAACAACAAAGTTGTTGTCTTTGATCTCGACGAGGCGCTTTCGTTCGACGGCCACTCAGCACCGTATATCCAGTATGCGCATGCACGGGCCTGTCGCATTCTGCAGAAGGCGGGGGCCTGGAGCGCAGGCGAAAGCGACGTGGATCTAGATTTCGGTGAATTACAGCCGGAGGAGCTCGCGCTTCTGCAGCAAGTGGCGGCGTTACCCGCGGAAATCCAGCGCGCTGCCGATGAGTATCGACCGCTCCGGATTTCGTCGTACGTGTTCGATCTGGCAAAGAAATTCAACGACTTCTATCACGCCTGCCCGGTGATCGATTCGCCCGAGCCGACGCGCACCGCCCGCCTGGCGCTGGTCGCGGCAACGCGCACCGCGCTGGCGAACGGTCTGGCGCTGCTTGCAATCGATGCGCCATACGAAATGTAGCAACGAGCTGTGAGCCGTTAGCCGCTGGCTATTCGAGATCTCAACCCACGGATTCCCACATGGGCCGTCCCGAGTTCTTGAGCTAGTGGCTCATGGCTAGCGGCTACCGGCTCCGGTGGCATCGATCTGGCACAGGTTGCCGTGTACAGCCGTCGCGAAAGCGAGGAGGAGCCGCTATGAGCAATTTTTCGTTCCCTCAAATACGAAAAAGTCGTGCCAAGGGCCATGGACGTTGGAAATGGGCGGTCTTCTTCAGCGCCGCGATTGCAGCGGTTGTGTGGCGAACCCAAACAGCCATCTCGTCCGTATCTCGACGATCGCGAGGCGCGATCGAAGAAGCTGCGCGCGACATCCGATCGGGCGACGCCGCGGTCGCCGATCGACAGCGGACCGAAGAATCCGGGTCGGTCATTCAAGCCGGCGAAGACAATAGTGGGACGTTCAGGCCCGCACGGGTCGAACCGGATGCCTTTGGCGTGGTCGTGACCGATGACGCGCCCGCGGGTCTCGAGGGCGGTGGCCATTGGGTCAAGGGCGACGGTTCGGCGACCTGCCCGGACGCGCACCCGATCAAGGGCAATGCCTCGTCGCGGATTTATCACCTGCCCGGCGAGCCTTCGTACACAAAGACCATCCCGGAGATCTGTTTCGCCACCGAGGAGGATGCACAGGCAGCCGGGTTCAGGGCTCGCGCGAAATAGTCGAGCGCGCAGTCCGATCATGGCGGCGTCGGGTTTGAACTCCGAGGCGCCGTTGTCGTTGCCTGAATTCGATGGCGCGCGGACAGATCGATCCGTCAGCGAGTGTGCAGGAAAATGCCTCCGTCAACCCGACAATTCCGAATTCCGCAAGCAATTGACTGAGCTCGCACAGCGGCAACCCAACGACGTTCGTATAGCAGCCATCGATCCGCTCGACAAAAATGCCGGCGCCGCCTTGAATCGCGTACGCTCCCGCCTTGTCGAGCGGTTCGCCGGTCGCGACATACGCGTCGAATTCGGCATCGGTGCATCCTCGCATCTGGACCAAACTGCAAACGGCGCCCGAAGCGGCGCGGCTCGTCGCGGCATCGATCACGACGACTCCCGTCCAAACCTCGTGCGCTCCGCCGCGCAATCGAACGAGCATGCGGCGGGCATCTGTCGTGTCGATCGGCTTGTTGAGCACCTGACTGTCGATCACCACGGTTGTGCCGGCGCCGATCACGAGCCCCTCGGTCAACGTGTCTGCGACCGACCGGGCTTTGCGCTCAGCGAGATGGATGACCATTTCGCCGGGTCGCGATTCGTCTTCGACATCCTCATCGACACCGCTGACCATGACCGAAAACGGCACTCCGAGGCGGCTGAGGAGCTCGCGCCGGCGTGGCGAAGCGGAGGCAAGGATCACTGCGGTAGATGGTTGCTTCATGGAGAAATCATCGCGCCAATCGGATGCATCAGACAACAAGCAGCAATCGAAAAATGAGTATTGCGATGTGTGAAGAAGGGCAGACAGGAGGTCTGCCCCTACAGAATGGCCACGTTCTCAGGTTCCTGCGCGACGGCCATGATGCGACGTTCGACCAGGCGCTGATCAAGATACCGGGGAGGCAAGTTTTTCGCGGATGATCTGGATCATGTCGGTCGATTCTGGAAAGCCGCCTTCGCGATACATCGAGTGGATGAGCTCGCCGTTGACCAGCACATCGAACGATCCCTCGTGCCAGGGCACGAGCTCAATGGCAGCGAGTTTGTAACCAAACGCCTTCATCAATGCGCCGGCAAGCTCAAGCGTCCGCGGTTCATATCCGCATTCGGCGCAATAGGAGATCGTCACTTTCAGGGGTTGCTTTGCCATCGCTATGCCCGCACCTCTGCCGCATCCGCCTGTTCGGCGATCGCGCCAAGCTCACGCACGACCTCCGCAATCGCAAACGGACGCACGTCCTCCCGTATCTCCATCAGCAGTTCGCCGAGTGCTGCTCGCAACTCAGGCTCTAGTGTCGCGTACGCCTCAGGCGCGCCGAATTCCGGGTGCTGCTCGTAGATCTCTGCTCGCCTGGCCGCGCGGAGCTCGGTCACACGTTCGGGTCGCTCGATGAAGTGACCGGCAACCGTGCCGTCTTCATTCAGGAAGAGCACCAGCGGAATCGATCTGAACCTGCCGTACTTCAGGAACGCGTCCGCGATTGCTTCATTGGCGTCACGGGAAGCGATCCGCACATCGATCTTGCCGGTTTCGGCCGCGATCCGGTTGAGAATCGGCAGGTTGTCCGTGCAGTCACCGCACCAGTCCTCCGACAGCACAAGTACCCGGTACTGCCGCGATAGGCGGAGAAACGGGGAGATGTCGATCTCCGTTTGCGCGAGCTTTGCCTCGCTCGCAATGAGGAGATCGCGCATCGTTCCCTCCTCGGCCAGAATGCGCTCCCGATACTGAGAATAGGATTCGCCCTGTTCAAAAACCTCTGCTGGAATCTTCATGTACTTTGCTCCTGAAGCGCGTCAACCATTGAGCCGGGGATCCAACGCATCGCGCAACGCGTTGCCGACAATCGAAACCATGAGCGCGATCACCGTGATCGTCAACCCTGGGAAGAAGATGAGCGCGGGCCGCTTGTAGAGATACTGGGTCGAGCCGATGAGCATGCTTCCCAGTGAGGCGGTCGGTGCCTGAATACCGAGTCCGAGAAAGGACATTGCGGCTTCAAGCAGCACGTAGCTCGGGATTGCGCCGGTCGCAAACACCACGATCAGATGCGTCACGTTCGGCATCACATGACGGAAGATGATCGTATGGCCGGATGCGCCGATCACCCTCGCGGCCTCGACAAACTCACGTTGGCGGATCGAAAGCACTTCCGCTCGAATCAAGCGTGCGAGACCATACCAACTGATGAGGGCAATCAAGACGGCAAGCTCGCCGGGCCCGACTCTGAAGAGCGCCCCGATCAGGATCAACAGATAAATGCCCGGGATCGACAGCATGACGTCGACTATCCGCATCAAGACCTGGTCGACGACTCCTCCGTAGAACGCCGCTGTCGCGCCGACTACCGTGCCGACCACAAGTGTGACCAGGGTCGCCAGCGCGGCGACTCCCAATGACACTCGCATGCCATAAACCAGCCTGGTCAGCACATCGCGACCATATTCGTCGGTGCCCAGCCAGTGCCCATCGCCGTGAGGTTGAAAGTTTTGCAGCAGGCTCTGCTTGTTCGGGCCGACATGGGTGATGTACCGAGTAACCAGCGGCGCAGCGATCGCAAGCGCCAGCAAGATCGCGCACACGACGAGCGCGAAGATCGCCAGCCGATTCGCCCGAAACCGCCGCCACGCCCGCCGGCTGTTTCTCGATTCACGCGTCCTCGTTGCCGAAGAGCTCTTTTCCTCTTCCGTTCTCTTAACCGCCTTTCCCCCTCACCGCCTTACCCTTGCGTCACCGGTACCTGATCCGCGGATCGACCACGGCGTAGAGGATGTCGGTCACGAGATTGGAGAACAACGTAAAGCCGGCAATGAACACGGTCAGCCCCATAACGGTCGTATAGTCGCGGTTCGCGGCCGATTCGACACTCAGTGAGCCGATTCCCGGCCAGGAAAAGATGGTCTCAACGACCGCCGCGCCGGCGACAAGTTGTGGAATCGAGAGGCCGACGAGCGTGACCAGCGGCAACAGCGAGTTTCGAAACGCGTGACCCACAATGACCGCCTGCTCGCTAAGTCCTTTGCCGCGGGCAGTTCGCACGTGGTCCTGTCCCAGAACCTCTAGCATTTGCGCACGCACATACCGCATGAAATCGGCGATTTGAAAGACGCTCAGCGCCGCGACCGGCATCGCAAGATGGCGGAGACGATCGCCCAGAGCGCCACCACCGACAACCGAGCGCATACCACTCGATGGAAGCATAGGAAGTCCCCAACTCGAGGCTTGAACCGAAAAGGCGAGGATCAGGAGCAGGCTGATCCAGAAGGTGGGTAGCGCATTTCCGAGCGTGGCGAAGCCGTTCGCAAACTGGTCGAACGCCGAATTGCGCTTGATCGCCGCGACGATTCCAACTGGCACCGCGATCAACAGCGCGACGACCAGAGCGGATGTCGTCAGCAGCAAGGTGTTCGGCAGCCGTTCGAAGAATTCGGCTCGCACGGGCCGGCGATTGGTCATCGAAATGCCGAAGTCGCCCTGTACGAGCTGTCCGAGCCAGCCCAGGTACTGGCGGTGGAGCGGCTTGTGGAGCCCGAGCGTGCGCTCGATCCTCGCCAAATCCTCGGGGCTGATTCCAGGAATCGAAAGCCGCAGATCGTCAACCGGACTTCCGGGCGCGAGGTGAACGATCGAGAAGGTGATGATCGTCGCGCCGAGCAAAAGCAACGGAATCTGCAACAACCGGCGGACGATATACCGTGCCATTCAAAGTAGCCCCGTTCCGCACACACCGTTACATGAAAGGAGCACGACGATTTTTCCTGGACCCTGCTGTTTTGGGTAAATGAACGGCCATCCGGCAAACCGTCATCCTGAGCTTGTCAAAGGATCTCTCCTTGTTCGGCGTCCGTCTTGGTTCGATAATCGACGCTCACCGGGGTGTATAGACCGTTTTCTCCTAGAACTGCGCGGAATTTGAACGAGAGATCCTTCGGTGTCGCCTCAGGATGACGGTGGAGCAGGTATGTCTTGCAGCCCGACAATTGTGGCTGGACAGACTACTCATAGTGACGAAAAGCCTACTCGGCGGCCGCGATCTCCCAGGTCGGTGCGTCGAAGTGAATCGCGTAGTAGTAACCGACCGCGGTCGGAACGTAGTTCTTGACCCGGTTGTTGACGCCGGTCACCCGCTGATCGAAGTGCAGCACGGCTGCCGGAAGATCGGCCAGCAGGATGTTCTGCATCTCGAGGTAGATCGCCTTACGTTCTTCGATATCTGAAGAGGCCAGCCCATTCGCGAGCAGTTCGTCGACTCTCGGGTTGCTGTAGCCCCAAGCGTTGTATGGGCTCGTGCTCGACCATGCCAGTGATTGATCCGGATCGGGCGCGAAGGTGTAGCCCACCAGCGCGACCTGATAATCCTTGGCCAGGAGCTTGTCCCAGTAGGCGTCGGCTTCGAGCGCGGGCGCCAATTCCACCCCAATCGCCGCCCAGAATTCTTGTATCGCGAGGATGATGCCCTCATTGGTCTTCGCCGAGGAGTTCGCCAGGGCACGAAGTGTCAGCTTTGCGCCGTCTTTCACGCGAATGCCGTCATCCCCCGCGACCCAGCCGGCCTCATCGAGTAGCGCGGCGGCTTTGGCGGCATCGTAGGCGAATTTCTCGGTAATCTGATCCGGCTGGTGAGCCCAGGTGGCGGGCGGCTCGGTACCGACCGCGACCTGACCCAGCCCGCTGAGGATCCGATCGATGATCAACTGGCGGTCGATCCCGTAGAAGAGCGCCTGCCGAACCTTGAGATCCTGCAGCGCGGCCGACCCAGTGGTCGCGTCCTGGTTGAAGGCCAGCAAGGTGATGCCGAAGGTGTCGATGACGACCGAGGTGAAGTTCTCCTGCGTCTTCGCATCGTCGTAGAAGTCGGCGGAAATGGCGGCGACATCGACCTCGCCGGTTTTCAGTTGCTGGTAGGCGACGGTCGAATCCCCGAGGATCTTGATCACGTGTCCTTCGAGCTTCGGCGCGCCGCGGTGGTAGGCCGCATTTGCCTCCAGGATCAAGGCCTCCCCGGCGCGGAACTCCTTGAGCTTGAAGGGTCCGGTACCAACCGGTTTCGCGGTCGCGAATTCGCTCGCGGCCAGTTCTTCGGGTTTGACATCGGCCAGGAGATGCTGCGGCAAGATTCCAATGCTGTAGGCGGAAAGATCGCCAAGGAAGGTCGGCGAGGGAGCGGTCAGGGTAACTACCACCGTGGTGGGATCAGGCGCTTCGACCGAGGCAATCCGGCCGCTGAAGAGCGAGTAGTAAGCCGACGCGGTCAGCTCGTTGAGTAAAAGATCAAAGGTGAACTTCACATCGGCCGAGGTGAAAGGCTCGCCGTCATGGAACGCAACATCCGGCGCGAGCGTGAAGGTGTAGGTCAGTCCGTCTTCCGAAATTTCCCAGCTCGCGGCCAGGTTCGGTTGCGGCTGCAACGTTTGGGCACTCGTGGAAACCAGAGTGTCGAACAAGAACTGGGTTTGGCGATCGGCGTCGACGATCGGGGCCAGAAGTCCGATCGGCCGCGTGAAGCCTTCGATCAATGTTCCGGCCGCGGCATCTTGCGCGAACGCCGATTCCGGGGTGATAAACGAGCCAACGCTTCCGCCGGTCAGCGCCGCGAGACCGGCAGACGCACCGGCGAGTTTGATCAGCCCTCGCCGCGTTACTTCGAGTGTTCGGACGTCCAAGTTTTCAGGTTGAATAGGTACAGCCATTGCTTTCTCCCTCGTGTTCCAGGATCGAATCGAAGATTGTCATGCTCCACCAGACTAATCCATCCTGGATCGCATCTGGAAAGCAGTTATCCAAGCGCCACCACGGCGCGATAACCCAAATTGGCTGAAATCCGGCGTGCCGCATCGATCACCACCGTTTGGTGGCGCTCGCGCTCATCCGGACGTGATCTCGACACGGGCACGGCGATCGTAATAGCCGCCACCACGCTTCCGCGACGATCCCGAATCGGCGCGGCAATTCCGTACATACCCTCGGCTACTTCTTCGTTACTGATCGAATAGCCCTGAGCTCTGATCGTGCGGATTTCCCGCGAGACCGCTTCGCGTGAGATCGGTGTGTAGGCGGTGTATCGAAGAAGCGGCTCGCGCTCCGTGAAGTAACGTTCGATTTCGCGCTCGCTCTTGTGTGCCAAGAAGAGCTTGCCGACCGCGCCGGCGTGCAGGTCAGGCGATCGCGAACCGATCGACGCGGGCATGAGGGTTGAGTCCGCGCGGTCGCGAACATAGACACAAATGGTGCCGAAATCGCCTTCCGGCACGATCAACGAAACGACCTCGCCGGATTGGCTGAAAACGGCCTCCAACGTCTCGCGGGCGGCAAGCAGCAGTTGATCGCCGTTGAAGAGCGCGGGAACCAGGCCAAAGACATGCGGCCCGAGACTGTAAATCTTGGTTTCGGGCTCCTGACGGACGTATCCGGTGCCGACCAGCGTATGGAGCAGGCGGAATGCCTGATTCGTCGACAGACCCGTGCGAACGCTAATTTCAGAGAGCGTAAACCGGTACGGCGGCGATGCGAATGCGTCAAGCACCACAAACGCCTTCTCGACGGAAGAGATGCGATAGGTGCGTTCGGTTATCTCTTCCGCGATGGTCGTCATATTTTGATTCCAGCAAAATCATATTGGTTCCTTCAACAGGCTATCATGTCATGGTAAGCAGGTCAAGAGAACCGTGGGATCAATTTTGAAGTTCTGCATCAAAGATTACAGTTTCTGTGTTGTTCAGGCCATGCGAGCCTTCGTCGTTGCGAGCGCCGTCGATCTGATGGAGACTGCAGCAACGATCTCAGGCACAATGCATCGGAGGACCCAGACGATGACCGAAACGACGATGCTGGCGGTCCGAGTGCATGGACCGAAGGACTACCGCGTTGAGGAGCGTCCGGTTCCGCAACCCGGACCCGGCGAAGTGCTGGTCGAGGTCGGCGCCTGCGGCATCTGTGCCTCCGACATGAAAGCCTGGCTCGGAAACGAGATCTTCTGGGGCAAGGACGGCAAAAGCGGTTACCTCGAGGGACCGTGCATCGCCGGCCACGAGTATGCCGGCCGGGTCGTTGCGCTCGGCGAGGGTGCGGCCGAAAAGCACGGCGTGGCGATCGGCGACCGGGTGATCGCCGAACAGATCATTCCCTGCGGCGATTGCCGTTTCTGCCAAAACGATCAGTATTGGATGTGCAATCGCCATTGGATCTTCGGCTTCAAGCATCAAACCGACGGCGGATTCGCCAAATTCAATCGCTATCCGGAGAATGCGTTGGTTCATAAAGTACCTGAATCGCTCTCTGATTCCGAGGCGGGATACGTGGAGCCGGCAGTGTGCGCCTGGCACGCGGTCGACCGCGGCGAGATCAAACCAGGCGATGTGGTCGTGATCGGCGGCGCCGGCAATATCGGGCTCTGTATGATCCAGATCGCGCGCTTTTTCAATCCGGGCATGGTGATCGCGCTCGACGCCAGGCAGTACCGGCTCGACATGGCGCTTCAGCTCGGCGCCGCCGTCGGGATCGACGTGACACAAGAAGATGCGGTTCAGCGCGTGCGAGACCTGACCGGCGGTTACGGCTGCGATGTCTACATTGAAGCCAGCGGAAATGCGGCCGGCATCCTGCAGGGGTTGCAGGCGGTTCGGAAGCTCGGCACATTCGTCGAGTTCAGTGTTTTCAATGAGCCAGCGACGATCAACTGGACGCTCGTTGGCGACATGAAAGAGCTAACCATCCACGGCAGCCACCTGGGGCCGTTCTGCTATCCCAAAACGATTGCGGCGATCGCGGACGGAAGCTTGAAGGTCAAACCACTGCTCGCCGGCGCATACCCGCTGACATCATTCCATGAAGCAATGGAGGCGTCGCTCAGCGGCGGTGTATTGAAGAATTTCGTGATGCCGCTCTAGTGGAAGAACGAGCGAGGCCGGGTCGGCACGGACCCGGCCTCCGTCTTGGTGAACTGGATGAATTGGACGTGCAGCTTGGTTACGCCTTAGCCGCTTTGTCGCTCACCATGCGAAAGAGCTTAGTGCCGCATACCGGGCAGGTGCCCTGAATCGCGTGGCGGCCGTTCTTCATTGTGACGTCCGTTGGGTCCTTGACTTCGCGCTTTTCGCGGCACTTGACACAATAGGCTTCAACTGCTGCCATCCCCAACCTCTTTCTGTTGATGTCCAAGTCTGACGCGGCATCGCGTCAGATTAACCGCTGCCACTACGTCCCCACGCGGAGTGTAGCAAACCGGACAGCGCGCGAATGGTAGACGAGGTAATCGAGAGCGAACAGGGTATAGGGGCGCTTTTTGGTGAAATTGATTGAGATTCGTCATTGAATCACCTGTTACAGGCACTCGACCACGTCCGCATGGGAGAATATGGGCGAAATACTGACACCGAAGCTCAGATAGATTTCAGACGGCACCCCGATGTCGGCCACGAATAGCGCGCCCACAAACGCGCTTGCCGCGAGCTCGAACAAGCCACGCTTCGGCATCGCGAGCGTCAGGGTCGTCGTCGCACGGATACAGGGCTCGAGCGGGATGCCGTCGGTTGCGAGCAGCCCCGACGGAAGATCGACCGCCAGAACCGGCGCGGATTGTGTGTTCGCCGCCCGGATCAAGGCGGCCGTTTCCCCGGAGGGAGGTCCCGAGAGACTGAATCCCAACAGCGCATCGATCACAAGATCCGCTGCAGGCAGATCGGGTTGGAGCGTCGAAACGGTCACGGGAATTTTCATCCGTTCGACGATCGCGAGCTGGTGAGCGGCCACGCCTCGATCGGGATCGGGGCGATGACTCAGCCAGACCTCCACCTGCGCGCCCCAGGCGTGAAGGAACCGGGCGGCCACCAATCCATCGCCGCCGTTTCCGCCAGTTCCGCAGAGAATCAGCACTCGCTTGCCGGCCGCATCGCCGCCGAGCATCCAGTCGCGTGCGAAGCCCGCCACCGCCCGTCCGGCGACCTCCATGAGTTGGAGCACATCGACGCCTAGCTCCCGGATCATCATCCGGTCGACTTCGGCCATCTGTTCGCCGGTCACCGATGGGAATCGCTGCAGTTCAGACATAACGCGCCTTTCGCCGAGACCGACCCCGCTGCCGGCCAAGCAACGATACAATGCCGGACCACTGCTTGAATGACGTCGCTTTGAACTGGAGTTTTCGATGCCCGCCAAAAATGCCCGTCACTTGTTCGATCCCGATCCGGACGTGATCTATCTCGACGCCGGCACTTACGGTCTTCCGCCACGTCCGACCATCGATGCATCACTCGAAGCGCTCCGTGGCTGGCAAACCGGCAAAGCGGATTTCATGAAAGAATGGGAGCCCGCGGGCGAACGAGCCCGCGGGCTCTTCGCGAAGTTGATCGGCGCCTCGCCCGACGAGATCGCACTTGTGCCATCCGTTTCGGTCGGGGTCGGGCTGATAGCCGCGTCCTTGCCCGAAGGCGCGGAAGTCCTCGTTCCGCACGACGAGTTCCCATCGGTTGCATTGCCGATGACCGCCGCGACAAAGGGCCGAAGCGCGACCGTCCGTGAAGCGCCCTACGGCGATTTAGCGCTCGAAATCCGGCCGTCGACTCACCTCGTGGCGCTCAGTCTCACGCGCGCGCAATCGGGCGAAACCGCGGATCTCGGACCGATCATCGCCGCGGCACGAAAGCACGGAGGTCGCGTGCTGGTCGATTCGACTCATGCGACGCCGTTTGTGCCGGTCAAGGAGCAGATTGCCGGAATCGATTTTCTCGTTTGCCATGGGTACAAGCACTTGCTGTTGCCCCGCGGCGTCGCCTTTCTGTACGTCCGCCGGGATCGCTGGGACGAGATCGTGCCCTACCTATCAAACTGGCGCTCCGGAAAGCTGGCCTACGGCGGCGAGCTGACACTCGCACCGAATGCTTCGCGGTTCGATGTATCGCTGGCATGGCATGCCTGGGCCGGCGCCGTGCCGTCGCTCGAGCTCATGGTTGAATGGCAGGAAGACGGAACCATCGCCGCGGCCAAGAAACTGGCGGACCGGCTAGCGCGAGGTCTGGAGCTCCCGCGGCCAGGTGGATCGCTCGTTTGCGTTAAGGTCGATGACGCCGAAAAAGCGACCGCCGCGCTCGCTGCCGCCGGGGTGAAGGCCGCGCCTCGCGGCGGCTTCATCCGGATGACGCCGCACGTCTACAACACCGAGGAAGAGATCGACCGCGCGATCATGGTCGTTAACGACTTGCTCTCTACGTCGCGACCCGAGGATTGATTCAAAGTGAAATTGGAACGACCACGAACTTAGGACACATTGACATCCACTGCAATTCAGAGCAAATTGTCATTGCAGCTGAGACAATATTCTGCTGCTATTTTCTCAGTCACCGAAAGAACGATGACACGATGGCTCGTGATGCTCAGGTCAAACTACATCGCCATACGCATTTTCATCGCTTTCAATGAAAGGCGATGAGAAGCACAAAAACGAGGCTAATATGAGCGAGCACCGCATCGAGTATCAGGCAATTCAGGTTAACCAGTGGCTACCGGAATGGGAGAAAGTCCAAATTGATTCTCCTCTCCGAAGAGAGCCCCCCAGAGCGTTCTTTCTTTTTTCAGTTCCTGCGATTCAACTGCTGTCGCTTTCCGGTGTCAATCGAAGATCTACACGGAATCGCACGTTAGGTAATATTGATTTAGGAATCCAGCGAACCCATGATAGAGAGAGATCGGATGAGATTAGCAGATACGTGCAGTTTGGCTTTCCAGCATCTTCACCAAAAGTCCGTCCGGAGCGGCTGAGAACAGAACATCACTTGCGCATGCCGGGATGGTTGGCTAACTCGATAGTGGCCAATATTGTACTACCTGGTGAAGAAAGAGATGGCCGACAACTGCTAGAAAATGATGCGATTACCGTTAGGACGAATGATCTCTCAGGTTCTCCACGCATTATTTTACCTGAGTCGTACGATCTCACCTCCAATTGGCAGCCAACAGGTTGCCCCCCAATCGATATCATTGACGGCCAACATAGATTGCTGGCATTCCAGGACAACGCGATTCGCCAGTCTCTCAACATTGATAAATTCGAGTTGCCAGTTGTTGCATTCGTCGGACTCGATCTCGCATGGCAAGCATATTTGTTTTGGATTATCAATATACGTCCGAAGAAGATCAACGCGAGTCTAGCGTTCGACTTGTATCCTTTATTAAGGACTCAGGAGTGGCTGGAAGAAACTGAAGGTCCTAGCATCTATCGAGAGACTCGGTCTCAAGAACTCGTGGAAACTCTATGGGCACACCCGAAGAGTCCATGGCACAATCGAATTAATATGCTTGGGGAAACAGGATTGCGTGGTGTTACCCAAGCTTCCTGGATTCGTTCGCTGATGAATTCATTCATTAAGTCGGGGAGAACTCGTGCAGGCTCAACCGGAGGGTTGTTCGGTTCCGAAATCACTCATCCTGGATCTGTGCTCATGTGGTCAAGGTCCCAGCAGGCCTCCTTCCTGGTCATGCTTTGGACTGAATTATGGAATTCTGTCAAGACATCGCAGGCTCCTTGGGCACAAAGCCTTCGTCGGGGCAAAACGACTACGTCGGTGATGTCCGTTCGCGATCCTGCATTTTCTGGCGCTCACACTCTTCTGAATACGGATCAGGGAGTACGCGCATTTCTTCAGGTAAGTAATGACTTATGCTATCGCAATGCCGGGCGATTGCGCTTGAGTTCTTGGCGAGGCGCCGAAGTAGAGGACGACAGTCAGGCGCTTGCTCTGGATGAGGACGTCGTCACGGCTCACCTAAAAAGTCTAGACACTGAGCCTGTCAGGTTTTTTGTAATTGAGTTCTGCAAGGATCTTTCCGAGTATGACTGGAGGTCGGCATCCGCACCCGAGTTATCAGAAGATGAGCGGATGCTGAAGTCTCGATTCAGAGGAAGCGGTGGATACAAGCAGCTTCGCGTTGATCTACTAAAGCACTTGGCTAATTATTCAAGCGACGCCGCTCTCACCGCTAATGATCTACTTGTCGGTATGGGATATCTTGACGATGACGAATAAACTACTAATCGCTGAAAAGCGAGCACTTCGCAAAGCTTCCAGAGATGCGATGGTCACAAATCTAGCTCTCCTAAGTCGCACATTCAGGAGTGAACGGATAATCAGGGTTGGCAACAGATACCGAATTGAGACTGTCGACAGGATAGAAGAAGACTTAAGGGCTACGCGACTAGATAGCCGGGATCTCCGAGACTATTCCACGATTTCGTCTGCGGTTCATTGTATAGATGGTTGGGCATATTTTTCTCGGGCAATTGAATCGCTGACCAGAGGAGAAGACAATATCGCGCTCCATCTGGCCTACTACGCTGAGCTTCGAGCGGCTATGTCGATACTTTCATCTGAGGGCATTCAAGTGTTCGACCGGCAACATTTTGTCGTTGAACAAAGCGGTGCATGTGTCAAGATTAGCGGTCGGGGGAACAACACCAGAACGCAAAGGTATGGACTCGGAACTCATCAGTGGTGCTGGTTGGCATTCGAACATTGGTCAGGATTGGCGCGATCTGGAAGTGCGCTCTCAAGAGCAATTAGCCCAGTTGACATTCCCCTAAATGAGTGGTTCGCTGCTTTTGGCGCTGGCAGCAGCTCAAGTGCCCTCTCGATGAAGCTACTAGGAAGATGGGGCAGCGACCTTAAACACTTCAGTGAGGACCGAAATGCCAGAAACATTTCGAGCTATCGACCTTCACATCTGGAAGGAGGAAAAGGACCCGAACCACTTGCCGTTTCAAATCTCTTCCAATCCGTTTGGAGCCTCTGCCAGCCTGCTGGCAAGAACGGCTTCGGCCATTTCGATTTGTATCTGCTGCGTCGCTCAATAGAGTCCCTTTATCGCGCGGTCACAGGCAGAACTGCAATATCCCACCGGATTGATTTCTCCGCGAGAATAGAGTTGATGCTAGATCGTCTCGACTTCGCAGATGAACAGAAGAGCCGGATTACTCTATTCCTTACTAGGTCCAATTCTCCTGACGATCCGTTGGTGTTTTCCTTAGCTGAGAAATTCACGACCCACAGAAGCGACCCAAGCTATTCTCTTTCGGTCGCGTCACGTGCGCTGCTTATGCTGCGCTTAGCAACAGGTAGCAGCCGAGCTCTCTTTAGTTCAGCAGGCGTTGAAGTATCTGAAATCGACTTCTGGTGGCGAACGTGGGGCCAACGCAAGGGATTTTGGCAAAGTGAACCGGTACTGCCAGCGGAGGATCTTTGGGAGGACATAAAGGAAAGCGTAAGCAGCCTCTCGGATTGGCAGCAGCATTGCGATGACCAGGGTGTGAATCCTCAATGGGCTGACTGGTGGCAAAATGATTCACGCCGATTGGCGATTGCACGAGCAACAGAATTCGAACGAGTCGCTTTTTGGTCCATCAGAACATGAAATACATGGGCTCCAAGCGCGCAATGCTCCAAAATGGATTGGGTTCTCTGCTTCATGAGCAGTCGCAACTTTCATCGAGAGTTGTAGATCTGTTTTCAGGATCGGGTTCAGTTTCCTGGTATTGTGCCGAAAATCTTGATCTTCCTGTACTTTCTGTAGATCTTCAACACTTCGCCATGACAGTTTCCAGTGCCGTTATTGAGCGAACGGAGCCGTTGAACGCCTACTGGTGCCTAGAAGAGTGGTTCAATACTGTCGATCGCTTAAGAAGATTAAGTTCGATATGGATCGAGGCCAATGCAAGACAGTCAGAACTTCTAGATTTCGCAGAGTACGTTCATTGGTCAAGACACTACTCTTCCCAATTTGGCAAAGCTGGGATCGTACTTGGTTGCTATGGAGGTCATTACTTCAGTGTGCAGCAAGCCCTGACACTTGACCTGCTGCTCGACAACTTGCCGCAAAAAGAAAGTGCGCTTCGTTCGTGTCTCACTGCTGTCTTGTTTGCGGCGAGCAGTTGCGCAGCCGCGCCAGGCCACACGGCTCAGCCTTTCCAACCGACTGCTACTGCATCAAAGTTCCTGAGCGAGTCATGGGCTAGGGACCCGCTCAACTATTGCAGGAGATTCGTTCGTGATATTGAGGGAAGGTTCGCAAATGTAATGGGAGAGGCCCGGGTCGGAGATGCGGTCGAAATCGCTTCGACTCTGCGATCCGGTGACTTGGTTTTCGTTGACCCGCCATATTCCTCTGTCCAGTATAGCAGATTTTACCACGTGTTAGAAACAATATCGACAAGAGTCCATGAGATGGTGAATGGCGCAGGACGATATCCGCCCCGGTCTTCACGTCCCCAATCTGAATTCTCAAAAAGAACGACTTCCTTGGATTCGCTACGGCAACTGCTGCTTAGTCTCTCAGAATCGGGGGCCAGAGTAATCATCACATTTCCTGCTGGCGCATCGAGTAACGGGCTTTCCGGGGAACGCATAATAAGCGAATCTTCGGAGTATTTTTCGGTACTAAAGCAATATGTCACGGGAAGGTTTAGCACGCTTGGAGGTAATAACAAAGTTCGCGATGCTCGCGCGACTGCAAGCGAGTTGATATTGCTCCTTCAGCCAAGGTGATGCGTCGGCCGCGCTCGAGGCCGCCGGCGTGAAAGCCGCGCCCCGCGGCGGCTATATCCGGATGACTCCGCACGTCTACAACACCGAGGAAGAGATCGACCGCGCGATCGTGGTCGTGAACAACCTGCTTTCGTCGGGATAGATTTCTGGAAAAACGGACCCCATCCAACCCTCCTCAGCTTTAGGGGAGGGCTGACTTTGAACGTTGTGTCACCTGTTTTGTCGTTGGTCCTGTCCTTGAAGATTGAATGACAAAAGCGCCACAGGCAATGCGACAATACCTGCGTAATTGATTAACGTTCCCAAGATCATTAACGTAACTGTTATGCTGTCATCAAACGATCTTCGTCTGGTGTCATTTTTTCTGGTCGTAAGGAGATTGACCCATGGGTCTCAAGCTTGCCCTCCGCTCGTCAATCGTGATTCTCGCGCTCCTGGCAAGCCTACCGCTCGTTCGACCTGGGATTGAGCGTGCGTCTGCTCAGACCATGCCTGGATCGGAGCCGGGTATTGTCGCGGCCGGGTTCGGTCGCGTTAGCAGACCGGCGGCGACGGCTGATGTTCAGATCATCGTCAGCCAGGATCCGTACGGCATGATGGGCTATGTCGAAACGGTGCCTGCCGAAGAATCGTTCGCTGCTTCACCCGCTGCCGATGAGGCGGCATCATCGGATGCAGGATTTGCCCCGTACACCCCAGTCATGCCACCGGCCCTCACCGAGGATGATCTCGCTGCGATCATCGATGTTGTGGTTAATGCCGGTGTGGCTCGCGACGAGATTCAATTCATCGCTCCCGCGTTTTCCAGCATGTTTACGGGTCCAGGTGGACCAGGCGGCGCTCAGCTACGCTTTTCGATCGTCGATCCAACCCTTGAAGGCGTCGCAACTCTCGTCAAGGCAGCCAGCGAAGCCACATTCACGGCCGGACTGGCAGTTCAACATGTCGGCGTGCACTACACCGGAAACGATTGCGCCGCCATGGAACAGGAGGCTCGCGTCTTGGCCGTTGTGGACGCGCGCGCCCGGGCCGAGGGATTGGCTGCCGCCCTCGATACAACGCTCGGAGAGTTGACCCAGGCCGTTGATGGGTTCTACTACGGCATCTTTGGAACAAATGAGTGTGGCCCAGTCATGCCGGAGGATTACGGCCAATACGGCCCAGGCATGCTTGAGGCATTCGATGCGTCGGCGCCGGCGGAAGCAGTTGCCTACGCCCAGGTGACGCTCACATTCGCCATGGCGCCAAACGCGGTCAACGGATAGCGACCGACGGCCCCACCCAACCCTCCCCCAAACGTTGGGGGAGGGCTCACGAAGAAGCTCGTTTGATCTGCTTTTACACAGAATTGATCCTCCACAGGGGCATCGACGTATCCTGTTGATCAGGTTGTGGTGACCAACCATCGAAAGGGCCGCGTTGTGGATCGCCGGCGATTCGAGCATCTGTTGACTCATCCGATTGCCAGGCGCCGGTTTCTCGGTGTCGGCCTCGTCACGGGCACGCTCGCGATCAGCTTCCCAGAGGCGCCAACTCGCGCGGCCGGCGGATCGCCGGGGTCGAAAATCACGCGGCGCCCGCATTTTACGGCGGACCCCTTCCAGCTCGGCATCGCCTCCGGTGATCCGACCCCTGATGGGATCGTGCTCTGGACACGGCTCGCGCCCGATCCGCTCAACGGCGGTGGCATGGAGCCGGAACCGGTCGAAGTGAGGTGGGAGATCGCGGCCGACGATCAGTTCGCGACCATCGTTCAAAGCGGCACCCAAACCGCGACACCGGATCTTGCCCATAGCGTGCACATCAATGTGATCGGTCTCGAGCCGGCGCGAGAGTACTTCTATCGCTTCAGCGCCGGTAGCGAAGTCAGTCCGGCCGGGCGGACGAAGACAGCACCGGCCGCGGACGCCCCGTTGGATCGTCTCCGGTTCGTCACCTCGTCCTGCGCCAACTACGAGCACGGCTTTTTCAGCGCCTATCGCCACATGGCTGATGAGAATGTCGACTTCGCCGTCTGTTTGGGCGATTACCTCTACGAATACGGCGCGAATGGGGAGTTCCAGAACGGCCCGGCCGGACCGGTGCGCAACGTGGATGGAGGCGAGGTCTTCACGCTCGAGCAGTATCGAACCCGGCATGCGCAGTACAAAACCGATCCCGATTTGATGGCCGCCCACGCCGCGATGCCATGGATCGTGACCTGGGACGACCACGAGGTCGACAACGATTACGCGGGCGAGCACTCGGAGCTGAACGACCCGGTCGAGCTCTTCTTGGCGCGCCGCGCGGCGGCCTACCAGGCCTATTACGAGCACATGCCGTTGCGACCCGACTCGATGCCCGCTGGACCCGATATGCGTCTCTACCGGCGGTTGCGATTCGGCGATCTGGTCGAATTCAACGTTCTGGATACACGACAATACCGGAGCGACCAACCCTGCGGCTCCACGGGCCCGCTCTGCGAGGCCGCACTGGATCCCGCGGTCACACTGACCGGTCCAGAGCAGGAGTCCTGGCTGTTCGACGGACTGGCGGCATCACCTACGCGTTGGAACGTGATCGCGCAGCAGGTGATGATGGCTCAGATCGACGGCGATCTTTCTCCGGCCGCACAGGCGTTTTCGCACGATCAGTGGGACGGCTATCCTCTGGCCCGGCAGCGTCTCTTGGACCATTTAATGTCGGCGGAGGTGAGGAATCCGATCGTGCTGACCGGGGATGTTCATTCGTCGTGGGTGGCCGATTTGAAGCTCGATTTCAACGATCCTACCTCACCGGCCGTAGCGACGGAGTTCGTGACCACGTCGGTGACGTCGTACAACCCATACGCCAAGCAGCTCGGCCTCTTGCTACCGTCGAATCCACACTTCCACTACTACGATGGTCGCCATGGCTATACCCGCTGCGAAGTCACCCAAGAACTGCTGCGCACGGAGTACCGCGCGCTGGCCGATGTCGCAGCGCCCGACGGCGAGATCGAAACGATCGCGTCGTTCGTCGTGCAAGATGGGCTGGCGGGCGCGTCCAAAGAATAGGGTTAGCGAGTGTTGATTTTCGTCCGTAGATGGGCGAGCTCGGCGCGGTAAGCGTCTTCCGGCGCCTGTTGACCAGAAGTGAGCAGTTCGCCGTTGCTCAAATGGTATTTTCGGAAAGCGAGCTCGGCCGAAACTTGGAAAAAGCACCGCACCCGTTTGCGGGCGTCGCGACCTCCTGAGCTCATCGCGGAGCTGAGTGCCTGTTTCCGCCGATCGTTTGAAATAATCACCTCGTATTCCTCCGGCGTCAGCACGCCTCCTGCGACCTCCGGCGCAAGTTGCTCTTTGATCACAACCAATTCACGATTGCCGGAGATCCGGGCAATCACGTAGAGCACAACCAGGGCCGGAAGAACGAAGATTGGCGCCTGGATCAGAACGACTTTGATCACTGAAACGTCGCGCCCATAGAGGTCTCCAGTGAGGACGAGAGTGCCGTTCCAGAGAGCGTGCTGAAAAACCGCCAGGCTCCATCCAATAATGGGAACCACATAGCGCATTCCGCCCTGGTGGTATCGCGAGCGCGACCACCCGACCGCGGCCCCGGTGGTCGCCGTGTATACCGCATGGCCAAAGCCGTCGAGTACCACCCGCGCTACGAAGAGCTCTCCAAGCGCGCGCGCGCCGCCGTCGCGATACTCCGTTCCCAAATAGAGGATGTTCTCGGTCATGGCAAAGCCGAGCCCAATCAGCGCGCCGTAGACGATCCCGTCAAGAACGTTGTCGAATTCATTCCGGAAAAACCATAACAGTCCGAGCAGCGCAACGCCTTTTGTGGTCTCTTCGACCAAAGGAGCACCGACCGCAATCGTCAGGAGATCGGCTGCATCCTTGTCGCCGATTGCGGCAACGAGCACCGACCCGGTGATGAGCTCCAAGATGACTGCCAGCAATATTGCGGCGACGGCGCCCCAGCCGAACGAGGCAAGCACCACCTGCCGCGGCTCTTGCTCGTACCGATCGAGCTTGAGCACGAGGAAGCTGTAGATCGCTGCAGGAATGCACGCGGCGGCGAAACTGAGTATCAGAGTTGCGGGATCGAATGAGAGCGACGCCAACACAAGCAGCAGCGTAAAGCCAGTCATCGTTACGGCAATCGCGCCCAGCAGCCATCGTTTCCAGCGTGCTCGTCGCTTTTTTACTGAAGCGCCCAGCGAGCCGGCTTGCGGCGCGCCGCACGCACGGCAATACCAATTCGACTGGGGATCTGCTCCGCACACTGGACAGACCATGGCGCCGCTCCCTTTTCTCGCTGGGCTTGTCTTCGTCTATTCGGATTGTCGAGGCGGGAGTATGCTGCTCGCAACCCGGTCTCGCCGCATTAACCTTTCGATCAGCGTTTCCAGAGGCCGAGACGCTAATATCGAGTCTGCTCTGTCCGAGTTTTCATCGCGATCGTTCCATGCCTCGGAAAGGAGTCGATATGTCCACGAGGCTGACGGGTGAAACCTGTACCGCCTGTCGAAAGGACTCTCCCCGGGTGACGGATGCGGAAATCGCGGAGTTGAAACCCTTCATACCGGAATGGGAACTGAACGAGGTCGATGGCGTGCCAAGGCTGGAGCGAACCTTCCGCTTCAAAACCTATCGGGAGGCGCTGGCATTCACCCTGCGAGTCGGCGAGCTCGCCGATGCGGAAGATCATCATCCAGTGATCGTGACCGAGGCGGGGCGGGTACGTGTGACATGGTGGACGCACGCAATCCGCTTTCTCCACCGCAACGATTTCATCATGGCCGCAAAAACGGACGCGCTGCCCGGAGCTGCCGCCGGGACCTAGCAGTGGAGACCCAAATGAAGATTGGCGTTGTCACGGACGTTCACCTCACGGACCCAACGCATCCTCCAGATCGATTCCACAACATCTATGACTACGCCCAAACCCGGGCGAATTTCGAATCGGCACTCCGGCGTCACCGGCTGGAGGGAGTGGACGCAATCGCCATGTTGGGCGATCTCGCCAACGCGGGCGATTACGCGTATCACCTTCTCGGTCTTGACCTTTGCGCGGCGATTGGTTTGCCAGTCTGGATCGTTCCCGGCAATCACGACTGCGAGGAAGACGCGCATGCGTTGGCAACGAGGCTCGCTGCAGCCAAACAGCGTGCCATTCAGATTCCCACGCCGACCGGCGAGATAGTCGATGGAGTTCGAATCGCGGGACTGCCGACGTCGCTGTTTGATACTGAACGCAATTGGGAGGTCGCCACCCCCGAGGTCGAAGCATGGGGCCAGGAGCCAGTGTTACTCCTCAGCCATGTTCCAGCGCTCTCGCGCGCAAAAGCAGCCGGCGAC
Organism: uncultured Sphaerobacteraceae bacterium; assembly: GCA_964371945.1. GTDB lineage: Bacteria > Chloroflexota > Chloroflexia > Thermomicrobiales > UBA6265 > CAYJPA01. The sequence goes on along the minus strand of CAYJPA010000004.1, from coordinate 57,144 downwards.
GCCGAGCTCAACTACGCCGGCGATGTAGGCAACCACGAAGCGATCGCCGGCCAATTGCGCCGCCGATCCGCGCCGACGATCGTGCTTCACGGTCATCTGCACTTGCGTGATTCGGTGATCGACGGGACCGTGCTACAAATAGGGTTTGCGTCAATCGTTGAACCGCCGCACGAATCGGCGATCGTGGTTATCAATGTCGCAGGTGACAGCGTTTTGGTCAGTGTCTGTCATGAAGCGGTCGCCGTTTCGAATGTCGAACGGTTGCCGATACTTTCGCCCGTGAATTCAATCTGGCAATTCGACGATGGACGTTGGCGCCCCCGGCACAACTAAACAGGAGCTGAATGCGTGAGCACGGATCAATCCGCCGGCGGACCCAGTTGGGGTGAAAGCGAATCGGAACGGTTCATCACGCTCGGGCGAATCTATACGCCACGTCGCGAAGAGATCCTCGAATCGTTTCTCGACCTGATTCCAGCGGGCCTTGGCGATGCGTTCACCGGTGTCGAGCTGGGCACCGGCGCCGGCTGGTTGACCGAGGGCATTCTCCGCCGCTTCCCGCGCGCGAAAATGATCGGCTTGGATGGCTCCCAGGCCATGCGGGAAACGACCGCGCACCTGCTCGCCCCATTCGGTGATCGAGCGGAGGTGCGTCCGTTCAGGTTGGAAGAGATGGGATGGCGCGGCGCACTTCCGGCCGATCTGAAACTGGTGGTAAGCAGCCTCGTGATTCATCACCTGACTGGTCAGGGAAAACGTGAGCTCTACAGTGACCTCTTCGCCCGGTTATCCGCGGGCGGGGCTCTCCTCATCTGCGATGTGCTACAGCCCGCGAGCGAAGAGGGTCGCAGAACGTTGGCGAACGCGTGGGATGAGGAAGTTCGGCGGAGCTCGCAGGGGATCCTTGGCGATCTTTCTGCTTACGATGAATTCGTAAACGATAGGTGGAACATGTATGCCCATCCGACCCCGGAGGATGACATCGATCATCCTTCGACGCTGGTCGATCAATTGCGATGGTTAACAGAGGCCGGGTTCATCGGGATCGATGCCTGGTGGGTGCGGGCCGGGCATGCGCTTTTTGGCGGGTACAAGCCGGCGTAGGGATGAATTGAAGGCGCATGGGCTATGTGGACGAGGCCGGCTGCAAAGCCGCTTCTGTTTGGTGAGCCCGGGTCGACCAGACGATCGCGGCGATCCCGACGGGGATGACCAGAGCCAGCACCCGGAACGCGGACGCGTAATCGTCGGTCGCGTCCAGCGCAAACCCCGCAACCGCGACCCCGATGGCTCCGCCAATCGCCATCGCGGCGGTCGCGAGCGACATGGCCGCGCCTCTTGCCTCTGGAACCGCATCGAGCAACAGAATGCTGACCGCAATGTACTGCGCGGCTGAAAAGACGCTGATCAGCGTGCTCGTGATGAAGACCGTCACGAGCCATCGGGTTCCGATCCCACCAGCGGCCAGTGCGACCGTGTAGCCGATTCCGCACACGACATAGACATTTGGCGCGCTCCAATGCCGCAACGCGCCCGGAACAAAGTTGTTGGCGATCAATTCGCCGGTCCCGGAAACAAGAAAGATCAAGCTCAACACCCGCGCGCTGCCGTCGAAATCGACCTCCACGTACGCGCCGAGGTAGGTGAGCCATCCGAAATACGCGAACCCGAGCACTACACCCGCAAAAAGGAGAACGCGGGCACGGCGATGACCCAGCACCTGCCGGTACCGATCGGTGATTCGCATCTCCATCGTTGCCTGGGCGTTCGGCACGTTTCCAGGCAGCAATCGAAACCCGGCAAGCAGAAGTCCGAGCGGCACCAGCATCGACGCAATCGCCCAACGCCAGCCGGCGGCATCCTCGATGAGCGCAATCACCGGCAATCCGGCGACCACCCCGGCAGTCGTGGCGGACACGACGATCCCGATTGCCCGGTTGCGGCGCGCTTCGTCGGAAAAGATATCGGCACAAGAGGCCAGGCATTTCGCCAGGATCATCGAGGCGCCCGAGCCCGCGCGAACGAGCAGGAGCCAGGCGAAGGTCGGAGCCAGCGCCGATCCTGCCGTCACCACAATCAAAATCAACGTCTGCCAAAAGACCCAGGAACGGAGGGAGACCCGGTCCATCACCGGCGCAAACAAAATCGCGGCAATCGCGCCGACGATTGAGGCGACCGTGCCGAGCCTTCCCGCCGCGGATTCCGAAATGCCAAAATCCTCGGCAATCGGACGCAGCAGCGGACTGAGCAGCGTCGCATTGACCACGACAACGAAGGCGCCGAGCGTCATGATCGCGACCGACAACCATGCCCGCCGGTCCGATTCGGTCATAGATCTACGATCCCTTCAGAAGACTATGGGGTGAATTTGATCGACCTGGAAGGCCACCGTCGAGGCCCAGGAAACCGCGCCGCCAGTCAACTGTTCCAGTGGGTCATTCTTCGCTCTCGGAATCGTCTGAGTCGTTGGCGCGGATTCGCTCGACCCGGGCGAGCGCGACGCGGTAACCATCCATCGCACGCACTTCGAAGCGAAGTGAGCCGGTTTCCACGAGATCGCTTTGCTCCGGGATCCGTCCCAGATGATCGGCGATCAGACCGCCAACCGATTCCGCGTCAACGTGCTCGAAATCGTCACGATCGACATCCATGACATCGAACAGATCCATCAGCGACACCCGGCCGTCAACGTCGTAGACCCCGGGGTCCACCTCCCGGTATGGTTCGTAGCCGGGGTCGAATTCATCGGCGATTTCGCCAACCAACTCCTCGAGGAGGTCTTCGAGCGTGACCAGTCCCGCCATCCCACCGTACTCGTCGACTACGATCGCGATGTGAGTCCGCCGGGCGCGGAGCTCCCTTAGCAGTTCGTCTATCGGCTTGGTTTCCGGAACGAAATATACGGGTCTGATGAAATCGGCGGCCGGTTTCGATGCTTCACCGGGATCGCTCCAGGTCAGGCGGAAGACATCCTTCACATGCAGGATTCCGAGCACCGCATCCTGGGTATCGCGGTAGATGGGCAATCGGGAGAAGCCGGTACTGAAGAAGAGATCTACTGCCGCGGAGAGATTGGTTTCCGCGTCGAGCGATACGACATCCACGCGCGGAACCATCACACTGCGAACGAGGATTTCGCCAAAACCAAGCGCGTCCTCGACGAGATCCGCCTCGCCGGCTTCGACGACACCCTCATCCTCCGCGGTCTCCAGCATCGCCAAAATCTCCGCGTGCGTGATGTTGGACATCGACGCCTTGCTGTCGCTGCCGAGTAAGCGCAGGACGAAGTTCGTCGTGACCGTCAACGCGGAGACGACCGGGCCTATCACAACCGCAAGGAGCTCAATCGGCCGCACAACACGCAGGGCGACCTGCTCCGCGCGCAAGGCAGCCAGCGTTTTCGGAACGAGCTCGCCAAAAATGATGCTAATGAATGAGAGGAGAATCGTAATCAGGATCAATGACATACCGGCGGCGTGGTCGCTGATGAACCCTGCCGGAACGGCTTCAAGCCAATCTCTGAGGACCACCCTCAAACTAATCGCGCCCACCGCTGCCGCAAAGAAGCTGCCGAGCGTGATTCCAACCTGGACCGTGGCGAGAAACCCGCTGGGACTCTCGGCAAGCGCCAATACGCGCTTAGCCGCTCGGTTTCCGTCAGCCGCCATCGCTCGCAATCGTGGCTTTCGCGAGGAAATGATGGAAATCTCGGAGGCGGCCAAAAACGCATTGAGCGCAAGCAGAAGGACGATAACCGCAATCTCAATTGCGAGCTGCATGAACGAAGAAACCTCCCACGCGATTGAGATGATCGCGTTCAGGTCAATTCTCTCAGGAATCCGGGATTCGTGGTATCTGTAGGATTCGCCCAGTCAAGCAATGGGCGCGGATGAACGACGACATGAGCGCGAATCCCCTATGATGGGCAGCGACTGAGTCAGGCTGGAAGGAGTAGCAAATGGATGATTTCCAGGATCCATTAGGCGCTGAGCAAGCTGCAAATGCGAAGCGTAAACAACCAGCCGGCTCCGATCTAGGCGCGGTCGATTCCGCGTCGGTTGGTGCGCTATTTGAAACGCCAGGCTTGATCGCGGCCGGTCTCGACGGAATCGGACGCGGGGTCAGCGGACTGGCAACCAAGTTCGGTTTCGGTGGTGATAACGGAGGCGAATCGACCGGCGAGGTTGCCAATATCGCATCGACCATTGCTGGCGGCGTCGGAAAAGTAGCGGGTGCGATCAGCGATGTTGCGGGAAGCGCCTTTTCCGGCGCGGTCGAGGGCGTCGGCCAAATCGCATCAGGCGCCGGATCGATGCTGTCCAGTGCTGGATCCGTGGCATCGAGTGCCGGCGATGCGCTCGGAGCCGCGGGAAGCGTTGCCGGAGAGATCCTCTCTGCGGTGGCTGATGTCGCCGGACCCGTCGCGGAAGCTGCTGGAGATGCCGCCGGCGCGGCAGGGGAGATTCTTGGCGGGCTTGGGGACATCCTAAACTAGTCCTCTCGCGCCAACTTGACTCAACGAAATCGAGGCGGGAAACGATGCTAACCCAAGCGCGGCCACTCATCGCAATGTTGACGTTTTCGGCTTTGCTCGTTGGTCTTCTCTCTGTTCGGCCGGGCTCTGTCGATGCACAAGCCGCGGGAACCGTCACCTGGAATCAGTACAACGTCACGATTCAGGTTCAGGGTGACGGTTCGTTCAATGTTTCCGAGCGCATGGAGGTCGCCTTCTCGGGCGAGCACGAATTCACCTTTGGATACGCCGACATCCCGCTCGACCGGGTCGAGGGAATCAGCAACGTTCGCATCAGCGAAGAGAGCGGAACTGAAACGGTCTCATTCCGCGAGGTGGAGCAAACCTTTGGACATCCACCGGAAGGGACCTACTACAGCGATCGACGAGACGATCGGCTCTATGTCGAGTACGGATTCAGCCCAACCTCGAATACGACTCGAACCTTCGTGCTCTCGTATCAAGCGGCCGGCGCGCTTCGTGTCTATCGAGACGAAACTCCTCCAAACGAGCAAGTTTACTGGAATGCCATAGCCAAAGAGGTTACCGGTGTGGGCCCTGTGAGACGAGCGTCGGTCACCATCGTGCTGCCGGAAGCAGTGCCGCTGGATCAAGTGGTGCTCGGAGAAGACACGACCGGCAATCCGACCGACCACACCACGGACGGGCAAACCTGGACCTGGGAGAAGACAGGTCTTGGGTCCGGCGACGAATTTACTGTCCGAATGCAATTCCCGCCGATCACCAGTGCGTCCGCGCCATCGTGGCAGGCCGCCGACGATGAGCGGCGAGCGGACGATGAGCGAAATGACCGCTGGCGAATCCGTTTGGCCGCAATCGCGGCCGTGCTCGGACTCGGTGGCCTCTCTGGAGGCGGTCTGTATCTTGCCCGTCTCTACCAGAAGAATGGACGGGATCCCCACGTCGGGCTGATCGCGGAGATCCTGACCACGCCACCCGATGACTTGCCACCCGGACTGGTCGGGACGTTGATCGACGAAACCGCGGACACCAAAGAGATCGTGGCCACGATGATCGATTTGGCAAATCGCGGAGTCCTCGAAATCGAGCAGACTGATAAGGCGGACTTCGACGTCCGGTTGCTTCAGCCCATAGATCTCCCCACGGCGCATGAGCAACTTGTGCTCGATGCGCTCTTTCCCGGCGGACGAGTCGGCGAGGTCAACACCCTCAAGAAGGCGCGCGTCAAACTCAGCAAGCAGGCGGATTCGATCAAAGCCAGGATGTATGACGAGCTCGTGACGCGCGGTCACTTTGAGTATTCGCCCAAGAATGTACGGAGTCGCTGGGCGGCCGCGGGCGCCGGGATGATTGCCGCCGGGATCGTGCTGGCTGTCGTCGGTGCGAGATCAAGCATGTTCGTGATCGCCGCGATTGTGATCGGGGTCGTGGTCGCGATATTGGGGCTCGCCGTCATGATCGTTGGCAACGCGATGCCGCGAAAGACGGTGAATGGAGCGGAATCTGCCGCTCGTTGGAAGGCGTTTCGCCGCTACCTCGAGGAGCTCGAATCCTTCAAGGCCGGCGAGGCGATTTCCAGCGATCCAGATCTCTTCGAGCGCTACCTGCCGTTCGCCACGGCTTTTGGAATCGATAGCAAGTGGGTGAAGCGGTTCGAGCAGACAAACGCTCGAGCGCCGATCTGGTACGTGCCAATCGGTGGCACCGGGCGCTCGAGCGGCACCTCGCCGCGAAGCGGTGATGGCGGCGGTGGGCTCAATATCCCCAGCGCACAGGGAATGAGCAACAGCGCATTCGTTTCGCTCGCGGCTGCAAGCGCCGGCATGAGCTCTTTCCTGAACTCCGCGGCAACTGCTTTTACACCACAGAGCAGCAGCGGCGGTAGCGGAGGAGGATTCAGCGGCGGCGGTGGTGGAGGAGGTGGCGGCGGCGGCGGCGGACGTGGGTTCGGCTAGCCAGTATTCGGGGCCGGATCGCAACACCTATCTAGCGCTCTACATTCCCCAAGGAGACACGATGGCCACGCGGTATTGGGCCTATTTGCCGTCGGATGAAGGCAAGCTTGATGTCGATCGCGCGTTTTACGATCGCGTGCCGGCATCGGTCTCGTCGAGCGAATTGGCCGATGAATTCGAGATTCCGATTCGCTCCGGTCGCGCCTGGCCGGTCAAAGCCGGTCAGATTTGCCGGGTGATCGCGCGGTACGGTCCGCGGGTCGCCGACTTCAATGCATGGAGTCTCACGAACCCGCGCGAGCGCTTTTGGGCGGCGCGAACTCGACAGCTCGAGAGCACCCATGTCACGACCTACAACCGGCTCTGGTCGACGCTGCCCTATTTGCGGCCGATGTTGACCATTGCGATACGATCGCCTACGGGGTCGACGAGGACGGCGGGCGCTGTCACGATCTCCTTGGCTCGAGGTGCGATCCATATGTGAACAAGATCCTGACCGGCGAGGAGTTCGATCTCCACTGCCATTCCAATCTCACGCGAGCGATCCAGCCCTACCGCTTGACCGAGCTCGATGTGCATGATGTGCTCAACATCTTTCAGGTCACGGGACTGACCGAAGATGGCGAATACTTCATGAAGGCTAGCCCTGCTAAGCCGGGAGATCACTTCGAGTTTTTCGCCGGGATCGATCTGCTGTGTGCGATCTCAACCTGTCCCGGCGGCGATCTGAAGGTGGCGCTGTGGGGTCCCGATGCGGGCGATCCACTCCCGACGTGCCGGCCATTGGCCGTTGAGGTGTATCAGCCCCACGCCCGATTGCTTGATGGCTGGAGCTCACCCGCGCCCGCGGATTACGCGGGCAACCAAAGCCTTACGAGTCCCGAGGGCGGCGTTCAGTAACAAGCCGGTTGAGCTCCGTTGAGCGGACGACGCCGGAACAGCGGAGCGTGAGGAAACCGTCGATGGAGTTTGCGGCACTACAACAGAGCACGACGGTCGATGGCGAAGCACGCGTTGTTGCAAGCTCGCTCGATCGAACCAAGAACGGCGATTCATTTTGGAGATTGACGCTCGCGGATCGTTCAGGGGATCAACTCCCCGCGGTCTGTTGGGGCCGCGATAGCACACCGCCTCGGGCCGGCAGCGTCGTCCGATTTCGGGGCTTCGTCAAGGAATTCCGGGATTCGCTGAGCCTGACGCTATCCACATGCGAAATCGACGAGACGCTCGATGCCGGCGGCTTTCTCCCACGAATGCCTGCTGCGCGTAACGTCTCTCCGGCAGATTTGGACGCGCTCATTGCCTCGATCGCCGACGGTCCGCTACGGCAGACGGTCGAGGTTTGCTTTGACCGGGGAGTGAGGGAGCAGTTTCTGGTCTATCCGGCCGCGATGAAAATGCACGGCGCGGTCGTCGGCGGACTGCTGGCACATACCGTCAAGGTTGCCGGAATCGCGTTATCGTTAGGAGATCTTACGTTCTCGCCGTATGACCGCGATTTGCTTGTCGCCGCCGCACTCCTCCACGACATCGGTAAACTGGATGAGCATACGCCCACTCCCGGTGAAGAACCGACCGAGGAGGGACGACTGCTTGGGCACATCGTTCCCGGGGTCATGCGGATCATGGAGGCGAGCCACGCGGTTCCAGAGTTGAGCGAAGCGCGTCGCAACGATCTGCTTCACGCGGTGATCGCATCGCATGGCAAGAAGGAATTCGGCTCGCCGGCGGTGCCCGCCACGCTCGAAGCGGTGCTGCTGCACCTCGCGGACGAATCCGAGGCCACGATCGAGGCCTCGTTGGCAGCGATTGAAGCCACTCCCGCGGGCGCCGTGTGGACCGATTATGTGAAGTCAATCGATGCGCGATTGCGCGTTCGGAACCGGCACGCGTAAACGTCGTGTCCGAATCGATGCGAGTGTGAACGGAGTCACCTCGACGTGCACTTCGACCGGGACGAGAGCACCGTCAGAGTTGCAGAAGAAGTGCTTTCAGGAAAAAGCGGACGGCGGTGGCACGCTCGGCTCTTTCCGTTTCTCGGCCCCGCCTTCATTGCCGCCGTCGCCTATGTCGATCCAGGCAATTTCGCGACCAATATTCAGGGCGGCGCCGAGTACGGCTACCTGCTCGTCTGGGTGATTGTCAGCGCGAACCTGATGGCGATGCTGATCCAATCGCTCTCCGCGAAGCTTGGAATCGCGTCCGGACTGAATCTCGCCGAAGCTTGTCGCACTCAGTTTCCGCGCCCGCTCGTCCTCGGGATGTGGGGTCTGGCCGAGGTCGTGGCCATGGCAACCGACCTGGCCGAGTTCCTTGGCGCCGCCCTTGGCTTCAACCTGCTGTTCCATATTCCGCTCTTTCCGGCGGCGATTCTGACGGCGATCTCGACCTTTTTGATCCTCGGATTGCAGCGTTACGGTTTCCGGCCGCTGGAAGCGGTGATCACGGTGCTCGTCGGCGTCATAGCGGGGTGCTACCTGATCGAGACGCTGCTCGAATCCCCGGATTGGGGCGCGATCGGGATGGGGGCCGTCACCCCGCGGTTCAGCGGTACGGAGAGCGTGCTGCTGGCGACAGGCATTCTCGGTGCGACGGTGATGCCGCACGTCATCTACCTGCATTCGGCGCTGACTCAAGACCGGATCGTCACCCGAGATCCCGACCAGCTCCGGCGGCTCTTTCGGTTCGAAGTGATCGATGTGGTCCTGGCGATGGGCGTGGCCGGCCTGGTCAACATTGCGATGCTGGTCATGGCCGCATCCACGTTTCACGAGCAAGGGCTACGAGATATCGCCTCGATCGAAGAGGCCCATCGCACATTGCAGCCCTTGCTCGGCTCGGCCGCCGGCACGATCTTCGCGATCTCGTTGTTGGCGTCTGGGTTGTCGTCGTCGACCGTCGGAACCCTGGCGGGACAAACCATCATGCAAGGCTTCCTGCAACGGTCGATTCCGATCTGGGTCCGCCGGGGAGTGACGATGCTGCCGGCGCTGGTCGTCATTGCGATCGGACTGGATCCCACGAGAACCCTCGTCATCAGTCAGGTCGTGCTTTCATTCGGCATTCCGTTTGCCGTCGTTCCGCTCGTGCTCTTCACACGGCAGAGGCAGTTGATGGGGGTTTTGGTCAATACGCGTTTGACGACCGTCCTCGCGAGCGCGGTCGCGGCGGTCATCGTCGGACTCAATATCTTTTTGTTGTACCAGACGTTGTTCAACTAGCTCTTGAGGTGCGCACATGACTGAGCAGCTGTTTCCCCAGGCTGAACCGATACGCTCACTCTTAGTTCCACTGGACGGCTCGCGGCTGGCCGAGGCGGCGATCCCTGCCGCAATCGCGGTTGCACGGGCATTTGCCGCTCAAATCGTGCTGCTGCACGTACTTGAAGCGGTTCCACCAGCGGAGATCCATGGTCAGCCGCACCTGACGACGAGCGATGGCGCGAATGACTACCTGGAGACTGTCGCCGAGCCGATTGCCGCGACCGGGGTGATGGTGGAAACGCATGTTCATGCCAACCCTCAGCGCAACGTCAGCGCGAGCATCGCAAGCCACTCGGAGGAGCTCGCCATCGACTTGATCGTGATGGCAAACCATGGATCGGGAGGACTGCGTGGATTCCTGTTCGGACGTGTGGCGCAGCAAGTGCTCCAGGAGGGCCGTCGACCGGTTCTCGCGGTTCCGGCCGGCGAGAAGACCACAACCTCCGCGTTCGTCATGCGTCGTCTGGCCTTGTTGCTAAACCGGACCGCCGAAGCTGAGTCCGCGATCCCGATCGCCATCGCCTTTGCGACCGCGTTCAACGCGGGGATTCATCTCGTCTTCGTCGTCCCGACGGTCGGCACGCTTCCCGGCGAACGCTATGCCTCCGCGACGCTCATGCCGAGCGCTGCCCGCGAATTGCTTGATCTCGAAGAACGTAACGCCTCCGAATACCTCGAACGTATCGCCAATTTAGTCAGAGGTTATGATTTAATCGTAACTCAATCGGTTGCCAGGGGCGAGCCTTCGAACCGAGCGATCGAGGAGACCGATCGCGCCGGCGCGGATCTCTTGGTAATGACCACGCACGCCCGAGGGGGACTCAGCGGACTCTGGAGCGGCAGTGTCGGTTCGAAAGTGCTCTCCCGCTCCACGATTCCGTTATTGCTCGTGCCCGCGATCCGCTGAACCAGTTTGGTCGGCCCGTGAATCGTGAATTGGGTGCTTCGGTCTTTAGCCAGGCTGCGCGTCATAGCCGCTTGATCCCATGGGTCGCGTTCATTCGTCCCACCAATTGCGCCTTTGCGGCACCTTGAATCCGCGTTAAGATCGCCTTCAACGGCAGGAAAGCAATCGAAGACCGTCGATTCCGTTTACATGGTTGTTACGATTCTTTGCGATGATCGAGCCGGCGAAGTTGTTGGACGCCATCATTCCACGCGGGCGGACAAGGTTTCAGGAGAATCCCTATGACCGGCGATTCAAATCCGTTGACCGTATCGCTGTCGAGTTTTTGGGCGCAGGGGAACGGCGCTTCGCCACGGCGCGAAGTCGATCAGATCTCAAGCGTCTCGAGCGTTAAGACCTGGGACGAGATCGTCGATTGGTTCGAACAGCAGCACGAATGGCTCTCGCTCGTTTCCATGTTCGAGAGCGCCCACGGCTAACCCAACACCGCGGCCATACGCTAAAGTCGGCGGTATGAACGAGACCACCACCGCATTCCATCCAACATTCAATTCAATCGACGATCGTGTCATTCAGCTCGAGGCGGTCCAAACCGCGATTCGAGCGTGCCGGCGCTGCGTCGATCGAGGTTTCATTCCAGAAGCGAATCCGGTCTTTCGCGGGCGAGCCGGCCACCGGTTGATGGTGATTGGACAGGCTCCCGGCGAGCGGGGTCACCTCAATTCCATTCCCTACGCGGGCGCGACGGGCAAAACGCTTTGCTCTTGGTTGGTGCGGGCTGGGTTCGGCGAAGAGGATCTTTACGAGCGCTTCTATCTGACTAGCGTGACCAAATGTTTCCCGGGACCGAGTGTGAGCGGCAAAGGCGATCGCGCCCCCTCCCCGGCCGAGATCAGGCTCTGCCGGGATCATCTGGAGCGTGAAATTGCACTCGTTCGGCCCGAGATTATCCTGGCGCCCGGTCGACTCTCAGCCACATCGCTCATCGGAAACCTGCCACTCGATCAGTTGGTCGGCACGATCCGCTGTGCCGAGCGGGACGGTCGCCGTTTCTTGGTTTTGCCGTTACCGCATCGATCCGGCGTGTCGCATTGGTTGAACGCACCCGCGAACCAGGAAAGATTGAGCGAGGCGTTAAGGCTGTTGGGCGATCTGCGAATCGAACGGGGTTGGTAGGGATCCCGACGCGTTTCTCCCCTATCCCTTACCGCCAATCACTCCCAAGAGAAAGGGCGGACACGTCAGTCCACCCCTGCGAGGCTGATGTTACCCTAATTATGTAAGTGGGCCGAATGACGATTTGTAGGGGCAGACCGCCGTGTCTGCCCTTCGCTCAAAAACCCCGGTGCCCACTATTCAGATTGAGTCCACGCTAGATGGTTTTGTGCACAAGGTGGTGGGTAAACCAGCCGGTGATGCGCTTCAGGGCGTCCTCGCGGTGGGCCGGGTATCCAGTGCGCAGAAAGGTGTGCGCACCGTCCGGATATCGCACGAATTCGACCTCGCAGCCGTGCTCTAGCAATGTCGTGAAGCATTGCTCGCCCTGACCGATTGGGCAGCGATCGTCCGCTTCGCCGTGAATGATCAATGCCGGGGTTGTCGCGTTCGAGAGCTCGGTTAGCGGCGAGCGTTTGACGTATTCGCCGCGGTTGGTCCACGGGGTTCCTCCGATTTGCTTGGGCCCAAAGGTGTGGCCGATATCGCTTGTGCCGTAGAAGCTGACGAGATCGACCACCGGCGCCCCGATCACCGCGGCCTTGAAGCGATGGTTGTGCCCGATGATCCAGGAGGTCATGAAACCACCGTAGGAGTAGCCGTAGACTCCGAGGCGGTCGGGATCGATCTGGTAGCTCGGGCTCGCGATCGCGGTATCGAGCACAGCCATCAGATCGAGGTAATCCTCGCCCGCCCAATCCTTTGAAACGGCCTGGGTGAACGATCGACCATATGAAGAAGAACCGCGCGGATTGCAGTACAGCACCGCGAACCCAGCGCCGGCGATCGCCTGCTGAATCGGACTGAAGCCGTACCCGTAGAAGCTGTTCGGACCACCGTGGATGTCGAGCACGAGCGGATAGCGAGTCTGGTCGTTCGCTTCGCCGTCTCTCGGTCGCAACAGCCAGGCGTCGATGGTTTCCCCGTTCCGCTCGATCTGAAAGGTCGTCCAGCGTGCGAGCGGCGGCTGTCCTTCATTGAGCGAGATGATGGTCTCGCCGCTCTTTTGCTCGAGGTCGTAGACAAGGATGGCCGATATGATGTCGACGCTGCTGTGTCCCTGCGCAACGTACCGGCGGGCAACATCGAAACTCGGCGCACCGTTAATCGCCTGCCAATCGGCGATCTTCTCGACGCTCGCCGCCTGGACATTGACGCGGTAGAGCCCGCTGGCGCCGCCGCGGACCGCGTGGAAGACCACGTTGTTGTCATCGAGCCAGGCTGGTTGAGATGGCGGCGCGACCGTTGGAAAACCGGAATCGGGCAGGCAATCGAGGTCGTCCGTCAAGCGCCGCAACTGGCCGCTCGCGACGTGGTAAACGAAGAGGTCCAACTGCCAGCTTTGGTTCGGATCGGCGGCAATGAAGATTCGATCGCCTGACGGCGACCATGCCCAGCAACCCGTCACGCCTTCTTCTGGCCCGACGATCGTTTCCGCGGAGGTGTCGACGTCGATGACAGCTAGCTGCGATTGCATCCCGTTGCGGCTGGTGATCTTGACGGCGATCGAACGACCGTCTGGCGCCCAGGCCGGAAAGTTGTGGTCCACCGGATCCCTGGTGAGCATGCGCCGTTCGCCGGAGGCGACATCAACCAGCCAGACCCGCGGCCGTAGATCGCCGAGGTAACCGCGGCTGTCTTGCTTGTAGTCGATTCGCGCGGTAACACGTACGCGCGGGGCATCGTCGGGACCAAGATCGCACTCTTCCGGGTTCTCGGGATCGAACAGCGCGACATAGGCGATCGATTTGCCGTCGGGAGACCATGCAAGCTCGCCGATGGGACCGTTATGACGGGAGATCTCGACCGACTCCCCGCCGTACGGCATCACGAAGAGACCGCTCTTCTTGACGCGATCGGAAACGAATGCGATCGACTCTCCGTCCGGGGACCAGCGGCCGCCGCTGTTTCGATCCCCAACCCGTGTGAGCTGTCGAGCATTTGAGCCGTCGCGGCCGGAGATCCAGATTTGACTTCCAACTGCTCGCTTGCCGGGTTCGGCTTTCGATCGGGTAAAGATCAGACTGTTGCCGTCAGGCGCCAGTTGCGGATCGGAAACGGTTTCGAGATCGTAGACAATTCCCGTCGGGGTAAGCGCATTGGACACGAGCTTCTCCTCTGAGCGGTTCGACACAGACCGTCAGTCTACCGCTCCTTATTGAAAGCGGCATGACTGGAGATTTCGGCGGCCCGGAATATCGTTCATAGTCCGGTCAGGACCCTCGAGGCGGGCCGGACAAGTCGTGCGTTTACACGATGATCCCCACGCCTGAACCGGATCAAAGGAGGACAGACGCTAATCGAACTGCTCTAATCTTGATGCGGTCGCCATCGACTCGGACGTCATACGAGGTTACAGGGGCCGTCGCCGGACCGTGGAGCAGCTTCCCATCAGTCAGACAGAACGAAGAGCCATGCCACGGACATGTTACGGTTTCACCGTCAATGTCGCCTTCGTCGAGCGGACCGGACAGATGTGGACAAACCGCGCTGATGGCATGAATGCCATCCTCGTGCTCGAGGAGCATCACCGCAACACCGTCAACCTCGACTCGTTTCGGCTTTCCGGGCTTCAGATCGCTTTCGGCGAGCACATCGGTCCACTTTTCAAGCGGCGTCGTGAATGCGTTGTGGTCGACGCCGATGCCGAGGTCATACGAAAGTTCACCGCCCAAATGGGCGCCGATCGAGATGACGCCGAGACCAAGCAACGAGTAGGCAATACCTTGACCACGATTGCCGCGACAGCGGGCGGCGAATGTGGCGGCATGAAGCAAGGTGCCGGCGCTGTTGACGGCGGCATGCAACAGGCCCAGTCGCCGCGGTCGCTCATCACTCGCGGCGCCGACCCATTGCGCCGCACCCGTCGCCGCGGCGCCTACTGCACCGGCAAGCCCTAGCCCGACCAGCAGGTCCGCCGAGTCCTCATGTCCGAAGAGATCGAGAATCGCGGCCGATGTCCAGCATCCGATCGGGAGTTGCACGAAAGCGGGATGGAGCGGATGACCAAGCCAGGCTCCGACCAGCGCATCTTTGAGTGGTTTGGGCGCCGATTCGCCGGCGATCGGAGCAACCAGCTTCTGCAGCGCTTCGGCGGCGGTATCGAGCCACGGCATCGCCTTCACGAGTCGGTGCGAACGCTTGTGCGACATAGCGGCAACTCCCTCAAACATCAACGACCGCAGCTCAATCGGGCAGCTTGACGCAATTGCCGTGCCGCCCATTGACCGGGCCGAAACGAAACGAGGGAAGGCGTTGATCGCCTTCCCTCGCGCTGTGATTCGCAAGCTTTGGTTGAGGTTACGGTTTGCTATTCGGATCGTTTGGATCGGTGCCGTAGATGAGCTCTTCATCCCCATCCAAGAAAGAATCGCCGTCTGTGTCGGGATTCAACGGATCGGTGTAGCCGATCTCGATTCGATCGACTAATCCATCGTCGTCGGTGTCCGGTTTCGCTGGGTCGGTCCCAAGAGCCGCTTCCTCGTCGTTTGTCAGGCCGTCCCTGTCGGTATCGTTCGAAGGCGGCTCTTGCGTCGGCGTCGCTGTGGCAGTCGGTTGCGACTCGGCGGTTGCCGATGGCGTCGCCTCTTCAGTCACGGGCGTTTCTTCGTCTCCACCCGAGGCATTGTCGGTACCCACTTCCCCGACCTTGCCACCGATGATCACAATGACGTACGTGGCCCGCGAATCACCGTTGTTTGTCAGCGTTACGGAGCCTGGAAGGAGCAGTCCGTCACCGGCATTGAGGGCAGACACGCCGGCCCCGGCAGACGCGATCACTGAGCCCGATGTGACCAGCACCAGTGCCGATCCTTCGTGTTCGGGGAATGGCGCCGCTTCGCCAGGAAAGAGCGTGTTCCGCACGAGCTCCAGATCGCGAGCGCCGTCCGGGAACTCCCCAATCGGACTCGACTTGTAGATGACCGTGCCGCCGGCGTCGTCATCGCTGGCGTCTTCCGGCAGATACTCGATGATCCACGCCCGTGATGTTGCTGTGCCGCCGGTCTGGCTAAGGTAAGGGTCGCCGCCCGAGAAGAAGTACGCCTCACCCGGCTCGATCAACGCGCGCTTGGTCGTCACTTCATTCCGGATGACGGTCGTGCCCTCGAGCTGTACATGGAATGAAACGTCACGGGTGATCGGCGCGGCATCTTCCGCGGCCGGCAGTTCGAGCTCTGTCACGCGCCAGATCGCGGGCGAAATGTCGAAGATCGCAAGCCCCTGCGCCACGACCTGCTCGTGGCTCTCGGTGTCTGGGTCGAACGGCTCAGCCGTGCCATCCGCCACGGGCGTTGCGTTCTGGGCAATCGCGGAACCGACGCCGCCAACGATCGGGATCGCCGCGACCGCGATCAGCATCGCGGCGAAAGCGATCCGTCGCGGGAACGCCTGATCGGGCATCCAGGTGATGTGGCGCATAACGTCAGCCTCCTCGAACGGTCGACATCCGGCGGCAGATGCTCGCTGTCACAATGAATAGTACCGCTCACCCTACCATCCGAATGGTCTATGTCAATGCGTCCGGCTAAAAGCCCGCTTGTTTATCGACGAGATTAATGAGCTCTTCACCTCGCTGAAGCCGGAGGATGTTTTCGCGCAGAATTTCGGCGCAGCGCCGCTCTTTTTGCGTTGAAGAACCCGCCAGGTGGGGCGTGACCACGACATTCGGCAGATCCCAGAATGGGCTTGTTGCATCCCACGGTTCGGTCTCGCTTACGTCAATCCCGGCGCCGGCCACATGGCCGGAGTTGAGCGCATCGAGCAACGCGGCTTCGTCAATGATGCCGCCGCGCGATACCGCGATCAAAAAGCCGCCAGGCTTCATTGCCGCGAACGCCGCGGCGTCAAGCAGATGACGCGATTCCTTCGTGTAAGGCGCGGCGATCGCGACGACATCGGATTGGCTCATCAGGTCATGCAACCGGCTGATCGGCCAGACCTCGTCGACATAGGCAACGTTCGAAGCCGGATAGACGTCGACCGCGATCACCTTCATGCCGAATCCGACGGCCCGTTGGGCGATGGCCTTGCCAATCGCTCCGTAGCCGATGATCCCCATGGTGCTACCCATGATCTCCTTCGGTAGCCGGTACCCTTCTCCTCTCGCCCAATACTTTTCCGACTGCCACTTGAATGCCGTGGGCAGTACCCGCGTTAGCGCAAGCAAGAGAGCGAATGCGTGCTCAGCGATCGACGGCGCATGCGCGCCACGGGTATTCGCAAGTGGGGCAGCGCACGACGCCACGGCCGGCATGGTCATCAAAAAATCGACGCCCGCGCTCTGGGCCTGGATCAGCTTCAGGTTGGGCGCGGCCTGAACCAGCTCGTCCGATGGTCGACCGTAGAAGACATCGGCGTCGCCAATGTGAGGCAGCGCTTCGGCGGTGGTCGCAACCCGAACGATCTCGAGATCTGGGATGTTGCCGAAAAGCTCATCGAACGCGTGCTCGCCCTCGGCAGTCGCAATGACCAGTTTCACGGTTTCCCCGCCCCTCTCCGCCAAGATCGGGCGAAACGCTCAATAGCGAAGCATCGTCCGATCAACCACCGGTGATCCGTTGGCACTCATCTTAGCCGCAGAATGGCACAGCCGGTGCGGCCATGCCATTCAACACGAACAACCTTCTTAGTAGCGGACAGCCGTTCCGCCTTCTCCTGCTGCATCGGCAACCGAAGACCGAGGTGACGCCTTCCAATTCAATGCCTTGATGTCCTCGTTCAACCCGGAAACGAGGTAGCGAAGCTCGCTGGCCATCGCCAAGAACTGGAATCCCTCCTCGATCCGCTGGTTGACTCCGGCCGCGCCGGAGGTGTGGATGCCGGGCGCAACCCCGTTTCTAACACAGGCTTCGCGAATCTCCTTGATCGCTTCATTGAGTCGCTCGTCTTTGCTTTCGAGCGGAACCCCGAGTCCGATTCCCATCGAGGCCGCCAGATCGTTCGGGCCGATGAAGCAGGCGTCGACCCCCGGAACGCTGAGAATCTCGTCCGCGTGCTCCACCCCGACGATGTGCTCAATCTGAAGCACGATCAAGATCTCTTCGTCGGCGCGCTGCAAATACTCGCCGCCGGTGGTGTTGAAGCGAACGGCGGGAATGCCGCCTCCGACGCTGCGCTTTCCCTTAGGCGGAAACTTGGCGGCCTCGACAGCGAGCTCCGCTTCGGCTCGGCTGTTCACCATCGGCACAACCACCCCCCAGGCGCCGGCATCGAGCACTCGTTTGAAGTTTTCGGGCGAATTCCACGGAATGCGCACCATCGGCGCAACACCGGAGTGCGCGATCACGCCGAACATCTGAGAGAGCGTGCGGATATCGATCGCGTTGTGCTCGGTATCGACCACGAGCCAGTCGAATCCGAGTGTCGCAACGTATTCCGCTGCTTCCGGGCTGGGGAGTCCGAGCCATGTGCCGACAGACGGCTCCCCGGCCTTTAAGCGCCGCTTGGCGTGATTCGCGCGCATCGGTTGTTTCCTTTCCCGGCCCACCGATTGGTGAGACTTGGCGTCGATCAGGCGGCGATTGTATCCGGTTTCGCGTGCTGGATCGGAGCGCATAACCTAAGATCTGAGGCAGTTCCACGATTATTCGCACGAAATGACGCGGATTCGATGCAATTTGGCAACTGGGTTAATTCGGATAGGATAGATGCAATTGCTGACCAATGGCGCAAAATCGTTCTTGAGCGGCCCAACACTCTACCTTCGTGGACAAGTGCTTGCCGATGCGGCGTCGATCAGGGCCTGGAATCCATCACCATTTCCAACCTCGTCAGATCTGGCCGAGGAGAAGTTGAAGGAGGATGTTCCGCGGAACAGCCGGCGACGGCTCTACCGCCTGATTGCCTGCCGGCATGAGGATGACAAGATTGCTGGATCGGTCGAGTATGGCGCCGAAGACGGCATTTCTTGTTGGGTCTCGCTCTACGCGGACCCGATTCTTGGCGCCACAGCGAGCGATATCCGGGCGGAAATGCTCGAGATTATTGTTCCATGGCTCTTGCATGAACAGGAGTTCATGGTTGTCTGGATCGAAGCCGAGGAAGGGGACGAACCGCTCATCCAGACGGCAGCAAAAATTGGAATGCGCTTTGCCTACCGGCTCCGCGAGGCGAAACTGCGAAACGGAACGCGGCGGGATCTGATTTGCTACGAAGCGCTGCATCCGAAATGGCTTGAAAAGCTAGGACAACCCCCCGCCGCGGTCGAAGGCTCGGTCGACCGGATCGTCAAATCGCCGGCCCTACCAGCCTGGCGAGCGGGGCCTGATCCGATTCCGCAGAACGCATTCGCTGTCGGTGAGCGGCTCTATCTGCGTCCAATCGAGCAAGCGGATGCCGAGGAGATTGCACGCTGCTCCGCTCTGGAATCGGAAGCGTTCCACGATCAGGGCCGGCACATTCGAAGTGCGATTTCGTACTGGCATTGGAATCGAAAGATCACCGAGGAGAGCTCGCCCGAATGGATCCGGTTCGCGATCGTGACCAGGGAGGATAACATCGTGATTGGAGCCAACGGATTGATCGAGGTCGATTGGATTTCAAGCACGGCCGAGACCGAGACGGAGATCGTCCGCCCAGACTATCGCGGCGCGGGCTACGGCACCGAAGCGAAACATCTTCTGCTCGACTATGCGTTCGAGCAGATCGGCCTGCACATGGTTCGTTCATATGTATGGGAGTTCAACGAGCGGTCGGCCGCCGCTCTGTTGAAGCAGGGCTATCGCTCGGCAGGCCGTGTCGCCTGGAGCGGCGTCAAAAACGCTGAGTTCATCGGCGACCGCGTGTTCGATCTGCTTGCCAGCGAGTGGAGAGCGCATCGAGCCGCTAGCCGCTAGCCATGAAGTTCGCACTTCACAACGTGGATTCGTCGAGAATGTTGTCTTGTTTGCGCCACAATTGTGTTGGAATTCCTGCGATTGCCACTTGCCTGGAGTCATTTCGGAATTGCAGCACAGGAGTCATGACTCAGTCTGTCTCGCTTGTGGTGCAACCACGCTGATATGACCCAGCCAAAGCCTTTCACAATCTGATCCTGTCGCCCAGTCCCGGTTCGAAGTGGCATAGGTCCTGATCAATCACCAGCACCGACTTGTCGCTCGTCACACCCAGGCAACGGCTTCGCTCTGGAACACCGCCGGTTGCGGTGAGCCCGTCCTACATGTCGCTGGACCTTCTTCGTGGAGGTACATCCCAAGACTCAGATGCCGATCAAACCGCGGCGACTTCAGTCAGTTGGCGACCACTTGTCAGGCTGAATTCCGGGGCCCAGCGCGCGTTCTTGCCGTTATCATATTTCTTGAGTGCAACATGTGTGATGGCGGTCAACTGACCGAAACGGATATCGCCGCCCCAATCTAGGCGCCCATCGGCTTCTCCAATGCACGCTGTTGCATTCTGAAACAAATCGCCTGTTGTAGAATTACAGCTAAACCTGTCCTGAATGTGTCCCACTGTGCTGTGAAAGGATGCCACTCGATGGCCGTCGTTTTCTTCTTGAACAAGCTGCGCGAAGGCGTCACCGGCGAGAATTATGAGCAGTGGGTTCGCGAGGTCGACTATCCGACGGCCCGCGCCCTCAAAACAATCAAGTCGTACGTGGTTGCACGCACACCGGCAACGCTCGAAGGGGCGCCTTCACCGTATGACTACATCGAACGGGTCGACGTGACCGACATCGAGGCATACAAAGCGGAGCTTGCCGGCGCACCCGGGATGGAAGAGTTCTTCGCCCAGTGGTCCTCGCGGGTCGGTGAGTCAGTGGCCGTCTACGGCGACGAAATCGTCTAGATGACGTCACCCATCCGATGCGGTCTTGCGCCCGTCCTCCACGGTGGATTTCCTCACGATCACCGCGCTGGGCTGCTCCGGCGGGTCGCCGCGATTGCCGACGACGGCGGGTTTGACGTGCTCTGGGTTGAAGATCACACGCGGTTGCCGGCCGAGGAGATCATCGCCTCCGAAGGCGTGCCCGGCCGTGACGAACCGCTCGAAGCCTGGGCGACGCTCGCTTACCTCGCGGCGATCACGAGTCGCGTCAAACTCGGCACCGAAGTGACTCCCGTCACGCTCCGCCACCCCAGCCATCTGGCCAAAACCGTTGCCACGATTTCGTCCCTCAGCGGTGGTCGCGTGATCTTCGGCGCCGGAACGGGCTGGAACAAACCGGAATATCTGTCCCACGGAATCCCGTTCGAGCGGCGCCAGGAGCGGTACGCAAAGTCATGCGAAGCGATCGAGATCATGCGCGCGCTCTGGACCGAGCAATCGGTCGATTTCGATGGCGCCCATTACAAACTGGAAGGTGCCTATCTCGCCCCACGACCGGATCCGATTCCGATCTGGTTTGGCGGGTTCTCGGATCAAATTCTCTCCGCGATCGTGCGCTATGGAGACGGCTGGATTCTAGGCACGAATCCGGACCCCGCGTTCATCGTCGATCGCCGCGCTCGCTTGCACGAGCTTTGTGTTGAGGCCGGTCGAGATCCGGCGGAGATCCGTATCTGCGTTCCACTGATGGCACATCTCAGCACCGATCGCGAGCGGGCGCGGGTATCGATCGAACGCTACATCGAACGAGGCGATTTCGGCCGCTGGCTCGGCGAGTTCTTTGGCGAGAATGCGCGCACATTCGGCCTCTGGGGTACACCGGATGATGCGCTCCAACGTCTCCGGCCCTACTTAGAAATCGGCATGCGGGATTTCATCTTCGACCTGAGACCGCCCGGCATCGCGATCGAAACAGCAGAGTTGCTGGTGACCGATGTGCTGCCCCGCCTCGCCGGTCTCTGAATCTGGAGCGAGCTTCATGGACGACACAACCGCCGCCACTCGAGCGGTGATCGACCGCTTTTACGACGCCTACCTTGCCGGCAACCCCGAGGGGATGCTGGCCGAGATCGCGGACGACGCAACTATGACCTTCGCCGGCCACGGCACGTTTCGCGGCAAAACGGAAATCCGGGGTTATTTCGCCTGGGCGGGACCGCAACTTGTCGACCTGACGTTCAACATCATCGCGAAGATTGTCGACGGCGATCGCGCATCAGTGCCCTGGACCGAGACCGCGCGCACCAGGCGTGGCGAGCCGTGGGAAGCGATCGGTTGCGACATCTACCGGGTTGCGGCAGGCAAGATCGTCGAGCTCACCTGCATCGGCGACACCGAAAAAATGAACCGCCTCCTCGATCCGTGGCCACCAACCTAGTAATGCACCGCTAGCTCCGAGATTCAGTGACGATCAGCAGCAACTTTGTATTTGCTGAGGATGTCTTTCCACTTGGGGATGAGCGGGTCGACGTCAAAATCGACCAATAGGAGTTCAACGACCTCTTCGATTCCGATGCGTCCGGTCGGCAAATGGAGCTTGTTAAGATAGGTTTTAGTATCAGTGACGCGCGATCCAACAGGTTGCGGCAGTATCACCGGCGATGCCGCGGACACATGAAGGTGGGGCGTGACGACAGGGCTTCGCCCATGGGGCTCCCAGTGATACGCGACGATTTCTCGATCTTCACGATCAAGCACGTGGTACTGGTAGTAAGACGTCCAAACGTTAAATGGGAATCCCTGGATTACGTCGGGCTGAAACACGATGTTGTATCGCTGCGCTATCCAAAGCTTCAGTTCGCCGCTGCCGCCGTGCGTTCGCAGCCGGACATTGTTGGCTTGGGTTTGACCTTGCTGGTAGAGCGTAAGCGAATGAATTTCGCCCGCTGTCGCTCCACTACCGAACGCGGCGGCATTTGCGACGCATGACAATACCGCTCGAATTCGCTCGATGTACGAGTCGAGTGCTTCTCTAGGAGTTCTGCCGGCCAAAGGGGATGAGCATTACTAGGTAGGAGATTTTTCGCCCCTCCGGAGTATCCTCAATGTCCCGGAACTCTCCAGCCTCCCACCGCTGAAGAAACTCCTCACCAGGAAGCCCGGTGATCCTCTGAGAAACCTCGTCGAACATCGCTCGAGCTTCATCGGGCGGCAACATGGACGGGAGCTGGGTTGTTCGTTTTTGTGCCGAAAGCGCCATGATCAGTACCTCACGAACAGCATACCTTGAGCGGGCTCCCGGTGCTACCGATTTCAATAGGGGTTCGATTCTATTGCCAAGCGCGCTCATCCCTGCCTGAGGTCATCGTCCGTGTGCTATCCGGACAGCAACGCGTGTAGATCTCCCGCTTCCTGCGGAGAGTCGACGATCACGTGGGTCACACCGGCGTCGACGTACTCGGCCAGGCGTGCCCGGCAGATTGCGGCATCGCCGATGATCGAGGCGTTCACCACCAGATCGTTTGGCACGACCGCCGCGACCTCGGCCGGAGCAATCCGCTTGTAGGCGTGCAGGTAGGGTTCCAGACCCTCGGCGCGGAACGCGTCGATCTGCAGTTTGGCCCGGATCGGCTCCAAAACCGAAAGGTCTACTTCAGAACCCTGCAACAGCAATTCGCCACGCCCCGACATGCCGTAGGCGAGTCCGAGCCAGGGCTTCATCTCCTCGACCGCGGCACCGGCATCGTCCGTAATCCGGGTGGCGATCATCGCGATTATCTCGAGCTCGGACGGATTGCGGCCGGCATCCCGCGCGCCCGCATGAACCTGCTCGACCGCCCGTCGCACATACCCGACCGGCGCGAACCCGGTGATGATGATGCCGTCCGCGATCTGTCCCGCCAGGCGCAACGCCTTCGGACCGATCGCCCCGTAATAGATCGGCACCCGTCCGTGAACGGGCACGACATCGGGCACAACCCGGTCGAGCATCACGGTCTCGCCCTGGTAGCTCACCTCTCCGCCCTGCCAGAGCCACCGGCACGCTTCCGTTGTTTCGCGCAAGGTCGTCAGGGGTTTACGGTCCTCGATTCCGATCTGTCCGAGCAAGGTCCCGGTGCAGCGGCCAAAACCCATGAGAAACCGGCCGCCGGCAAACTGATCGAGCGTCGCGGCGGCGCTCGCGAGCAGCGCGGCCGGCCGGATATAGGGCGTGGTGACGCCGACGCCGAGCGATATCCGCTCGGTTTTGGCGGCAAGGTATCCCAGCGAAGAAAAACACTCCCAGGAGTAGTAATCCTCGATCACCCAGGCGGAATCGAATCCCGCGGTCTCCGCCTCAACCGCTCTCCGGGCGATCTCCGCGGCCGTCGCCATCGACCCGAGCGGCAGGAGCAAACCCAGTTTTGGTTGGCGGAGGTTCATCAAGGAAGCATCCCTGTGACTGCCAACGTCGTCGTGCTCACATCGGTCCTCCGGCCAGAATCTCGCCGTCGTCGTTTGCCGTGGGGTGCGCGGTCTCCGAATGCGCATCTCCCGGCCGCGTCTCGAAATCCGCGGGAACATGAGGCGCTCCAGCCGACTCACCCTCTCGGATCACCCTCAACACGCGTTCCAGTGTGTATGGCGTGGTCTGGATCGGGGCGCCGATCGCGTTCGTGACCGCATTCGCGATCGCGCCAGGAGGCGCCACCACCGGGGGCTCGCCGGCGCCCTTGGCCCCATACGGCCCATGTTCCGACGCTGCTTCGACGATGATCGTGCGCACATTCGGCGCCTCCATCGTCGTCGGCAGCTTGTACAGCGCGAGGTTTGGGTTGAGCATGCGGCCGTCTTCGATCACGACATGTTCGCTCAGCATGTAGCCGATACCTTGCACCGCGCCGCCCTGCATCTGCCCCTCGACATAGAGTGGCGTCACCGCGAAACCGACGTCCTGCGCGACCACAAAATCCACGACCCGAGTCGATCCGGTCTCGGGATCGATCTCGACCTCGGCCGCATGACAATGAAACGATGGAGCGTTGAAGGCAGGAAAGAGACTCCCCTTGAGCGTGGTGGAGTCGTAATCAGTCGGTCCGACCAGGAAGCTGCCCTTGCCGAGCACGGGCTCGCTGACCCACATCTGCCCACCCGTCAATTCAGCGTAGGTGATGCCGCGATCTGGCACACCGCGCACGCTGATCCGGCCGCTCTTGATCTCGAGATCGGATTCGGCGGCTTCGAGGATATCCGCCGCCCGCCGCAACAACTCGCCGCGGGCGGATTCAGCGGCTCTCTTCGCGGCATGGCCCATATTGAAGAGCGTGCGGCTGCCCTGTGCGCCGGCGTCCATCGGTGTTGTCGCGGTATCCCCCCAGACCATTTGCACCTTGTCGAGATCGACCCCCATTTCACCGGCGACGATCTGCGCGATTCCGGCCATCACCGAGCCGGTGCCGATCTCGCTCGCCCCCGTTTGTACAATCACGGTGCCATCCTCGTTCATCTGTACGCTGCAGCCGGCCGCACCGGCGGTCGTCAACCACCACGCGGCGGCGAGACCCTTACCGCGCATCAAACCCGAGGCTGACGGTTCGTTCTCCTTACCCCACTCGATCGCCTCCGCGGCTTTGAGCAACGCCTCCCGCATGCCGACCCCATACAGCTTCTGCCCGCTATGACCGGTATCGCCCTCCTCCATGATGTTCTTCAACCGGAATTGGAGGGCGTCCATGCCAAGGTGTCTGGCTATTGCATCGGTGTGCGATTCGACCGCAAACACGGTCTGTGGACCCGATGGCCCTCGGTACGCCCCAAACGCCATGTTGTTGGTGTGGACGACGAGCACCTCGACCTTGAGATTCGGAATGCGATACGGTCCCGGCGCCAGCATCGCCGCCACCGCGGCCAGAAGCGGACTGCCGCCGCTGTATGCACCGGCATCCATGATCACCTTTGCTTCGCGGCCGAGAATCACGCCATCATCAGAGACCGCGCTCCGGAAATGTAGGGTCATCGGGTGACGTGGTGAGCCGGTGCTGAGATCCTCCTCGCGCGTATTCACGATCTTGACCGGCCGTCCGGTTGCCCGGGCGAGCATTCCGGCGTACATCTCGACCGCCGCCTCGAGCTTCGACCCAAATCCGCCGCCGACCGTTTCCGCGACGACGCGCAGATCGCTGTAGGGCATTTTCAGGGCTTCATGCAGTTGGTGACGGACGTTGAACGGCCCCTGAGTCGACGAGTGAATGGTCAAACGTCCGCTGGCATCGACCTCCGCGACCGCGGCGCGTGTCTCCATCGGCATTTGGTGAACGGAGTGCGCGGAGTAACTTCCACCGATGAGGTGAGTCGCACGTTCGAATGCATCGTCGATGTCGCCACGCTCGAGCAGCACCTGCGCGGCCACGTTCCCGTAACGGATCAACCCCGCCGGTCCGGCGTAGCTGTTGACATCGTCGTGCACTAACGGCGCGCCGGGACGAAGTGCTTCGTACGGATCGAACACCGTGGGCAGATCTTCATACGCGATCTCGATCAAACGAGACGCGAGCTCCGCGGCCCCCGGCGTGTCCGCCGCAATCGCGGCGACCGGTTCGCCAATATATCGGACCTTGTCGAGCGCGAACGGCGTCTGGTCCTTGACGGTTTCACCAAACCGCCCACCCGTAACATCGCCGAACAGGACCGCCTCGACGCCTGGAAACGCCTCCGCGACGCTGACATCGATCGACACGATCCGCGCGTGCGGTCGATCGCTACGCACGATCTTGCCGTGGAGCATGCCGGGAAGCGTGAGATCGCTTGCATATCGCGCTCGACCGGTGACCTTGTCCTCGGCATCGAGCCGTCGGCCGCGGCCTCCAATCAACGACGATTCAGCCATGTCAGCCATTGGTTCGGTTCTCCCGTGCCCGGCTGAGCGCGATGTCGGCCGCGCGACGCACGAAGACCGCAACCATCTCTCGCCGGTACCATTCGCTGCCCTCGGTATCCGCAAGCGGCTCGCACTCTTCGCTCGCGGCTCGTGCAGCCGCGCCGATCGTGTCAGTTGTCACGATCCGGCCTCGGAGTTCGTTTTCGGCGTTGCGCGCACGGATCGGCGTCACCCCCGCGCCAACCAGTCCGATTCGCGCATCGAGACAGGTCTGCGCATCCTCCGCGAGCGTCAAACCGACTCCCGCTCCTACCAGCGCGGTGTCGACCGCCCGCGGCCGGTGTTTTATGTACGCGCGGCCGGACTTCGGAGCCGGCGCCGGCAAATGAACGGCAACGAGCAGCTCGCCTGAATCGAGGTGCGTTTCCATGTAGCCGGCAAAGAGCTCCTCGACGGGAATTCTGCGCCGGCCGCCGAAATTCGCGATCTCGACCTCGGCGCCGAGCGCAATCAATGCCGCCGGTGGATCGCCCGTCGGATCGCCATGGCAAAGATTGCCGCCGATGGTGCCCTGACGACGAATCGGTGGCGACGCGACCGAGGCCGCCGCTTCCGCGAGCGCGGGAAATCGAGTCCGGATGAGCTCGGAGCATTCCAGCGCGTGCTGGGTGACCATCGCCCCAATTGCTACGCCGCCCGCGGGAGATTGCTCGATGCGAGACAGTTCGGCAATCTGCTTCAGTCCGATCAAAATCCGCGGGTCGAGCAACCCTTGGCGAAGGAACACCAGGAGCGACTGCCCACCTGCGACGATCTTCGCGTCATCGCCATGTTCCGACAGGAGCGCAATTGCCTCATCGATGCTGGTCGGAGCGGCGTATGCGGTCGACGCATCCGCTTCACTGTCTGCCATCCGCTTGACCTCCGGTTCCTTGGCCGCTTTTGTCTTTGCTCCTGGGACCTGTTCGCGGGCCGTTATCCGGCGCCGGAGAGGACCTTTGCCCGGGCGCAGTTCGCGAATTCGACCAGCATCGCATCCGCTCGCTTCGAAATCATTCCGTGCCCGTATTGGCCGATTTTGCCCATGATATCGACATCGGAAACGATCCGGACAGTCGTCGAACCAGCTTCGCTTCCAATGAGCGACATCTCCATCTTCGCCTTTACCCCGCCACCGATTTTTGTGTCCTTTCCAGAGACTTCGACCGAGCCGCGATACGCCTCATTGTCGAGATCGAGGATCGAGATGCTGCACCCGAATTTCGCGCTGATCGGCCCGATTTTGGTGACGACAATCGCGTCATACGTCGTCTCGTTCACACTGGTCACGCCGGATGCGCCTGGAATGCACGCCGCCATCTGGGGAATGTCCATCAGGAACGCCCACACTCGCGCGGGCGGCGCGTCGATGCTGAACTCATGATCGAAGCGCATCGCGTTCACCCTCCGCCTGCATTGTCGCCGCGGCCAGCATCACGGCATCTATGATTTTGCCGTAACCGGTGCACCGGCAGAGATTGCCGCTGAGTGCACGCCGGATTTCGGCCCCGGATGGCGCTGGGTTTTCATTGAGGAGCGCATGCGCGGCGAGCACCATTCCGGGCGTGCAGAAACCGCACTGGATTCCACCGGCGACCGCGAACGCGTCCTGCAATGGGTCGAGCTCGCCCGGTTTCGCCAGTCCTTCGATCGTCGTGATCTCATGTCCCTGTGTTTCGATTGCCAGCGTCAGGCACGAGCAGACCGCCGCCCCGTCAAGCAGCACCGTGCATGATCCGCATTCGCCCATCCCGCATCCCAGCTTTGCCCCAGTCAACGCCAGCCGGTCCCTGAGCACTTCCAACAGGATCGAATCGGCCGGCGCGGTTACCCGCCGTACCTTGCCGTTGACATTGAGTGTCATTCGAACGTCCACCGAACTCCTCCAACAGCGGTCCGCCTATCGCGCGGCCATCTGAACTTAACGCACCCGCTGCCACCAAACGTCGGGGATCATCGAAACCGCGGAATGAGATCAGATGCGATCCGCTCCACCAATGGCTCCGTTTCCGACGGCGGCATGGGAAAGAACACAATCTCATCCGAACCGGCTTCAACCAATGCGCGAATGCTCTCCGCGCACTCGTCGACCGTTCCCGCAACCGCGACCTTGGTGATCAAGTCATCCGGGATCAACTCCGTTGGAATGCGGCCCTCGCGGTAGACGCGCCCGAGCTCGCCCATCAGATCATCCGGCACCCCGGCGAGCTGTGTTAGGGGAGTTGGCTTTCCACCGGCGCCGAGGTACTCCGCGATCGTGCCGCGCACGGCATCGCGCGCCTTTGCACCGTCGGCATCCATGGAAAAGATCACATAGACAACCATCTTGTGCTTGTCTGGATTTCGTCCACTCACGGCGCAACCGGCGCGCACATTGTCCCAGGCGAATCTGACGTACTCGGGGCTGCTGAGCACCGAAAGGATCGTGCCGTCGCAGATTTCACCAGATAGCGCCAGCATTTTCGGACCTTCTACTCCAAGGTACGTCGGCATATCGGCCCGAAGCGGTTCGAACCCCAGCTTCACGTTCCGCATCTGATAGAAACGGCCCTCGCGATTTGACGTATCTCCGTTGAAGAGCTCACGGCTGATCTCGACCGCCTCGCGCAGCGCGGTCATCGGACTCGAGTAGTCCAGATTCATCTGCGACATCCAGTAACGGACACCGGCGCCATAGCCAAGGATGACCCGTCCTCCGGCGATGTGGTCGAGCGCCGCGACCTCCATCACCGTTAACGCGGGATGACGGGTAAGCGGAGTTACAATGCCCAGCCCGATCTCGACGTTGCTGGTGCGTTCCGCGATCGCGGTCGCGGTCGCAATGCCGCCTTGATAGAAGTAATCTTCACCTAGCCAAACGGAATCGTACCCCAGCTTGTCCGCGAGCACGCTTCCATCGATCGCGCGCATCAGCGGAAAGTTGCCGCTAAAGAGCATGCCGAATCGGGTCAACTTCGTCATCGCAACAGAGCCCCCTCAACCTCGAATGCCGCCGCGCGTGCTTCGACCGGAACAAACGGAATGTCGTACCCAAACTGCCGGGGACCCACCACCTGCAGGCCCGCCTCCGAGCGCCAGCGAGGATCGCCGGGGATCGCGAGCACCACCACTCGAAAACCGTAACGAAGCGACTCCGTCGTAATCGGCTCGCCGGTTTCCGAGTCGAGGATCGTAATCAAATCGGGCGTCGTGGCCACAACGTCGTCACCAGCGCGGGCGATCAGGAGCTCGTTTTGAAATCCGATCGATAGCGTTCGTCCCGACCACTCGTCGATACCTTCGATTTCAACCTCGCCGCGAACGAAACCGGCAACCGTTCGGCGCGCAACATCGACGATTTTTCCCTTCCAGACGAGGAGCCCTCCCGTTGCGTCTCTCAAAGCCTCTACAGGCACGCCATGGCCGGCACGCGCGTTGAGCAACGATGCGCCAATCCGTTCCAGCTTTGAGATTGTCCCGGTGACACATTGCTGCACGATCTGCCGACCGTGCATCGGATAGAGCGCGACCATTGCCCAGCAACCCATTTGAACGGTCAACGAGCGCGCCATCCGCTCCGCCCACGGGTTTGAGACAGCATCGATGACACAGCTGTTCTCTTTGTCGTCGCTCAGCGCCAACGGCGTCGCGGACGTGCCGTAGAGTGACGGCGTGCACATCTGCAATTCGGGAAACGCGCGCCCGACCAGATCAGCATCGACCAGCGGCAATCCACGCGCGGCGGCGACGACAAACGCGATTGTGGAGTTGATCCCGCCAGCCTCGGACGCCATCACGGCCATGGCCGGTTCGCCAAGGTACGCCTCGAGACCGGCGACCACCGCCTTGACCTCGCGTCCTTCCGGGATCTTTTCAACCATGACCGCCGGCGCGCCCATCATGCCGACCGGTATCACGAGCGCATCGTCCTCGAGCTCTTCGGGAGAAACCAGCGTGATCGCACCATGTTGGTCGAGTGCGGCGGCGGCCATCAACTTGCCGGCGTACGGATCGCCGCCACCTCCTGTGCCGGGCACGGTTGCGCCGAGCGCGATGGCTTCGAGTTGTTCTAGTCCGATTGTCCGCACGACGTCTTCAGCCCTCGCCCCACGCAATACCGATCAAGCGGTCATCCAAACCCGGGCGCTCCTCCCCGCCATGGGGAGGAGCATCGGGCACAGATCCGCGTCCGCGGAGCTCCTTACTCCTTGGACACCATCCAGTACCGCGTCGCGGTGTCGGTGTTCCACTGAAACCCTTTGACGTTCTTGCGCGCGGCGACGACATAGTTGATCTGGAAGAGCAGCCCCCACGGCGCTTCATCGACGATGATCTGCTGCGCTTCCTTGGAGAGGGCTTCGCGGGTCGCAGCATCCGGCTCGTACATGGCCGCGATCAGAAGCTCGTCGACGCGTGGGTTGCTGTAGTGCGTGAAGTTTGTACCGGTCGACGTCGATTCGAAGTTCCAGTGCATGTGGTAAATCGGGTCGTTCACCCAGGAGTACCACTCACCGATGAAGGACTGCAAGGCTCCAGTGTTGCGCTTGTCGAGGAACTCGGCATCGGTCATCTTCAGAATATTGACGGTGCCGCCAATTTCCGCGATCGCGGACTGGATCCAAACCGCGATCTGTTCGTGAGCCGGGATTCCGATGCTGACCGCAAGATCGAACGAGAGATTCGAGATGCCAAGCCCGTCAAGGATCTCTTTGGCCTTGGCTGTTCCGCCGTCGTAGGCCCAGAACGAAAAATCGCTTGTCGGCATTCCTGCCCCGACCGGGCTCTTGTTCTCCGCCGCAAAGCCGTACATTACCTGGTCGATAATCGTCTGGTACGGAATCGCATGGCTGACGGCGCGGCGAACGTCGACATTGTCGAATGGCGCGAGGTGGTTGCTCATCCCGAGGAACCAGTTCCAGGGGATGACGAAGTTGAACAGGTTGATGTCGGGATTGTCCCGAAGCTCAGCGAGATCCTTCGGCAAGAGGTTGAAGGCGATATCGGCATCACCGTTCTGCAACAGGCTTAGGCGCTCCTGCGGGCTTGGAACGATCCGATTGAGAACCCCGCCGTTTTTCAACGCCTCGGCGTTCCAGTAGTTCGGGTTCGGGGCCAACTCCCATTCAACGCCCGGTGTCCAACTGCCAAGCGTGTAGGCAGTCGAACCGAGCGGACTCTTGCTGAAATACGTGTGCGCGGTGGGGTCGTCCGCGGTCTTGTTCGCTTCGATCGCCTCGTCGCTCATGATGCTGACCACATTGGTCGCGATCATCTTGAGGGCAAACGGAGTCGGCTTTTCCAGCGTCACGACAACGGTGAAGTCGTCCGGCGCGGTGATCTGGTCCGGCGCCATCACGGTCATCAAGTTGAACACGAGTTTCGAGTAGACCGAGGTGTCGGACACCCCGCGCGTCCAGGTGGCGAGAATGTCCTGCGCATTGAGCGGGGTCCCGTCACTGAAGGCGACCCCCTGACGCACTTTGAACGTCAGGGTCAGGCCGTCTTCGGAGACTTCCCAAGATTCGAGCAGCCAGGGAAGAAGTTTCCATCCTCCGTCCGCCTCTTGCACCGGGAACAGACCGCCGTCATCCTGCAGCGTGTAGTCGTATCCGAAGACATTGTCGTACAGGTTCGCAACGGCGTAGTAGCTCGGCACACCCTTAAAGTAATGCGGGTCCAGTTCGTCGAGATCCTGACCGTCGACGATCACGATCTTGGCGGTCGGGCCGGTTTCCTGAGCCAGGCGCCGCAGTTCAGACGCCGGGCGCGCCGCTCCCGCCTCCACTCCGTTGGCGAGCGCGATCGCCGCTACGGCGCCGCCGAAGACCGAGAAGAGATTGCGCCGCGAAATCTCGATCGGCTGTTCACCCAGGTACCGCTTGAGATCGATCTGCTCTCGTTGCTCAGCATGTTCACCAACAACCTGTTTGTTCGTGTTCACCTTCGTTCCTTTCCTGCTAACGACGATGGCGACCGACAACGCTCAATCCACCCGATTGCACGGACCCTTCACGAGTGACCGCCGGCAATCGTTGGTTCAGCTCGATGGAGTGGAAGAGGCGCAACGTCGCCGTGCGCCCCGTTTTGATACAGCAGGCACGCGACGCGATGCCCGCCCGGTCCAATCTCGATCATCGGCATCCGGCCGACACGATGCGACGGTTCAACAAATTCGCAGCGGTCGGCAAGCGGACAGCCGACGACCGGCGTGTGCAGGTGCGGTGTCTCACCAGGGAGCACGATGCGTTTGCGCGTTGAGCGGAGAGACGGATCGGGAACCGGTACCGCCGACAACAGCGCCCGCGTATAAGGGTGTTTTGGATTGTTGAAAATCTCTTCGACTGGGCCCTCCTCAACGACCTGGCCCAGGTACATCACCAGCACACGACTACAGAGGTAACGCACCGTGCTCAGATCATGCGAAATGAAGAGATAGGCCATGCCGAGCTCCGCCTGGAGACGCCGGATAAGCGTGATGATCTGGATGCGGATCGACATATCGAGCGATGAGGTGGGCTCGTCGAAGATCACAAAATCGGGCTGAGTTGCGATCGCCCGTGCGATCCCGACTCGCTGCTTTTGCCCGCCCGAGAGCTCGTGCGGACGCCGCTTGATTAGCGTGCGATCGAGATTCACCTGATCCATGAGTTTGTGGATCCGATTGATCAGTTCTGCCCGCTCGACCACGCGATGAACAGTGAGCGGCTCAGAGAGCGTCTGTTGCACCGTGAAGCGGGGATTCAACGACATCGTCGGATCCTGAAAGACCATCTGGATCTTGTTCCGGAGATGCCGGTACTCGCCTCCACCGATGTGCGTCACGTCTTGACCGTGCAAACGGATGCGGCCGGCAGACGGCTCCTGCAGGCGGATCAGGCACTTCGCCACCGTTGACTTTCCGGAGCCGCTTTCGCCGACCAGACCGACGGCTTCCCCTGGCTGGATGGAAAAGCTCACACCGTTCACCGCGTGAATGGCTCCGGCGGGCGTGTGGAAAACCTGCTCCAGGTTTTCGACCTCGATCAGCGGCGCCATCATGTCGGGGCGCCTGTCATTGACGCGTCCACTTGATGCGCCAGGACCAAATGATCTGGTCCGATCTCGACCATTCTCGGCGCGGCGACGTTGAGCCGTGTCCAGGCATCGACCGACACCGCGATGTAGGGGCTCTCGGTCGATGGCACGTAGTTCGATTCGGCGGGAGCCTGCAGGGCTCTAATGTCGCCTGGAGGGCGATCCGGTCTCAACATGGAGCCGAGAAGTCGCTTCGTATATGGATGGAATGGTCGAGCGAAAATGTCATCGACCGGTCCGATCTCAACCAGCCGTCCAAGCTGCATCACTGCCACGCGATGGCAGGTTTCAGCCACAACACCCAAGTCGTGCGTGATCAGCAACATGGACATCCGCGTTTCCGCTTGAATCTCCGCGATCAGCTCGAAGATTTGGGCCTGAATGGTGACATCAAGCCCGGTGGTGGGCTCGTCCGCGATCAGGAGATCCGGTCCACATGCGAGCATCATTCCGATCATCACCCGCTGAGCCATGCCACCGCTGAGCTGATGCGGATACGAGGCGGCAACCCGCTCGGGCCCGGCAATGCCAACCCTTTTCAACATCGCCAGCGATGCTTCTGCCGCTGCTCTTTTATCTCGTCCGAGGTGGCGCATGTACACGCGGGCAATCTGGTCACCCACCTTCATCAACGGATTGAGGGATGTTCTCGGCGACTGGAAGATCATGGCTGCCTTCCGGCCGCGGATGTGCTGCCAATCCGTTTCGCTCATCCCAACCACATCCGTCTCGTCGACATAGATGTGATCGGCAGCAACCCGCCCCGGCGGACGAGTCAATCCGAGAATCGCCAGACTTGTTTGGGTTTTGCCGGAACCGCTCTCACCAACGAGGCCGAATATTTCGTCGCGTTGGATCTCGAACGAAACGTCGCGAACGACAGAGATGAGCCGGTTGCCTCGCTCATTCGGATACGAAACGGAGAGTGACTCGACTCGCACCAGTGGTTCGGTGCTCGTGGAACGCGATCTTGAAGTGGGAGAGCTCATCTCATCTCCCCTCCAACTTGTCGCGAACCCAATCGCCGCTCAAATTGAACGCCAGCACCGCCAACAGGATCATCAATCCGGGGAAGACTGAGATCCACCATTGACCTGAGTTGATGTATTGCGAACCGTCGCCGACAAGAACGCCCCATTCTGGTGTTGGGGGACGAATTCCCACGCCGAGAAAGCTCAAACCCGCGGCGTCCAAAATCCCCCAACCAAGCGTCAGTGTCGCTTGAACAAGCGCGGGGGGCAGCGCGTTCGGCAGGAGATGGTAGAGCATGATTCGGATTCGGCGAACCCCGGCGCATGTCGCCGCGGCGGCGAACTCCGCTTCACGGAGCGCGAGCATTTCGCCGCGAACGATTCTGACGAAATAGGGGAAGTACGCAATCGCCACCGCGATGATGACGTTCTGGGTCGTGTTGCCCAACATCGCCGTGATACCGAGCGCGAGGATGAACCCGGGAAAAGCAACCATGACATCGATCACGCGCATCGTGATGAGCTCAATCCACCCACCGTAGAACCCGATCAACCCGCCGGCAAATGCGCCGCAGACGAACGCCAGCGCTGTGATCGAAATCGCGATCCGGAGATCGAGCCGCGCGGCATGAACGACTCGAGAGAAGACGTCTCGCCCGTACTGATCCGTGCCCATCCAATGTGTAGTCGAAGGACCAGTCAAAATGGCGTTGGTGTCGGGTTTCGTCGGACTGAACTCAGTTATCTTGGGGCCGGCAATTGCGAGCAGCACGATCAACGCAAGCACGCTGAATCCGACAATTGCCGAGTACGGCCGGCGGTTCCGAACAATACGCTCGTCGTCGAAGACAGAACTCGCTTCCGGCAGCGACGACCTGACGCTGCCGAACAATCCCTGGCCCGATTGCGCTTCGTGTACGGTTGACGCCACCGCTGTGTCCTTCGCCTTGCCTAGGCGAGTCTGATCCGTGGATCGATAAAGGTGTAAGCGAGATCAATTGCCAGGTTGAGAAAAACGTAGATAAGCGCGACCGTAAGCACAAATCCCTGAATCGCATCGTAGTCACTGCCGGTCAACGCGTTCCAGGCATAAAAGCCCATGCCGGGCCACGCGAAGATCGTCTCGACCAGCACGTTTCCGGCGAGCAAGTAGCCGAGCACGATACCGCCGACGGTAAGTAACGAAACCATCGCGTTCTTCAGCGCGTCCTGCCAAATGATCTCGCGATTGGATAATCCGAGGCTTCGGGCGGCAAGCACGTAATCGCTCCCAAGCACGGTGATCATTGACGACCGCGCCATTTTGATAAATGGCGACATCACAATGAATCCGAGTGTGACCGCCGGCAAGATCAAGTGACCCGCCGCGTTGGTGAATGCCGACCAGTTTCCGGTCACTAGGGCGTCAATCGTGTAAAAACCGGTGATGTCAGTCGGCGGGGCGACATGTGTATCCAGCCGGCCGACCGGCGGCGGTGCGATCTGCCAGCGCGCGTACAGGAGATACATCAGGACGAGACCAAACCAGAAGACCGGGGTGGCCGCGCTGAGAATCGAAATCTGCTGGATGATCGCGTCTCGCCGGGTGCCGCGTCCGAGCGCGGCCCAGATGCCGAGCGGGACGCCAACCAGCGCGCCCAGAAGAAGACTCGAGAGCGCGAGCTCGAAGGTTGCTGGCAAGCGGCGAAAGAGATCCTCGCGAACCGGATGCCCTGAGCGTGTGCTATCTCCAAAGTCACCGCGAAGCACGTTTTTGATGTAGGTCGCGAGTTGAACCGGCAGCGGCTCGTCCAGACCGAGCTCTTTCGAGATCGCCGCCCGGACCTCCGGCGTCGCGTAGCTTCCCGCTTTGACGGAGGCAGGGTCCCCCGGCAGCACCCGGGTCATCACGAAGACGGCGATGATCACACCAAAGAGCGTGACGACCGTCAGAGCCAACCGGCGAGCGAGGTACTTCTTCAGTGACATCGGGTTGATCCCGTCACAAGGTTCATGACATGGAAGCTTGAGCGCCCAGGCAGGGAATTACCCGACGTCCCCAACGCCCAATCACATCTGCATCGACGATGAAGACTTCGTTGCATCAGTCTAGCAACGCCAATTCTGGCGTGTCAACGCGAACATTTGAATGAAAGCCGTTCACATCGCCTTACGATCTTGTTCCGACCGCACGAGCGACACTGTTTACAAGGTTCAGCGTTATAACAAGTACGCGAGGCCGTAGCTCGATCCGAAATGCTCGGCCCGGCGCCCGCTGGGCATAGCTGCCGGACTGTTCTCAGCGTCGTCTTACCGCGGCTGCCGTTCTCTATGATCCGGTTTGCGGATTGCGTCCGAGCATAGGGCCTGGAGTTGGCGCTACTATACGGGATGAACGCGAAAACGACGGTTTCGATATTCCTGACTCTGCGAAGGGCGCTTCGGTCATGTTGCGACAGCTCCGGGCAAGCCTTTGTCAACACCGTCACGAGGCCTAACCGCTTGTCTTAACGATAGAAGACTATCGCGGTTCACATTCGTCGTCCCCGGCACGGGACACTGCACAAGCAGTTCGGAGCGGAAGATGCGGGTT
This sequence comes from uncultured Sphaerobacteraceae bacterium, assembly GCA_964371945.1. Taxonomy (GTDB): domain Bacteria; phylum Chloroflexota; class Chloroflexia; order Thermomicrobiales; family UBA6265; genus CAYJPA01. The sequence goes on along the minus strand of CAYJPA010000004.1, from coordinate 20,051 downwards.
ATTGCGGCGGGTTTGGGGAGTTTTGGCAAGAGCTGGGCGGAGATCGTCCGTGACGGCAAGCAGACTGATCTGGTTGCGGTAGTTGAGCCCTTCGCGGAGAACCGCACATGGGCGATCGATCAGCTCGGAATGCCGGAGAAACGCTGCTTTTTCACCATCGAAGCCGCTCTATCTAGTGTCGATAGCGATGCTGTTTTGATTGTGACTCCACCGGAAACGCACCTCGCGGTTGCGACCGCAGCGCTGCGAGCGGGCAAGCATGTGTTGACCGAGAAGCCGCTTACCCCAACGCTGGACGAGGCCAAACTCGCGGTGAAGGAGGCCGAGGCATCCGGCAAGATCATGATGGTGAGCCAAAACTACCGGTATCGGGCGGCGGCGCGCGCGATTCAGCGATTGATCCGGGAGGGAGCGATCGGCACGCTCGTTTCGGCAAGCATCGATTGCCAGCGAGATATGCGGTCATCTTACGAGGCCGCGAATTTTCGCTATCACATGCGCCATCCGTATGTGATCGACATGTCGATCCACCATTTCGATCTCATGCGGGCCCTAACCGGGCAGAACGTGACGAGCATCTTTGCTCGCTCCACTCGCGTTCCGGACAGTCCCTTTACGCACGATCCGTCGCTCATGGCGATCGTCACACTCGAAGGCGGAGCCACGCTGCTCTATCAGGGCAGCGGCGCGACCTATCGACCCTGGACCTCCTGGAATGGCGACTGGGAGATCGTCGGGGAGCTGGGCCGGATAACCTGGACCGAGGGTGTCGAGGATGCAGAAGCGGGCGTCGTGACGCTTTACATCTGGGGCAAAGAGGCGGTGGTGATCGAGCAGGACCAATCTGGACTACGTGGCCGTGAGTTGGTGCTTGAGCTCTTCCGCAAGGCGACCATCTCCGGCCAGGAACCCGAAACGAGCGTCCGCGACAACATCAACAGCCTTGCGCTGGTATTGGCCTGCGCCGCATCGATCGATCGCGGCGAAGCGGTCGATCTCCGCGCGTTCCTCGGCGAATAGTTGAGGTCTGCGTCAGTTCACCGGCGCAGGCCCTTGGGAAAGTGGTTCTTCATGACGTTGTTGCTTCGACGGCCCCAGCCAATGGGGAATCCCTTGAAAGTGATCAGCACCCAGCCGGCAGGTCCGGTCATCTCGAGTTGGTGACCCTCGAGGTAGCGTTCGATGTCGTTTAGGGCGAGGTCTTCGGCATTCCGCGCCTGGTCGGTGCGCAGCGCGAGCGCAAGCGCGTGCGACGGTTCGAACCGTCCGGGTTTGGCCGAGCCGAGGGGAAGTCCCGGCCGGACGACGTGAAGACCATCCAGCGAAGGCGTATTCTCCGGCGCAAGAAAGAGCGTTCCTGATTGTTCGACTAACCGGCTGGGATCGATAAATCCGGCATCGATTTGATCGACCTCGAGTGACGCCTGAGCGAAATTCAGCCACGATTCGATTGTGGCTGACGGCGGCGTTGACCTTGTCGTCGAGCGTGCAACCGGCTCTGATTCATTGGTTGGAGCCTGCTTTCGCATGAGCGCGAGGAAGTGACCCTCCCCTTCAATTAAATGCGGCCAGAGCCGAGCGGATCGTTGGAGCGGATGATCACCGGTTGCCCACTCCGGGCGACCAGGAGCAATCCCGTTGCGTTTTGGGATATCGACAAGCTCCCATTCCTCATGCCCATCGAGGAATTGCGCGATCTGTTGTTCGTTCTCCTCGGGCGCGAAGGTGCACGTGCTGTAGAGCAGCAACCCGCCGGCGCGCACTAAGGCGGCGGCGTGCGGCAGGATCTTCGCCTGGCGAACGGCGCTGCCCGCAACGTGCTCGGGACTCCATTCGCGGATCGCGACCGGCGATTTGCGAAACATGCCCTCGCCTGAACAGGGCGCATCAAGCAAAACCCGATCGAAAATCGGCCCAAGTTGCGTTGCGATACGCTCCGGCTCGTCGTTGAGCAAGATCGTGTTTGGCGCGCCCCATCGTTCGAGGTTCTCGCCGAGCGGTTTGATGCGCGAGCCGATCATCTCGTTCGCGGCCAGAATTCCTTTCCCTTCCAGCAACGACGCGATATGCGTCGCCTTTCCGCCCGGCGACGCCGCCAAATCGAGCACAAGCTGACCCGGTCTGACGTCGAGCGCTTCGGCAACTGCCATCCCCGACGGTTCCTGCAGGTAGAAAAGACCGGCGGCGTGAAATGGGTGACGGCCCGGTCGAAGGTCCGCGTCGATCCGGAATCCAGACGGCAACCACGCAACGGGCTGCAGGCTCCAGCGAGCCAACGACTCAAACTCGGAGGCGGCGCATTTCAGCGTGTTGACCCGCAAGCCCGCGGTGGCTGGATCGTCATAGGACGAGATGAACGCGTCCGCTTCGGATCCAAGAAATGCTCGCATCCGAGCGACGAATTGCGTTGGCAGGGCGTCCGTGGTCATGCCGTGAAGGTTAGTGGAAATATGCGCGAGCGTGATCGGTGTCACGGCATGACGATGGCAACCCAATCACGATCGGAGCCCGTAGGAAATTCATGACCTCGGTCATGCCGCCCCTCCGGCACGGCTGTACTAAAATGATCTCCCCGCCAGTGCCTGTTTGTCTCGCTTCAAACTGCCGGTGTTTGAGGAATCATCATGTCCCTGCCCCAGTTCGACGGTCAAGAACCGCGATCAGCAAATGAATTGCTGCAAGCCCGGCTTCGCCGTCGCATTTCCCGCCGAGAGCTGATTCAACGCGCGACGGCGCTCGGGTTGAGCGCGCCGGTGGTCTGCGTGCTCCTTCATGCCGCGGGCGACGCGGTTGCGCTGGCGGCAGAGAAGCCTGTTGCCGCGACCAAAGCGACCAAGCCAACCGGCAAAGCGCAAAAGGGCGGGATTTTGAACGTTGGCGTGGTTGGCGCGCTGGATTCGCTCAACCCGTACCTCACCAATTTGTACCTACCCGCGTTCGAGATCCTCTCGGGGGTGATGGAAGGCCTGCTCACCATCGATTCCAATCAACAGCTTCAACCGGCGTTGGCGGAGAGTTTCGAGATCTCTGATGACGGTCTCGTCTATACCTTTAATCTTCGCAAAAGCGTCTCGTTTCACAACGGCGACCAATTCACTTCCAATGATGTGCTGAGAACATGGGAAATGGTCGTCAACAAAGACTTTCCCGCGTCGCAGCGGATCGGCTGGGATCAGATCAAATCGATCGGTGCTCCGGATGAAAACACTGTCGAAATCACAACCAAAGAGATCTACGCGCCATTCCTCTCGAATCTCAGTGCCGGGGCCTTCAACAATGCGGTGATCTCGCCGGCCAGCCTCCTGGAGAAAGGTCCGGGTCAATTCGTGCGCGATTCCGCGACTCCGATCGGATCCGGGCCGGTACGATTTGTGGAGCGCCGGGGCAACAAAATCGTGCTGGAACGATTCCTAGATTATTGGGGAAGTGTGGCGAAGCTCGATCAAATCATTGTCACCCTGTACGAAACCTTTGCCGCACAACTCGAGGGACTGCGGGTTGGAGAAGTCGATCTCGTGGCGCACACGGGCAGGCCAGGGACAAGCAACGTGCCCGAATCGCTCACGATCGATGGGATCAATGTCCTCGAATATCCTGGAATGACCTGGGGCCACCTTGATTTGAAACAGGTGAGTTTTCTGACTGAGACCGGGGTGCGCCGGGCACTAGACTATGCAACCCCTCGTAAGGAGATCATCGCGGAAGTTCTTGGGGGAGAGGCGGTCGTTGCCGCCGCGGATCAATCCCCGGGAAGTTGGGCCCACGATCCGAATGTGAAACCCCGTTCGCTCAATATCGAGCGAGCCAACGATCTTCTCGACGATGCCGGATTCAAGCGAAACGCACAGGGCATTCGAGAACGAGACGGCGAGGTCTTTCGAATTGAGCTCTGGGGAGAGTCGAGTGATCCCCAGGCGCCGGGAATCCTGAACCTTACCGCTGAGAGTTGGAAGCAGCTCGGCGTTGATGCAACGGTCAAATTCGAAAAGAAAGCGACTTTGTGGGGGCCGACGGGATATCAGTTCTCGGATCGCATGACGGCAGGTTACTACCGCTGGTCCAACGTGAACGATCCGGACAACATGTTCTACTGGCACTCGTCGCAAATTCCGACCAGCCCCGGCGGACCGGGCGGAAATATCCCGGCCTTCTTCAATCAATACTCGTTCCAGAAAGAGATCGATGATCTGACGTCACGCGCGGCCGCGGAAACGGATCAGAGCACCAGGATGGATCTCTACAAGGAGATCCAGGCGCTATTGCTCAAAGAGGTGCCCGTGATCTTCCTTTTCTGGGATAACAACTACTCCGCCGCATCGAGCAAGATTGGAGGTTACTGGCCGAGCGCGTTCAACTATCTGCTTTGGAACGTCCAGGATTGGTATCTCACGGACTAACGAGATGGTCCACCGCTCTCCCACCGTTGCGCCGGTCCGCGACGCTGGTGGAGTGATACCCTTTTGGCTGTCGGAATCGACAATCGAGCGCAAGTTTTCGAGAGGAGCGAAGCATGATCCGGCTCATTCCGAACCCAGGCGAACCGCGGGACGAAGAGCAGTTGCACGGAATCAACGAATTGATACAAGCACGGATCGATGGGCGGATCAGCCGGCGAGCGCTCGTGCGCCGCGCAACCAAGATTGGAATGAGCGCGCCGTTGATCGGAGTGATGCTGCACGCAACCTCCGATTACGCCTTCGGCGCGCCGAGCGACGGCCGGGTGGCGACACTCGCCGCACTTCGCCAGGACGGATCGACCGTCCCCGTAACCGGGCCGACTCAACCTGCCGGAACGAAGTCGGAAGGCGGCACCATAACCGCCGGCACGAATGAAGAGCCGGACACACTTCATCCCTGGCTTTCGCAACTCGTCACCGGATCGGATGTTTATTGCGGTGTCGTCGAGCCGCTGATGAAATACGACAGCAACCAGCAGCTCGTTCCGTCTTTGGCCGAGGGTTTCGAAATCTCCGAGGATGGTCTGACCTATACCTTCACCTTGCGGCAGGGCGTCACCTTCCACAACGGCGATCCATTCACCGCCCAGGATGTCATCAATTCCTGGAAGATGATCATGGATGAAACTTTTGCCGCGTTCAACACACAGGGCTGGGACAAGATCTCCGATATCACCGCCCCAGATGAATTCACCGCGGTGATCACGACGACCGAGCTCTACGCACCCTTCATGTCCTATCTGAGCGACAACGGCAGCAACATCTGCCCCTCCACTGAGCTCGCCAAGGGCCCCGATACGTTCAAGCAAGAGTTCGGCCGGCACCCGATCGGGACGGGACCCTTCGTCTTCGTGGAATGGAAGGCGAAAGAGCAGATCGTGCTCGATGCCAATCCGAGCTATTGGGCCGGCAGGCCGGTTCTGGATCGCGTTATCTACCGCGTCGTTCCTGATGACAACACGTTGCTTGTGCAGCTCCAAACCGGCGAAATCCAGTTGGCGAGCAGCTCAGGGTCGCTTGGCGCGTTGCGAGTCGACGAGGCGCTTGCGTTCGACAATGTGACCGTCTACGAGCATCCGACATTGGCATGGAGCCACCTCGATCTCAAGCATGTCGATTTCCTGAGAATGACCTTGGTCCGGCAGGCGCTCGATTTCGCGACGCCGTCGCAGTTGATCATCGATCAACTGCTCAAAGGCCGGGCGACCCCAAGTGTGGCCGATCAAGCGCCGGGCACATGGGCGTTCAACGCCAATATCCAGCCCCGGCCATATGATCCAGAGCAGGCCAAAGCACTCCTGGCTGAAGCGGGCCTGACTGAAGACGATGGTTGGTCGGGGCCAGCGCCCGCACCCGATACCACCGATCCCAACGGCCCGGCCACTGGACCGGTAAAGAAGTTCGAAATGGAGATTTGGGGCATCGCGGGCGACACGCAAAGTCAACAAATCTGCGAGGTGATCTCACAGTCGTGGAATGAGATCGGTGTCAAAACCGAGGCCAAATTCGAGGACGTTTCCACGATCTGGGGGCCGGAAGGGTATCAGTTCACCGACAAAATGACGGCATGCCTCTACTCGTGGTTCAACTCGAACGATCCCGACGATGCCTTTTACTGGCACACGGATCAGATTCCAAGCACCCCGACCGGATCCGGCGGAAACTTGCTCGCCTACTTCCACAAGTTCAATTTCCAGGACCAGATCGATGAGCTCGCCGCCAACGCGGCCAAAGAGACCGATCAAGCGGCACGCGCTGAGCTCTATTATCAAATCCAGGAGCTCCTGCACGAAGAGGTGCCCGCGATCTTCCTGTACTGGTCCAACCAGTTCCCGGCGATCGCCAACAACATCGGCGGCGTCTGGCCGAGCGCATTCAACCGGCTCCTCTGGAACGCGAACGAATGGTATGTGACGTCGTAAGAACGACATTCACCCCCTGCCCCCTCTCCCGCTTTGCAGGAGAAGGGGATTCATTCGTTTTCGTTGCTGTCGCTGTCGCTGTACTAATGGTGCTACAGCTCTTGAGTTCACTTCGCTAGCAACTGGTAACTGACGGCTAGCGGCTCATGGCTAGTAGCTAGCGGCTCATGGCTAGCGGCTAGCAGCTAGCAACGGAGATAGCCGTGACCCGGTATCTGATTCGGCGGTTACTGGGAACGATTCCGCTGCTGTTCGGCGTCGCGATTCTCTCGTTCATCTTTATGCAGCTCGCCCCGGGCGGTCCTGACACGCTCTACGCCCGCGCCGGCCGCATGAGCGATGCGCAGCTCGCGGCCATCCGGCATAGTCTCGGGCTGGACCGGCCGATGCACGTCCAGCTCGTGATTTGGCTCCGGAATCTAGTTCAGGGCGATCTCGGAACCTCCTACACCCAGTTCCGTCCGGTCACGACCGTGATCTGGGAGGTCTTTCCGAACACGGTCTACCTGATGGCGGCTGGACTCACGATTTCCCTCATCGTTTCATTGATCTTCGGTGCCGGCGCGGCCGTTCGGCAGTACGGTTTTTTCGATCAGGCCACCTCGTTCATCTCTTATTTCGGACTCTCGATGCCCGTCTTCTGGTTCGGCCTGATGCTGCAGATTCTGTTCGCGGTCAAGTTGGGCTGGCTGCCCTCGGCGAACATGCGGAGCTCCGATGGAGGCGACTTCATCGATCTGTTGAAGCATCTCGTACTTCCCGCGTTCACGATCGCGATCGGCAGCATCGCGAGCTGGAGCAGATACGTGCGGTCGTCGACCCTCGAAATTCTGCATATGGACCATGTGCGAACCGCCCGGGCGAAAGGCATCCAGGAGCGAGCGGTGCTGATGGGACATGTGCTCCGAAACGCGCTGATACCGTTCGTGACCGTCGTCAGCATCGACATCCCGCTCTATCTCACCGGTGCGGTGCTAACCGAAACCGTCTTCTCCTGGCCGGGCATGGGGCGGCTCTTTTACGACTCGTTGACCAAACGGGACTACCCGGTATTGATGGGTGTTCTGATGCTCGGAGCGCTCCTGATCGTGGTCGGCAACCTCGTTGCGGACATTCTCTACGGCATTCTCGACCCCCGGATTAAGTACAAATGAGGGGTAAGGCGTAGAGACAGCCAAAGGAGTAAGGAGTTTGAGGGTGCGGATTTGGTTAGCTGATGAGCGCTGAGGTGATGCGCGCAAATGAGGCGGCGGCGATCGGCGCCGAAGCGAATGCACGTTCGCCACGAACGCCGGTGCAGATCGCGTTTGCGCGATTACGGAAGTCGCCGCTGGCGATCGGCGGCGCGGTCGTGCTCACGGTCATCGTGCTTGCCGCGTCGTTCGCGCCGTACTTGACCGCGTACGGCCAAAACCAGATCGATCTCTTCAGCATCAATGTCAAACCGAATGGCGATCACTTGCTCGGAACCGATGGACTCGGCCGGGACGTTCTCACGCGACTACTGTACGGCGGCCGGCTTTCTCTGCTCATCGGAGTCGCCTCTGCCCTTTTGACCGTGGTGATCGGCATCGCCGTTGGCGCCATAGCCGGGTATTACGGCGGCTGGATCGATAGCGTGCTGATGCGCTTCGTCGATCTCATGCTCGCCTTTCCGGCGCTCTTTTTGCTCTTGATCATCGCCGCGATGCTCGACGGGATCACCGTCCTCAACGTGATCCTCTTTCTCGGCTTCTTCGGTTGGATGTGGCTTGCCCGGATCATTCGCGGCGAGTTTCTGTCGCTCAAGGCGCGGGAATTCACCGAGGCGGCACGTTCGATCGGCGTTCCCGACCACTGGATCATCTTGCGCCATCTGATGCCGAATGTGGTCGGCCCGGTCATCGTGACGTTGACGCTCGATATCGCGCTCTACATGCTGGCGGAAGCGTCGCTCTCGTTCCTGGGCTTCGGCGTCCAATCTGGAACACCGACCTGGGGGAATATGCTTAACGAAGCACGTCCGCTCTACACGACGCGGCCGCTCCTCGCGATCGCGCCCGGTCTGACGCTGACGATCGCCGTGCTGGCGATCAACTTCGTCGGCGACGGTCTGCGCGACGCACTGGATCCCCACGCAACGAAGTAGGCCGCATTCCAACTTCGGCATGTTCCATGTGGGATCGCGGCGCTGCCAAGGTCGTCAAACAGCGATGCTTCTGCTGCTGATGAAACCCGCACACTCCATCAAATCCGCCGTTTCATAAGTGGCTTATTTGACACTCCAGGTCTCGCCGGTACCATCAGTCCCATGCGAAGTTGGCCCATCTGGGCCCTCCCCCGGAGAGCATTGACCGTCACTGGTGCCGGTTGGTGCGCCGCTTGTGAGCCGCTACCTTGAGTGGATGTCGATCCGGGTCGCTCCACTCAGCTCTGTTGGGACTGAGACGCAGTGTCTCGCCGTCTCGGGTCACGGGGTCCAAACCCCCGTGACCACCCAGAGCAGTCACTCCCCCGGGGATTCGCCGTTGAGGAGCATCCAAGCGTTTTCCCGGCCAATGTTTGTTCCGGGTTGATCTCGCTATGCTCCAGGCTCTTCTTGCGGGATGAGCGCATCGCGCCTATTGCCAAGCTCCCGGCATATCGAGTTCAGTTGATGCTCCAAACCCGCCTTTTCGGCGGTGTCCCACGCGCGAAAGATGTAATACCGCCACGCATCGAATTCCGCGCAGGCCCAGCAAACGCTTGCGTATGTCCGTAGCGCGATGACCAGACGGAGGGCGCCGAGGTCGGCGATTTGATTTATCCGCTCAATCCCCGGCCGCAGGAGTTTGTTGGCCTTGCGCAGGCTGAGCCGGCTGCCGTACCGAACGTATGCCCTGGCCAGCGAGACTTCAGCGAGCAAAGTCACCAACGGGTCGAGTCGATCACCGCGACGATCGCAGATCGTTCGAATCCGATCGGCAATATCTTCCGCTTGATGAACCCGGAAACGAGGACTGGCGCTCAGCGCGGCCAAACGGCCGCGCAGGAGATGCGCCTCCCAGAACTCTTTCGCGGTACTGCTCGCTTGCATGCGCGCGCCCGCGTGCAACAGCCGATCGTCAGCTTGCTCATGGTGGCCGAGCGTCGTGAGCGTCACCGCTTCGGCATAGTGCGTGTTGACCAAAAAATGGTCGAATCGATCGCGATGCTTCCGATAGTCGCCCGGATCAAGGTTCTCCATGATTGTCGAGGCAAGCCTGGCCGGGTAGAGCGCTGGATACAGCGTGCTCTGAGCATCGTGGAGGAGCAGGCAGGCCTCCACGATCACCAACGGCTGTTGATGCGCACGCTTTTGACGGAGCAGGGTCGCTGCGACGTCGCGGATCAGGCCATAGCTCTCCCTGACATCCTCGGTGCTGTTGGAATACGTCGCGGTCCAATGCGCCGCACGCAAGATCTCGAGCGCGTCCGAAGGTGAGCAATCGCGCAGGAGCTTCTGCGATTTGCGTAAGTCCCGCAACCGCCGCTCGGCCGCAAGCAACATATGCTCGAGCAGCTCGTCGCGTTGGCGCTCAGGATATGGAAGCGCATCAACGATTTGCTTCGCCGTTGATGGTCCCGGCGTTCGCGTTCCCTGGAGTTGGAGAAGACTCTGCAGATACTCACGCGTGCGACCGATGCGGCCGGCGAATTCGCCGTGCGTGCTCAATGTGCTCAACGCCGCGCGAAGGGTGAAGATGTACGTCTCTCGGTGAATCCGGGCCTCGTCCGCGACCGAGATGAGATCCATCGCCATTCTCCAGCGATTTTCGCGCGAGAGTAAGCAACTCTCGACATGTATCTGTGATGAAATAGGCAGCGGGGCGTGAAGTCGATTCGGGCGATGGTGGAGATTGATTTGAGCGATAACCGCCCGGAACCATCAACTTCGCAATCCAAGTCTATCGCATCAGATCAAGCAGGCTTTTCGGACGCAACTGACGGCAGGCATTAAGGTTGTCGGCGACAAATCAACCGGAGGCATCAGTTCGTGAACGGACGAAATCGAGTGACCCTTTCCGATCCGATCGACACCGCTTTGACGGGCGGCCGGCAGACTTTGCGGATTTCGATTGTTTCCGGCATCGGTTCGGGACAAACGAGTCTTTCAGCGTTCGATGACGCGTTGTGGCGGTGCGGCGCCCATAATTACAACCTCATACCGCTGAGCTCCGTCATTCCGCCGGCGAGCGAGATCGCGTTGATGGAACAGCACGCGTCTCCGATCGACGAGTTCGGTTACAAGCTTTACGTCGTCAAAGCTGAAATGCGGTCAACGACTCCAGGAGCCGTGATCGGAGCCGGTATTGGCTGGTATCAGTGGGGCGATGGACAAGGCGTCTTTGTGGAACATGAGCTCGATTCGCCCTTCGGTCCCTGCGGAACGGTGAAGGCCGAGCTCCTCGATCAGATCACGTCCTCGCTGCGGGACCTTGCATTTCGACGCGGCGTCGAGTTCGTCGAGGAGCGGATCGGTTCCCGCATCGAGGTAACGCAGGTCGGGGCACGGCCCGCCTGCGCGCTGGTGCTTGCGATCTACGAATCCGAGGGCTGGTGCCATCAGCGGTCCGACAATGGCCATGGAGATCGGGCATGGTAGCGACTGTTTGGTCCACCTCAGACTCGCCCTACACGTGTCTCAAAGATACCGAGCGCACGCTGGCATTTCGGGAAGCAATCAATCAGGTCGTGCGTCCGGGGGACATCGTTGTCGATGCAGGGGCCGGCACGGGGATTCTCTCGTTTTTCGCGGTCGAAGCCGGCGCGGGGCGCGTCTACGCGGTCGAGCTCGATCCCGGTTTGGTCAAATCGCTCAGGCTCAGCGTCGCGTTGAATGGACTGGACGAGCGAATCGTCGTCGTAGCGGGGGATGCCCTCCAAGTAGAGCTTCCGGGCCATGTTGATGTCTTTATCGGCGAGCTGATCGAAACCGGCTTGATCGAAGAGATGCAGGTCGCGGTCGTCAATGCGCTTCGCGAACGAGGCGTGATCGATCCGAAAACGCGATTGATTCCTGAGCGGTACGAGACATTCGTGGAACTGGTCGAAGTCGATGACCGATTCTATGGTTTCCGGATCGTAGCTCCTTTCCATGAATGGCCGAACTATGACGGTTCGGAAGAGGGCTGGCATGCGACGAGCGTGCGGCCTCTAACGTGCACGGCGTTGGTGACCGAGGTTGATCTGACCCGCCCGGTCGAGCCAGTGGTGCGGCGGTCACTCGATCTGAACGGTATCGCCGCCGGCGAGGCGAACGGTGTCCGGGTATCGGGTGTGGCGCACCTGAGCCGCAACATCGCGCTTGGACAAACCAACGCCCTCAACGGCGACAAGATTCTTCACCTCGACCCGCCGGTACGAGTCCGGCCCGATTCCCATATTCCATTCCAGGTCAGCTTTGTCATGAGCGGCGGTCTCGGATCGTTCAACTGGCGCCTGTAGGCAAGGTCGCCACCTAGACCACAAGCAAATCGAAGACGGGAGCGGCAGTGCCGTTCTCGAGGCTAGAAGCACGCCTGTCGGCGGTCAGGAGGAGAGATGCTGCCTTCATTTCCAACGTTCAAACCCATTGAAGTCACCGACCGGCCGGCGATTGAGTCGGTAACGCGCCGACTCGAGCCGTCCTCCGATTTCAACGCGGGCAGCCTCTGGTGCTGGAATGTCGATGGATCGTTCCGGATCTCGATACTCAATCAGAATCTCGTGGTGCGCTTCAAAAATTACCTGACAAACGACTACTTCTATTCATTCATTGGCGATCACCAGGTCGTGGAAACCGCAAGGGCGCTCCTCGCGCGGTCAAGGAAAGAAGGTCTCGAACCCAGACTGCGACTGATCTCGGAATCCGTCGTCACCGCCGGCGACTGGCCGGCGGACGAATTCATGATCGTCGAAGACCCCTCGAATTTCGATTACGTCCTGTCGATTCGGGAATGGGCGGCGCTGTCGGGGCGTCGTTTTGCCGGCCATCGCGCCAAAGCAAACAAGGTCGCCCGTCAGAGCCGCCTCGATGTTCGCCCGCTGGATTTGAGCTGCCGCGCCACCAAACGCGCCATGTTCGAATTGTTTGACGTGTGGGCTGAAGGTCGTCCCGAGGATCCCGGGGCCAGGAGGTCGGAACGAACTGCGCTGGAGCGACTGCTTCTCTTTGGGGACCCCGTTGCCGTCTCGGGCTGCGGTGTGTTTGACGCTGGTGCAATGTGCGCATTCACGCTCTGGGAGGGGGCGCCGGGCGGACGGTTCAGCAATCACCATTTCATGAAAACCGATTGGTCTCACCCTGGGATTTCGTCGCTTCTGATTCACCTTCGCAGCCGCTTGCTGCTCGATGCCGGTTTTGAGTTCGCCAACATCGAGCAGGACCTCGGGATCCCAGGACTCATCACGTTCAAACGCTCGCTGCAACCGTGCCGCTATTTGCGGAAATTCGTGATTTCGGACGAGGGAGGAGCATGACGAATACGGCAACGAAGACGTTGACCGCCTGGGAGCGGATTCTCCAGGGCGACGAGCTCATGCAGGAGTATTTCGCCGCTCGATCGACCATTGGCGACGCGGTCATCTTCACCTGCCCACACGCGGACGAGTTCAATCTTGCGCTGCTCGATCGCGTATCGCCCCGAGTCGCGCAAGAGACGCTCCGGCATATCGTCGACTGTTTACAACGGCACGGCGCTACCCCGCGCATTCGCGTTTCTCCGCTTGCGCTGACAACCGGTTGGCCCGAACGCTTGGCCGGCGAGGGATTCATCGAAACCGAAGAATGCCGCACCTTCTGGTCGATTCCAGAATCAGTGGAGCTCACCGGAAATCCAGATGTCGCTGTAACGCTGGCAACAACGCCGGAAGAAGCAGACCTGTACTCGGCAATCCAGACCGCGGGATTCGATGTACCGTCGGAGCTTCACGATTGGGATCGCGAACTTGCTCGGAAGCACGTCGCGGCCGGACGCTACCGCTTCTACATCGGTTGGCTTGGTGGAGAGCCGATAGGCGTGGCGTCAAGCGTGCCGCTCGGTAATGGACTCACCGGTATGTGGGGAATCGCGACGCTGCCCGCGGCGCGTAGACATGGCGTCGGCACCGCAATTCTGCAGCGTATGCTCGACGACGCGCGAGCGGAAGGAAGCGCACTGAACTTCTTCACGACGACCTGGGGAAACCGCGTTGAGCTGACGTACAGCCATCTAGGTTGCGTTCAGCTCTTCAAGACCCGGACATTCGAATTGCCAGGGTCGCTGGGCTAGTCGATGCTCCTCGAAAGGGCATCGGCGATGGCTCCCTGGGTCGATTTGTGAAGTCCGACTTGCCAAACGGCGTCAAACCGTTCGTTACCGACTCCTGTTCGGGCAGAGATGAGCGCTTCCGTCCAATCGGGTCGAAGCGGAGGCGGGACCCGAATGCCGAGTTGGTCGTAGAGCGCCTTGGCCGACGCGAAATGTTGAACCGCGTTCTCCATTTCACCTCTCGCCACGGAAATACTGGCAAACGCGGCCAGCGAATCGGCAATGCCCCACCGGTTTCCCGTCCGGAGGTTGATATCAAGACTCTCGGCAACTCTCGTTGCAGCGGTCGCGCTGGAGCCACGCAACAACGAAACATCGCCCAGCGTTCGAAGCGCAAGACTTGCGCCCCAGGCATCACCGGATTCTCGGGCGATCATAAGCGCCTCGTCAGCAAACGCTTGAGCGCCATTGGGGTCCCCGCGTTCAACCGCAAGTCCACCCAGATTGTTCAATTCCGCCACCACCCAGGACCGAACGCCCAGTTCGCGGAAGAGTGCAAGCGCCTCGTGATGATGAGATTCGGCTCGATCGAGCTCGTGCCGGAGATGCTCGAGATTGGCAAGAAGTACGAGCGCTCTCGCAATCCCTGGGCGGTATCCGCGGCTTCGGGAGAGTTCGAGGCTCTCCGTAGCCAGTAAAACCGCGGCCTCATGATCCCCGAGTGGTTGGGACAACTGGCTTGCACAGGCCAAGGCCCGGATGTGAGCGATTGCGGTATCGTCGTCTTCGCCGGTGCGTTTTTTGATCTGCGAGAGCGCTTTTCCGAGCCATTGCCGCCCCACGCTCAAGTGACCTCGAAGATACCAAAAGTCGGTCAACGCAAGCGCGATCCGAGTACCGGCCATCGATTCACCGTGGCGAAACGCCCAGGTCAGCGCCGCCTGCAGATTCGCATGTTCGACCTCGAGCCGGTCCAGCCATTGAGGTTCTCCGGCGCCAAACAAATGCGTTTCGGCCTCTTCCGCAAGCTCCGCGCACCATTGCATATGCCGCCCGGCAGTGTCGTCCTGTTCTCGATGTTCAGCGAGTTGCTCGCTGGCGTACTCACGGATCGTTTCAAGCATCCCAAATCGCAATGCATCATCCGAGAACTTGGTCCCAGTCAACAAGTTTTGCTCAAGAAGCGAGGCGATGGAATCGTCGATCGCGGCTGACCCCGCCACGATTTCCGCCGCTTCGAGCGTGAACCCGCCCGCAAAGACCGAGAGCTGACGAAAGAGCGCTCGTTCCTCCCTCTTGAGGAGCTCATAGCTCCAACCGATGGCGCCTCGCATCGTTTGGTGCCGGGGTGGCAGATCGCGCGCACCACCGGTCAGCACCGGCAATCGTCGTTCGAGCCGGCAGAGCATTTGGGCAGGCGTGTACGCCCGCATCCGCGCCGCGGCCAGCTCAATCGCGAGCGGCAGACCGTCCAGCCGGCGGCAGATCGCTGCGACACTGGATGCGTTTTCGCCGGTCAATTCGAACTGGGCGACAACAGCAAGAGTCCGCGCAACGAAGAGCTGCACAGCGGGGGAACCTGAAATCTGATCGAAGCCGGATTCATATTCCTGTTCGGGCAATTGGAGTGGCGGCACCGCGTATTCCCGCTCGCCGCGAACATGGAGCCGCGCTCGACTGGTGACCAGAAACTTGAGTCCAGGACACGCGGCGATCAGATCGGCGACCAGTGTCGCCGCGGAAGGTAACGCCTGCTCCAGATTGTCGAGCACGATGACCCGCGGCTTGGCTCTCAGGTTCGCCAGCAGTCGACTTCGAAGCGGTTCGTCGCCACGCTCACGAATTCCAAGCCCGCGCGCCAGCTCGGAATTCGCTTCGGCCGCATTCAGGCAATTCGCGAGCGAAACGACCGTGGTCGGATCGCCGGTTGCCGTTTCGAGCGCCATCGCCACGCGAAGCGCAAGATGCGTTTTGCCAATCCCACCGGGGCCCGTGAGCGTGACAAGTCGGATGTCGTTCGAGTTGAGGAGTGACTCGATTTCATCGAGCGCGCGCTCGCGCCCAAAAAGCATGATGGACTGTCCAGGAAAGGTGCTAGCCGATCCACTTGCAACGCCTTGCTCAACATATTCAGGTAGATCGTAAGTCGGATCGCCGGCAATCAATGTGGTGGGTTCAACGAAGAGGGCGTCGGCGAGGTCTCGGAGGGTACGCGGAGGGAGCGGCCCGTCCATTTTCCCGTTCTCGATCTGAGAGATGCGAGGTTGGGTGATCCGGGCGCGTTTTGCGAGGTCGTGCTGCGATAGTCCCAGCGCTTTACGATGTTCTCGAACGCGCCGGCTGAGCGTGTTTGCAACGCCCATTGCCTACCTCGAAGATGGTCATTCTGGCCAGCGATACGTAAGCACCAAGCACTGATGCAATTGAGAATGATACCCGAAATATGAGCGGCTTATGGAAGAGTGTTCGCTGCCGTACACGTTTGAACCACGTCAGGGCGTAGTTGCATGTCGGGATGGGCTGGGGAGTTGGGAATTCTCCGGAAGATATGTCCGCAGGTGATTGGCACGATGGAGGAGTCGATCGATCGGAGTCCTCGGCTTGACCGGAGCGGCGAGAACAGCAGTCGATCAAGCACACTAGAATCCGGAATAAGCGTGACCGGCAGGAGGTGACAAACAGACACGAGCCCATCGATCATGGAGGTGTATGATCTCTTTGATTGGCGAAGGTTCCCGTGCCTGTTCTTCCAGCATACGTGCTTGAATCTGTTTGGTAAGTGTTCTCGACCTTGTTGCCACCGCATCCGGTTGTCGTGCCGTCGGATTCGCTCGGGTGTCATCGCCCAAGGGTTCCCGACCGGGTGGTGTTTGAGCACGTCGTGGCGGCGTTTGTCTATGGGCCTAAGTGTGAACGGATCGCCACGGCCGGTTGCTCTGATGGGATGATTCGGCGGCGAGTCCACGAATGGGCGGAGGCGGATTGCCGATTCGACGCGTTGTCGTTTCGATTTTTAAGTATCGAGATGAGCCGCAGGTGCATTTCCAGGGCAGTTGCCAAGAGATTGACCGTGACATCGACACAATGATGAGCGCTGTGGTTGAGCGAGCAGCATAAATTTGAGCAACTCTCAACCGCGGTGAGATTCATTCTCCGCTGATCGATGTCGACGCCCTCGCTCAACGCGGCGTCAGTCGACAAGTTCGACTCATCCCGAAACGCGATCGCGCTCAGCTCGGACTGGGCTTCGCTGGCGAGAT
Source organism: uncultured Sphaerobacteraceae bacterium (assembly GCA_964371945.1). Classification (GTDB taxonomy): domain Bacteria; phylum Chloroflexota; class Chloroflexia; order Thermomicrobiales; family UBA6265; genus CAYJPA01. The sequence continues at coordinate 3,183 of CAYJPA010000004.1, read as the reverse complement.
CCTCGCGTATGCCGCACTGACGCCGGACCAGCTCGAGCTCTTCGCGACCAGGGCGACGGCAATCGCTAGGGAGATCCGGAGAGAGTCCCGGTCGACTCCGATTCGAACGCCGAGGACACCGAAGCCGCTCACGGTCCATGAGGTCCCGGAAGCGCCGGTCATGCCTCCAGAGCCGAGCTTGATCGAGCTCGCAATTGCGCGCAATCGGCTGCAGATTGAACGACTTCGAACGAGACTAGCGACGATGCGATCCGCGTAGAGCCAGCTGGCCAGAATTGCACACTAGCAGAACGGGGCAGGCAGTATGCTTGCTCCGTTTTTCGGTGCTTGGTAATACGCTTTGCACAAGCGGGAGATCCTGGGATGACCGAACAAGAAGAAGAGGGATCCGAGCTCCTCGGAAGTCCAATCGTGATCGACGATCGCCCCCTGTGCTTCTGGAGCTCAGGTAGTCCGTCGGTTCAAATTGAGTTCTTGAACGGGATTGATCCAGATTACTTCACTTATCTGGCTGAAACTCACGAGCCGAACCTCGACGGTGCGCACGATTTGCATGCGGCAGTCGCGCTCCGAGTCGGCTACGCACACGCCATCGAGGGCCTCTTCGTTGCGGTAGGTGCAGCGGTGCAAGCACCAGAGTGTCCCGCCGGCTGGATGCTTCGATACCTGGTCAAACAGCTCGAGGCAGTGATCGAGAAGATTCACAAACGTGAGCATGTCGAGAACCGCCTGGACCTTCGGTCGGTCTCGTGGCGGACTGTCGCAGAAGCGGTTTCGCCTTGGCCACCGCCTGGCGATCGGCGAGCCGCGCATATCGAGGCAACGGCTACCGCGTTGAGGGCGTTCGCCAACGAGTTGCTCAACACGAATTTCCGGGGCGAATACAACAGTCTCAAACACGGCTTCAGAGCACAGGCGGGCGACGGGTATTTCGCCATGCAACCCGAAGCATCGCCCGGCGTACCCGCGCCGGGGTCACAAATGCGGATCATGATGCAGAGTCGCCACGGATCCTTCTATCTTCGCGCGGTACCCGTGAAGACGCATCACTGGGTTTTCGAGCGTCAACGAATTAACTGGGATCCGCGCGTGCTCGCTAGGAGACTACCGCTCATCGCCGCACTGACGGACAACATATTGTCATTTTTGAAGTGGATGAGCGGCGCGCCCAGCGACACGCTCGGCATACGCTTCCTCACGACAGAGGCGGTGTCGCACATTCTCGATGACCCCGAACGCGTGTCCGCATCGTCGTTTTCGTTTAAGCCATACCTAGAACCGGACTGGATCCCTGACATGACTCCAGACCAAATTCGCGCCGCTTACCGTGAAACCGAGCAGCCCCAGGACGAATCCAAATGAGTAACCCGGGTCAGCAATCATGCGGCCCGCGTTTCTTTTGGCTAACCAGATACACTCACCCACGGCAAAGGAGGTTTGTGATTGGCTGCAGAATTTTCGTTCGTTGATAGGTTCGACACTCTGCCGAGCTATGCGGAAGCGAGTGATCATCTGCCCGAAGCGAGTCATCATAAGAGTGAAGAATTCCAGCACGTTATCTACGAGTGGGCTGAAATGGCGCTTGCGACGCTCAGCTCGTCTCCGCAAGTGCACGCCCACAGCGTTCACGTACGCCTCCTTAATCGAACTGATGGCAATTATGGGGGCCATCAGGTGGGCAGGCAGTCGCCAGGGCTAAGCGCACAAGCGACTGTCGAATCGAACTCCTCGGCACTGTGGACCAATCAAGCTACCGTCAACGTTTTCGAATTCATCGAGTCTGCGCCGCCGGTTTTTACTGAATTCTTGTACGTTTTTGATCGCGCCGATTGGGGAACGTTCGGCGATAGTGGGCGGCCACGTTGGAACTTCTTTGCGCTCTATCTGAGACCTTTTTTGGCGATTCTCTTCAAGTGGGTCGCTGAAGGCCACGCGAGAGACCGGGCATTCGACGTCCTGTACCGGCATTTGGAAGCCCTCGTATATGACCGTGGAAGTATCACGATCAAAGGACTGTTTCTATTTCGCAATTTTGCGACCCGACTCAATCAGGTTTTGATTGACGACAATCTACTAGTGCGTTACGCGTCGGAGCACGAACAAGCGCGGATGGTTCGTGCCGAATATGTTCGATCTATTCATCCGGATTGGGGATCGGTAACACCGAGAAGCGTCTTTGAACGCAAATACCCGTTGGAACAATTCAGACCCGGACTCACTAAATCCATATTGCCGGAAGGCGAATCAGTTTTCACTGGACTGGAACGGGCGTTGCGGCTGACGCGAACGGAGTTCGTCGCGAGCGGGATGGTGGAGTGGACGTCCAGTAATCCCCTACTTCCGCTCCCTGACAATCCTCAAATGAACTATGAGGCGAGGCTGGATCCAATTGACGAACGGGGATGGTGGAACCTCACGCAGGACGACGTCGAACCACTGCGAGAGGCCTGGTCAATGGCGGCGCGATCAATTGCCGATCGCAGGCTTACGGTCGCTGAAAAGCGATTGACCGACAGCGTGTTCGGGTCATCGCCTGAGGATCGATTGATCGACGAGTGGATAGCGCTTGAAGCGCTGTACCTGAAGTCTGGTGAGTCGAGTGAACTCTCTTATCGGTCCTCACTCCGGATCGCTCGTCATCTCGGATCGACATTCGAAGAGCGATCGGCATTAAAGCGACAAATGCATAGATCGTACGGCCTCCGCTCAACGAGGGGAGTCCACGGATCCGCGGTTGCCGCTCACCGGAGCGATCGCGATGACGGGCTTGCTGAAATTGAACAGGTGACTGCGGCAGTGCTGAGACGTGCTATTCGGCAGTGCCTCATTGAAGGAGCGGCCCCAAATCTCGAGGCGATTGAAGATCTTCTACTCGCTTAATCGAAAATGCTGCGTTTATCTTTTCTCTCTTTTGGTCGATATGCAAGATTGGTCGGAAATGATTGGTAGCTGATTACCTCGCTGGTTTCCTGTCTGCGGTTTTCTGATTAGCTTGCATTCCATTTCCAAATTGCGATAGATCCAGATCCTGCCCATCCATCCGTTTTTTCCTGCAGATTTCCCGATTTCGTAATTGGTCGTGATTCGAGGGCGGCACTTTTTGATGAAGCACTTCAAATCTTTAGGCATCGACGCCCCGCTTACGGACTGGGTGAGTTATGAGTTATGAGTTATGAGTACGGC
>CAYJPA010000003.1:0-101344 GCA_964371945.1 uncultured Sphaerobacteraceae bacterium | reverse complement strand
CGGTGCCGACCGAGACGGCGACGCCGGTGCCGACTGACACGTCGACGCCGGTGCCGACCGAGACGGCGACGCCGGAACCAACCGAGACCCCGACGCCGGTGCCGACTGAGACGGCGACGCCGGTGCCGACCGAGACGGCGACGCCGGTGCCGACTGACACGTCGACGCCGGTGCCAACCGAAACGCCAACGCCGGTGCCGACCGAGACGCCAACACCGGAGCCGACTGAGACCCCGACGCCGGAGCCGACCGAGACGCCAACACCGTTGCCGACCGACACGGCGACGCCGGTGCCGACCGAGACGCCAACACCGTTGCCGACCGAGACCCCGACGCCGGTGCCGACTGACACGTCGACGCCGGTGCCGACTGAGACCCCGACGCCGGTGCCGACCGACACGCCGACGCCTTCACCAACACCAACTCAAACGCCGACCCCGGTGTTGCCGATCGCTGTGAGCTTCACGACGGACGTTTCGACCGCGCTGGTCGGTCAAGACATTGCCTATACCGTAACGATCAAGAATCTCACCGACGAAACCGTGAGTGGATTCGCTGTCGCTGACGACCTGGGACTCGAGTATGGAACCTTCGGGAATCGATGCGTGAGCAATGGAACACCCATCACGATTGCCAGTCTGACGCTTACGCCGGTCGACAGTGCGGCAGGCGGAACAGACGAGGCCACGTGCTCAGCCTTCTATCAGGTCCGAACAAGCGACCTGACCGTGGGCGGCATTGAGAACAGTGCGACAGTGACCGCTGGATTTCGCGTGATTGAAGCCGAAGCGCCGTTGGTCGAAGTCGAAACCGGGGGCGTCGACCTGCAGGTGTCAATCGCCGCCGACAGGGCATCGGCCGCACCTGACGACGTCGTCACCTACACGGTCACAATGCGAAATGCGGGCGGCTTGCCGGTAACCGTCGTCGCTGGGTCATTCTTCGATGGCAACGGGCCGCTGAGTTTCACGTGTTTGGAATTCCAGTTCCTTCCACGAACGCTCACCCCAAACGACAACGCTCCGGAAGGGACGGACGAAGCGATCTGCACGATCTCAAATGCGGTCACTCCCGCGGATGTCGTCAACGGTGAAGTCTTCCGCGGTTTCAGCGTCTTCTCTGGTATCACGGGTACGGTTTCCGCAAGCACATCGCTCGAGATCATGCCGCCGACCGCGACACCGACTCCGTCGCCAACGGAGACGCCGACATCAACCCCGACCGAAACCCCGGTGCCGACCGAAACGCCGACGCTTACACCAACCGCAACGCCAACGCCGACCGAGACCCCAACCATGACGCCCACCAACACCTCGACGCCAACACCCACCGAAACCTCGGTTCCGACTGAGATGCCAACCAACATCCCAACTGAAACGTCTGTTCCGACCGAGACGCCGACGCCTGTCCAGACGGCATCCATCGATGTGACGTTCAGTCTGGATCCAACGAGCTCATCGCCCGGGAACCCGGTCACATACACCGTTGCCATCCACAACACAGGTGGCAGCGAGGTCGAAGTCATCGGACTGACCGATTCACTCGGCCTGGCCTACGGCACCGCCGAAGCGCCCTGCCTATTCAATGGATCGGCGGTCATGCTTTCCGAGGTCGTCTTGACAGCCGACGACAGTAATCCGGGCAGTGGATCGGATGAAGTCACGTGCGCCGCGACATATGGCGTCGTCTTCTCGGATCGATTCAGAAGTCCGATCTCAAACACGATCACCGTCGACACCATCACCGGTGCGTTTCAAGCAGATGCACCACAACTTTCGGTGAGCTGATTCTCGCTGGATTCCCGTAGGTCAGAAATGCCGTTCACGTCCGGGCACCATACGAATTGAACTGCTCGGACGTGCGGCCTTCGCGACCATCGATAGGGCTTGCATCATCCCAAACAATCGATCCGTGGGTGGACACACGGTTGCGATTCCCTTTGCGCACTCAAGGTCGCGAGAAGCGATTTCAATTTGTTTCGTGGCGAAAACCGCATCCGGTGAGAGGACCAGTCGCAAATGCGAGTTGCAGCCTTGATCCTGATCGCCTGCAGAAGAGTATGCTCAATCCTCGACATCGAGCGACTTGAGATCCGTGACATTGCGTCTATGGTCACTATGCGTAAGACGGTGGTGAGGTTGTTGGTTGTTGAATAGAAGACAACATGGTGGCCAACAATATGCGATCTCAGACCTGTACTGATATCCCCTCGGGGCCGCCCTATCTCCGGAAATCTGCCAATGTGAGACGCGGCGTCCGCCAACGACTCGACAGCGTTTCGAGCGGCGTCTTCACTCCACTCTCTGGCCGTGTATTGAAGAGCGTCGTCGAGATCGTCTTTGGCGAGTTCCGAAAACTCAATCCGGCGGTTGGACGGCATCGCCAATTGGAAGACTTTTGCGATTACATTCAATCGCCTCGGTAAGTAGACGAGGAACTAACTCAGGGGTGTACTCGATGACTTCTCCACGGCGAACTTGCTCTTCGGCGAGCGCAAGTTCGTGACGAAGCCACTCCAGGCGCTCTTCTCGCTCCTGAAGAAGTGACAGGGAAGCTTCAAGCACGGACTCTGGGTCATCAAATCTGCCACTCTCGACGAGATGGTCAACCTTGGACTGAAGAGATGGGGTGAGTTGAATGACCATTCACAGCTCCTTGAACTTGAGTGGACCTTGTCACGCTGGCGCAGCCGATGGAATTACCTCAAGGATCCAAATATAGTCACGTTCTATGTCTCAGGTATCTCCTCCGTTCGATGTTATTTTCGTTCATTAGACGGCGACAGCGGCCGCACGCGCCAACTGCAGTTCCGCCGGGGTCTCCGCCCCCGGCGTTACACCCAGGCGGTAGCGTCCTTCCGCCACTGCTTGTTCCGTGCCAATCTTCGACCGGGTGCGAGCGAGCGGTTCAGCCGGGAAAATGGGCTTGACAACACATGCCCGCACACTTCCTCAAACGACCGGATCGCCACCAAATTGGGAGCAAATTGCGAGACGTGAACGCGTTGACCCGACGGGGCGGACCAGGTACCCTCAGCGATGCCCGCGAGAACTGAAGTTCCGCGCCGTGCCGGGCATCCTTCCCACCAAGAGGCCCCGGCATGCCGCCTTCCATCGACTTCGACGACGAGCTCATTGCCGGTGTCATCGGGCTTGCGGCCCGCGAGCTCAGCGCGCGCGCCTCGATGCAGGGAATCACGGTTCTCATCGCTTGGCCGTATCGTTGTGATCAAATTGAACTGAGCGGAAGCGGTTGGTGCGAGTTAGGGCGGCTGTCGGACCCCGCCGGCCGCTTCTGGTGGCTGATCCTCTGGCATCCGGAACGCGCGGAAGGCCGCCTACTTCGTTATTTCAGCAAACCCAAACGCGGCTCGCTCGGTGAGGTTCTCCAATACGATTGAGTTCTCTCCCTCACCGCGACAAGCTGTTAATGCTTTGGAAGAATAAGACCGATGATTATAATCGGTTAGGAGTATCTCACCATTTCAGTCGATACCTAAACGATACGACCAATCCGATCTAACCCCAACTGCTAGCCTGTGACATTTTGTGACATTTTGCGACATCGGCTGCGAAAAGCAAACCAGCAGACGTCGCTCAGGTTGGCGGCAACGGCACCAACGGCCGCACGCTCTTGTAGGGAACCCGGCCGCCGCCGTCCAACACCACGAACGGCAATCGTTCCGGCCCGCCGTGGTACGACCCGATCGCGATCGCCGTGTCGCCCTTCTTGAGATCGGGCCCCACGGCCTTCTTGTTGGTCGCGCTCACCCGCGGCGTCACCTTCGTCGCCGTGCACTTCACCTGCAGCACGAACGCAAGCGCCGGCGTGCCGTTGAGATCGAACGTGCCGGTGTCGCCGCGCTTCCATGTGATCGGTGAAGGCTTCGCGAACGGGTTCGGCGATGGCACCCCCGCCACCGACGACTGATGCGCCTTCATCACCGCCCGTACCTCGGACTGAAACCGCGTGATCCGTTGTTTTAAAAAGCGGCCGGGGCACTCGTCCAGTGCGTTGCCGCCCTTGTTCGTGAACTCCGAATGCAGCATGTGCGTGACCACGCCGTACTTCTGGTGGATCGGATAGGTGTCGTACCGGATGCCCATCTGGTCGAACAGCCAGGCGTCGAGCGCGACCGCCGCGCTCCACATCGCCGGCGTCCAATCTTCGGCGGCGGTGCCCTCATGCTCGATCGACACGAGTCGCTGATCGATCCCGGCGACGCCGAATGTCTGCAGAAATCGCGGTCCGTCGCCCTCAAGTCCGAGCTTGTTGCCGTTTGCCCACGGCGCACGCGTTCCCCGCCAATCGTTGAGCATCGCGATCCGGCCGTCGCGTCCGATCACGAAATCGACCAGCGCGTCGGCCGCGCGCTCGCCGCCGGTCGAGAAGAACTGGTGATAGAACTCAACGCTTCCACGCCCGTCGGTGATGTGCTCGCATACACCGACATTGTCTCGCGGCGAAACGCGATAGAAGCCGGCGCCTTCGAACGGTTTGCTGCAAATGAGCTCGATGATCGGCGGCTTCGGCACATTGCCGAAGACCACCGGACCTTGTTCCGGAATCGGCTCGCCGGTCAGCGAGATGCCCCAGCGGCCAAGGTCCCTCTTTATGGATGCGACGTACTCCGCCTCGTTGTTGTTGTCGAACGAGGGAGCGTAGACGTGGATCAGCTCCTCGATCGTGCCGGTCCGCGCGTAGATCCCTTCCTTATAGGTGGGTGACGTGATTCGATCCCGCCAGGCGCGAATGCCGTCGACCGCGGTCGGGAAGGCAAGGTAACCGCCGCCGGCCGGCGGACGGAGGTTCAGGTAGTTCTTGTTGGACGCTCTGTTCGCGTTGAAGGCCAGGCCGAATTGCGACTCGACTCGTAGCATCGCTAGGCAGAGCCCGGTGTGCGGCTTGGCCGCCTCATAGGCGTCGGATGAAGCCGCGAACAACGGACTTCCCGCGGCTTTGAGGGTCTGTGTCCAGGTGTCGAGCGTGAAATTGCCGATCTCTCGCCACTTTGTCATCGGTCGCCTTCCTTTCATCGTCGCTTTCGCCGCTTGAATCGACGGCGTGGCGCCGGGAGCGCGAGGTGCAGAGTTAGTAGCTAAGGTCAACCATTCCATTCCACTATACGTCTGAGCATCAAGTTGTCAATCGAGCATCAATCCCATCCGATTTCTGATCGATCTACCTTGTCAACCCGGCCGGTCGATTCGAAGTTGGCGATCTTCTCACAATTCAACCCCCAACTCGTTCTGTAGAAAGAGCCTCATATCCATTCGAGCGTTCGGGAGCAAGCGTTGATCACCTTCTCGCGATACCGAGATGTTTTCACCAACCCGGCGTTTCGCCGTTTCTGGCTTGGCTTCTCCTTCTCGGTGCTCGGCGACGGGATGACCCGGGTGGCACTGATCTGGTACGTCTTCGCGACCACCGGTTCCGCCCGTGGACCGATTGGTAGGGCAATCGGCGGACTGCCGACTTCCCTGGTCGGAACCCCGGTCATGATCCTCGATTCCGCATTGATCGTCAGCGGTCCAGATCTGACAGGCGATTTTATTCGTGAGATCCGGGAAGCTGACGATCACCCCGGCAGCGATTTCGGCAATGTCATCATCGAAGCACCCATAGGGGAAGTCGCGCCATGACGTCGCACGAACGGGAGTTGATCACTTACCCCGCAACCGCGGATCGTTGGAACGATCTCGAGCATCTCTTTGGGAAGCGGGGCGCGTGTGGCGGATGTTGGTGCATGGTGTGGCGGCAGTCCCGTGCCGAAATGAACGCGTCGACTGGAGATACCAACCGGGAGGCGTTCAAAACGATCGTCGAATCGGGCGAACGGCCCGGGGTGCTGGCGTACATCGGCAGCGACCCAGTTGCCTGGTGCGCGGTGGCCCCACGACCCACGTATCCAGCGCTCGCCCGATCTCGAATCCTGCGACCTGTCGATGATCAACCGGTTTGGTCGATTACCTGTCTCTTTGTGGCAAAGCCGCACCGGCGGCACGGCCTGAGCCACAGACTTCTCCTCGCGGCCGTCGACTTCGCCGGAGCACGGGGCGCGTCGATCGTCGAGGGCTACCCAATCGAACCACGAGACGGCTCCAAACAGGCCGACGCGTTCGTCTGGACCGGTATCGCCTCGGCATTTCTGGCGGCCGGTTTCCAGGAAGTCGCCCGCCGCTCTCCAACCCGGCCAATCATGCGGAAATACCTCATCTCCGCCTGACCTGTCGGGGACAGTTCCGCTGCCATCAATCAAAAATCCAGAACACGTTCAAAACGAAAACGGGGCATGGCCACAAAAACCACACCCCGTTCCGCGAATCGTTAGCTTGGAGCTTGCCGCTTGAAGCTAACACCTAGCGGCTAGCGGCTAGTGGCTCAAGCCTAATAGTCCATTCCGCCCATGCCGCCCATGCCGCCCGGCGGCATGCCCGCACCGGCCTTCTCAGGCTTGTCGGAGATCAGGGCTTCGGTGGTCAGGATCATGCCCGCGATCGAAACCGCGTTCTCGATCGCCGAGCGAGTCACCTTGGCTGGGTCGATGATGCCGGCCTTGAGCATGTCGACATAGGCTTCCGCCATCACGTCGTAGCCAACGTTGCCGTTGTTCTGCTCTTTCTGTGCCCGGCGGACGTTGTCGATGATGACCGCGCCGTCCTTGCCCGCGTTGCCGGCGATACCGCGAAGCGGCTCCTCGAGCGCGCGGCGTAAGATATTGACGCCGGTCAGGATATCGCCTTCGGCAACGATGCTGTCAAGAGCAGGAAGGGCGTTGATCAGGGCGACGCCGCCGCCCGGAACGATGCCTTCTTCGACCGCGGCTCGGGTCGCCGACAGGGCGTCCTCAACCCGGTGCTTCTTTTCCTTGAGCTCGGTCTCGGTTGCCGCGCCGACCTTGAGAACGGCCACGCCACCGGAGAGCTTCGCAAGCCGCTCTTGCAGCTTCTCGCGATCGAAGTCGCTGGTTGTGGTTTCGATCTGAGCGCGGATCTGCTCGACCCGACCCTTGATCGCGGCCTCGTCACCGGCGCCTTCAACAAAGGTGGTCTCGTCCTTGGTCGAAACGACGCGTCGGGCATGGCCGAGGTCGTTCAGCGTGACGCTGTCGAGCTTGCGCCCGATCTCTTCCGAGATCACCTGACCACCGGTCAAGACGGCGATGTCGCGCAGCATTTCCTTGCGGCGATCGCCGAAGCCCGGGGCCTTGACGGCGAGGACGTTTAGACGACCCTGCAGTTTGTTGACAACGAGGGTGGCGAGGGCTTCGCCATCGACATCCTCGGAGATGATCAGGAGCGGGCGGCTGGCGCGAGCAACTTGCTCGAGGGCCGGGAGGATGTCAGCGATCGCGCTGATCTTCTTGTCGGTGATGAGAATGAAGGGATCTTCGAGCTCAGCCTCCATCCGCTCCGTGCTGGTCACGAAGTAAGGGGAGATGTATCCGCGATCGATCTGAAGGCCTTCGGTGAACTCGGTCTCGAACTGAAGTCCCTTGGACTCCTCGACCGTGACCACGCCGTCCTTGCCGACCTTTTCCATGACCTCAGCGATCAGATCGCCGATTTCAGTGTCAGCGGCCGAGATCGCGGCGACTTGCGCCATCTCTTCCTTGGTGGTGACTTCGACGGACTGCTCGCGGATGCGCGCAATCAGAGCATCCTTGCCGAGATCGAGTCCACGCTTGAGCTGCATGGCGTTCGCGCCGGCTGCGACGTTACGCATGCCCTCATGGACGATCGCCTGGGCGAGCACGGTCGCGGTGGTGGTGCCGTCGCCGGCGACATCATTGGTCTTGGTGGCGGCCTGCTTCAGAAGCTGGGCGCCCATGTTCTCGAAATGGTTCTCGAGCTCGATCTCTTTGGCGACCGAAACGCCGTCATGCGTGACGGTCGGAGCGCCGAACTTCTTGTCGATCGCGACGTTGCGACCCTTCGGGCCGAGGGTGGTTTTGACCGCGTTGGCCAGGATATCGACGCCTGCCTTGAGTGATTGGCGCGCGTCGTTGTTGAACTCCAAAACTTTCGCCATTTGATGTGCTCCTTGTTGCCGCCGGACACCGGCGGATATTGAATTCCGGATTCCCGAGGATGAAACCCCGGGCCTGTATCACGTTCGCGTCCAGTTCCCGGGATTGAAATCCCGGGCTCATTCCGCGAAGTCCCTCCGGGACTGAGAACATGGAACCGCTTACGGCTTGCAGCTTGTGGCTTGAAGCACAATGCTTGCGGCTAGCGGCTCAAAGCTAACCTTCGATGACGGCGAGAATGTCCTTCTCGGCCAGAATCAAGAGGTCCTCTTCTTCGAGCTTGAACTCAGTGCCGGCGTACTTGGCGAAGAGGACGACGTCCCCAACCTTGACGTCGAGCTCGATGCGATCGCCATCGTCGTCACGGCGGCCAGGGCCGGCGGCGATGATGGTGCCTTTTTGTGGCTTCTCTTTAGCGGTGTCCGGGAGCACGAGACCGCTCTTGGTGGTCTCTTCGCGGCCGGCCGGTTTGATCACGACGCGGTCGCCGAGGGGAGAGAGCTTGAGTGCGGTCGCACTCGCGCCATTGGAATCAGACATGCGTGTCCTTCCTCCTAAAACTGTACCGATTGCGCCGTCCGGGTAACGTGGAACGGCCGGCGCATCCAAAAACCGTTGACAGCGAAGGATTGTACCAACCTTCTTAGCACTCTGCAAGAGAGAGTGCTAAGCAGGTTTTGTGAAACGCGGACTCGGAGTGATGAATCGTAGGCATTTGCGGAATAGGGGTCTGAAGAACGGTCAATCGCGTTCTGGGAATCGGTGGGCCCGAGCAAATGTGCGGAACGGCTCAATGAGTCGGCAGCTCCGCGACGAGTCGCTCCAGGCTGCGAGATCGGTTTTTCCAACGGTATGTCTTGTCGGCGGTACTCAGAGACACGCACCTTCGATTGACCAATACTCTCCGTATGAGTGGACTAGATGAAGCCCGTATTGCGCCCTAGAGATCGAGAACCAGCCGGAGTATCCGGTCGATCGCGGCCCGTGTAGCTTCGTCAACAATTCCCAGGCGTTTCACTAGTCGGCTGAAGTCGACCGCGCGGATTTGATCGGGGAGTGCCCAGCTCGGTTTCAGGATTCCGATGGATGGGTTGATCGGCACCCAGCTTGGCAGGTCGTGGAAGTTGGTCTTTATCGGGACCACTGCGGCCCGGCGCGCGCCGGTTTCGAGAAATTCGTTCGATGAAACGACGACGGCGGGGCGTCGCCCCGCCTACTCTCGTCCGACGACAGCGACAAGCTCGACCCACCAGATCTCGCCGTGTTGCGGCATGCGATCGATCACCTATAGTTCACTCAAGCTATCACCGAGCGTGGCGTCCCAGGCGCTCATCTCCTCCTGGAATTCGTCCCAGGCGACCGTGTCCTCGTGCAATGCCCGACATCCCTCGCGCATCTTTGTGTAGAACTCCCGTTTGGCGCGCTCGCGCACGAGGTCCGCAACCACCTCGCCAATCGAAGAATGCGCCTCCGAAGAGATCTGATTGAGTTGGTCATAGATGTCGCGCGGGACGCGGATCGTGCGACTCTGTGTCGAGCGATTCCTATCAGATAGCTGTGCAACCATGTTCGCCTCGGAATCCAAGCTTTGTCTCCATCGACAGCTCAAGATATTATCATGAGATGTGACAGTATTGCGACTTGCTAGTGACCGCTCCTCGACAGCATTTACGTCTGAGGAGACTACAGAAATCCGCGTCACGATGGCAGCGTTTCCACCGCCCAGCCAGATTGAGCGTCCGATGTACTGGACGAGCATGCTGAAATGGACACGAAACTCTTCAAACCGGAAGACGATGTTCGGCCGATCGTCGAAATCGGCCGGGTCGGTGCCGATGCTGTTCCTTTGGCTTTGCTGACGTGATAAAGTCGAAGCTGGCAGGTAGGAGAACGAGATGGTGATCCAGTTAAACCCAGCGCTTCAATCGATAGTCGAAGAGTTCGTCGAAAGCGGCAGCTTTGACGATCCGGAGGCAGTGCTCGAGGCCTCTTTGGCGTTGCTTCAGCGTCGTGAAGCGCAGCTTCGCTGGCTCAGGAACGAAGTCCAACTGGGGTTCGACCAAATTGAGCGCGGGGAATTCGTGGTCTACACGCCTGAGACGATGGCGAGACTAGTCAGTGAATCGGAGTCGCGAAGCGCGCTCGGATTGCCGGTGAAAGATGCCGTCAAACCTCGAGATTAGGCTCTCCGCTCTAGCCGAGTCTGACCTCCAAGAGATCCTTCAATTCACGTTGGAGTCCTGGGGCCCGTTGCAGCGCGACACATACGCTTCGATTTTGAACGAAGCCTTGTCGCAGCTCAGCGAGTTTCCATGGACCGGTACGCGGCGACCTGATCTACGGTCAGAGTTCCGAGCCCGTCTGGCCGGACAGCACGTCGTTATCTACTCGTTCTCCGACACCTATCTCGACGTCAGTCGGGTAGTTCATGCCAGCAGATCACTCGAAGGCCTCGATTTGATCTTCCCGCCTTCCTGATGCGACGCGCGACGATGCCTGTCCGGCGAAATTTCACTCCATGCTCGTCCTCCAGCAAAAAGTTCACAAGCGCTGCACGCAAGAGTCATGGGGTATTTGACGTTTTCCTCATCTCGGCAGCGGGTCGAGTGGCCAGATTGGGCGAGTGATGTTCTTGTATGGCAGGTCGGAGAGGTTGCTGGTGGTGAAGCCGGGTGTGTCGCACCGGATGATCGTGCCGGCGATGTTCTGAAAACCGCCGCGGAAATGCTGCTGCGACTTGAAGGCCACGATCCGCATCGTGCGGACATCAATGCCGTGCAACAAGAAGAGCTGGGCGTCGAGTGTTTGGGCTCGGTTTGAACCGACGATCACGTCGACATTGCCGATGACAAGTCGCGCCATTCTGCCGAGATTGACGAGGCTCCCGGCGCCCATCGGGTTGACCAACCGGAATAGACCGTCGGTCAGGCATTTGACGTACGCCTGTGTTTTGACCGGAGGGCCGTGGAGGTCGTCGGTGAAACCGCCCAGGGAGACGTCGATCGTGCTTCCGGTTCCGGCGGCGTGCGCCTGGTCCGCGGTCGATGGATCCCAGATGAAGCCGAAGCAGGTGTTTGGCTGGTTCGCCTCGTGCAGTGCCCGGAGCAAATGGGTTCCGCTGCCGGGGGCGCCACCGCCGGGATTGTCCGAGACCTCGGCGACGATCACAGGGAGGTCGGTGGCGGCGAGCGCCTGGGAGACGGCTTCTTTGGCGCCGGGAAGAGATTGTCGAAAGTCCTCGAGCGTTTCGAGCACTAGATCCGCGACATCGTTTGCGATGCGTTCCGCGAGCGCGGGATCGTTGTCCGTGATGACCAGAATCGACGTCGCGATCACGGACACATCCGTGTGGGGAAAGCCGTGGGTGAAATTGCAATCGATCACGCCCAGCTGCGTTTCCCATTCGAAACAGCGTTCGTTGATCACTTTGGCCGGCCCGGAAAAGGTGGTGGATGGCGGGATCGTGACCGGCAAGCGGCGCAAATGCATGACCGGCTTGATCTCGCCGCGCACGATCTTAGCCGCGATCTCGACGATCTCCTCGCCACGATCGTAGGTGTCGATATGCGGGTACTCGTGGCAGTAAAAGGCGGCGGTCGCGTGCTCCAGCATGGCCTCGGTGGTGTTGCCGTGCAGATCGAGCGACACGACCACCGGGATCTCGGTTCCGATCAATTCCCGCAGCTCGGCCAGGAATGTTCCTTCCATGTCCTCCAAGCCGTCCGCGGAGCCGGCACCGTGGAGGGCAAGGCAGATCGCGTCGACCTCTCCCGCGGCCCGAATGGCGGCGAAGAGCGTGTCGCGAATGGTTTCATAGGCATGGCGGGAGACGGTGGCCGATGGTTGCGTTGTCGTCGCGAGAGTCGGAACCAGTTCGATCCCGAGGCGCTCTCCGGCCGAGATCATTCCGCCGAGATCGTTCCGGACGCCGCGATTGCGCGTGAAGATCTCGTCGCCTTCACACCAGAAGGTCGACTTGAACGCGTCGAGCTCGGTAAAGCCGGGACAAAACGTGTTGGTTTCGTGTGCAAACTCGCCGATGACAAATCGCATGATCGATCCCCATGTGATGACGTTCGTCAGTGGTCGACGCGTGGACGTCGGATATCATTTTCGCGCACCTTCTCACATTTCACCCGCGCACGCGGTTCTACTCTTCGGAACCTACAAAACTGCAATTGATATTGTCGAACAGGTGCTCTATTGTGCCCTCTGGGCTATCGATAACCGCGCGGTTGGCGTTCGGGCAGTCGCGCACGGGAGGAACGTAATGAAGTCGCACGTTAGCCACTTGCAATTCAACATGAACCCGGCGAACAAATCCTTCTACGCGGATATGTTCGCGTCTCTGGGATGGAAGACCCTCTATGAAGAGGAGGAGCTGATTGGAGTTGGCAACGACGGACAGGTGAGCCTTTGGTTCGCCGCCGCGACGAGTGATGTAGCCAATGATCATGATGCTCCGGGTCTCAACCATTTCGGTATCGGCGTTGAAACACAGGCGGATGTCGATGCGACGGTCGCGTACCTCAGGGAACGCGGTGTGGAGCTGCTGTACGGAACGCCATGCAACCGCCCGGAGTACGCAAGCGGCGAAAACGATCTTTACTACTCGGCAATGTTCTTGTCGCCCGACCAGATTCTGTTCGAGGTGGTGTACACGGGACCCAAGTAGCGAATTGACAAGACGACAAGACGATTAGTCGTCTCGTCGATTGGTCGACTACGTAACGTCGAGGGCGGATTTGCCGATGAGGGTGAGGGCGAGGTCGTCCATTGGGGCGTTGCCGAGACCGGCGCGGACGTCGCGAAAATAGCGCTCGAGCGGGGTGCGGCGGAGAAGGCCGACTGAACCGACCACGCGGAGGGCTTGATCGGTGATTTGAATCGCGTTGTTGGTGACGGTGTACTTGGCGGACGCGAGTTGTGGGCTCAGCTCTCCGTGCCATTCTGGATGTTGGTCCCAGAGCTATGCGGTGCCGTAAAGGACCGATCGCGATTGCAGCAACAGGATTTCGATCTGGGCGATCCGGTGCTGGACCGTTACGAGCGACGAGATGGGCTTTGCCGCCAAGCGCTTCGGGTTTGCGCTCCTTGGCGAAATCGACGGCGAAATCTCTGGCGGCGGTTGAGATGCCAAGATGAACCGCGCTTCCGATCAGTCCCCAACCGCCCGGATTTGCCGCGGGCAGTCCCGGCATTTGGCCGAGCCGGTAGTCTTCCGGTACGCGGACATTCTCGAAGATCACGTCGTGGCTGCCGGTTGCCCGCATCGAAAGGCTGTCCCATGTTTCTTCGATCCGAACGCCGGGCGTTTCCATCGGCACGAAAAACGTGCCGCGCACGACTGAGCCATCCGCTTCTTCGACTCCGAGCAAGACTGTCGAATAGGTCAGCGCCGGAGAGAGGGTCGACCAGGTTTTGCGGCCGTTGATGACCCAGTAGTCGCCGTCACGCACCGCCCGCGCGGCGTATGCGCCGCCG
This sequence comes from uncultured Sphaerobacteraceae bacterium, assembly GCA_964371945.1. GTDB lineage: Bacteria > Chloroflexota > Chloroflexia > Thermomicrobiales > UBA6265 > CAYJPA01. The sequence continues at coordinate 87,831 of CAYJPA010000003.1, read as the reverse complement.
CGGCTCGGGCTTCCGAGCTCCGGTTCGCTGGCCAAGTTGTTCATGAAGGTTCCGCGCTCGACGACGTCCTTCAGGATTCGATCGCGCAGTGCGGCGGGCCAAATACCACCGCTCGCGAGACCGGTGACCTGGGAGAGGTGCACCGTCGCGCCGAGCGCCACCGCGCCGTCGCCGTGAGCGAGCCGCTCCTGGGCAAGCATGAGCTCGAGCGGCGTGATCGCGCGGCCGCCAGACTCTTCCGGCGCGGTCAGTGCCAGATAGCCGGCCTCTTGCAGTGCTTGAAACGTGTCGAAAGGGAAGGAATTCTCGCGGTCGTGTCACGTTGCATTGGCCGCCGCAATGCGAGCGTGGCTGTCTCCGAGTGCGATGAATTCAGCCTGGCGATCGGTCCTGGGATACGGACGATGCGGCGGTGAGATCGAGAAGTCCGTATCCAAAGTGCCCCCGGTTTACGCGCTCCGAATGAATCGCGAGGTCGATATGCAGAAGTCGATCAACCTCTCAGGTCTTGTACCCGTCTCGTCCGATCGAGTGTGTCACTGGGTCGCACCCGGCACCCGCGGCCTATAGGTTTTGATCCATCCAGACCATGTCTCTAAGCGGGATGCCGTTCTCTTCGATGCCTTCGGGGTTGCCGCGTTCGGGGCCGAAGAAGTCGCGTTCAATTTTCCAGAGCCGAAAACCCGCTTTTTGATAGAAGGCGAGCTGTCCGATGCCTGAATTTCCGGTGCCGACGATGACGTGACGGATCTGCTTCGCTCGCAGGGATTCGAGCACGAGCGAAAGCATCCGCTTGCCGATCCCTTGGCCCTGGAGCGACGCGTCGACCGCCACGGCTCTTAGTTCGACCGAGCCGTCGAGCTCAGGGATTGCCAGCACAACCGCCAACGGCCTTCCCTCGTTCGAATCCAGCACGTAGAGATCGCCTGACTGATAGTATCCGCTCACCGCGGCCACTGAATCGTCCGCCAAGTAGAGTAACGGTAGGTACGCATCGCGCTCCTCGCCGGCAGGCACAATTCGAAAGGCGAGTTGTTCCATGAGCCTCATGCTCCCGATCCGCGTTCAACGACAATCCGCTCGTCATCAAGTTACCGTATTGTGCCCGCTGGCCGCGCTCGGTATGCTCGCATCATTCTTCCAATTATCGCATTGATGACGGAGGCGCGAAAAATGGTAGCGAAAGTCGGGCGGCCGGCGGATATTCTGCGGCAGAACGAAGATTCAGCTCACGGTGGTGATGGCTGGGCGCCACGTCAGGGTGGAATGCCAAGTGAGCTTGGAGCGCTTTGGGCGGACTGTGGGGTGACGTCTGAGTACGGCGCCCTGCGTGCCGTGCTCATGCGCCGTCCCGGTCCTGAGATCGACGATGTGCCCGACTTCCGCGCCGCGCTCTGGCTTGGCGAGATCGATCCGATCCGCGCTCGAGCCCAGCACGACGCCTTTGTCGATTTTTATCGCTCGCACGGTGTGCAGGTCAATTTTATCGACTCGGCGCCGGACGATAAGCCGAACGCCTATTTCTGCCGCGATCACTTTTGCATGACCTCAACCGGAGCGGTGATCGCGCGCATGGCGTCCCACAGCCGCGCGGGGGAAGAGCGCTACTCGGCAGCCGCGCTCGCGGGAATGGGCGTGCCGATCATCCAAACCGTTCACGGCGACGGGCTCTTCGAGGGCGCCGATGTGGTCATCGCGAACGAAGATCTCGTGTTTGTTGGCCATGGCATGCGAACGAACAAATCGGGTGCAGAGCAGGTGGCCGATGCCTTTCGCCGGGTCGGCGTGCCTCGGGTCGAAATCGTGCAAATCCCTTATGGATGCGGTCACATCGACGGGACGATCAACATCGTCGACCGAGATCTCGCCATGGTCTACCCGACTCAACTCTCGTGGGTCGTGTACGAAACGTTGAAGCATCACGGCTTCCGCTTCATCGATCTACCGGATGCATTCGAGGCGCAAACCGGCATGGCGATCAACGTTGTTCCGCTTGCGCCGGGCGTCATCGTCTCTCCCGAAGGGAACAGCATTACCAAAGCGCTGCTGGAGCGTAACGGGGTTGAGGTCTTTGAGGTTGAGGTCGATGAGCTGATGAAGGGCGGCGGTTCAGTTCACTGCATGACGGGCGTTGTGAAGCGCGATCGATAGTCGTCAGTCCCTGACAAGGTGTTGAATCGAAGATCGGTTGAGCAGTTTCGCCGCGTTCCCATTATTGATGTGCTCCGTGATCGCGTCTGCTGCGATCGGCCGCGAAAAGTAGGAGCCTTGTCCCAAGCCACAGCCGAGTGCGCGGACCAATGCGAGCTGCTCCGCCGTTTCGATGCCCTCGGCCGTCACTTCGATTCCGAGCTCACGGGCGAACTCGACGATGGCACGGACCATGGCCATGTCGACCCGGCTGTGACCCATGCCTGGCACATACGATCGATCGATCTTCAGTCCGTCGACTGGATACCGGCGAAGGTAGCCAAGTCCCGCGTACCCGGCACCGAAATCATCGATCGAGAGCCGGACGCCAAGCTGCTTCAACGCGTTGAGGGTCGCGATCGCGCTACCCACATCTTCCATTCGGAAGTCCAGTCAGCGGGTCATGAAATGCTTGATGAGCCAGTTGTCGCTCGAGAACGAGGCGGGCGGTGACATCCTGTGCCACGACGAGGACGGCCGCGTGGCCGCGAAAAGTCAGCGCGTGCGAAGTGATCTCGACGTCGAGGAGGCGACCATCCTTTGTGAGATGCCGCAAGCCACCGCTTGCCTCAAGGTTGGGGAAATCTATGTCCAACGCGAGATGGAAGCGCGCGAGATCTTCCGCGGGTCGGATCTGAGTGATCGTCATCCCGAGAAATTCGTCGCGCGTGTATCCATAGCGGTCGATTGCCGAGGCATTGACCTCGAGGAACGCGAGGCTTTCGCGATCGTAGGCCCACATAGGATGAGGATTGGCGGAAAACAAGAGTCGAAACTGCTGTTCACCGGCCAGTAGGGCGGCCTCCGCCTCTTTGCGCTCGGTGACATCCATCGTAGCGCCGACCACCATCAGCGCTTTTCCGTTGTTGTCGTGCTCAACAACGCGCCCCCGCTCGGCCATCCAACGAATTGCGCCGTCCGGGCGGACAATCCGGAAATCGAGATCGTAGTCCGAACCCATCGCGCCGACCTGGTTGTCGGCCTCGCGAACTCGCTGTCTGTCATCCGGGTGGACAGTCGCCAGGTACATTTCGTAGTCACCGGTGAACGAGCCCGGCTCCCAGCCGAAGAGACTTTCGATATTTCGCGACTCGAGCACTCCGGTTGAGACATCCCAAACCCAGATGTCCGTTAGGGTGGTCGCGAAAGCCAATTGCAGTTGCTCCTCGCTCTTGCGAAGGGCTGCTTCAGCTCGCTTCTGTTCTTTGACGTCTATCAACGTCGAACGAGCTATTTGGGCCGATCCGTCCTCATTCAGCTCTCGTGCCGCCCGCACCTGAATGTCGACCACACGGCCATCTCGAGTAAGCAATTGACTTTCGACAGTTGTCAACCCGCTTTGGTGCGATCGAGACTGTTGCTCCGGCAACTTGGCGGCTACCTCCGAAGTCAGGAATTCGACGAGTCGATGCCCAATGACCTCGTGCCGTTGGTATCCGATCGTGCGAAGAAACTATCGATTGCAGTCTGTCACAACAGGAGCTTTGCCAGGATTCTCGGTGACGAGATACATCACCGGCGCCTCATCAAAGAGTTCTCGATACCGCTTTTCTGCTATTTCGGTCGTCTCGTCGGCCAATTTGCGGTCGGTGACATCGCGTGAGATCCCAATAATGCCGGAGATCCGGCCGGTGTCGTCATAGGTCGGAGCTTTCGTTGTCGAAGGCCAGCGCAGTTTTCCGTCGAGACCGGAATAGGAACGTACCTGGTCGGTCATCGGAACGCCGGTCCGCATTACCTGGCGATCACTCTCGACAAATCTCTCGGCCGTCGAGGTGGGCACGAAGTCGAAATCGGTTTTGCCAACGACCAATGCTGGATCGTTCAATCCGAGCAGCTATGCATCGGCGCGATTGGTCCGCAAATAGCGACCGTCGGCATCTTTGATGAAAATGGAGTCCGGGGAATAGTCCATGATGAGCGAGAGCAACTCTCGTTCATTTGGCAAAGATGTCGATGATCCGATTGGCCTGGCCGTCGTTTCTTGATCGTTGACAACGGGAGTTTGTTTGCAGTTTGGTTGAGCGCCAGACTCGCGAAGCTTGAATTTGGCGTTCATGGCTTGAGTAGAGCGGAGTGAGCTCCGTCGTACGATGTTTGGCCTTATCTGGTATTTGTTCGAACGAACCACGCTTGCCCGACTCTCAAAAATGCGCATAGCAACTCGCGCCATCATGCGAGCAGCAGATACTCTTCAAAATGATGGATGGAAAGAGTTCTTGCCACCCCCCATTTGGCCTGTTGAGCGTTGCTCGATTCGTTCATGGTCGATCCGAGGCGGAACTGGATACGAGGACGTTGAGTTGACCCGCACTTGGCGACGTCAGAACCTTCATAATGCTGACATCGCGAGCTTGAATGGTGACGGGCGCCAAGTCAGGGAGAAACATGATGCCGGACGGATCGACACTTGCCGTTTTTGTCTTGGCGGCGCTCGCATTGCTCTTGCTGCCCGGTCCAAACGTGCTCTATCTCGTGGCGAGAGGGATCGACCAGGGTCGGCGACCGGCTCTGATTTCGACGTTGAGTATCGGCGCGGGTGACCTCGTCCATGTGACAGCGGCCGCGGTTGGGCTCTCCGCGCTCCTTCGCTCATCGGCCATGGCGTTCTCAGTCGTGAAGTTTCTCGGAGCTGGGTATCTGATCTATTTGGGCATTCGCACGCTGCTCGATCGCCGTGCCGTGATTGAAGAATCGAAGCCGGCGGTTGCGCCGGCGCATCGAGTGTTCGTGCAGGGATTGATGATCGCGGTATTCAATCCGAAAACAGCGATCTTCTTCTTGGCATTCTTTCCGCAATTCGTAGATCCCGATCATGGCGCGGCCTGGAGCCAATTTCTGGTGCTCGGAGCTGTTTTTGTGCTGCTTGGAATCGTGACGAACAGTGGTTATGCGCTACTGGGGAGCACGGCCGGCCGTTGGTTGAAAAGCAGCGTTGGGTTCAGGCGATCGCAACGCTACATCGCGGGGACCGTTTACATAGCGCTCGGGATTTCGACGGCGCTGGTTGGCTCCCGACGCGGCTGATGACTAAGCATCGATTTAAATGCTTGGGCGGCTGAAGAGTGAAGCGAAGATCGAGAACAACCGCTATGTGGATCGATGCGAAAGCCAGACAGGATCGGACCGTTTTTATGAACGAACAGATGTCCGGAGATGACGTGGTCACGATTCGCGACGATGCAACCGGATCGAGCGCGAGCATCCTGACGACAGTCGGGTTCAACTGTTTTCGATTCATTGCCATCGCTGGTGATTCGAACATCGATGTTCTCTACGCAGAGGAAGAGTTCGGTCCAGAGAGCACACTGTCATTGCATGGCATTCCGCTCCTCTTTCCATTCGCAGGACGCCTGAAGGGCGAGTGGTTCGAATTTCAAGGACGCGAATATCACATCACAGGAGTGGCGCTCAACTTTGGTGGGAATGTCGCGCACGGGTTCGTTCTTTCGCGGCCTTGGCGGATCGTTCACCAGGCAGAGAACGAAGTTACCGGCGAGTTTCACGCGTCGGTCGATGATCCATCACTGCTCGAGCAATGGCCGGCTGATTTCCGAATTCAAGTCACGTATCGCGTCGTAGGAGCCGGCTTGATCTCGGACATCGTGATCGAGAACCCAGACGACGACCCGCTGCCATTCGGGTTCGGAACGCATCCGTATTTTCGACTGCCGGCCGATCCGAAAGCCGCGCTGGAATCAGTCGTGACCGTGCCCGCAGCCGAAGTTTGGGAGCACGACGGAGGACTGCCGACCGGGAATCGATTGGAAGCTGCTGGAAGGACCGGCTTCCGGGACGGCAAGAGATTTTCGGAGCTGGTGTTCGATGGTGTTCTTACCGCGCTCAAGGTGCGTGCCGATGGACTCGTGCACACCTCGATTGACGATCAGGCTTCGGGTTTTCGCATCGATCAGTCGTTTCCCCCTGTCTTTCAAAACTGCGTGATCTACACCCCTGAGCATCGAGGGGCGGTGGCCGTCGAGCCGTGGACGACAGTTCCGGACGCGTTCTCTCTGAGTGCCCGAGGGATTGAAACGGGTTTGATCGTGCTTCCGCCCGGCGAGCAATGGGCAACCAGGATCGTGATCAAGGCGGTTCAGATCGATTCGTGAGCAAATGACCAGGGTGTTACGTGGCATGGCTCTCGATACACGACAGATGGCAAAAGAAGACGTTGTTGAGATGTATGAGCTTTTTGATCGCAACGGTGTGCATGTCTGGATCGATGGCGGCTGGGGGGTCGACGCGCTGCTTGGAGAGCAAACGCGGCCGCATGCCGATCTGGACATTGCGATCCAGTCCAAGGATCTAGAGAAACTCCGCTCGCTCCTGTCGGCGCTCGGCTTTGTCGATCAGGAGCGGGACGACACCACTCCCTGGAACTTTGTGCTCGGCGATTCCCGCGGCCGGGATGTCGATATTCATGCGATCGAGCTCGACTCCGAGGGCAATGGAGTCTACGGACCGCCCGAGCGGGGCGTCATGTTTCCGGCCGGGTCATTGACAGGCACAGGAGTGATTGCCGGTCGGGAGGTGCGTTGTATCGAGGCCAAGCACTTGCTGGACTTTCACACGGGATACGACCCGGACGAGAACGATATCCACGATGTGCTGGCTCTGTGCCATAGGTTCGGACTCGAGATTCCAGTTGGGATCCGACATCTCTTCGCTGCGAATCAGGAGGAAGATTGCGGGGGCTGAGTAGATAAAGCGCCGTGTGAAGCCCTCGACATTTGCGGCAATTGATTTGTGACGAGCCCGTCGACCCGCGGGTCGACACATGGGTACGGAGTCCCATGCCTACGACGGTTACGTTGAGCGTCGCTTCTACCGATACGGAGCTAGATCGATGCCAACTGGGCGGTTCACGAACCGCCCTTACACATGGCAAATGGATTCCTAGATCACCTCGAGGTTGTTGACGCCGGGCAGCGCTGGGAACGGGGCATGTGGTTCGGTTTGGTACCAGAATGCGGTCGAGGCAATGTCGTCCTGGCGTTGGAGGTACCTGCTCTGGTCGTTGGTTTTTGAACGCCAGCCGAGCGCCTGGATGGTCACCCGAAGATCCTGTTTGAACCGGATCGGGTCCTGGATGTGCCAGCGGTACATTCCGAACCGGGACTGGGAGCGATAGAGACCATCTGGTTGGATCACCTGCGGCAATCCGAGGAAGGGCGTCGAGTAGCCGCCATATTGCCCGGGTGGAAACTCGAAATTCCAGGCGCCGCCGAAGTAATCCTCGGTGCCGGTGCCGCAGATTGTCGGCCAATCGCCGTCGCCATCGAGATAGAACTTGATCTCGCCCTCGCCCCACCAACCGGTGTGGTTAACGCCCCAGGCGAGATAGGTCCCGACATAGTGACCCGCGCCCGACACGCTTTCGAGCAGGGTGTGGACCTCGCCGGTCGGAAGCGGATTGTTGCGGCGCCACTGTGCGTGGAAGTACGCGCGGTCTTCGGGGATAGCGGTCAGTGTGTAGTCGATCTGATAGTAAAAGCCGCGCACCGAGTCTTCGCTCAAGTTTTCGATCTCGATCCGCGCGCTCTTGCGGAACGGCATCTCCCAGTATGAGTTGAATCCGCCGGCTGGATTGACCGCGACCGGGAGCGATCCGATATTGCACCGCTCGCACCAACCGTTGCAGAAGAAATCGCCGAGCGGGGTTTCGACCGACGGCGACGGTTCGCCGTCCCAAAAAAAGCGGATCGCGAGCCGGCGCCAAAATGTGGGATGGACGGTGAGCCAAATGTGCTGAATTGCGCCCGGTCCTTCGATCTCGGCCAGGACAACCTTTTCTCTGCCCGCGATATCGATGCTGGGTGAGAGTTTCCAGCCCTGACCGAGCTCGCGCGCCGCGATTGCACCAGTTCCCTCGGTGGCCATACCGCCGCCGCCCCTGGCGCCGGTTCGATTCTCAGCACTGATCGAGCGCGTTTCAGCGCTCGACAGCCGAGCGAGATTACCGAGATGCATTCCCAATCCATTGAAGTTGAAGTCATCCATCCCAACTACCCCTTTCCTGACGCTCAAGCGAACGCGAATCTTATGAGTGCCACGATACCTCAGCCCGGGCTGATCCGGATGCCAGGTCACCGGCGTGTTGCATTTTATGGACGGAGGCGCAAGAATGTTAACAAATCACTAATTCCTAATGAGGGATTCCAAATTGGACCAAGCTCCAGGTCTGTCGCGCCATGTGATTTGGCTGCATGAAGCGCCCGCTGAACGATCGCTTGTCGGCGGCAAGGGCGCGAGTTTGAGCGATCTCGCCGCCCTGGGAGCACCCGTGCCGCCCGCATTCGCGTTAACCACGCGGACATATAACGAGTTCGCAAAATCACTTGCGCTTCCTCAACGAGCCAGCGATGTTTGCGATGACGACCTGCCCGGGATTCGAGCGTCGATCGAACTTGCGAGCATTCCTGACCACATCAGCGATGCGATCGAATCGAGTTTCCTGAGGCTGAAGTCGCAGGCCGATGGCTCGATTGGTTTCGCGGTGCGATCGTCGGCGACCGCCGAAGATTCTGCCGAGTTCTCGTTTGCGGGACTTCACGACACCGTTTTGGATGTGCGCGACCTTCCCGAGCTCAAACGAGCAATCAAGCAGTGCTGGGCGTCGCTCTGGTCTGAGCGCGCGGTCACGTATCGCCGGGCGGGCGGTTTCTCAACCGACGACGCGGCAATGGCGGTGGTGGTGCAGCAGTTGGTTCGAAGCGATGTCTCGTTCGTCGTTTTCACCGCTGATCCGGTGTCCGGCCACGATCAGCATCTGGTGATTGCCGCAACCTGGGGACTCGGCGAGGCCGTTGTCGCGGGATTGGTCGTGCCAGACCACATCGTGATCGGCCCCGGCGGTGAGGTCATCGAGTATGTCGTCGGCGACAAGGAGTTGATGGTGATTCCGGCGGCGACAACAAGCCAGGGATCGCGTGAAGTGCCCGTTCCGAAGGCGATGCGGCGAATGCCCGTGATGACCGAAGCGCAGGCCTCCGAAATCGGACGTCTGGCGCGTGGACTCTCGTCGAAGTTGGGATTTCAGGCGGACATCGAGGGTGGCTTCTACAACGGCACGATGTATCTCTTTCAAGCCCGCCCAATCACGACGCCGGGCGCACTGAACGGACACCTCCGATCAGCGCGAAGCGAGCACTTCGTAGACCAGACGACTGTTAGGAGTTTTCCAGCGATCGGTATTCGAGCGATGAGGAGAAGGTCATGGTAACCACTACGAGCAACGAGGCTGCAACCGCGTTTCCGGCGGATTGGAATGAGCTTGACGATCCCAATGCGACCTTCACGTTTGATCTGATGCACTTTCCGTTTCCGATGAATCCGCTGACCGAATCGACGGTGAACCCCTCCTTCTCGTTTGGGTTCACGGCCGCCGCCCGTGAGTACAAGACCCCGATCCTCGATGTTCAAGCAATCTGCCGAAATCGGTATCACTTTGAGCGTTATGTCTTTGCCCATCCCGCTTCAGAAGAAGAGGGCCGCGCGATGGGCGAAGCGGCGGAAGCCGCGATGAAGCCCGAGCTGGGTCGCCTGCGGGAGCGGTGGCAAGGTGAGCACCTGCCTGCCATCCATTCCCATCTCCGGCGACTCAGGACGATGGACATTCGAAACGCGTCGCCACTTGAGATCGCTCAAATGCTCGACGAAGCGGATGCTATTCATCGCGATCTCTGGACGATCCATTTCCGGATCGCGATTCCGATGCTTCTGGGAATGCAGATCTTCGATGAGTTCTACTCGGACGTTTTCGGGGCCGCCGATGCCGACGGACATGCGCTGCTTGTTGGCGTCATGTCGGAGAGTGTGAAGGCCGGGATGGGCCTGTACGATCTCTCGGTCGGCGCACGTGATCTCGGCCTGGCGACCGTCTTTCTCGAATCGCCCTCCGACAAGCTGGTCTCGGCGCTCGGAGAGTGCGAGTCCGGGCGGGTGTTTCTCTCGCGTCTCAATGCATATCTTGACGACTATGGACTTCGTCAAGATATGTTCGATTTTGCAACGCCAACATGGCAGGAAGATCCGGCGTTCGCGCTTTCGAGCGTCCGCAATTACCTTCAAAGCGGCCGTGATCCCCGATCGGAGTACGAGACCAAGGCCCGAGGCGCTGAGGCCGCGGCAAACTCTGCACGTGAAACGCTGGCGGCCTATCCGGAAGCCGTGCGCGGACAATTCGAAGGACTCTTGCAGATCGCACGCCATGCTTCGTTCCTGCAGGAGGAGCACAATTTTTACATTGACCAGCAAGGACTATCGCTCTTGCGCCTCTTCTACGTTGCAGTCGGGAAACGACTCGTCGCGGACGGGGTGCTGGAAGACTCCGACGACGTTTTTTTGCTTCAGGCCGACGAGTTGAAGAGCATCTTCCGCAATCCTCACGCGGCGCAACAGGTGGACCACGTGCGGGGATTGGTTCGACGACGACGAGAAGAAATGGCAATCGCACAGACTCTGGTGCCGCCGCCCTTCATTGGCGCGCCGCCCGCCGGCCCACCGCCGACCGGTAACCCGATGGAGCGGGCGATCGGACGCTTCTTTGGTGGTCCGCCTCAACAATCTGAAGCTTCGAATGAGATCAAAGGTAATGCAGGCTCTCGTGGCACGGTGACGGGGATCGCACGTGTGGCAAGAACCCTCGACGAAGCGACGCACGTTCTTCCCGGCGAAATTCTGGTCGCGGTCACGACCATGCCGGCATGGACTCCGCTCTTTGGTGTTGCGGCAGCGGTCGTAACTGAAACCGGTGGTCCACTGAGTCACTGCGCGATCGTCGCGCGCGAGTATGGTATTCCGGCGGTGGTGGGCGCGCATGGGGCGACAAGGATCATCGCGACCGGACAACGAATCACGGTCGATGGCGGGCGAGGTGTGGTGACGCTCGACGCATGACCGATGTCGTCCAAGACGCGAAGCCAGCGCCGGGGATCGCGGCCCGCATCCCCGGCCTTTCCGGCGCCGGCAAGTGGTTGTTGCCGGCGATCGCGATCGGCACCACGCTGGCGCCGCTGAACTCGACCATGATTGCGATCGCGCTTCCCGAGATCCAACGCTCATTCGATGTTTCTGTCACCGCGACCGCCTGGCTAGTCACGCTCTATCTCGTGGCGATGGCGGTCGGTCAACCAGTCGGCGGCCGGCTGGGGGATCTCTTCGGACGCCGCAGGATCTACCTTGCCGGTTTGATCTGGTTCGGAGTCGCGTCCGCGGGGTGCGCGTTCGCGCCGAGCCTGCCGATGCTGATCGTCTTTCGCACCCAGCAGGCGCTGGCCGGTGCGCTTTCCTTTCCAAACGGCACGGCGATGATCCGCGAAGCGGTGCCCGCGGAGCGCAGAGGCTCCGCATTTGGTGTGATCGGGCTGTCGACGGGTCTCGCCGCCGCATCCGGACCGCCGATCGGAGGGGCACTTGTCCACGCCTTTGGGTGGGCGTCGATCTTCTGGGCGAACGTGCCAGTAGTCGGACTGGCGCTGTTACTTGGCTGGCGGAGTCTGCCTCGTCACTCCGCATTGATGACGGAAAAACCGCGCTTCGACGTGCTTGGAACAGTTCTCTTTGCTGCTTCGCTGGGTTCGATCATCGCAATTCCCACTATGTTGAAGCTCAGTCTGCCCGCGCTGGCCGTGATCGCCGGAGTCGGTGGGGTTGCGATCGGGCTCATCTTCATTCGCTGGGAATTGAGCACGCCTGCGCCGGTGGTCGATATCAGGCTCTTCGCGAAATCGCACTTTGCTGCCGCCTGCGCATCGATCGGCCTGAGCAACCTGGTGATGTACACGACTCTGCTTGCGCTGCCGCTTTACCTGGAGCGCGTGCGCGGCCACGATGCGCGGGTGTCTGGCCTCATTCTCGCGGCATTGTCGGCGGTCGCGGCGTTTTGGGGCCCGATCGGTGGGCGCTGGACCGACCGAGCCGGCCGTTGGTTGCCGGCCGTCGCGGGCGCGACGAGCCTCCTCGCGGGCGCGGTGTTGTTGATCGCGGGGGTGCGGGGGACGACGCTAGTCCCGATTGCGGTCGCGCTGGCAATGATGGGAATGGGCTTGGGGATCTCGGGCGCGGCGGTGCAAGCCGCGGCGGTCGAATCCGTTCCGGGCACGAAGACGGGATCAGCCGCGGGGATTTTTTCGACCTCGCGGTACATTGGCAGTGTGGCCGGTTCGAGTGTGCTTGCGATTGTTTTCGTCCAGAGGCCGAATCCTGGACAGTCCGACCGGTTCATTGCGCTCTTCGCTGGCCTCGCGGTGGCGGCGCTGTTCGGTCTCGCCGTGAACACACGGATTGCGGCGAGGAGATCGCCGGTCGCGGCTCATTAGTGCCTGCAGGGTATGTCTGAACGGGTATCTTTTCGGGGTGATCGACACGACACGGATCGGGCACCATTCAAATAGGCGATTCTGGTCGTGGCGACCGGGCCATCGTGCCCAACTCGGCGTCATGCTGGCCCCGTTTGTTTTAGGGATGTTCATTCTCGAGTTCATTCCAGCAATTGCTCATCTTCCCCTCGCGTTCACCTCGTACAACGCGCTCGAAGCCCCAGTCTTTATCGGCCTAGACAATTTCCGTGAGCTTTTGCACGACCGCATTTTCTGGATCGCGGCCGGCAATTCACTGCTCTTTATCGCGATCGGGGTTCCGCTCCGTGCCGGCGGAGCGATGCTCCTCGCTTTGTTGTTGTTCAAACGGCGCCGTGGAACGGGCTTTTTCAGGGCGGCGGTCTACTTGCCGACGGTCGTGCCGGAAATCGCCTGGGCGGTCGCCTGGCTTTGGATGCTCAATCCGATTTACGGACCGATCAACCAGGGATTGGATCTGCTCGGTCTCCCTTCGCCGGCATTAACGATCGGCGAGTGGCCGCCGCGATTTGCCATCATTCTGGTGCTTTCGTTTCAGCTCGGAGAAGGCTTTGTCGTTTGTCTGGCCGCGCTGAGCGACGTGCCACGCGATCTCCTGGATCAAGCCGCGGTGGATGGAAGTTCCGCGATGCAAGCATTCTGGAAGATCACGACTCCGTTACTGGCGCCGACGCTCATGGTATTGCTGCTTCGCGACGCAATCGTCAGCCTGCAGTCGAACTTTGTTCCGGCGTTGATTATTGGGCGCAACGGCGGTCCGAATCACGCGACAACATACCTGCCCTTCTACATCTATCGCGAGGCGTTTTCGTATTTGCGCTTCGGGTATGCAGCGGCGATGACGTTGTTTTTGTTCTTATTGACGGGCGTCGTTTTGCTCCTCCTCTATCGCATCGTTGGCCGATGGCGGCTTGGATTTGCCGATGTGGACTGAGCACGAGCTTCTACCGGCCCCTATCGTTCGATTTCGGCGAAGCGCAAGGGCCACCCTCTGGTTCGTTGCCGGTCTCGCGATCGCCGTCGTCTTCCTATTGCCGCTCTTCTGGACCGTCTCGGTGTCACTCCGGGGGGGCGGGCAACCGTTGCCTCGCACGCTGGAATTGATCCCGCAACCTGCAACCTTCGAGAACTATCGCGAGGTCTTCAACGTGGTCACGTTCGCCAGGTTCGCCGCGAACTCGCTGTTCGTGGTCCTGCTGGCGGTCCCGATTACCGTGGTCGTGGCATCGATGACGGGTTTCGCGATGGCGCAAATCTCGCATCGCTGGCGAATGCGGCTCACGGTGTTGTCGTTCATCGCGTTGATGGTGCCGCTGACCGCGGTCTGGTTACCGCGCTTCATCATCGTGAAGGAAGTGGGGTTGATCGACAGTCGCTGGTCGTTGGTTGCGCCCGCTTTCTTTGGCACTTCGCCGTTTTATGTCTTGTTGTTCGTTTGGACGTTCGTCCGGATTCCGAACGAGATTTTCGAGGCGGCGCGACTCGACGGCGCGGGGCTCGTTCGCACATGGCTCGGGATTGCGGTTCCACTGGCGCGGCCGGCGGTGCTCGCGGTGGCGGTGCTGTCGTTCGTGCGCTATTGGAGCAGTTTTATCGAACCGCTGCTTTACATCCAATCGACGTCAAAAATGACCCTGCCGCTGGGTCTGCAGGCGTTGCTGCAACTTGACCGAACGAACTGGCCGTTGCTCATGGCAGGAGCTGTCATGGTCACGGTTCCGGTCATTCTTGTTTTCATTTGGGCCCAGCGTTCATTCCTGGACGACCGCCTCGGCCCGGGTCGAATCGGGCGATAAACCATATTCTTCGAGCGCCCGCGCGAAAATCGGCTTCGTGGCCGCGGTCACGTTTGCGGTCTCGGCGGGGATGTCGATCTCGTCGTAGAAGATCCGCTCAAAGGTCGCGTTGAATGTGTCCTCGACTTCTACCCAGGTCGAGACAATCGGCAGCCGGTGAATGTATTGGATGTTATCGAGGAAGACCTGGTTGTTGGCCGGCAAGAGCGCGACTTCGCCATCGGTCGGTTTCAGGAACGCATCTGATTCGGCCTCACGTTTGAGTGAGGGGACAACCCGGCCGGTTTCGGCCAGAATCGTTTGACCAACGTCCCCCACCGCGAACTCGATAAATGACCAGGCGGCCTCTTTGTGCGGAGCGCTCGCGGCCATGCAGAAGGCGTCGCTGTGCAGGACCGTCGCGCGCTCCTTGCCGGTCGGAAGTGGCGCAACGTTCCAGGTGAAGCCTTCGATCTCGCGCAGTGCCGGCACAGCCCGGCGGCTCTGCAGAAACATGCCGGAGCCACCCCGCATGAAGCGCGCTTCATCGTCTTCCGCCTGCGCCTCGGCCTCGGATGGAGCCGTAGCTCCAAGCGAGGTGAACCAGTCCAGCGCTTCCTGTGCTTCAGGGGAATCGAGGGTCAGTGTGGTTGGATGGACCGGGTCGTCGACAAGCTCGCCGCCATTGCTCCAGATGAACGGCGCCATCCGGTACAGGCTCTGCTCAACCCCGAGACCATAGGTGTCGGTGTTTCCATCGCCATCGGCGTCAATTGTGAGCGCCTCGGCGGCCGCTGAAAAGTCGTCCCAGGTCCAGTTGTCGACCGGAAGTGGGACGCCGTTGGCCTCGAAGAGATCCTCGTTGTAGTAGACGACCAGGCTCGAGATGTTCTGGGGCATGCAGGTTTGCGCCAACCCGTCGTAACGAAATGCATCAAGCGAGATGTCGTAGTAATCCTCGGCATTGATATTGGCGCTGGCGGCGAGGTACGAGTCGACCGGCTCCAGCGCGCCGGTCGCGGCGAACTGGCCAAATGAGCGGTAGTTGATCAGGAAGAGATCGGGCGCTTCGCCTCCCGCGAACGATGTTGCGATCTTCTTGAGGTAATCGCCTTGGCCCGCGGTGTACTGGGCCCGGATATCGATTCCGGGATGCGCCGCTTCGAATTCGGCCACGACTCGCTCGTAGGCGGCTTGCTCGGCGGGATCGCCCCAGAAGGCAAATGAAACGGTCGTTTCTTTAGCGGAAACACCGTTCCCGACGGCCAGCGTGGAGAACGATGATAGGATGAGCAGAAGACTCGCGAGCAGGGTGGCAAGACCTCGGATTTGACGAACAGGAGATGATCTCAAGGCAAACCCCAAGGTTTTGAGCGTGACCTGAAGCAGAGCGTTCGAGCGAAGCGATTCGATTCCGGCGAAGAATGAGCGAGGCGTTTTGCCGAACGAACCACGGCACTGTACCGAAGTGCGTCAGACACGTCAACCGCTATGCCGCGACCCGAAATCCGGGAATCGATCATCAGCATTGACCCTAAACGTGCGTGGAGTCGTTGACTTCCGCGCCTATCGTTCCAATAATCCACCACCGGCAGCTCGCCGAACGTCAGTGTGGCTCGATTCTCGCGGGCGTGTCGAATACCGGTCAATTGTCTGTTCAGGTGCCAAGAGAACAAAGAATGCCGTCCATGGCGAACGTCACCGCTCAATGTGAGGAATGAAATGGCATCAACCACGGTAGGGTTCGGGGAAACTGGAACGGAATTCGACCGCGCGACGGCCGTGCTCGCAGGTGGTGTCTCCGCATCCATGCGGCTTCACCCGTATCTTGGGCGACCGTTGTATGTCAGTCATGGTGATGGGGCATATCTTTACGGACTCGATGGCAAGCGGTACATCGATCTCAATGTCTCCAACGGCGCGGCGCTGCTTGGTCACAATCACCCGGCCGTCAAGCGCGCGGTGTTGCAGGGAGTCGAGCTGGGGATTATTTGCGCGGCCGAGACAACCTTTCACGAACAACTAGCCGCGACGATCGTCGAGATTATCCCCGCGGCGGAACGCGTGCGATTCTCTAGCGTGGGGAGCGAGGTCACACTGGTCGCGTTGCGGATCGCGAGGAATGCGACCGGCCGGACCAAGTACTTGAAGTTCGATGGTCATTTTCATGGATTGACCGAGCCATGGCTGCTCAAGCACGCGGACCCGCTTGATCCTGAGAGCGCGATCCTGCCGTCGTCGGGCGGGGTGCCCGCGTCAGAGGCGGACGATGTCGTCATGGTTGCCTGGAACGATGTTGAGGCGTTCGAAACAGCGATGTCGCGCCACGGCGATGAGCTCGCGGCCGTCATTTGCGAGCCGATCCATTACAACGCCGGGTGTATTCCGCCGGAACCGGGGTTTCTCGAATTGCTGCGGTCGAAAACGAGCGGACATGGGATTGTGCTCATCATGGACGAGGTGCTATCGGGCTTTCGCACGCACATTGGCGGCGTGCAGGCACAGTACGGGGTGACTCCAGACCTGACGACTCATGCCAAAGCGCTCGGGAATGGTCTGCCGCTGGCGTCGGTGTCGGGTCGCGCTGACTTGATGCTGCAACTCGCTCCAACCGGACCGGTGGTGCACAGCGGCACCTATTCCGGGCACCTGCTGAGCGTCCTAGCGGCGATCGCCACGCTGGACGAGCTGCGGAAGCCGGGCGTGTTCGATCAGATCAATGCGACTGGGGACAACTTCTACCGCGACATGCAGGCGATTTTCGATCGCGAAGGGGTGCCGGCCCGGGTTCAGGGCATGGGCGCTCGGTTCGGGATCTACTTTGGACGCACGGAACAAGTGCGGACATGGTCCGACGCGGTCAATCACGACCACGAGTTGAACAAGCTCTTCACGGCAGGTTGTTACGAACGCGGTGTTTACATCCACGGCTACACACGGCAAGGACCTCCAGGGCACGCTGGTTTTTCGCTGGCTCATGCGAAGGAAGACTTCGCCGAGATACTGACCGTGGTCGAGGACGTATCGAAGTCGTTGCGGAGCGCATAGATCTGGCGGGGGAATCGTGAGATGCGCCTGATCGTTGGCGGGATCATGCATGAAACACATACGTTTTCGGTCGAGCCGACCTCAGCGGCGACGCTCCCTATCGTGCGGGGCGACGAGTGCTGGAGCTATGCCGGAACGAATCACTCGCTGGGAGGCGTCATTGACGAGTGCCGGGAGCGGGGAATCGATCTCGTGCCGACGATGCTGGTCGATGTTGTTTCGACTGGCACTCCGGATCGGGCATCGTTCGAGGAGCTGCTGGGCGAGCTGCTCTCTCGCATTAAAGCCGCGCTCCCCGCGGACGGCATCCTGCTCAATCTGCATGGCGCGATGGTGGCGGAAGGCTTTCCGGATGCAGAAGCGGAGATCGCCGGACGGGTGCGGACGCTTGTGGGACCGGATCTA
Organism: uncultured Sphaerobacteraceae bacterium; assembly: GCA_964371945.1. GTDB lineage: Bacteria > Chloroflexota > Chloroflexia > Thermomicrobiales > UBA6265 > CAYJPA01. The sequence goes on along the minus strand of CAYJPA010000003.1, from coordinate 70,052 downwards.
CCGATCGCGATCACGCTCGATTTTCATGCCAATATCGGGCAGGCAATGGTCGACGCGGCCACGATCGTGACGACCTACGACACCTATCCGCACATCGACGCCGGTGCGAGGGCGCGTGAAGCCGTCGATCTGCTCGTGAAGACGATCGAGGGACGGATCAAGCCGGAGATGGTGCTCGTCAAACCGCCCCTCTTGCCTGTGCCGCAAGCACAGTTCAGCGCGAACGAGCCCTTCAAGTCGCTGTTCGACAGAGCGTTCGCGCTGGAGGAATCGGGCGAGGCGGTGACGATCACAATCGCGGGCGGCTTCGCCTACGCCGATGTTCCCGACGCCGGGATGAGCATTCTCGTGACGACCGATGGCGATCGAGCAAAAGCCGACAAATTGGCGAACGCACTGGCACGTTCGGCCTGGGATGCGCGGGCGTTGATGATTGTCCACAATACGCCGCCGGCCGCGGCCGTGACCGAGGCGATCGCCTTTCCCGGGGGCCCCGTGATGCTAGTTGATGTGGGTGACAACATAGGGGGCGGGACTCCTGGCGACGGCACCGTGCTTTTGGCAGAATTGATCCGACAAGATGCCCAGGACGCGACAATGGTCATCGCGGACGCGGAATCGGTGCAGAAGGCAATCGCGGCGGGTGTCCGTAACCAGGTCCAGCTACTGGTTGGCGGCAAAACGGACAGACTCCATGGTGGCCCGGTTTCGGTCGCCGGCGTGGTCAAACTGATCACCGATGGCAGATGGATTCACGAAGGACCGGAGAATGAGGGGGTGCCGGTCGAGAGCGGGCCGACGGTTGTCGTGCGGGCCGGCGGGATCAATCTTGTGCTGACCTCGAAGAAGCACATGCCGGGCGACCAGCAACAACTGAAATCAGCCGGCATCCAGCCGACGTTACAGAAGATCATCGTGGTCAAGGCGGCGGTTCGGTGGCGCGGCGGTTTCGGGCCGATTGCAAAGCACGCGATTCATGTGGACACGCCGGGACTCGGCAGCGTCGATCTGACTCGCTTCGACTATCGCCATCTGCGCCGGCCGATCTATCCGCTCGATCTCGACACAAAGTGGGCGACGTGACCCTCCGCCGGATACGTCGGCGAATACATGGCTTTGATGCGCTGAGATGACTGCCCGATCAACTCGCCAAGCACGTCCTGATCGACATCGCTCAGCCGCTTAATGTAGAGGCAGGATTTGCTGGTCGTGTGCTTCCCCAGTTTGGCCATGAGGGCATCGTAACCGTCGAATCCAAGCATGATGTAGAGTGTGAGATTTGCCTTTCTGGGCGAAAAACCGGTCAGAGGCGCGTCGCCTGAATGGCCAGTCGCGCAGACGTAGTGGTAGCTTCCAAAACCGACAATCGAAGGTCCCCACATTTGTGATTGTTCGTCCGTAATCTCGGTCATCATCTTGCAGACCTGAATGTTGTCCTCGCGCTTCCGGTCGTCCGAAAGCGCGGCCAGGAATTCGTCGACTGAGGCTCCAGCCGGTTTGGTTTTTGCCTCGCTCATGTCAGAATCCTCTCGGAAAAACCGGGTCAGGAAAGGATCGTACCAATGTGTGGACGTTACGTTATCGAATGGCTGCCGGACGAGCTTTCAGAGCGCTTTCAGCTCCGGCACATCCCTTCATTTTTGTTTGAAAGCTTCAATGCGGCGCCAACCCAGGAGCTTCCCGTCATTGTCGAGCTCGCGGGGGGAGAGCGCGAGCTCCATACCATGCGCTGGGGCCTGATTCCTCGCTGGGCCAAACCTGGTGATACCAAGGCTCCTGCCCCGTTTAACGCTAGGGCCGAATCGATACTCGAAAACCCCATGTTTCGCTCGCTAATGGGCCGAAAGCGCTGTCTCGTGCCCACCAATGGCTACTATGAATGGAAGCAAGCCGGCGGCCGGAAGCAGCCCTATTTGTTCACGGTGAAGGATGAGGAATTGTTTGCCTTTGCCGGTCTTTACGATGAATTCAAAGGCGCGGATGGCGAAACGACCTCGTCGTACACGATCATCACGACCGAGGCGAATGAATGCTCACGCGAGTTTCACCATCGGATGCCGGTCATCTTGCCAAAAGAAGCAGAATCGGAGTGGATTGACCATCAAGCCGGCGATGGACATGCGGTTGAGCATCTGCTGCGCTCGTTCCCCTCGGACCAAATGACTGCCTATCCGGTTTCAATCGATGTCAACAATGTGCGCAACAACAATTCCCATCTGATCGAACCGATCGAGCACGAAGATTCTGGTGACGACCGGAAAACCAATGAAGAAGACGGGAAGAAGGCACAGCCTTCGTTGTTTTGAGTGAGATCAAGGAATGTTGCCATCATGCCGGCTAAGTGACACAAGCCAACCAACGGCCGGTAGTTTGAAGGACCGGGCGTTCGAAGCGTTACCTCGCGGCGCGGAGACGTGAGTGCTCCAACTAGCCTAGCAAGAGTAGGCCGCCGTCGATGGAGGTGTTTCTGGCGATTAGCGCTTCGATTTCTTCCGCCGTCATCGGGTGGCTGAAGTAGTAACCCTGACCGCGATCGATCCCGATGGCGCGCGAATGCGCGAGCTGTTCGATCGTTTCGATCCCCTCGGCGGTCACCGACATGTTCAACGTTTGGGCAAGGGCGGTCATCGCCCGCACGATGGCTTTGCTTGCGCGATTGCGGCCGATTTCAACAATGAAGCCGCGATCAATTTTGACCGCATTGACCGGCAGATCACGAAGCGAACTGAGCGTACCGGATCCCGTTCCGAAGTCGTCGATGGTCAGCCCAACGCCGAGCTCTCGTAATTCATGAAGCGCCCGATTCGTGACGGGGCCATCGTTCATCGCGGCCGCTTCGCTGATGTCAAAATCGAGCAGTTCCGGCAGGATCCCAAATGCCGAGAGTGTTCGCTCGACTTCGAAGATAAGCGATGGGTCTCTCATTTGCCGGGCCGAGAGATTCACGCTCAATTTCAACGGCATACCGATCTCGGTTGTCATCCACAGCTTCGAATCGCGGCAGATGGTCTCAAGCACGACGCTGCCCATCGGCACGATCAACCCCGTGGTTTCGGCTAGAGAGAGAAACTGACAGGGGGTTAACAGCCCCTGTTCTGGGTGCTCCCATCGGACGAGCGCCTCGACATTGGTCACTTCGCCCGTTCGAAGATCGAACGAAGGTTGATAAACGAGTCGAATCTCTCCGTTCTCAATTGCGCGCCGGAGCTCGTTCTCCTGCCGAAAACGCGCGAGCACCGCGGCCGACATCTGAGGTTGATACTGGGCGAAAGCCCCTCGACCGTTTGCTTTTGCGACGTAGAGTGCGGTGTCGGCGTTACGGAGGAGATCGCTGGCGCTTCCGTTCGCACCGTGATGACCGGCGATCCCAATACTGGTTGCGAGGGAAATCTCCTGGCCATCGAGCGTAAACGGTTGTCGAACCGCATCCAAAATGCGTTGTGCGATCTCCATCGCCAGCGAGAACCGTTCGTTGTCGTTGAGAAGAATCGCGAATTCGTCTCCGCCGAGACGCGCAACCGTGTCGTGCTGCCCCGAACAGTTCAGTAGCCGGCGCCCAACCTGAATCAGAAGATCGTCGCCGCACTCGTGGCCGAAGGTATCGTTGACGAGCTTGAATCCATCGAGATCAAGAAACAGCACCGAGATCGCTGAAGGTTCTTCGTCGCTCGCCCGCAGCAACTGCTCGAGCCGCTCCATGAAGAGCATTCGGTTCGGCAGCGTCGTCAACGGATCGTGCAGTGCGAGGTGACGATACCGGTCCTGGCTTTCGCGCAATGCCTCTTCCGCGCGACGGCGTTCAGTGATGTCGATCAGGGTCCCGGAGATGTGGATCGTCTCTTCGTCGTCGCCCGCGCGGACGGCGTGCGCCTCGACCCATCGGATCTCGCCGGTCTTGGTAATGATCTGGAAATCACCCCGCAACTCCTCTTCAAGGCCGCTTGTCAACGTATCGACCGCTTGTTGAAACGTTTCGCGATGTTCAGGAAGACCGAACGACGCTACTTCACATCCTAAGCAATCTTCGACCGCATAACCGGTAATTTCCTCCCAGGCGGTGTTGAGAAAGGTCCACCGGCCGGTTCGGTCAGTTTGGAAGACGACTTCCTGGACGTTATCCAACACGGAGCGAAGAAGGGCTTCCCGGCTTTGCGCTTCACGATAGAGTCTGGAACGGCTGATTGCGGCATTGACATGCTCCGCAACGCCAAGTAGCAACCGGAGGTCCTCGTGATCGAGTGGTTGATCGATCGTGGTTTCGATGTTGAATGCTCCAACCACCACATCCTCGTCCAACAGCGGCACACAGATCTCGTACGCAACATCGTCCGTGGATGTGATGAAATCCGGGTCTTGAGCGGTGTTTCGAATGAGCCGCGGCTCGCCCGTGACCGCTACCCTGCCGATCACTCCCCTGCCAAGCTGGAGCGCCCTGAACTCACCGTTTGACTCGGGGTAGCCGACCTGATGCTGGCGCACCATCGAGTCACCATGTCGCATATATAAGCTGGTGTATCGGTAACCCAAGACTTCGGCCGTGGCTTCAACCACAATCCGAAAGACGTTTGTAAGCTCGAGCTCGCCTCCAAGTCTCGCTCGGACCTGATCGAGCAAGCGAAGCTGAACCGCTTGGCGTTTTGTGGCGATCGCCATCTCTCGTTGACGCAGGTCGCTTTCACGGAGGGCTTCGTGGGCCAATTTGCGATCGGTGATATCGGAAATGACCCCATGCCAAAAAAGGATATCGCCGCGTTCGTCGCATATCGGTTGCGCTTCATCACGGAACCACCGGTACTCGTTGTTTCGACAGAGCTGGCGGTACTCGGCGGAATACAATGAGCCCGTTGCCTGTGCGGTTTGGTCGGCAATGTGGACTGCTTCTTTGTCATCCGCGTGAATGATGTCGATCCAAAAAGTGGGGTTCTCGGTGAACATGTCCGGGCTCCAGCCCAAAATGCGCTCGACCTGCGGACTGATGTATTCGACTTCTCCACGGCCGCCGTGTCTCTGGATATAGGTGACCGCGGGAACGCTCTCAACGAGCGCCTGATACTTGTCTTCGGTCGCCTTGAGCTCGCGCCTTGCCCTCGCCTGTTCCGCCAGCATGACCGCATGCCGTTCAGCGAAAGCGATGCGAACTTCGAGCGTATCCAGTTTGAAGGGTTTTGTGACGTAATCGCTCGCTCCGGCGCTAACGACTTCATCAATATCTTCAGGTTCGGCTCGTCCGGTGAGAACGATGATCACGCCGAGCTCGCCACTTGGACGCGATCGCAAATGCCGGCAGAGATCGAGCCCGTCCATGCCGGGCAAGCCCCAGTCAAGTACGGCGAGCCCGAATTCCTGCCCTCCAATCTCCTTGTGGGCGGATTCCGCTGTCGCGAAGGCATCGACAGTGTGGCCACGCCGTATCAGAAGATCAACGACGATCTCTCGAATCCCTTCGTTATCTTCGACGACGAAGGCCCTCACCCTACTCAGCCCCCTTGGACACCGACATACGATCGTTGACGCCGGCAAAACTCGGTGCGAACGGGGTACGATCACCAATGCGCCGGAATCGCGTGGACGGGTATCGACAACCTTCGCATCAGTATGAGGATGATCCCGCGGAATGGAGTCACGCCAAGGTCACAATTCCGATGGGACGTGGTGCCCGTCAGAGCGGTCTCAATCGGTTCAATTGGGGGACAAGACACCGTTGCAAGGAGCGATTGTGGTGTTTGACGACAAAGAGAACATTGTTGGAATCGCGCTCTTAGGACTCTGCGCGGTTGCAGGTGGAGTATTGGTCTGGTCGATTGTGACCGGCAATGAGCTCGAATACAACGGGCCCCGCTGGCTGATCTGGGTTCTCGGAGTGCTTTTCTTCGGTGGCATCATCTACGGCATGGCTCAAGGTTTTTCCAGCCGGCGAAAATCAGGAGGATCTGCGCAATGGCCCAATCCAAGCAGCGGCCGAAAGCCGTGGTGGAAGTTTTGGGGGTGAGCTGCTAGCCGCTAGCTGTTAGACTCAAGCTGCAAGCTGCAAGCCTCAAGTCACGAGCAACAGAGTTGCAGCGGGCTCGGGTTGCCTGGATGTAGAAACCCGGTTCAATGTTGAGTGATCCAGTGGCTGGAACCAGGCACATGCCATGTGCCGCTACGAATCGTGGGGCGCCGCTCGCGATGAGTCTTGGGTTGAGGGGTACGACGGGGTCAGGGTTGCGGTGTTTCGGGGTCGGAGTTTTCGGGATCGGGAATTGCTGTTTCTTCCGCGATTGGAGTTGATGTTTGGGTTGGTTCGGGGGTTGGGATTGACGTCGATTCCTCGATGGTCGCGGTTTTGACTGGTTTGACGGTGAACGTCGCGGAGGCGCGGCTGCCGGAATTTCCACGGGCTTCAACTTTGTGAGCCCCGCTTGACTCCTCTGAAGGAACGGTGAATGAGGTGGCGACGCTTCCATTGGCGCCGGCTGTGATCGAGCTGCGTACCATTCGCGTGGTGCTTCCCGAGACATACCATCTGAGAGTCACGATCTCGCCTGAACGAAAGCCGGTTAGCTTGACTGCGACCTTGACGCCGCCGCTGCCCGAGCTTGGGGAAAGCGCGACCCGGGATTCAACCGCGAACGATTTCGAGACCTGTTTCCCACTGGAATCGCCGCGAGCGATGAGCTTGTGACTGCCTCGCTTCGAATCAGGCACTGCGATGGTGAACTCGATCTTGCCTTTGTTCGCTATGCCCTCGGCAAGCTGTTTCCCGTTCGTGGAGTCCCAAAAGAGCTCGACTGCCTCAGATGGGAGGAATCCCTTGCATGAGACGACGATCTTTGTTCCAACCCGTGCACTCGAGTCGCTCAATGAACAGGAGGGCTTGACGACCGGCGCCGGAGTCTTTGTGGCTGTTTTCGAAGGCGTGTTTGTCGGAGTTGAGGTCGACGTCCGCGTATGAGTCGCTGTTGCGGTTGCCGTGCTCGCCGGAGATGGAGTCTTGGTCGGGGTCGGCGTTGCCGTAGGCGTCAATGTTCCGGTGCTCGATGCACTTGGGATTGGTGAAGCCGTTTGCGTTAGGGTTGTTGTCGAGATGGCGGTTGCGGTTTTGGTAGAGGTCATCGTGGCGGTTGGAGTTCGCGTGGCCGTGTTGGTGGCGGTCAATGTCGATGTGGGAGTCGATGCGGCGGCTCCACTTTCGTACGCGCCCACATCGTAGGCGTTCCCACGCGGCCGGCTATTGCCATCGAGGTCCGAGGTTACGTTCGCCAGGGTGCGGCCGGCATCGATCGCTGGACTGCCCGACTTGAGATGGAAATCCGATCCGGAAGAGACGAAGAGTTCAGAAGGAGTTGAAATCCTCGAGTGGGTGTCGTTTCCGAGCGCCTGCCATTGTGGAAGCGTCAGCCGGCTGTCGCCGTCGTTCGCGGTGAAGCGGTCCATGACGACGTTGTAGTCGCTCTGGAGCCCGCTGATCGGCCAGGTGCCGAGCGAGATGCTGCCCCGGTATGAATGGCCTGTGTAGAGAATGTTGTTGAAGAGCTTGTTGTTAATGCAGTTGGAACCCGGAATTGTGATCGCCCATCGACTGTCCGAGGCCATGATGATGGTGTTGTTCAGAATTTGGTCGTTTTGCGAGCAGACCGCGCCGTCTTGCTGGAAGATCGCAATTCCACTGGCGTGATTGTTGTAGAGCAAATTATTCCGAACGATCGAGTTGATGATCCCGTCCAAGTTGATCGCAGCGCCGCCGCCAACGCCGTTGTTGTAGATGATGTTGTTTTCAACCAATGCACCCGAGATGATGCCGTCTCCGCCTTGCGATTCGTCGGCGTTCATGTGGAGTCCGGCGGCGTGATTGTCGTGGATGACGTTGCCGCGAATGATGGGACGGTCGCCGCTGTTGCTGTGGTAGATCCCATGCTCGAGCACAGAACCGTACGCCTCGTTGTACTCGATCAACAAATCGTCGCTGAAGCCGGTGAAGATTCCCCAGCGTCCATTGTTCTTGAACGTGCCGTCTCTGACGGTGATGTGGTCGGAAGCGTCGATACGGAGTCCGGCTCGCGGCGCATCGCGGACGGTCCAGCCCTCCAGTTCAACGTGACTCGAGTAGGTTACGAAGACGGCGTCGCGTGAGCTGGCGGAGCCGTTGATCTCCATGCCGGCGCCGTTGGCTTTGAAAACGATGGGCGAGCTGGATGTGCCGTGCACCTCTTCGATGGTGATGGTTTCTGAGTACGTGCCAGGGTTGATCAGTACGAGATCGCCCGCGACAACCTCAGCGACTGCTTTTCCGATTGTTTTCCACGGTTTGGACGGGGCGCCTGATCCGGTGGTGTCGGACCCCGAAGGGTCGACGTACAGAGTTCGGGCCGCCGCCTGCGCTGTGTGTCCACTTCGGTGAAAAGGAACGACTCCGGGCGCAAGGATCATCGTGCCGAAGAGAAGCGCGACCACGACCGGCGAGACACCGCGGAATTTGATTTCCAATCGCATCATTTGCCCTTACTGACGAAGCAGTTTGCCGGGGGGTCGGGGTGGCCGTTCGCCTAGTTTAGGTAGGACTAAGGTAAAGGCACATGGGCCGCGGGTCATGCGAGGCTCCTGTTCGGAGTCCTGCGCCATTGGTCTGACTGATGTACGGACAGTGTTGAACGAGGGCATTGGATCAGGTCGATTAGCGATAGAAATGCATCGAGCGCGCGCTCAGAATGGATGTGCTCTGCATTGAGCAAGGACAGACACGGCGGTCTGCCCCCACGGAAAACATGGCCTAAATGAACATCGATCAATGAAACCGCGATCGTATTTTGTGGGGATAAACCAGTATGTTTACCGTTATTCAGCAACACAAAGCGAATTCTCGCCGATGGGGCGCGATGCGGAGTACGTACAGGATGATCCTTCTGCGCGGAAAGTTCGTACTTTCTGTGCGACCGGGCGAAAGCATTCCAGGCATGAGCCGCGAATCGTTTCGACTGAACTGTCGCAGCAGTGGAGGAGATAGTTATGGCTGAACCGACCATCGAACTCTATCGAGCCATTTTCGCAAACAATCACGAGTGGCTGGAAGGGACCGTGGCAGACATGACTCCCGAGCATGCGGCCTGGCAACCGCCAGGTCGAGTTGTGCCCGCGGGTGCCCACTATGTCCACCACCTGATCGCGGAAGACTTCTTTCTCAACCATGTGATTTCCGGCAGAGCTCCGCTCTTTATGAGTGAATGGCAGGGCAAGAGCGGCTTCAGCGAGGGGCCACCTCTCGGCGATTGGACCGATTGGGCGCGCATGGTCGTGGTGGACCTTCCGGCACTCAAGTCGTATGCGCGGGCCGTCTACGCGTCGACTGATTCATTTCTCGCTGGACTCACCCCGGGCGACCTTGCAAAAGAGTACGACTTCACCTCGGTTGGATGGCCGGGGTCCTTCGCCCTCGGCTACGTGCTCAATCAACTCATGGCGAACGCCGTGGCTCACAGTGGCGAAATCTCCTGCATCAAAGGGATGCAAGGCGCCCAGGGATACCCCTTTTAGCAAGCTAGGACGGCGGCAGGGATCATTCCCCGCCGCCGTTTCGGTCAACGTAGATTCGTACGTTAGTCGTCGCCGGAGGTCATGGCGATTCCGAATGCCGGGATCGCGACCGGTTTGATCGCCGGTTCCTGGTGAGCCACGCCCTCGACATTGAAGTTCGGCAGCCATTCCAGCCAGCGCGGGAGATACCAGTTGCGATCACCCAGGAGCGCCATGCTGGCCGGGACGAGGACCGAGCGGACCACGGTCGCGTCCAGGAAGACCGCGATCGCGAGTCCAAACCCTACTTGCTGTAACGAGATCAGGCGGCCCGCCGCGAATCCACCAAAGACCGCGACCATGATCAGTGCCGCGCCGGTGATGAGCTTTGCGGTTGCCTGCAGCCCGACGGCCACGGATTCGCCGTTTCGCTTGGTTTGATCGTAATGCTCTCTAATCCGGCTGAGCAGGAAGACGTGGTAGTCCATGCTCAGTCCGAAGAGCACGCAGAAGAGGAAGAGCGGCAACCAGCTTTCGATGGCGTCCACCGTTTGGAATCCGAGCAGATCGGCGCCGTAGCCCTTTTGGAAGACGAGCACGATCGAACCGTAGGCCGCGCCAACAGAGAGCAGGTTCATCACGATCGCCTTGGCCGGCACGACGAGCGATCGGAACGCGACAAGCAGGAGCAGGAAGCTAAGCCCGAGCACGAAGGCAAAGACCAGCGGTGTGAAGCGAGAAGTGACGTCGTTGAAGTCGGTGACATAGGCCGACTGGCCGGTAACCCAGACCTCCGCGGGAGTCGACGCGAAGGCCATTGGGATAACCTCGTCACGGAGGCGGTCGATGGTGTCGAAAGCGGCCGTGGTGTCCGGAGCGAACGTCAGCGGCGTCGAGATCAGGGCAAGGTCGCCCGCTTCATTCGGGATGACGGTTACCGGTCCGAATGATCCATCCGTTTGCAGCATTCCGACCATGTGGTCAATTGCTGCCGCGACCGCGGGATCATTGACCTGTCCGTTGACCACGATTTCGACCGGCGCGACGGTTCCCGCGGCGAAGTCGCGTTGCAGAAGCTCATAGGCAGCGCGTGTTCCCGCGCCAACGGGGAGCCCGGAGACGCCAACTGAGCCCTGTTTCACATCGAGATACGGGATTGCGAGTCCGATCAGGAGTCCGCCGGCGAGCAGGATGCTGATGACTGGGCGGGCCATCACCACTCGGGTGATTGTTCCCCAGAAGCCGGCGTGGATGGTTTCGTGGTCGCGCTGATCCTGGGCGGCAATCGCCTTTTCATCGTATTGGCGCTTGCGCGGCCAGTCGAGGCGATCGCCCAGCAGGCTGAGCAGCGCCGGCATCAACATCAGGGTGGCTGCAATCGCGACGATCACGACCAACACCGCGCCGAGTCCAACACTGCGGAAGACAGTGCCGGGGGCGATGAACATGCCGGAGAGCGCGAAGATAACCGTAACGCCCGAGAAGAGCACGGCTTTGCTCGCGGTTCCGCCGGCGATTTCGATCGCCAGCAGCTTGGCATTGCCTCGTCGGCGTTCTTCACGATAGCGGGAGATCACGAAGAGCGAGTAGTCGATGCCCACTGCCAACCCAATCATACCGATCATGTTGACAATGAAGAATGAGAGATCGCAGAAACGTCCGACCACCGCGGCCATTCCCACCGCGATGAAGACCGAGATCAGACCGATCACGATTGGAAGGCCCGCGGCGATCAGAGCACCGAGCACGACGACCAGGATGATGATCGCGACCGGGATTCCGATCTGCTCGCCTGCCGCCATATCTTCTTCCGCGATCTCGGAAAGCTCGAAGTTGAGACTGGCATCCCCAACCGTGAGAACCTGGAAGCCGTCGGTAGCGGTCTTATCGAGCGATGCGATTAGGGTTTCAACATGCTCGGTGGCTTCGTCCAGATCCCCCACCAGGGTCACCGGAATGATGGTCGTCTGGCGATCCTTTGAAACGAGCTCCTCGGACCCTGTTCCGTAGTAGCTCTCCGCCGACGCGACGACCCCAGAAAGAGAATTCAGTTCGGTCATAACGCTGTCAACGGTCGCACGGAACTCCGCGTCGTCGACTGTCGCCGTTTCGGATCGGATGACGATCGTTTCGGTCATCGGTTTTTCGCCGCGAAGCCGGCTCTCTAAGAGCTCGTCAGCGACAATGGAGTCCGGACGATTCGTGAACTTCGATTCCGTGGTGAGTGCGTCGCCAAGCGAAGGCGCGGATACGGTCGCCAGAATCAACAATACGAACCAGAATGCCAAGACTTTCCACGGGTGGTGCGCCGATATCCGCGCCAAACCCGCGGTGGAGAACACTGATTTCACGCTCAACTCCTCAATTAATGATTCGATCCAACTCGATTAGATTCAATTAGCTCGTGTGTTGTTGATCATTCCTCCTTTCGAACTGGGCGAGGCGAGAAGTCGATCTTCGCTGCCTTCATCTTCTCCCGCCGCATCGTCGTCGTCATGGGAAATTCAGCGTATTTGCGATTGGGAACTCCATGCGTCGATACGTAGAATTGTGTATCTCCAGGTCTCATCGGCCGATTTAACCTGGAATTGGAAACTGAATTCATGCATGGGAATGCGGCGTCGATGGGCTTGTCGCCGCTACTCCCGGCGTATAGTGATCCGCGGCAGATGTTCGCCAAGACCTGCGACCGCACGAGAATGTCAGCAGCCCCGCAACGGAGTCACAACCTTGTCTTTGAGCTCGCATCGCACCCTTTCCCCGAACGACTCGAGCGCAATGATCGAAATTTTTGGTTTGGTGAAACGATACGGCCCGGTCGCCGCTGTCGATCATGTCGACCTGATCGTCGAAACCGGCGAGATCTTTGGCATCCTCGGACCGAACGGCGCGGGCAAAACGACCACCCTCGAAATGATCGAAGGGCTTCGCAAGCCCGATGAGGGCTCGATCAGAGTTGCAGGCATCGATGCCGTGGCGGAGAGCGATCGAGTCCGAAAGATCATCGGTGTTCAACTCCAAACGACCGCGTTGTTCGATTATCTGAACGCAACGGAATTGATTCAGCTCTATGCCGGTTTGTACGGCGTGGACGGTTCCGCGGCCAGAGTAGAGGAGCTCCTGGCGACCGTGCGATTGCAGGACAAACGCAAGGCGCGGGTCGAAGAGCTCTCCGGCGGGCAGAGGCAACGTCTTTCGATCACACTCGCGCTGGTTAACCGGCCGACGGTCGTTTTCCTGGACGAGCCGACCACTGGACTTGACCCCGGCGCTCGCCGCGATCTCTGGCAAACGGTTCAGGATGTGCGCGCCACCGGAGCCACCGTCGTGTTGACCACGCACTATATGGAGGAAGCCGAGATCCTCTGCGACAGGGTTGCCGTGATGGATCGGGGAAAGGTAATCGCAAACGACACGCCTGCCGGTTTGATCCGAACCCTGGGATCGCAAGCGACCATTCAGGCTCACGCCACGTCTGGAGCGCTTCCGTCGCATGAGCTTGCTTCTCTGACCGGCGTGACGACGAGCAGCGACCAGAACGGCGCGATCCTGCTTCGAACCACCGATGTTCAGCAGACGCTGGTCGGGCTGCTTGCTCTCGCCGGGCGATTGGGTGTCACGCTTGCCGACCTTGGCGCTCGACAGTCGACGCTCGAAGATGTTTTTCTGAGCCTCACCGGGCGTACTTACGAGGAGCAAAACGGCCGAACTGCCGAGCCGGAACCGAACCGAGGTCGTCCCAGACGACGAAGAGGCTGACATCGCCCAGTTGACGAGCATCGCCGAATCCAGCCGAAACGAGTTACGGAGTAGAACATGACCGCGCTCTTCGCGATGATCAAAGCCAATCTCAAAATGACTATCCGCAACCGGCAGGCGATTTTTTGGAACCTTGCGTTTCCGGCGATCTTCATCTTGATTTTTGGAACGGTGTTCAACGACGACACTAGCCTCACCTTCGATGTCGGGGTTGTTGGAGCCGATTCGGCATTTAAGGCGGCGACAGTCGACGCAATGCACAGCAGCGACGCATTTGATGTGCATGACACGGCTACCGAAAGCAAGGAGCTCGAGGCACTCGAGGATGGCGACCGGGACATCGTGCTCGCATTTGGATCTCATTCCGAGACCTCCGGTCGCCCGTCGGTTCAGCTTTATTACGACGAGACCGAGGGGCCGAGCTCGAACATCGCGATCAGCGTCGTTCGCCAAATCCTGCTTACCGTGGCGCAGGGCGAGAGCCCGGTCGACATCGTCGAGCAACCGGTAAGCGCGACGAATATCATCTACATCGACTTCTTTGTTCCTGGAATCCTCGCGATGGCACTGATGAATTCTGGCGTGATCGGTCTGTCGACGGCGTTCGTTATCTACCGTGAGCGGGGAATTCTGCGACGAATCAAGGTGACGCCCTTCCCGTTGACGAGCTTTGTTTTTGCGCGCGTCATGACGACGCTGATCGTCGCGGTGGCGCAGGCGGTGATCCTGGTCGCATTGGCTCGTGCGGTCTTCGGTCTCGACATCAAGGGAAACGTCTTTGTCATTTTGCTGGGAGTTGTGATCGGGTCGTTGGCTTTTCTAGCGATCGGATTCGCGATCTCGGGGTTCGCGAAAAATGTAGAGTCAGCCGCCAGCTATGCCAACCTCATTGCCTTTCCGATGCTGTTTCTGTCCGGCGTCTTCTTTCCGGTCGACTCAGCTCCGGGCTGGCTGCAGCCGATAACCAAAATCCTGCCTTTGCGCTTTCTCGTCGATGCGCTGAGGGAGCCGATGACCAGAGGGAAGGGGCTAGAGACGATCTGGGCCGATCTGGTCGTGCTGCTCGCCACCTTCCTGGTCGGCATGTTCATCGCCGTTCGTTTCTTCCGCTGGGACTCCCGTTCGGGCTAAAATCAGATTCCTCGCTGTTCAGATCGTTTCTCAGCACTCTGCGGTCCCGAAAGGGTTTAGTCTCCAAAATGTGGACATTACGAGGCTACTCCCGATTCACGAGCCTTCTTGCCTCCTCGGTGAAGGATGGAGCACTCAGCAGAAGAGCGTCCAGAACGTGCTGGACAGAAGCAGGTGGCCGCCTCATCGCATTCGCCTGACTTCTAATCACGTCTGCAAGAATTCCAGGCTCCGAATTCAAAAATTCCAGTAAGAACTCGTCAGGTACCTGAATCTTGATCCCAAGCGATTGAGCGGCTTCGTCTGGAAAGTGGCGACGGTTGAGAGTCAAAATGATCGAGGCCTTGGCGGCAACCGCGGCTGCCAGAATATGTCGATCGCCTGGATGGTTGGTCATTGAGGAAACTAGAGCTGAGTATTGAGCCTGTTCTATTTCGACAAGAACACCACTTCCTAGCATTGCTTCAATTCGACGGGTTGCTCGCTCGGTGCCAATACGAAGCTCAAGATTGCGATGCAGTTCACCAATGATGTCTTCGGACCAGATCGCGGTAAAGAGACCGGTTTCGGCCAGACGTAGAACCAGATCGCAAAGGGTGACGGCGTAAAGGACGGATGTGTCGATTAGGGCTCGCGGGAGCAAAGGAACAGCTCGCTCGTCGGATTCCATTTGAATCTCCTGGGCGTGCCATTCACCCGAGCCTATTCTGGTTGGATTGCATCCAAAAGTGCTTCGATGTCCTGACCTTGCTGCGACAGAAAATCAAGAGCCTGGTGAGCGCCTTCCATTTTGGAATAGTCCGCAAACGAGATGTAGGATTCGTGAGCTCTTTCGATTCGAGAAATAGATCGATGGTCGAGAATTCGTTCAAACAGGCGAATAGAGACTCCCATTTGCGTTGCGGCATCACAAACACTAATCTCGTCGAAAAGGCGATGGACCTTTACTCCATGGTCGTTAGCCAACGATTCAAGTCCAGCCTGTAACAAGGCATGAACCGATTCGGTTAGTGCCACATCGCGACCATGCCGTCCAATCAAATGAAGATCCCGGGCGGCGGTCTCGTTCACGAGTCTTCTCAGTTGCTCTAGCAGCGGGAGTTCTTCGTCTGTTGGTGATATTGGGCCCGAATCAACTGCATGGATAGTCATTCGCACTTCTCCAGTTGCAACACTATTTGTCATAGGCGACATCAAAAATTCCCGGCGAGTCAGAAGCTGATCCGCTCGATGCGGGTGATCGTAACGTATTCATCGATATTTTTGGAGGGTGTTCCATGCTCATCAAACCAACTGAAGCAGAACTTCTGCACGCGATTGTGGATCATCCGCATGGTTTGCTCGACTCCATGGCCGATGTGCCCGGCGCGGTGTTTTACCGTGCGCACAACGTCACCTGGTATACCACTCCGGTCGTTTCGCCGATGTTCACGGGTGCGATGAGGTTCAATCTTGCTGATCATGAAATTGATGACGCGATCAAGCAGGTCAAGTCGAAACTTGCCGATTCTGGAGCCCCATTTGCGTTTTGGTGGCTTCGACCTGAATCTCGGCCGCATGATCTTGGACCGAGACTCGTCGCCCATGGGGTCGAGCCGTGGCACCTCGAGGCGCCTGGGATGGCGATCGAGATCGATCGCATGACGAACAACGTGGCCATCCCTTCAAACCTCAGGATCGAGGTGGTGAAAACACTGGGCGAATTGCTCGACTGGAAGCCGGCATTCGTGGCGGGTATGGAAGTTCCGGAATTCGCGGGACAGGCGTGGGTTGACGCCACGTCGCAAGCCGGCATCGAACGCGCGAAGTGGCGTCTATTGACGGCCTATTTGGCGGACGGGCCGGTTGCGGTCGCCGGTGTGATCGGAGTCGCCGGCGTTGCCAGCGTTTTTGCCGTCGCGACGACGCCGAGTGCAAGGCGGCAAGGTATCGGAGGCGCCATCACCGAAGCCGGATTGCGGCTGATGCGAAGCGAGGGGTACCGTTGGGGTGTTCTTTTCTCGACGGACGTTGGCGAACCGGTGTATCGCCGGCTCGGCTTCAAGCCCTATTGCACGATCAGCCGTTATCTCTGGCGTAATCCGTCGACCGAACTTCCGCCGTTCGGACAAGAAAACGAGGGCCGGACGATTCCGGCCCTCGTTGCGACGTTGAGCTCGTGCGGTCTGTCCGCTACTAAGAGACGCGATTCCAGTTCGCGATGTTCCAGTAGTTGACTTCATAGAAGCTGACTGCGACGTTGGCGTCATTCAACGTGTTGATGATCGCGTACTTGTCGGCCGCGCGCTGCACGAGCGGAATGACCACGACATCGTTGATCACGATGTCGTTCATCTTGATGAAGAGCTCAGCCGCCTTTTCGGCGTCGACCTCGAGAACGGCGGCATCATACAGCGCGTCGTACTCAGGGTTGTTATAGCGGGACTCGTTCATCATGGCCCAACCATTGGCCCTCTGGTTGATGTTGACGCCATCGGGTCCCGCGTACCAGCTCTGCATGTAGCTGAGCGGGAATTCGGAGGAAGCGTTGTTGGTGTACATCTCGAGGTCCGTGTAGAAGTGCGACGCATTCTGGTCATTGCCAGCCGAGCTGTCGAAGAAGATGCCGGCGTCGACCTGGCGAAGCTGGACCTTGAAGCCAATTTCTTCCCAAGCCTGCTTGTTCACGGCTTGTTCCTTCTGGCGCACCGCATTGATGGTGGTTGCATAGGATACGCTGAGCTCGACTCCGTCCTTCTTGCGAACGTCGCCGTCCATGACCCAACCAGCAGCGTCAAGGGTTTGCTTTGCCTTTTCGATGTTGAATTCCCAGGTCGTGTTCGGAGACTCGACTTTCGGAATCCCGGTCAGGATATTCCGGCCCGGCGGCTCGCCCGGCTCGCCGGCATAGAACTCAGTGGCCATTGTGGCCCGGTCGGCGCCAAGTGCAAGAGCCTGCCGGACTGCAAGATCGGTAAGGAATGGGTGCGGCGTGTCCTTTTGTGCTCGTTCTCCGTTGACCTCTGTGTTCGGGTCAGAGAAGTTGATCAGAACCCGCTCGACCGAGGTTCCCGGGATGACGACGAGTTTGCCCTTGCCGCCCTCGGCTTCCATCTGCTCGAGAATGGATTGCTCGACCTGAAGGTTCCAGGCGTAGTCCCAGTCCCCCGTCTGGAGAACGGCCTGCGCCGCCGAGGCCGCATCGCCACCGCCTTTGAGATTGACCGTGGCGAAGAATGGCTTGTTCGGCTCCCGATAATGCTCGTTGATCGAGTAAATGACCTGGTCATTTTCCTTGAACGAGTCTACTTTGTACGGTCCGGTTCCAGTCGGAGCAACTCGGAACGCATCATGCTTCTCAACACCGCCCTCGAGCACGTGCTTTGGATAAATTGCTCCGTAGGTGGAGCCGGCGAATGGAACGTACCAAGACAGCACTGGCGACGTGAAGTTGATCTTGACCGTCAAGTCATCCGGAGTGTCAATGCTGGCAATGACGGCGTACGTGGTCTGGTTGATCGACGTATTTTCCGGATTGATAATCCATTCCCAAGTGAATTTGACATCGGCGGAGGTGAAGGGCTGACCATCGTTCCAGAGTACGCCTTCGAGCAGGTTGTAGGTCACGCTGGACTGATCCTCGGCAAGCAGCCCGTTCTCCTTCGATGGAATTTCCTTTATCAAGTTCGGAATGAGTGTGCCGTCTGGAAGGAAGTGCAGGAGCGGTTCGGTCACGAGGGACGCGGCCAATGTGTCCTTGGTTCCAGTCGACTGGTGCAAACTGAGGTGCGTGGCAGCCTGCCATTGGATCAACTTGAGCTCGCCGCCGGCGCCGCGTGTCTGACCCTCGGTGCCGGAGTCAGGTGCTCCCGTGCCGGCCTGACCGAGACCGGTGAACCCGCCGACAGCACTTTTAGGCGCCGCATCGACGCCTTCAGCCTTGATCGCATTGAGAACGAACATCGTGATCGGCAATCCGACGCCGAGTGCGGAGGCCTTCTGAATGAAATCCCGGCGGGAGATCTTGCCACTCTTGAGCTCCTGATAAACGCTCCAGAATGGACCCTTTTGCTCTGCCATTGACTCTACTCCTTCTTTCTGTTTGCTGCGACATTGCGAGCTACCGGCCCAGGCACGCGTCTGGGCCGGTGAGAATCAGCGACTACGCTGGCGCCGTTACCTCGAATTGAGCAACCATTCCCTTGGCAATATGCGGCACGCCGTCCTCGGCACTCGGGAAGAAGCAGACGAACGTGTAGACGCCGGGCTCCAGACCGATGAGGACCAAATCCGCCTCCTCGCCAACTCCAACCGTAACCTGACCAATGAACTCGATATCGCTCTCCGCGACGGATTCGTCGAGCAAGCCCATCGGATCGGCGCCTTCAGGCAGCCGGACGACCACGAGCTCATGGTCTTCTGTTCCCGAGTTGACGGCATGCAAGATCAGAACTTCGATTTGGGCAATAGACGGTCGGAAAGGCTCGATTGCGTGGGTGCCGTCTTCGTTGGGTCCGACCAGGTTGACTCCAACGATGGCCGCATCGCCTTCGAAATCAGGCGTGTAGATGTCGAACGAGTTGATCTTCCAGTAATCGCCGTCCTGAACCATGAACCAGGTTTCGCCTGTTAGCTGGTACTGGCTTCCCCAGTATTCGACGTCCGCGCTGACTGAACCGTCGGTATAAACCATCGGGTTCGAGGCTTCGAACTCGACGACCATAAAGCCGGTCATGAACTCGAGCGCGTCGTACGGATTGGTGAGTCCAAACTCATTCAGCAAGAAGTCCGCGGTCATGAGAGCAATGAGGCCCTCGGTGTTGCCGCTATTGACGCAATTCGCGGCATTCCAGGCTGCTGCCAGGATCGCGTCGGCCTGCTCACCTTCCGCCGCGGTTCCAGGATCCTCGGCCTCAGGCGTTGCCGCCTCGCCGGCCGCCATATCCATGCTGGCCATGTCTTCGGCGACCGGGCTGGCCATTGGATCCGTTGGCGCACCCGGTGGCAGGGCCGGCGCCACGCATTCGCCGACCACTTCCGGAGTTGCGTCTTGCGCACTGACCGGAGCTGTCGTGGTGAAACCGACCGCCAGAAGTGCGGCCACTGAGCAAGCAAGTGCTTTCCAGCTCGATGGCATGGACAAGCTGTTTCTCACGTCTTTCGACATCGTTGTCGTTCCTCCCTTGATACTCAACGTCATTCCCGCCCTATTTAGGAGTGTGTGAGGAGAGAGTGTACCGTAGTGCGAGCAGATCGTCAGCATCTACGTGCCAAATTTCTCGAAATTACCTGGGCTAACGGCACAGCGAACCCCGAATCCGGTCGAAACCGGCGATGTTCGACCTACCTGACGATCGTCAACGTCGCTTTCATACCTCGCGCAAGGTGAGGCGTTCCATTGGAATCAGGTAGAAGGTCGACGAGTGTGTACTCCCCACGTTTCATATTGATCAAAACGAGTTGACCTCGTTCGCCCGCGGGAATCGTCAGCTGACCAATGACCCTGAATCCCAGCGGCAGCGCGGAACCGGGCTCACTCAGTAACTTGTCCGTGGTCACGCCGTCATCGAGTTGGAGGACAAGCACCTCGTGATCCAAGTCCCCCTCATTGGTGACTGAAATGACGATGTTCGGACCGTTCACGCGAAGACTTTTCGGATCGTAGCGATACTCATCAACATTGACTCTGGTCACGTTGGCATCGTCTGGAATCTCCACGGGGAGTGCCGCGACTCCCGTCGCGAGCCACGAGCCAAGTCGGGGTTCATCGCCGGTATCATCGCCTTCCGATGACAAGCTAAACGAAAACGACCAGCGCGCATTGAAGAGTTGATGACTGACGATTGACTCGATCTCTGCTGTGACGCTTCCGTTTTCACCGCTCAGTACGTTCTGGACGGAAAGAATCTCGACAGGGAGCCGTGGCAACTCTGGGCCAAGCGCGACGAACTGATCCTTCGTGATTCGTCCGCCGCCCGCGTACATGTCTCCCAGGAAACGCTCTGTCACCAAGTTGACCAGTGTCTTGACGCTTTTGCGCGACTGGCATTCCGCGATGATACGAACAAGGGTTTCGATTTGAGTTTGAAGCCTAAGATTGGGAGAAGTTTGGACTGGAAACCCGCTTGGACTTGCCACGGGACTAGCCAGCGGTATCGCCCCCGGCGTTCCGATCGGTGTCGCGACATCGAGGGGCGCCGATGGGAACTCCACGAGATCGGGCGTCGTGCACGTCACATCGCTTTGATTTGCGGGCAGCGCCGCGAGTCCGGCGATCGGCGTCGTCAGTAAAATTCCGCCGATCAAGAGGAGTGCAAACGAAGCCAGGGCCGATTGATGAATCTCGGGGCGCTTGGTGATGTTAAACACGTTTCTACTCCAACATCTTGTCAACCCGAAGGAAGAAGCTGCTCGAATCCGTGCGGGCTCGGTTCGAGGCACTTGCCGGCAACTGCTGCTTATTGCCGGCTCGAGCTGGATGCTCGCCGCAAATGCCGACAGGCTCTGTGTCTCTTTGGAACAGATTGTAGTCGAGCGGCCGGCATTCGCTCATCTATTCACGCCTCCGTGTGTGCGTATACTCGACTGCACGGTATGAACGGCGCGCTCGTTTCGAGGAACGGTCATCAATGGAACGGAACTGGATGCCTCCGGCAAGTCCGCCGCCTCGGGCTCACTCAAGCGAGGAGTGGGCTGAGATGCTGGCAAGAACCATTGCCCACCTTGCCGCTCAACTTACGATGTCGCAACTCAGACTCAGAGCACTGGCCTCGATGCTTGAAGAACAAGGCAGTATCGACCAGACAATTCTGCGAGAAAGGCTTTCGGGTCTCGCGGCCGGTGAAACCGGCGTTTATCTTCGCGAGAATCTCGGTCCCGCGCTCGCCGATATGGTCGATACCGAGGCGCTTGAAGCCGAGATCATTGCCTTTTTGCAGTTTTGATCACCTAATCAACCGAAACCGATCCACTGAGGGTGCGTTACCAGGGTTGGGCACGCGGGCCCAATTCCTGCAGGTCCGAAACGTGCTGGCATCAATCCAGCCGGGATCAGATGCCCTCGATACCAGTTCCCTAACTCAGGAGGAACAAGAATGCGCAGGTTTATTACTGCCGGGATGTTGCTCGTAGTGTTGGCCGTCGCCGGATACGGCATCCGATCCGGCGTGTTTGCCCAAGACGCAACGCCGATCGGCGACTCGACCCCAATAGCAGTGGAGCCCCAAACCGTGGGCACTCCGCTCCCCGAACCAAGTAACGGCGTGACACTGGTCTTTGTCGAGCGGGCGACAAGCGACACAACGATCGATCTCGGTCCCGATGGCGAGTCACTAGGAGACGTTTTGGCGTTTGCGAACGAAGTCTATGACGAGACCAACACTACGCTGGCCGGCACCGATCAAGGCTGGTGTGTCCTGACTCGCCCGGGCGACGCGTACGAGTGCTCCTGGACATTGACACTCGGCGACGGGCAAATCATGGTCCAGGGTCCTTACCTAAACGAAGGCGCCTCCGCACTGACGATCACCGGAGGCACGGGCGTCTATGTTGGCGTGACCGGAGAATTGACCGTGCGGGTGCTTTCCGAAGAGGAGATTGAGTTCACATACGAACTGCAGTAGCTGCAGTTCTTCATAACCAAGCGGCTGGATAGGCGTAAGGGCGATTTGGGTCGCCCTTACGCCTTTTGCATTAGAAGAGCGATCGTCCAGTTCGGGCTGGCACGATCAGGCTAGACCGTTCACGTCACGCTGTACCGGGCCATTGGGATGATGCTCCCATAGCCGTTCTTCCAGCCCGCACATAGGCTGAGTGGGAGGCAATCGTCCCAACCTCAACGAAATCGGCTTCCGGACTTTGGCAACCGATGGAAGCCGAATAACGAGTCTCGGATCTCTGCTGGGCCAACTCGAGTGCCCGTTTTGAAGTTCGGGAATAGGCAAGCCTCAGACTATGGGTTTGGCAGTTGTCGCAATCTTCGCAGGCCTGGCCGGCGGCCTTTGTCTGTGCAATCACGAAAGCGATACGGGACTTCGATCGGCCTGGAAATGGCTGGGGATCGGTTGTTTCACGTGGGCAACCGGAGCCACGCTCAGCCTGCTGATCGACTTGCGCTTCTCGCAGAACATAGCGTGGGCACTCCTCGCTGGTTATGCCGGGCTTGTTGGGTGTTGTCTGCTTGCATTGATTTCGATCGGGCGCCGGAGATCGCTCACTCAAGCAATGCTTCTCGACGGCTTGATGATCGGCGTCGTCTCCGTCACTGGTGTTGTCGAATTAGTTGTCAAACCGTTGATACGCGTGGAGATCGATTCGTTCGACCCGATCCTAACGTTCATTGGACAGATCTGCGGGGCAGGTCTGATTCCTCTGAGTGCGGTCGGATTGGTCTGGTTCTCACGTCGTCAGGATCGACTGCCCATTGCGGCCATCCTCACGGTTTTTGCTGCTCCGGCATTCGTCTTTGCGCTCCATGCTCGCTTGAGCCATCAGTTGCCCGAAACGACATCCTCGTCCTATTTGCTTACGTGGGCGGCAGCTTTCGCTGCCGTCGCATTGGCGGCCCGCTTGAACGGCCGCGGAGCCGTTGTGCTCAACGAGCCTTTGGGTGACCCTGGCGCACGCTCGTTGCGCCGGTTGGCTTCGGTCTCCGCGCTTTCGGTCACAGCTGAGGCTGGCCTTGCGATCCGCGCCGCGCTTGATCCCGGCATCAACTGGGTCATCATTGTCTCCATCGGTGCGCTCTGGGCGTTGATCGTGTATCGATTCAACGGAAGTGCGCGCCTGACCGATCGCCTGGCCGAGCGTACGCGCGAACGCGACCGCCTCCATGCGGTCGTCGATCTCTCTACGGCGATTGTCGCCGCGGAAAACGTCGACTCATTGTTGCGCCATATCGGCATTGCGACGGCCAAAGCGCTCGATCGCACACATGCCGATGTTGTCCTCCGATCCTGGGGAGGAGTCGCCGTGCGAGTCGACCGGGGCGAATTGGAAGCGGCATTGACGTTCGAGGCGAAAAAACATCCGTTTTTCGAATTGAGGATCGCTGACGCGGATTCCGCACGGAATCCATTCACCTTGACCGTCGATGACCCATTGTTGCCGGACGACCTGCGCCGGTCTTGGCTGGCCGCGGGCAAACTCGAGGTTCTCGTGGCGCCGATGGTGACCGAGCTCGAAGTGCTCGGGCACGTTGAGGTTTGGGCGCCGAACCATCGCCGCGGTTTTTCACCTGATGATGTCTTCACGGCCTCGGCGGTGGTCCAGGAAGGAAGCCTGGCAATTCAGAACACCAGATTGCTTGATCAGACCCGGCGCACGGTTAACGAGCGGGAGGTTTTGCTCAAGGTCACCCGAGCGGCGACGTCCAGTCTCGATCTGTATGCGGTCCTCGCTGAGATCGCCGAATCCACGCTCGGGGTCGCGGGCATTGAATGCACAGCCGTTGAGCTCTGGCATCCGCAAACCGATGAGCTCGAGATCGCGGCCCAGAAAACGATTCCTGAGTGGCCGGGGGTCGATGAACCGGGAACCCGCTATGCGGTCGGATACTGGGTGCGAGAACGCGAGCTGCTGGCCAACCGAAGCCCGATCCGATTCGACGTGCTGGACCCAGAACTTGATGAAGCCAGCCGAACGCGCATGGTCGATGCGGGAACTGGAAGCATGCTTGTCTTTCCGCTGTGGGTTGGTGAGCAATGCCTCGGCATTCTCGATGTATTCTCGCGACAAGTCGACGCATTCGATGAAGAGACTCAGCGCCTTGGCTCCGAAATCGCTGCCCAGACCGCGCTCGCGATCCGGAACGCTCAACTCCTTCAATCCGAGCACAACCGGGCGATGGAATGGTCAATCCTTCATCAAGTGAGCCGGGCCGCCACCTCAAGTTTGGATGTACGCCAGGTCCTGGCCGAAATCGCGTCCGCCAGCATGACGATTCCAGGCGCGGAGTGTTGCACGATCGCGCTTTGGGACGAAGCGGAGCGCGAGTTCGAAGTCCTAGCCGATATCGCGGTCGATGGATGGGACTGCGAAGATGACGTGGGAACCCGATATAGCGACAGTGAATGGTCGTTCGATCTCGAAATGCTCAGGAATCGGACTCCTGTCGTGGTCGAACGCGATGATCCGCAGCTCAATGAGTTCAATCGTCAGAAGCTCCAGGAGTTTGGGATCGAAAGTCTCGCGGTCGTCCCGATCATCCGGCACGACAAAGAAGTGGGGATTTTTTACCTCTCGTCGAGACGGTTGAGGGCACTTGGACAAGATGCTCTCCGCCTGGGCCGCGAGATCGCCTCGCAGACGGCGCTGGCCATTCACAATGCGCGGTTACTCGAAGCGGAACGAGAACGAGGCAATGACTGGGCGATTCTGCATAGGGTTAGCAGGGCGGCTGTTTCTAGCTTGGATAAGCAGATCGTCTTGAACGAAGTCGCTCGGGCGTGTCTGAACATACCGGGCACTGATTGTTGCACCATCTTTTCACTGGACATGGCGCTCCAAGAAATGATCGTTGAAGCGGATATCGCGGTACCGGACTGGCCCGGTCTTGTGGAGCCGGGCACGCGTTTTCCACTCGTTCCCGGTGCCGCCGAATTCAGGGCGATATCTGGCAGAACGCCCGTCATTGTCGAAGCCGATGATCCCGATCTCATCCAGGCGGATCGCGACGTAATGGCCGAGTACGGCATGGCCAGCATTGTGATCGTTCCCGTTTGGCTTTCGAACGAAGACACCGGCGTCATCTACTTCGCGTCGCGGGAGCCAGGGGCGTTCGATGACAAAGCGCTCAATCTGGGAACTGAAATCGGAACGCAGGTAGCGCTCGCACTCAACAATGCCCGCCTGCTCGAGGTTGAGCGGCGACGGTCTGAAGAGCGCTCGGTATTGTTGCGGGTCAGCCAAGCGGCGACGTCGAGCCTCGATCTGAGCACGGTTCTGACGGACATCGCGCAAGCCAGTCGCGACGTCGCCGGTGTTGATACTTGCGATATTAAGCTTTGGCAACCGGGCGCTGAACCGACCCATGTCAACCACGGGATTCGGCCACTCGATTCAGAGCCAGTCCCCGGATTGTCACCCCTGACACGCGGTTTGAGCACTCGTGGGGGCGTGGTGTTTCATTTCGATGACGACCACATCCCGGATCGATGCCGGCGTGAAATGGAACAGGTTCAAGCACGCGCAATGGCTCAGTTTCCGCTATGGATTGGAAACAACGCGGTCGGAACGCTTCTTTTCTACTCAACCTCTGGCGATTCGTTCAGTGAATCGACGCTCCGTATCGGCGGTGAAATTGCCCTGCAGACTGCTCTGGCGATCCAAAACGCTCAACTCCTTGAGGAATCGCGCAGGTATGCGGAAGAGCAGTCGGCGCTGCTCAGGGTAAGCCGGGCGGTCGCGACCAGTATCGACTTGCGAGATGTGATGAACGAAGTCGCGTTGGCCAGTCTGGCCATTGCGGGAGCCGAATGTTGCGAGATCGAACTGTTCGATCCCGCTGAGGACGAAACCGAAGTCGTCGCGGTTCATAGCTTGCCAACTTGGACAAATGGCATGACGGAATTAGGGAAGCGATTCCGGTTGTGCGACTGGCCGCTTACACGCCAAGTCATTGAGAGCCGAACCGCGGTTATCGTCGATCCTGAATCCAAGGCGCTTACGGAAATAGAAAGGGTTTTTCTGCTGGGGGAACGTCAACAGAGCACGCTCTTCATTCCAATGGTGGTGGGCGAACGCTGTCTCGGGGTGGTCGGCTGCTACGCCGCGGCCCAGAACGCATTCTCGTCGGAGTCGATTCGCCTCGGGGCCGATCTCGCGAGTCAGGGTGCAATCGCAATTGAGCGCATCCGAATGCATTCGGCGCTCAAAGAGCAAGCAAACACGGACGGGTTGACCGGTGTGTTGAACCATCGGGCCATACAAGAACGCCTGGATGTTGAGCTCAACCGGGCGCAACGTCTCGATCAAACCGTCGCCGTGATGATGGTGGATCTCAACCGCTTCAAACATGTAAACGATACGCATGGTCACCAGATTGGCGATCGGGTGCTCCAGCGGGTGGCGCAACTACTTAAGTCGAATGTGCGCGAGTACGATGAAGTCGGTCGGTACGGCGGGGACGAATTCATGTTGATCCTGCCCGACGCGGGAACGGTTGAAGCGATCGATGTCGGTGATCGCATTTTGAGTGCGGCGACTCGACTCAATGTCGTCGAAACCGATTCCGACATGGCGATAGGCCTCGCCATCGGCGTGGCCGTCTATCCGATTCAGGCAACGACGCGCCAAGAGCTCATCGATCTCGCGGATCACGGAATGTACGAGTCCAAGCGACAATGGCATGGGCCAGCGGACGACGAGCCGCCGGCCGTCTCGGCAATGGGAGATCTTTCCCGGCTACCGATTGTGATCGCGAAGCGAACGACGGCTACCATTGCTCTCGGTGGATGATCTGGCTGAGCTCGCGTCGTCCACGCGTCAGTGAGCCGGAAGGCTTATCAGGCGCCGGATGGCCGATCGGGATAACGCCGATCGCGGTCACGTCGTTCGGGATCCCGAGTAAGGAACGAAGACCGGCGTGATCGATTACGCCGGCGTAGCCCGCGCTCAAACCTTCATCGACGACAGCCAGCAGCACGATCATCGCGGCGCAGCCCGCGTCGACATGCCAGTACGGAACATCCCAATTGATCTCCGAGCCGTCATCGTCCAGCTTATCGGGCTGCTGGTATCGATTGTGGTAATCGGATTCGTTCGTGCAGACGATGATCTGAACTGGGGCCTTTGAGATATAGGGATCGAACCCGCCGGAGACATACTCCTCTTCGAGGCAAAGCCGGGCCACGGATCGCCGGCGTTCCGGATCGGTCACCACGATGAACGATTGACCTTGGGTGAAGCCAGCGCTCGGGGCGCGCCGGGCGAGATCAAGGATTCGATCTATCATGGCTGGATCGACCGGCTCTTCGGTGAAATTCCTGACCATCCGCCGTTTTCGCACAACATCACTAAACTGCATCGTTGCTCCCGTGGTTTCGCGGTTCCTCGATGGCTTTCAAGCACCCGTGCTCGATTGTCTCGCGGGAGCGGCGATGATAGCATCGGCCGGGGCCGAAACCGTATCTCGCGGGGGCAGCATCGACGTTGACAACTAGTAACTCGCCCGATCGCGACCTTGCGTTGAGTTTCGATGTAGGCGGCACGTTCACCGATTTCACGCTGGTCGACCTGACCATTGGAAACGTCGTCGCGGAGCACAAGGTTCCGACGGATCCACTTGACCCGGTTCAATCCTCGCTCCAAGGCTGGAACGATCTCGTAGCTGATGGCCGGCTCGATCCGACACGTTTGGGCCTTGTCGTCCACGCGACCACATTGGTCACCAATGCGGTGATCGAGCGCAAAGGCGCGCGAACCGCTTTTCTGACCACCCGCGGGCATCGTGACCTGCTGACCTTTGGCCGGGATCAGATGTACGACATCTACGACCTCTTTGCGCCTCCGGCTGAACCGCTGGTACAGCCAGAAAACCGCGTCGAATCGGATGAGCGGGTCACACGGGATGGCATTGCGTTGTCTCCGGTCGATCCTTGCCAGGTCGTGGATGTTCTGCGGCCGCTGGTCGCAGCCGGCGTTGAAGCGGTCGCGGTCGGATTCCTTCACAGCTATCTGAATCCTGAACACGAAGAGATCGCTGCTAGAGCGATTGGCGAGGCGTTTCCGGGCCTCGATGTTTCGATCTCGTCCCGCGTCGCTCCACTCATCGGTGAGTATGAGCGGTTTTCGACGACCGTCGCGGATGCTTATGTGAAAGGAAAAGTCCGTCGATCGATCGGCGGAATGACGGCCGCGCTACGCGATCGTGGTCTGCCAGACGAGCTTGAACTACAGATCATGCTTTCTGCCGGAGGGATCGCCTCGGCGAGTGAAGCAACCGCGCGTCCGATTCGCCTGCTTGAATCCGGTCCTGCCGCGGGAGCGCTTGTTGCCGCATTCCACGGTGCGCTCGCCGGGCGCAATCGCGTGTTGTCGCTCGATATGGGTGGAACGACGGCAAAGGCATGCCTGATTGACGACGGCCGACCGGCCCTGGCGGCTTCGCTCGAAGCCGCCAGGGTCCACCGCTTTAAATCAGGGAGCGGTCTACCGATCGCGATTCCCGTGGTGGATCTGATCGAAATCGGCGCGGGCGGGGGTAGCATCGCGAGAATCGATGAGCTCGGTCTGCTCAAGGTTGGTCCGGATTCTGCCGCCGCCGACCCCGGACCGGCCTGTTACGGGCGGGGAGGAACCGACGCGACTGTCACCGATGCGAATCTGCTGCTCGGTTACCTGGCCGAAGGGTCATTCCTGGGTGGGCGAATGCAGCTCGACCGTGATGCCGCGGAGGCCGCGCTTGCGGGGTTGGGCGCGCGGATCGGCCTTTCGGCGATCGAGACAGCGTGGGGAATCTACCGAATTGCGAACGAAGCGATGGCCGCGGCGGCGAGGATCCACGCGATCGAGAAAAACAAGGACCCCCGGCGCTATACGTTGCTCGCATTCGGCGGCGCCGGACCGGCGCATGCCATGGCCGTTGCTTCACTGCTCGAGATCGATGAGGTGATTTTCCCGGCCGGGGCCGGTGTCGCCTCGGCGTTGGGTTGTCTCGTCGCGCCGCCCTCGATCAGTCTCGCCCGAACCTCCGCGGGCCGGCTGGATTCGATCGATTGGACGAAGGTCGACTCGATCTATGCCGGGATGGAGCGAGAAGCGACTGACGCGCTCCTTGCTGCCGGCGTCTCCCGTACGGAGATTGTCGTCGAACGATCCGTCGATTTGCGTCTTGCCGGTCAGTATCACGAGCTAACGGTAGCGGACCTTGGCCCGGGTCCCGACCGGAAATCGAAGCTGGCCGACGCCTTTGATTTCGCTTATGCGGAGCGATATGGGCGGATGCTGACTGGGCTGCCGGTTGAGGCGACCACCTGGCGGATCGAGGCACGCGGTCCCGAGGGCAGGGTCCGGCTTTCAGCTCAGGAGATTGGCGACCAAGATCCTTCTTCTGCTTTGACAGGATACCGCCCGGTCTTCTTTGGGACGCACGATTGGGGATATGTTTCAGCGCCCGTTTACGATCGTCCATTGCTTCGTGCCGGTGCGCGCCTCACTGGTCCAGCAATTATCGAAGAGACCGCCGCAACGACGGTGCTCCAACCGGGCGACCATGGCGAGATCAATCCATTCGGTGCGCTCGTGGTTCAGCGCGGAGGCCGGCGATGACAGTTGAAACCCCGCAATGGAGCACAAACGCTGCAACGCTGGCAAACGACCCGGTCGGGCTCGAGATCATGTGGAGCCGGTTGATCGCGATCACCGACGAGATGTGGACGACGGTGCTGCGAACTGCCGTCTCTCCTGTGATCGGCGCCGCGCAAGATTACGGCTGCGAATTGCTGGACGCGGCGGGCAACGGACTCGCCCACTCCTCCCGTTCGATGCCGGTTTTCAATCTGGTCATGCCGGAAGTGACGCGCGCGTTGCTGGTCAAGTTCCCGGTAGACACGATGTCTCCAGGCGATGTCTATGTCACAAACGATCCGTGGCTGTGCGCCGGTCACCTGGACGACATTTCAGTGATCACGCCGATCTTTCGAGGCGATCGCGTTGTTGCGTTCAACAACACCGTAGCGCACACCTCATCCATTGGAGGCACCCTCGACGGCTTGAGTGCTCGAGACCGGTATGAGGAAGGTCTTTACATTCCGCTCGCCAAACTCTACGACCGGGGACAACCGAACGATCTGCTCTTCGAAGTGATCGGAAACAATGTCCGGCAACCTGAGATGGTGCTGACCGACATCGCCGCGCAGGTAGCCGCGAACGAGGTCGGATCGCGCCGGATCATCGCGTTTCTTGACGAATATGGTCTCGATGATCTCGTCGAATTGGCCGGGATTCTCCAGGCCCGCGCCGAGTCCGCGATGCGCCGGGCAATTGCCGCTACGCCCAACGGTGTTTATGTCAACGAGGCGGTCGTCGAGGCGCCGCATGGCGATCTGATTCTCCTTGGAGAGATCCAGATCGAGGGCGATCGAATCTCGGTCGACTATGCCGGCTCCGCGCCACAACAACCATCCGGCGGGATCAATTGCACCTTCACCTACACCCGAGCCCACACCGTCTATCCATTGAAGTGCCTGCTGACTCCAAACGTTCCGAACAACGAGGGTTGCTTCCGGCCGATCGATGTCACCGCGCCAGAAGGGAGCATTCTGAACTGCGGCCGCACCGCCTCGGTGAACGCGCGCACGCAAACCGGATGGCACTTGCACACGCTGCTCTTCGGAGCACTGGCGCCCGCACTGCCGGATCGCGTTCAGGCCGGTAATGGGTTGATGCACGCCTTCCGTGCCGCGGGCACCGAAGCGGACGGCTCACCGTTCGGGGTCCACTATTTCACCGGTGGTGGACGAGGGGCGGGACAAGGCACGAACGGTCTGGGCTACAACTGCTTCCCGTCCAGCGCGGGCAATGTGCCGGTGGAGGTCTTCGAGGCGCGCTCCCCCATTCTCATAGACGAACGTACCGTGATCGAAGAGAGCGGTGGGGATGGGGCGTTCCGGGGAACGCCCGGCTTTCGCACTCGCATGCGCCGCTTGCCGGGTTCGAACGCCGACATTCGGTTCTATCTTCATCCGGATCGTCTTCGCCATCCCGCGCCCGGTCTCTTCGGCGGCGGCCCCGGGAACCTGACCCAGGTCTTGCTCAACGACCGCGATCTCACCGACGGGGCGGGCCATTTGATCACCGGAGAGGTCAAACTTACGTCGGACGGCGATCGGTTTACGAGCGTGGCTGCCGGAGGCGGTGGATTTGGAGTGAAGCCCGCGGAAAGCGCCGGCGGTCGTCTCAAGGGCGGTGACACTCTATAGTTGAAGGAGACAGCCGGTGGGATCGATCGCACCTGATCCCAGGTTCTTGGGCCTGACGTTGGTTGCCCTGGGATCAACAGCTCCGGACGGTGGTGCGATGCAAGCGATGACAGGCACCGGATTTGACGGGTGAAGGAATTCGAATGACCGAGGCAGAGAACGAGTCAAACGGCATTGACGTTGATGAGATCGTTGAAGACGTCTCACCAGAAGCCCTCGAAGATGAGCAAAGCGATCAAGCCGCTGCTTCAGAATTCTCGCTTCCCGTCGAAAGCCCCTCGCGGCCCGGTCTGTCGGAACTTTCAGCAGACGGTACGACGCTTGCCTACTTTCAGCGAGATATTGCCGGGGCGCTGCACCTTTGGTTGAGCCCGCTCGATGGCAGTGAACCGAAGGCGCTCTCGACCACGATCGATTTCTTCGCATCGGATGACGCCCCGCAATGGTCGCCGGACGGCGCTTGGCTTGCGGTCACCGGTGCGCATCCTGCCGATGGTCGTTCCGCGATCTTCATTCTTGACGTCGAGAATGGTTCCGCCCGCATGTTGGTGGACCATCCTGGGGCAGATTCGTCACCAAAGTGGTCTCCCGACGGAACGATGATCGCCTTCATTTCCCGGCGTGATGGACGCGATTCGGTCTGCGTCGCGTTCGTCGACGGTGTAGGCACCGCGGTTCAAATGACGCAGGGTGGTCCCGGTCAAGACGATCACGATTTGTGCTGGTCCTCCGACGGCCAGCGGATCGCCTTCGCTCGCCGAACGCTCGAAAGCGATCAAACCGGCGATCATCTCTGGACGGTCAATGTCGCAACCGGCGAAACCAAGCAGATCACCAAGCGGCTGGCGAACCGGCGGCAGCTCTCCTGGGCGCCGGATCGCGCGCTTGTGCTGCATGTTTCTGACGATGGCGACTGGGAGAACGTCTCGGTTGTGAACGCGGACAACAGCGCCGGTTGGAACGTCGCCAGCGAGGCGGGTGACAAATCCGATCCGCATTACTCGCATGACGGGGGCCGCGTTGTCTACACACGACTCAAAGACGGTGTCGTGCGATGTTGCGAACGAGCCGCGAGCTCGTCCAGCGCGACGGAGCTGGATCCAGGTTCCGGAACGGTCTCCTCTCCCAGATTCTTGCCCGATAAGAGCGTGGTCTACCTGTACCAACCCGCGATCGGTTCTCCACGGTTCATCGTTCAAGAGGCGAAGGCTGACGCCGAACGAACCGAACTGCCGGCCGTCGTGGGATGGTCGACTGACCGATCGTTGATCGCACCGCGACACATCGAGGTCGAGATCGGTGGCAAGAAACTTGGTGGGCTCTTCTATCAGATGAGCGAGACATCGGGTCCGATGCCCGCGGTGATCTACCTCGGCGACCGACCTGATCGAGCGCGTGTCGCGGCATTCGATCCGGTCGCGCAGGCGCTGGCCGCGACTGGGCTGGCTGTGTTCGCGCCGGTACTGCCGGGATCGCCTGGATATGGCCGCAAGGTGACGAATGCTTTGAAGGACCAGATCGCCACCGAGGCCGAGGTCGCGGATTTGCTTACGATCCGAGATGCGGTCTCCAAGATCGGGGGCATCGATTACGGGCGAATCGCGGTCGCCGGCAGCGGGCACGGCGGAACGCTGGCACTTTTGCTTGCCGGAAGCCGTCCTGGACAGGTCCAGGCAGTTGTCGCGGTTGATCCGATCGCGGACTGGGATCTCGAATTCGACTTTGCTGACGCAAGTTTCCGCTCCTGGATGACCAGAAACTTCGGCATTCCGGCGACGAATCGCGGCGCGTACGCACTGCGCACGCCCTCAACTTTTGTCGGCGTGATCGATGCGGCGTTGATGATTATCGGCACCGACCGCGCGCCGGCCGGCCGGGCGGCTCAGCTTGATGAGCTGACCGCGGATATGCGCGAGCTCGATGTCCACTTCGAACATGAGGTCTCGCATGGCGAAACCGAGTGGGACGCCGCGTTAAAGGCGGCGAGCTTCATTCGAAGATCGCTTACGGCGGTCGAATCACCGATCGATGCCCGCGTGGAGCATGTGATGGACGCCGCCTCTGTCTAGCGGAGTACGTTAAAGAGCCAACGAGCGTTAAAGATGCACGAGATCATTGAAAAACACCGGGACGAGTTGGTCGCGTTGTGTCGCGAGTACGGTGTCGCCCGGCTCGAGGTCTTTGGCTCAATCATGACCGATGAGTTCGACTCCGAGCAAAGCGATCTCGATTTCCTCGTCACCTACCCGCCGGAATACGATTTCGGACCGAGGGCGGGAAGGTTGCAGGATCTCGAAGCGGCGATCGCTGCGCTCTTTGACCGAAAGGTGGATCTCATCATGGAGTCGGCGCTGCAAAACAAGTGGTTCGCTCGAGAATCGGCCAAGACTCGGCAGGTGATCTACGATGCATCCCAAATCGCCGAAGTCGCTTGAAGGAATTCGCAATGCTGCCCAATTCATCATTCGAGTAAGCGACGGGAAGGGTTACTCAGATTATGTAAGTGATTTGTTGCTTCGTTCAGCAATCGAACGCAATATCGAGATCATAGGGGAATCGCTCATGCGACTGGAGCGCACGGATCCACTTCAATGCGGGCAGATCTCGGGTTATCGCAAGATCATCGGTCTTCGTGATCGTCTGGCACACGGGTATGACACAGAAATTGACCATCGAATAGTTTGGGAAATCGTGCAGGAATCGCTGCCGGTCCTTCTAGGAGAGGTAATTGGTTTGCTTTCCGGCACCGATCAGCAGTGAATCGACCCTTTGGTTAATTGTGGGATTGCGGCCTGGCTGGAATTGATGAACTTGCTTCAGGATTCGACATGCACGAGATAATTGGGAAGCATCGTGACGAGTTGATCGCGCTTTGTCGCGAGTACGGTGTCGCCCGGCTCGAGGTCTTCGGCTCGATTATGACCGACGAGTTCGATCCCGAACGAAGCGATCTCGATTTCCTGGTCACCTACCCGCCGGATTACGATTTCGGACCGTGGGCCGGAAGGTTGCAGGATCTCGAGGAGCGACTTTCAATTTTGTTCCAGCGACCGGTCGATCTGGTCATCGCTAAGGAATTTCGAAACCCGTACTTCGCCCGATCTGTCGATGAAACTCGGCAGCTTTTGTACGCTGACCGACTTACTCCTACGTTTATGACTCCTCTGATTACTTCAAATGCAACCAACTAAGCTTGTGTAAGGGTGAAGCGGTGATGCTGGAAAGTTTAATGTCGGTACGTAAGTTGTGCGTACACCTCTGGAACCTTAAAGTGTGCGGTTCCGGTATTTGGGCCATTCCATCAGGACTATTTACGAAAAACATAGACAACACTAGCATCGTTCCAACGTCGAGGACCCGATCGGTTCCCGGCGGCTTCCATTGGCGTCTGCGACAGTTGATGGAGAACGATGGGCATTCGATATGCAATCGCCATTCGCATAGCCCTTGTGCTCGCGCTTGGATGCGCGGGCCAGACCGTCGCGAGCCAGGATTCACTGCTTGTCGGTCTGACCGAAACCGTTGAACAAGTCGATCCCCTCATCGAGGAGACGGTTGACATCGTTGTCGAAACCGTCCCAGCTCTCGAAACAGACGAGATTCCGGTTGTCGATGCAACGACTAGCGACGGAGCCGGTGAGACCGTTGCTCTGATAGAAGCGCCGGTCGAGTTCGTTGTAGAGGAACCTCAGCAACTTGTAGAAGGGGTGGCTACGGCAGTCGAAGACGTGCTTTCGAGCTCCGCCCGGCCACAGGCGAGCTTCTTCCAGAGGTCGTCGAGACGATCGAAACCGTCGTGGATGTACCCGTTGAGACGGTCCAGGTTGTAGAGGAGCAGATCATCGAGCCAGTTCTTGAGAGCAGCGAAGTGGACCTTGATTCGGCCACTGAGGCCGTGATTGATGAATCTGGCGTCCTAGCAGAGCCTCTCGAGACAGAGACTGAAGAAGTCCTCGCCGCGGTGAACGAGACCGTATCATCCGGAACCTCAATGGTCACCAACAATCTCGAGGCGACCGACGGCGCGGTTGCAATTGACGTTGTGACTGGGCAAGCCTCGGTCATCACGAAAGGTCTGGATACCGTTGCCGTCGTGATTGATCCTAGCGTCGACGAGACCGCGGAGATGTTGAAACCGGCGTTGGTTGAGATCGGGACGACGACCGGAGAGGTTGTGGGTTCGACGAGCGAAGTCATCGCGCCCGTGGCTGAGATCACGCCGCCGCTGCTGAACGAATCCGCGGAGACGTTGGAACCGGCGTTGGCGGAGGTCGGAACAACGACCGGAGAGGTTTTGGGTTCGATTATCGATGCAGTCGCACCCGTTCTGGAAATCACCGCGCCGTTGTTAGATCAAACCGCGACGACGCTGGAACCGGTCATCGCGGAGACTACTGGCGGACTCGTCGAAGATCTCCTCGGAACCGTTACTGAGACCACGGTGCCGATTGCGACGACGGTCGACAAGCTTGTGATCCCAGTTGCAGATGCCACGGCACCGGTGACTGAGTCGACCTTGCCGGCGGTGCTCGACATCGTGGGCCAGATAACGGAACCGGTTCTGCCAATTCTGAGTCCGATCCTCGAACCCGCGCTCGAGACAGTAGAGCCAACATTGGAGCAACTGCCGCCCGTTCTGGCTCCGATACTTGAGCCAATCCCCGAGGTCGTCGAGCCCGTGGTTGAGCCCCTGCCTCCGGTACTCTCACCGGTTGCCGACGCCACGGATCCCGTCGCGGGAGCGCCACGGCCACCGGTTTTGACGCCGACCGCGACGCCTGCGATCGAGGTCATCGAACCGGTTGTCGCTCCGATTCCTCCGGTGCTTGTTCCGGTCTTTCCGGAGAGCATTTGCGGGCTCCGGTGCACCGGGGCCGCAAGCCCTATGACATGGGAGTCGCAACTCCGTACCACAGGGCACGCCATCCGGTCATCTCGTCGATCTCGGCTTGTTGGGCGTCGATGATGTCCAGCTCGAGTGTCTGCAAATCCGGGTGAGTCGAGTTTTCGAGTCCGATGTTGGCCATCGTGATCGCCGACTGGTGATGAGCAATCATCGCGTTCAGGAAGGCGAGGTCGAAAGGTTCAGCGGCCTGACACATTGAGATCAGCGCTGAGGAGGTGTCCATCCCAGACATAAGATTGGAGCTCCCAAAATCGCTCATGTCCAGCATGTCGCCCATCAGTCTAGTCACGATCATTTCGGCCTGATCCGGCGGCACGACTTGCGTGCTGGGATACCAGGCAAGTCGCCACGCACGGAGTTGCGCGATCTCGTCCGTCTGCGCGGCGATGATCTCCCCGGCCAGCCGGCGGATCTCGTCGTGCTCGGCCCGTTCGAGCGCGACCTGTGCCATCACGACCGCGGATTCGTGGTGGGCGATCATCATGTCGATGAAGACGAGATCAAATTCGATCTCGTCCATCGGCAAGATGCTCTCCGGTGTGCCCATCGACATACCAATGACCTCCGCGGCGGGAGATGCACCGGGCGGTACAACCGCGCAAAGTGAGAATGCGGAGGGCGTCGCCGCCTCCTGAAATGCGGCGGCCGCGGATGTGATGGTCCCGAGCGCTGCCAATATCGCGACACGAAGAACCATCGTCATCCGACCGGGCTGTGCGTTTGTCATGGTCATTACCCCACTCGATCGACGGTGTTAACCTGGTCTACGTCGGGCCGAACGTGAGTGGTTTGACGCGCGGTCGTTACTTTGAAACCGGGTAGCCAGCTTCTTCCAGCGTGGCTTCGATAGCCGGCACCGTAACCACGCCGGGATCAAACGAGATCGAGACTTTCTTGGTTGGAAGATCGGCTTTGACCGACTGGACGCCCTTCAGCGCGCCGACTTCCTGCTCGATCGAAACGACGCAATGGCCGCAAGACATGTCCGGTGTAATGACGACGATTTGGCCAACGTGGCTGCTCATGTAAAACTCCTTGCGGTGACTTCCCAGGTTCACGTTTGAACTCAGGATTGAACGACGGTAATCGTGCCTTTCATGCCGGCGGCATAGTGCCCGGGAACGTGACATCCGAAGATCAGGTCGCCGGTTTCCTCGAAGGTGTAGACGAGCGTTCGCGTTTCGCCGGCGGGCACTTTGACCGCGTAGGGCCGCTCGTCCATCTCGGACATGGCTTCCTCTTCGCCTTCGGCCATTTCTTGTTCGTGCTCTGCTTGAACCTCCTCCGTTCCAATCACGAATTCGTGCGGTAGGGCAGAATCGTTTCGAATGACGAACGCGATCGTCTCGTCCTCGTGCACTTCGATCAGGTTTGGTGAAAACTGTAGGTTGGCGGTCGTTATGTCAATCGTTCGATCGGGCAGGGCAAGCTCGGAAACAACTGTCTGGTCAACCTCATTCATCCCCATTTCGGCGGAGCTCTCTTCCGGTACGTAGACAATCGCCAGCACGCCGATCGCGATGCCGAGCGCGCCGACTCCCACCAGGTACGCCCATTCACCGACGCGTTGTCGAACCGGCGGATGGAGAATCTCGGCGGTATTCGTGGGCCGCTTGAAGCGGCGCAATCGCAGCGCGTTGGTCACGACACTGACGCTGCTCATCGCCATCGCGGCGGCCGCGATCACCGGATTGAGTAAAACATCGAAGGTTGGATAGAGCGCGCCCATCGCGACCGGAATCAGCGCGACATTGTAGGCAAATGCCCAGAAGAGTCCCTGCTTGATGGTGTTCACGGTGCGGCGGGAGAGCGAGATCGCGGTTACGATCGTACGCAGATCGCCGCCGATCAGTGTCACATCCGACGCCGCGATCGCGACATCTGTGCCGGTGCCGATCGCGATCCCAAGATCCGCCTGCGCGAGCGCCGGGGCGTCGTTGATGCCGTCGCCGACCATCGCGACCCTGCGGCCCTGAGCCTGAAGCTCTATGACCTTGGCCGATTTCTGCTCGGGGAGCACGTCGGCCAAAACATGGTCGATACCGACGTGGCGGGCGATCGCTTCCGCGGTCATGCGGTTGTCGCCGGTTAGCATCCAGACCTCGAGTCCGAGCGCTTTGAGCTGGACGACCGCTTCGGCCGACTCGGGCTTGAGCGTATCCGCCACGGCGATAATTCCGGCCGCTGCGCCGTCGACCGCGACGTACATCGGGGTGGCGCCGTCTTTGGCAAAACCGTCGGCGGAATCGGCGAGCCCATCGAGCGCAATCGACCAGCCGGCCATCATCGCCCGATTGCCAAGCACGACGGCGTGGCCCTCAACGACACCCTGCACTCCCCTGCCGGTAACCGATGTGAAACCCTCGGAACTTGGAATCGCAATCTCTCGCTCCCGGGCGAACGCAACGATCGATTCCGCCAACGGGTGCTCGGATCCGATCTCGACCGCGGCCGCGAACCTGAGCAGCTCCGATTCGGTCGTGTCGCCGACCGCGACGAGACCAACGACGACGGGCTTGCCGCGGGTGAGCGTGCCGGTTTTGTCGAGCACGACCGCGTCGATCGCCCGCGCGGCTTCGAGGGCCTCACCGCCACGGATCAAGATGCCGTTTTCGGCGGCTTTGCCGGTGCCGACCATGATCGCGGTTGGTGCCGCCAAACCCAGGGCGCACGGGCAAGCGATCACGAGCACCGCGATCATCGCCTGCAGCGCGTTCGTGATCGCTGGATCGGGCCCGAACGCCAGCCAGCCAACGAAGGTGGCGGCGGCAAGCACGAGTACTGCCGGCACGAATACGCCGGAGA
Organism: uncultured Sphaerobacteraceae bacterium; assembly: GCA_964371945.1. GTDB lineage: Bacteria > Chloroflexota > Chloroflexia > Thermomicrobiales > UBA6265 > CAYJPA01. The sequence continues at coordinate 31,064 of CAYJPA010000003.1, read as the reverse complement.
TCGAATCGGCGAGCCGCTGAATCGGCGCTTTCGAGCCCTGCGCATCCTCGACGAGCTTTACGATTTGAGCAAGTGTCGTGTCCTTGCCGACCTTGGTTGCCCGGAAGATGAAGCTCCCGGTCTTGTTCAGGGTCGCGCCGATGACGGTGTCGTCCGGGCCCTTTTCGACCGGCAGGCTCTCGCCGGTCAGCATGCTCTCGTCGAGGGTCGAGCGGCCTTCTACGACAACGCCGTCGACCGGCACTTTTTCGCCCGGGCGAACTCGAACCAGATCGCCGGCGATCACCGCTTCGACCGGGATGTCCTGTTCGACGCCGTTTCGGATCACTCGCGCGGTTTTTGCCTGGAGACCCATAAGTGCATTGATCGCGGCGCCGGTTTGCTTCTTCGCCCGCGCCTCGAGCCATCGTCCCATCAGTATCAGGGCGATGATGACCACCGCCGATTCGTAGTAGAGGTGGTAGTCGAAACCCCAATCGGCGGCCGTCTCCGGCCAGAGAGTGACGAACGCGCTGTATCCGTAGGCTGCAGTCGTGCCGACGGCGACGAGGGTGTTCATGTTGGTGCCGCCGTGCTTGCCGGCCGCCCAGGCTGCCTGGTAGAAGACCTTTCCGGCCCAAAACTGAATGATGGTCGCCGCGATCAACAGGAATGGCGCGAGTGTTTCCATCGCGATGCCGAGCGGCAGGTACATCAGACCCATCATCGTGAGACCGACCGCCAGACCGGCAATGGACTTCCGCTTGAGGTCGGTGATCTCGCGCTCTCGTTCTCGCTCGCGCGAGTCGACCGGTTCGGCAGTCTCTGTCGCGGTGCTCGTCGCGGCCGCCGGGAGCGGACCGACCCCGTACCCCGCTTTGCCGACGGCGTCGCGAAGATCGTCGATCGTCACGACGGCCGGATCGAACGCGACCGTCGCGTTTTCGGTCGCCAGATTGACATTGGCCATCGAAACGCCGGGTACACGGGTCAGCGCGCGCTCGACGCTACGCACGCATGAAGCGCAGGTCATGCCTTCGATCGGAAGCGTCGTCTCTCCAGAAGTCGCGGCCGCCGGAGGAGGAGCGACTGCCGTGGGCGTTGCTGGAACGTGATACCCGGCTTTTTCAATTGTGGCGGTCAGTAGGTCGACCGAAACCTTAACAGGATCAAAGGCGACTTTGGCGCGTTCGGTCGCAAGATTGACGCTCGCTTCCGCGACACCGTCGACTTTCGTCAATGCCTTTTCGACCCTGCGAACGCAAGAGGCGCAGGTCATTCCATCGATTGGTAGCGTGATCTCCGTTTGATTCTCGGGTGGCGCGATTGTGGCCGTCATATACTCCCTTATCGCTTCTTATCAACATAGCCGATCGATCTCGTCCCCGGTCACGGGCTTACCCCCCACCGGTATTTTGATGATACCCAGTGCAGGTATTCCCGTCAACCCCTCCATTGACGAATATACCCATTGGGGGTATGATTCAGGAATGAAAAGCGAAGCGATCAAGGTGGATGAGATGACAGCAACGGCAACAGACCTGTTGACAGACAGTAATGACGGGCCAAGGCGTTCCACATCGTATGCGGCCGACAAGGAGCGAATCCTGAACCGGTTGCGGCGGATGGAAGGACAGGTTCGCGGCGTGCACAAGATGGTCGAAGGCGACCAGTATTGCATCGACGTCTTGACCCAGCTCTCGGCCGTGATGTCGGCGGCGAGGCAGGTCGGGTTGCTTGTGCTGGAGGATCACATCCGGGGCTGCGTGCTGGGAACCTGCTCACATGGTCACGACGATCAGGAAGCGATGCTGACCGAGTTGACGCAGGCGATCGAACGTTTCACCCGCACCGCTGGCTAATGCTCCCGGGCCTCTCGCGGCTTCCAGGATTTGGCGGCGCTCCAGTTCTTCATTCGATGCTGGAGTACGATCCACAGGACGACGACCTCGATCACCGACGAAACCGCGAACGCGACCGGAATGACCTCGACGCCAAGGCGTCCGAGGAAGAGGGCCGCGATCGCGGCGCGTAAAGCAAGCTGCAGAAGGTTCGTCGCAAGCGGTGTTCTGGTGTCGCGCATCGCGACGAGCGAGCGTGTCAGGACTTCGGTCACCGCGTAGGCGGGCAACCCGGCAGCGTATAGGACCACGACGTCCGACGTCAGCGCTCCCGCCGCCGCGTCGAATTCTCCGTGCTCGAAGAGCACGCGAACCGTGAGACGCGCCAACACGACAAGACTGATGCCCGCGGGAATAGAGAGCACCAGGGCCATGCCGGCAACGCGAAGGGTGAGGCGGCGAAACGGTTGAACGGCCGCTTCCGACGCAGCCGCGACCAACCGGGGAAACGCCGCTTGACCCGCCGCGAATCCGATCAGGCGGGCCGGCAGGGCCACAAGCAGCCAGGCATTGACGATCGCCGGCAACGCGCTCTCCTCGGGCGCTCGCGATGCGAACGCGGCGTCGAGCACGCCTCCAAGGTATCCGACGCCGAGGGAGAGACTGGTCGGAATCAACAACGTCAGGACGGCGCGCAGACCGGGATCGTGCGGCGCCCAGCGGAAGCGAGGTCGCCAGTCCCTTGGCCGGAGCGCGGCAAAGAGCAGTCCAGCTTGCAACAATGCCCCGGCGATCACGCCCGCCACGGGGCCGTAAATGCCGATCGAGGGAACGATCCAGGCAGCAATGATCCCCGCGATTTCGGCCAGATTGTGGACCGCGATCGCGATCGCGGGGAGCAAAAAGCGGCTGCGCGCGTTCATGACCGCCATCGCGACACTCGCAACCGCGAGAATCAATGGATGGATCAGGAGCAACCGCGTGAGCCGGACGGTGAGCGCGGTTGTTGGATCGTCGAAACCGGGCACGAGCAGATATTCGACAAAGTACGGCGCCGTGAGTTGCCCGATCAGGATTGTCACGACGGCGGTCGCCATCACCGCGGTTAGGACAACATTCGCAAGATTGCGTTCCGATTCGATGCCGTGCGTGCGCCGTGCATCCGTGAGCACCGGAATCATCGCGGTCCAGAGCGCGCCTCCGGCGACGAGGGTGAAGAGCGTTTCGGGGAGTTTTGCGGCCGCGTAGTAGGCGGAGATCGTGTCGCCAGCGCCGAACTCGGCGTTGAGCAGGATCTGGCGGACAGCGCCGAGGATCGCCGAAATGAACAACGAGCCCGCGATGATGAACGATGCCTCGGCAATCCCATACTCGCGCATGAGGATTGCCCGGTACCTGCTCGGCACCAGGCAGCGAAGGATGCGGTCAGCCGAGTGCACGGCGCGACTTTGCTTTCCAGGGCGATCTATTCACAGCATCCCAACGTGGTTTGAGCTCACCACAGAGTGTACGGACAGATTCTGCCATGTTTGTGCCGGCTCGCATGCTCGCGATCACTTACCGGCTGGCACGAGTTCTGCAGTCCGTTTGCTGACACCCACGCTCTCGTAGCAACGAAGCCGCGATGAGCGGGGAAGGCAAAAGGAGGCAACGACATGGCAATTGTTGTGGACCCGGTCCGTGGAATGAAGATCGAATCCGCGCAAGCGGAGGCGCAGAGCAAGTTTCAAGGAGAGGACTTCTTCTTCTTCTGCTCTGTCGAGTGCAAACGACTCTTCGATGCTGACCCGCGGATGTACCTGAAAGTACGACAAGCGGCCGGCGCACGGATGTGACACGGTCCACTTGTGAGTTGGAGAGTGGAGTGAAACATGACAGCGACGATCGAACAAACCAAAACGACAATCGGAGCAGACCACCGACATTTGCAATGTCGCTTACGACTTGATGGTTGTGCTTACGAATAAGCTCCAAGGGATCGCGTCGCTGGAAACGTACAAGTCGGTTGCGGACCAAGCGGGTGACCGAGACTTCAGCGCCGTTTTCGACCGGCTGATCCAACGTGATCGTCAGGAGATTGACGAGCTGAGAAAACTGCTCGTAGGTCGGTTGGTCTCAAGCTGACAATTAGTTCAAAACGTTTACCGCGGCCGCCATCTTCAGGCGGTCGCGGCGAGTTACGCGTGGCTGGCAATCATAAATTAGGGCCTCTGATACCATTCCGGACGTGCTGCCGGTCGAACAACACACGAAGTCGAGCGCTGTTGCCCCAGATTTTCGTGAGCTTGTATCGGATTAGTGAGACGGACTAGGAATTCATGGCTTCCTTCCGGCACCGATATGCGACTCGACTGAACTCGTTTCGCGGTGCGCCGGATCTGATTTCAGCGATTCGTCTCGTGGCAGCGGTGCCCGGGATCGCCGCGGTTGAGCTCAACCACCCCGAGCATATCGACCAAACGACACCAGGCACATTGTTCGACGAAATTCGGAATCTTGGACTCGAGATCTCGGCGCTCAACCTCCGTTATGACCCACATCGATTCAAGCACGGCGCGTTTACCAATCCCGATCCGGTGTTGAGGGCCGAGTCCGTCGCGCTAACTTGCGAGGCGGTAGATTTCGCCGCTTCACGGCAAATTCCGCATGTCATTTTGTGGATGGGGCCAGACGGGTTCGACTATCCGTTTCAAGTCGATTACCAGAGATTGTGGCAGCTCGAGATTCAGGGGTTTCGCGATGTCGTGGCTATGCGGCCGGAAATCCGAGTGAGTGTCGAGTACAAACCAAGCGATCCGAGACGGTTTTCGTTAATCCGTTCGATGGGCGAATCCATTGTCGCGGTCCATGACGTTGGTGCTCCGAACTTTGGCGTCACGCTCGACGTTTGCCATAGTTTGATGGCGGGCGAAGTACCGGCAGCGGCAGCGTCGCTCGCATTGCGGGAGGAGAAACTCTTCGGCATTCATCTCAATGACGGCTATGGACCCGCTGACGACGGTTTGATGGTCGGAAGCGTCCACTTCCACCAAACGCTCGAGCTGCTCCACGTGCTGCGCCAGCATGACTTTCGGGAGACGATCTACTTCGACACCTTTCCGGATCGCGTCGATCCCTCCGCGGAGTGCGCCGCTAATATCGGCGAGGTCGAACGGATGGAGCGCATCCTCGATCGCGTGGACACGGCCGAGCTGGAAGCCGCGCAGCGGAAGCAGGATGCCGTGGCGGTGTTGAACTTGATTCGAACGGCCCACGGCGAGTGAGTGGCTCCGCGGTCGTTATCGGCAGTCTTCACGTCGATCTCATTGCCAGGGCAGATCGGTTTCCGGGTCGTGGTGAGTCGGTTACCGGCGGGGCTTTTTCGATGGCGCCTGGCGGCAAAGCTGGGAATCAGGCGATTCAGCTTGCCCTTTGCGGCATCGAGACGACGCTGGTCTCCCGCGTCGGCAACGACGATTTCGGGCGAATGCTGCGCTCGGCGTTGCAGAAAAAGGGTGTCCGGATCGATCGGGTCACCGTCGATCCCGATGCGCCGACGGGCGCCAGCACGGTTTTCGCGGCTGAGGGCGACTACGCGTCGATTATCGCCCCGGGGGCCGCCAACAACGTGGATCGCTCCGATCTTGAGGCCGCGCGGCCGGAGATCGAGCGAGTTGATGTTGTTGTTTTGCAGCGAGAGCTTGAGCCGGCGTTCGTGGCAGAGGCGATCGAATTCTGCGCCAATCTGGGTCGACCGATCGTGCTCAACGCCTCACCGGCTCCTTCCAGCATGGAAGAGCTTGCCGGAATTCGATTGAGCACGATCACCTGGTTGATCGTCAATCGGGTCGAGGCCGGGATTCTGGATGGCGCGACAATTAGGAATGAATCAGAAGCGGTGCGGGTCGCGAGAAGACTGCACGAGCAGGGAACCGCGAACGTGGTCATCACGTTGGGTGGAACCGGTTCGGTGTGGGTCGGAGACGCTGGTGAGGCCTTTGTGCCCGCGCTCAAGACGACGGTCGTGGATACGGTCGGCGCCGGAGATGCGTTCCTTGGCGTGATGGTGGCTAGTCTGATCAGGAGACTCGAGATTCCAGTTGCTCTACGGCGTGCTTGCGCGGCCGGCGCGATTGCGGTGGGTCGCGCCGGCGCGTACGACGCACTGCCCAGCGAAGACGAGATTGATCGAAAGGTCAAACGTGTTTCGAACGATCCAACAGAGCCCAAATAGACCGTTGCGGCATTCATAACCGCAAGTGTTCTTGACGCATAAAGAGGGCTCGGCAAACGAGGTCCTGCACTTGAGCAGCAGGGTCAGTGAATTCAGCCGGCGCTATGCTCCCGTTGCCCGATTTCGCTGTGCAGCTAGCAAATCGTGCAAGAGCGATCCGCGTATTCCGAGTCGCTGGCGTTCTATTTGGGTCAGTCGCACGCCTGGAGCACCGATGTCGCCCTGGTTGTTGCCATCGGCCAAATCAACAGCGAATGTGGCCTCTTCGAATGTTAATCAGGTCATTTCTCTACGTCACCGGCCGCACATCGCGGGTTGGTGAAACAGCGGACGACATCGAGGTCGAGCTTCTCGGGGTTCAGCGGATCTCATTGACGACGGGCGAGATCGATGCCGAGTCATTGAGTGGGGTCGAGGTTGTTTCCTTGTGGGTCGATTTCGGACGAAATGCGCTATATGCCTACACCTACGATGAGCCGCGGGAGACCTCGACAGACGGCGCGGTGGAAACCCGCCCGCGTCGACTCGACCCGCCAGCGCTCGAGGTGACGGCCGACCGCGAACCATCGGCCAACGAGTGGATTGCGGCGATTCCGATCAATGAAACCTGATGTGGCCCGAGATTCGCGGCGCTCGGCGTTAGTTGAATCGAGCCGGATCGAAGGGTTTGATCACGTCGGAAGCCCTGCCCGTGGTCATCATTTCCGCGACTTCATCGCCTGTGCTCGCGGCCAAGGTTAAGCCAAGCATCGCGTGACCACTGGCGACCGCGAGATTTCGGAAGCTTTTGAGCCAGCCGATCACCGGCATTCCGTCGGGCGTCATCGGACGAAGTCCACTCCCGATCTTGGCCATGCTTGGGTCGACCGGCCAACGAGCGAATCCCCTTGCGGCGGCTCTCGCGATCGCGGCCACGCGCTCGGTGCGGACGAGATCGTTGATGCCGGAGAGCTCCATTGTGCCGGCCAAGCGGACCATTCCATTCATTGGCGTGCAGGCGAACCGTGCTTCCGCGAAATCGATCGCGTGGTTCACTGGCACGGGAGGCGGCGCGTAGTCGAGGCTGTAGCCCTTTCCGCCTTGGATCGGCAACCGAACTCCGACCTTCTTCGTGAGCTCACCGGTCCAGGCGCCGGCAGCCAGAAGCACGGAGTCCGCTTCGATACGTCCTCCGGTCGTTTGGACCGCGCTCACCTGTCCATTTGCATGTTCGAAATCCACGACCTTGGTGTTGGTTTGAAACTCGACTCCGCGTTCGGCCAGCCATTTGGTCAGACCGTTCGTGAGGGTATCGGGCCGGACGTGGCGCTCGCCCTCGTACCAGAAACCGCCGGTGACCGACGGACTGAGTGATGATTCGAGCTCGCGCAGATCGTCGCCGAGATACGGCTTCGATGGCACGATTCCGAACCTTGAGTAGGGCTCCAGCGCTTTCAACTCGTGCTCGAGTTTGAGAAGCGAATGGAAAACGAAGAGGATGCCCTTCTGATGATGCTCGAACTCCACCCCGGCAGCGGTCATTTGGTCGTAGAGCTCAAAAGTCCGCCGATTGAGCGTGCTGATCGCCTCGAGCGCATAGGTGAAGTTTCGTTGGTTGCAGCTGCGCCAAAAGCTCATGAGCCATCGTAGAAAGTCGTAGCTCAGGGTCGGCTTGATGTAGAGCGGACTGTCGGAATGACGCATCCACTTGAGCGACGTTCTGACGAGACCAGGCGATGGCACAGGCCCCGACAGCGACGGACATATCCAGCCGGCGTTGACGACAGATGCACCGTGACTGGCCGAGTGCGACTCGACGACCGTTACCGCCGCGCCCCGATTGTGCAATGCGAACGCGGCACTGAGACCGATTACTCCACTGCCGACAACCACAACCCGTTTCATTACCGCTCCTCCACTTCGAACGCTGCCGGCCGTGATTATCGGGCAGAACGGATTCGCAGGTTGGGACCTTGATGAACAGTCGTTGCGTTCGACAGGCTCCACGCCGTTTGACTGATTGATTGGTTGAATGTTTCAAGGAACCTGGTTTCACCACGTTCGTATCGATTGGCGATCAGACAGGCCGGATAGACGAAGAAGCGTCCCGACTTGTCATGGATCGCCAGATCAGACCCAAGCTCGTCCGTGGTGATTACCCACGACAAACCGCGTTGCTCGACGAGGTATTGCCCAAAAGCGCTGCCGGCCGCATCCACGATTTCGTTCGGATCGCCGTCATATCGTGTGGGACTCTTCCACCACCCCGCGTAGACTCTATCGAGCACAGCGGGACTCAGCTCCAATCCCCGATCGGCGGGTGAATGACAGAAAACCAATCGATCAACAATCGCAAGCTGTTCCGCAATCCATGTTCGATCTTCTTCTCCGATTGGTTCGATACAGGAGGACGTATTCGAGTCATGAACCGACATGCTGGGCCGGATGCAATGCATGAATCTCATCGGTGCTCCCTTCTATTAAACGTATTACGTATAGCGTATACAACACGCCAGGTTAACGGCACATTGCCAAGCGGTACCAATACGTACAGTGACTAGCGCACTCTTACAATCTGGATTGAGAAAATATCTCTTGTACAAATCTGCCGAGCTCCAGAACAGCAATTGCCGCACTCGGGTGCACTTCCGAAGCGTGAAACACGTGCCACATTCCTGGCCAAATCTTGAGCGTCGCCGAGCCGCCTGATTCGCGGACTCTGTTCGCGAACCGTTCAGAGTCATCTCGCGGAATCTCGTGTTCTCCAACGTGGATCATGAACGGCGCAATCCACTGAGATTTGCGAATAGTGGCGAGGCCTCAGGGTTCGTGGGATCGACACCAGCCAGATACAAGTCCGCCGCCTGTTGAAGTCCGGCGCGAGCGAACTGATGGTCGAACCGGACAATGTGAGATCCAGCCAGGGGGAGATCAGCACCCCGGCGGCGGGCAGTGCGATTCCGGGGTCACGCAACCTCGTGAGCAGAGCGGCCGCCAATGCGGCGCCCGCGGAATCGCCCGCGACCGCAATCCGAGCCGGATCGTGGTCCAGTTCAAGGAGCGCGCGGTAGGCGACAACGGCATCGTCGATCGCTGCCGGGAATGGATGCACGGGCGCGAGGCGGTAGTCAATTACCACCACGTCGCGGCCCGCGGCACGTGACATCGACGCGGCCAGACCGCGATGCGTTCGGGGAGAACCGCTCGCGAGCCCGCCGCAATGCAGAAGCGGGATGAGCCCGTTCCCGATCCGAGGACTATCTGAGACGCGCTCGGCGGGCACGCCATCGAGATCGAGGAGCGAGACGTTGGCGGAATGCGTTCGATTGCTCTCTTCAACCGGCGCTTCCCCCGCATCGCGCTCCCGAATGTTGTCTGTATATGCGTCGTGCTCGGGCAACTGGACCACGGCGACTCCCTTTGCGTTCCGGATCAGGCAATAATGCAGTGCGAGGTGCTTATGCGGCGCGGCTGAAACGTCGATTGATGAGGAGATTCCGGGTTGAACGCTGATCTTGTTCTTCTAAACGGCACAATCATCACCGTGGACGAGCGGTTGCCCGATGTTTCGGGGGTAGCGGTACTCAATGGGCGGATCGCGTTTGCCGGTTCGGAAGAAGCCGCCCGAGGCGCGATTGGTCCCGAAACGCGAGTGGTCGATCTCGAAGGCCGGGCCCTCCTTCCCGGATTCAATGACAACCACAATCATCCGATGTCCTTTGGGCAAGCGCTAAGCGAGATCGACGCCAGTCCAATGGCCGCACCGACATTGGCCGCCTTGCAGTCCGCGTTCCGGGAAGCCGCTAACAGATCCGAACGACCTGTTGATTGGCTTGTCGCACGCGGGTACGACGACACGCGGCTCGATATTCATCGCCACCCGACCCGATACGAGCTCGATGAGGCAACCGGTGGCCGACCGGCGATCCTGGTTCGTACCTGCGGTCATCTTTGTGTCGCCAATTCCGCCGCACTGTCCCTTGCGGGTGTCAACGGGCAGACGCCCGATCCGGTGGGCGGCAAGATCGATCGCGACGACTCCGGCGAACCAATTGGGTTGCTGCGTGAAACGGCCCAGAAGCTCGTCCGCGATCTCATTCCTGAACCGACGGTGGATCAGATCAAGGAGCACCTGCGACTCGCGGGGAGGCGTTTTCTCAGCTACGGCATTACTAGTGTTGGGGAGGCAGCGATCTCCAAATCGAGCCAACTTGCGGCGTATCAGGAGCTGGCGCGAGACGGCGAGCTTCCAATTCGCACCTTCACCATGATGCTGATTGATGACACCTTGGAGTCGATGACGGCCCTGGGATTGAAGACCGGTTTCGGTGACGACTGGTTGCGAATTGGTCCGGCGAAGGTTTTCCAGGACGGGTCCGGGGGCGGTCGCACAGCGGCCATGACCGTCGACTATCGCAACGATCCGGGCAATCGCGGCATTACGATCTACGATCAGCCCGGCCTGAACGAGCGATTCACCCGTGCGAATGCCGCCGGTTTCCAGATGGCCGCGCACGCGATCGGAGATCTGGCGATCACGATGATCCTTGACGCCTATGAAACCGCGTTGGCCGCTCCTCCGCGCGCCGATGCCCGGCCGAGGATCGAGCATTGTGGAATGTGCACGCCTGAGCATCTGGCCCGGATGCGGCGACTCGGCGTGATCGCGATTCCGCAGCCGTCATTCATTTACTACCTCGGTGATTCGTACATCGAGAACTTCACGCCCGAGCAGCTGTCCCTCTCCTATCCCGGCCGGTCGTGGTTCGATCACGGGATTGTGGCGGCCGGGAGCTCCGATGTGCCGGTTGTTTCCGCGGATCCCTTTGTGAATCTGCGCTCGGCGGTGACGAGACTGACACAGGATGGGCAAAAGATGGGACCGGAACAGGGCGTGACGATCGATGAAGCGATCCGGATGTTCACCATCAATGGCGCCTATGCCTCGTTTGAAGAGCGGATCAAGGGGTCGATCACGCCCGGAAAGCTCGCCGATCTGGTTGTTCTTGACCGCGATCCGCGAACTGTTGCCCCAGAGCAGTTGCACACATTGCGCACTGAAATGACCGTGATCGAGGGAAAGGTCGTGTTTGAAATCTGACGAGTTCCCTGCGGATAGCCGAGATCGCTGGTTTATCGACTTGTCGAAACGGATCAGCGGCGTTTTTTTTGCGAGTTCGGTAGGGCGTTCTCGGTCTTGTTGGAGTTTTGACATGGCGCCCGGTCCACAATCCCGCGGAAGACTCACTTCGAGCGGACTGGCGCCGTTCCGCGTCAGGAGGGTCGCTCCCGATGGCACATTCGCGGTGGCAATGCTGATTTCAGCAAGCACGGGATTGGATCGTGAGCTCCGAAGCGTTAGTTGAGTTTCGGCCAGCCACGGGAGCAAGGCGTGATCGGCTGACATGGGGGATAACCCTACTAGAAAAAGTATGGTCCCCCACGATTCGCTCTTGAGCCTTCGCTCCTAATATCGAGTCGATGCAGTGATGTGTGCTGTTTGACTAGTGGCGAGGGGAACCTAAATGAAGCTCATACCTACAGTTCGCGGGTTGGCGGGAACGAGTGCACGTCATCCTTGGAAGACGGTCGGTCTTTGGATTCTTATGATCGCGATCGCAGCCGTTCTTCAGTCCGGCATGGGATCGTCCTTCAACAATGACGCGGATTTCACAAACAATCCAGATTCGAAGCAGGCAGATGCGCTCCTCGACGAGCACTCGAGCGATCAACCAGGAACGGAAACGATCGTTTTCCACTCGGATGTGCTGACCGTCGACGATGCCGGCTACCGATCCGCCGTTGAGCAGACCACGTCCGACCTAATGGGAATGACGGGCGTTGTCGAATCGGCGACAAACTACTACCAGCAAGTGAATTCAAGCAGCGATAGCGCAGCCTCACTCGTTTCTGCCGATCGGCACGCGACCCTCATTCCGGTCGTCCTTGCAGCCGGATACTCAACCGATAGCGCGGCTGAGTTCGTAGAAATCGCTCAGGGCCACAGAAGCTCGGGCCTGAATGTCTACGCGGTTGGAGACCTGAGCGGCGAGGAAGCCTACGGAGCCATCGCCGAAGAAGATCTGTCGAAGGCCGAAACAGTGGGACTCCCGGTGGCATTGTTGGTGCTGGTCGTCGTATTCGGAGCGCTGATTGCTCCTGCAATTCCACTACTGCTTGGAATTGTCTCGATCTTCGTGGCGGTCGGACTGACGGCGATCGTTTCGCAATTCGTGACAATCAACGACGTCGTCACCGTCATGATCACCATGATCGGGCTGGCGGTTGGAATCGACTACGCGCTCTTCATGGTGGAGCGCTATCGCGAAGAGCGCCGGCTCGGATTGCCGAAGCAGGAGGCGATCGAATTCGCTTCCGCCACCGCGGGCAAGGCAATCCTCTTTTCGGGCGGAACAGTGATCCTCGCGCTCATGGGCATGTTCCTGATTCCAGTGACTGTTTTTCACAGTCTTGCCTCGGGCGCGATCCTGGCCGTGCTGGTGGCCGTGCTGGCGACTCAGACGTTCGTTCCGGCGATCCTCAGCTTGCTCGGCGACAAGGTGAATTTTCCCCGCCGCACCCGGGTCGGTTCCGAAAAGAGGGATCTGGGACACGTTGCGTACAAGGGATTCTGGGGCCGTGTGACCAAGATCACGATGGCGCATCCTGTTGCGGCGCTTGCAATCGCCGTGACCATCCTGATTGCGGCAGCACTGCCCGCGGTGAGCCTCAAGACTGGTCAACCGGGAATCGAGACATTACCGCCAACGGATGTCAAATCCGGCTACACGATCCTGAGCCAACAGTTTTATGAGGGAGTCATCTCACCAGTAGAAATCGTCGTTGACGGGACGGTCAATTCGACATGGGTCACCGATGGCGTTGCCAATCTCACGGCGGCGCTCGCGAACGACCCAATCTATGGTCCGGTCGAAGTTCAACGCAGCGATGACGGCGAGCTGACGGTAATCTCGGTTCCGCTCGGGGTCGATCCCTCATCGACACGAGCCTTCGACGCAATCGATGAACTCAGATCGAGCACGATTCCAGCTGCTTTTGGAGCACACTCCGGCAGCGTGTTTGTCGGAGGCGATTCGGCGGGCAATGCCGATTTCAATTCGATCTTGTCGCAGTACACGTGGCGGGTGTTCGCCTTTGTCCTCGGCCTGAGCTTCCTGCTGCTGATGGTCGCGTTCCGCTCCCTGGTCGTTCCGGCGAAAGCGATTTTGATGAACTTGTTGTCAGTAGGAGCAGCGTACGGGGTGTTGACCGCGGTGTTCCAAAAGGGCATAGGTTCGGATCTGCTTGGGATGCAGAGAGCTGACACCATTGCGGCCTGGATTCCGATCTTTCTCTTCTGCGTGCTCTTTGGATTGAGCATGGACTATCATGTCTTCTTACTCAGCCGGATTCGAGAGCACTACGACCTCACGCATAACAATGAAGAGTCGGTGGCCGTTGGGTTGCAGTCCACTGGCAAGATCATCACCGGCGCGGCGTTGATCATGGTCGCCGTGTTTGGCTCGTTCGCATCCGGCCGAATTGTCGAGATCCAACAAATGGGACTCGGACTCGCGGTGGCGGTCTTCCTCGACGCGACGATTGTGCGCACGATTCTCGTGCCGGCGGCGATGAAGCTCCTCGGCGACAAGAACTGGTATCTCCCACACTGGCTGGGTTGGTTGCCCGATCTGCGGATTGAGGGATCGCGAGATGTGATCGGCGACTTCGCTCCCGCGCCGGCGGACTAAGCGCTGATCTCAACAAGCTGAAGAGGACCGTGGCAGCCGCCCCGGTCCTCTTCAGCTTGTTGCCCGTATCTGGGGCGACTGTTACGATGCCCCGCGGTTACGCCGCTGTGCTTCTTGTTGAGAAACATTTGCGCAACGTTGCATGAACGTGTCGACCTGCGATTCGGAGCTCCTCATTCAATGAGCGTTGTGGCAGACGCGGGTCCTGAACCATCGGCCCAGCATCGACGAGAGCCTGAATTCGCCGGTATACCCACAGGCAAGTTCTCAGTACTCAAAAATCGATCTCTCGCGACATTGATGCTTGGGCACTACACCGTTGACATGTACGCGGGTGTGATCCCGGTGCTCTATCCGCTCTTGACCGACAAATTCGATCTCAAGTTGAGCACCGTGGGACTCGTCTCACTGGCATATGGCGGGATGTCGTCGATCTCGCAGCCGCTCTTTGGGTGGATCGCCGATCGGTTCGGCACGCGGTTCATCGGACTGGCGCTCGCTTGGACCGCCCTCATGTTTGCCTTCATTGGATTTGCCCCGAGCTTCCCCGTGCTGCTCATTTTCGCCGGGCTGGCGGGAATCGGCTCCGGTGCTTATCACCCGATGGGCGCGGTGAACGCCAGGGCGGTGATACACGATTCGCAGCGCAACACCGCGATGTCGATCTACGTCACCGGAGGGACGCTCGGTGTCGCCAGTGGGCCGTTAGTCGCGGCCGCGATTTTCCATTTGTTCGATGTACAAGGCACCGCTGTCATGCTCGTGCCGGGCGCATGCACCGCGGTTTGGATGTTGTTCGAGATGCGCAGCATTTCGAAGCGGTTCTTGAATCGCGCACTGTCAGTGCTGGCCGCCCCTCCGGTACCGATGCGCACGCTTGCGATCGTGATTTGCATGATGGCGCTTCGTTCGTGGACCATTTCCGGAATGCAAGCCTACGTTCCGACCTGGTACAAGGAGATGGGGTATAGCTCGTTTTTCTACAGCGCACTCGTGACCGTTTTGCTGATTTCGACCGCGCTGGGGACTGTCGGATGCGGGACGCTGGCGGACAAGTTTGGACGACGCTTCCCGCTGATCGTCTCCTCGGTGTTGAGCGTGCCAACGCTGCTCTTGTTCGCCCAGTTCCCGGGCCGAGGTGGGTTCGCGACTGCCGCACTGATCGGATTTCTCGCCGCATCGACACTCCCATTATTGCTTGTGATCGCGCAAGAATTGATGGCGGGACGAGCTGGACTGGCTTCTGGGTTGATCATGGGACTCGGCTTCACGATGTCGGCGATTGGCATTCCGATCACAGGAGCGGTCGCTGACGAGTGGGGCATTCAGAATGCGATGCGATTCCAGGCGGCGATCGGCGCGACCACGATCATCTTCGCGCTGCTCCTCCCGACCGAAACTAGGATCCATGAATTGACCCGGAAAATTGTCTCGTGATTCAGCTTAGCGGTCGAACTGCACTGATCGGCTGAAGATTGACGTCAGGCATCTACCGGATGTATGTTCGAGGCATTGAAACGACTACTTTGGAGCCCGTCATGAGCAGTCAAATTCCACCACGAACTGAAACCCCAGAGGAGCGGTTCGAGCGCATAAGCAAGTGGCCGGGGGTGGTGGTGCACATTAATCACAATCCAAAACCGGTCGTTCCGGATTCTGAGATCCGGTTTCGAAAGGGGTCGACGATTCGAGAGATCCTCGGCAAAGACGATGACGAGGAGTGATTCAATTTCCACTTCCACGCGAGGTTTGTTTGGACACAAGTGTCATCGTTGCGGCGGCTTATCCTGACACACCGTCCGGTCCAGTCGCGGTTCAATTGTGCGCCGATCTTCAATCGTCACGGGCCAACGTCTATGTATCTGAGATTGTCCGACTGGAGTTCGGTCGAGTCATTCGAAGGCTCGCGACGAAACCAAACCAATTGACGCCCGAAACGCGCGACGCATTCGGTTTGGATAGGTGGACCTCACAATCTCTTGTTCGGCAGCGATGGTTGAGCAATGGTGTTCGAAGACTCACCTTCCTATTCGAGAATTTTCACTCGCTCACCGAGATCCCTATGTCAAACCCGATTTGGCGGGAAAGCATCAGGATTATGGGCTTCGAATCGCTTGATGCAGCAGACGCGGTCCATATTGCAACTGCTAGAGAGATCGGGATCGATGACTTCTTCACGCTGGATGCCGACTTCCGAAATGTTCTGACCCCACGCATTCATCTGTTCCGCGATCCTCGCTCACAGGAATGAGGTGTTCCCATGAGCAAAAGGCCATGTCTGTGAAAGCCTGGGAAGCGAAGTGGCCGTCATTTAAACCGGACGAGACGCTGTCGGTTCCGCTGGATCGATCTGAGGCCGTGCTCGCCGAACTGGCTGAGCGACTTCGCGACAACTACCCGTTCTTTCATCCCAGTTACGCGGGTCAAATGCTCAAACCGCCCCATGAGGTTGCTGTCGCTGCGTATCAAATGGCAATGCGGATCAATCCGAACAACCACGCACTGGATGGAGGTCCAGCCACGGCGGCGCTAGAGCGCGAAACGGTGGCCGCGCTGGCGACAATGTTTGGTTTCGACCCAGCGACGTCGCTGGGCCATTTGACTTCGAGTGGAACGATTGCGAATCTCGAGGCGCTTTGGGTCTCTCGAAAGCTGCGACCAGACAAAGCAATCGCCTACTCCGCGGAGGCGCACTACACACACGAGCGAATGTGCGAGGTTCTGGGGGTGCGGGGCGTCAAGATCGCGTCGGACGCGCGTGGGCGGATGGACGTCGATGAGCTGCGCGAGAAGCTTGCCACCGAGGAGGTCGGCACCGTCGTCGTCACCGCCGGAACGACATCGCTTGGGATGGTCGATCCGATTCCCGAAGTCATCGCGCTCCAGCAGCAATTTGACTTTCGTATCCATGTCGATTCGGCGTATGGTGGGTTTTTCAGGCTGCTGGCCTCAGCCGGCCCCGCTGACGAAGTAACCGGTCCCGGAGAGCTCCTTCCAGAGGACGCGGCCGCGTTTCGGGCAATTGCTCAATGCGATTCCGTCGTGGTTGACCCACATAAACACGGTCTTCAACCGTATGGCTGCGGATCGGTTCTGTTTCGTGATGCTTCGGTCGGCCGCTTCTATAAGCATGACTCTCCTTATACTTACTTCACGTCAAACGAACTTCACTTGGGCGAGATCAGTCTGGAGTGCTCACGTGCCGGAGCGGCCGCGGCCGCATTTTGGGCGACGTTGCAGTGCTTTCCGCTTGAATCCCATCGTGGTCTCGGGTCCGTGCTTCGAAAGACTCGCGCCGCCGCACAGCGTTGGGCGACTCTCATCAGTGAAAGCAATTGCTTGAAGTTGCTCGTTGAGCCGTCGCTGGACATCATCGCGTTCTTTCCATTGCCGCCGAATGGCGATCGTCGCGTTTCGTCGATATCGGCGCTGACGCAGAGAGTCTTTGACGCCGGAATGAACGACGGCACATTCTATCTGGCGAAACTGAATGTGAAGCCGGAACGCGCCACCGGTCATCCGGATCTGGTTTGGGATGAACCGTCAATGACCATCCTCCGCAGCGTCCTCATGAAACCCGAGCATCTCGCATTTGTTCCGGAGCTGCACCGAAGAGTGCTTGCCGCCGCCCTGAAGTCTTGACTTAGGTCAGGCAGTCCTATAGTCTCCTTTAAACCAAAATTAGCTGTTCAGCGAATTTTTGTTGTAAGGAGGATGAGTTGGCAAGTAGCGGAGAATCGGATCTGCTTGAAAAATGTGTCGATGCTCTCGCGAGCTTGCCCGGCATCCGCATCCTCAAGATCGAAACTGAAAACGCAAACCCTGGAATTAGGTTTGATCGGATCGTTACAGCAAATGTCCGTGGTCAAAAGGTTCAGATCTTCATAGAAGCCAAGTCGACGGGTTTTCCGCGCGACGTTGACCGGGTCTCAGTTCAATTCGAAGGTTTTCTGCGAGACAAGAAGCCAAGCGGAGTCGGAATGTTCGTCGCACCCTTCATAACCGAGAGTTCCCGAGAGATGTTGAAAGCGAAATGCATCAACTATTGGGATCAGAGCGGCAGTCTTTTTTTGCGCACCGAGAGCGCTCTATATGATGTTGAACGCCCAGTTAATCGGGTACGACGGCCGGTTCCGAAAAGAATCTTTAGGGGTAGTGCGTCTCAAGTTATTCATGCGCTACTGAACGAGCCCAACCGAATCTGGAGGATTTCTGAGCTCGCGAAGCAATCTGAGGTGGCAAATTCGCACGTGCATGAAGTCTTGAGAGCACTTGAAGTTGAAGGATTCGTTGAGCGAAGTGGTCGAGGCCCGAACACAAGAAGGAAACTCATTCAACCTGGAAATTTGCTCGACGAATGGGCCAATGTCCATTCTCTGGACGAATACGATATCAGCTCTTTTTATATTTGGCGACAACCAACCGAGCAAGTTGCTGTGTTGGTGACGCGGGAATTGGAGTCTCGCAATATTAGCTATGCGCTTACTGCGGTGAGCGGTGCTATTAGGCGAGCGCCATTTGTTTGGCGAGAGTCCGTTGCCGCCATCCTTGTACCACGCTCAACCGACGTCATGAACGCCTTCTCCGCGCCTGAGATCTCCCAAGTGGACGAAGGAGAAAACTTATCGTTACTTGCTACGAAGGAAATGACACCTTTCATGTTTCGAACGCTTGTTGACGGAAATTGGGTGGCAAGCGACATTCAAATCTACCTCGACCTTATGGTTTGGCCACAACGAGGCAAAGAACAGGCTGATTACCTGCGCCGCGAAAGGATTGGGTTCTGATGGTCGCAAAGAGCTTGGGTCCGCAAAAACCAAGACATATAGACGGATACACAGTCGATCAAGTCTCCGCCTGCCATCAAACATTGTTGACTCTGGTCGCCAACCTTGGACCCTGGCGAGATTGCGTTTGCGTTATTGGGGGGATGGTGCCTCTATTGCTGCTAGATGAGACAAGAGAGACTGCGAGTCGATATGTGCCAACAATGGATGTTGACTTGGTGCTCGATTTGGACCTACTGGCCAATGTCGAAGCGTACCGACGGCTGGAAACAAATCTGGAAGAGCACGGTTTCGTCCGATATGAGAACCATGACAATCGGCAGGTCAATTATCGGTGGATACGACGTGTTGACGGTGGGGCGACCGTAATCGTCGATCTATTGTGTGAAGGAGATGAGAAGCCCGGATCAGCATTGGGAGTCACGAAGGGAGTTGCCGCGCTGAGGATTCCCGGAGCTCATTTGGCGATTCGAGACAACGTAATCGTGGAGATAACTGGAGAGCTCCTTGACGGCGGAGGGGTTACAACTGAGTGTGTCAAAGTTGCAGGCGTCATCCCTTACGTTGTCCTCAAGTCCTACGCATACGCGGAACGAAAAGAAGAAAAAGACGCGCACGACTTGATCTATATTCTGTCCGAATACGAGGGAGGCCCGGACGCCGTCGCTGAACTGTATGCAAGGAGACTTGAAGAATGGCTCGATGAGCCTATGGTAGCCGGAGCGGTACTGCTCTTGCGCACCCACTTCGGGACTGATGAGCATGGGGAAGGACACCGAAAAAACGGCTGTGTTAGCTATGCGAGGTTCCATCTCACCCCTGGGCATCACGAGCAGGAGCCTCGATTGCGCCGAGATGCCGCTGCGGTTATCGATCGGTTTCTGGCTCGGCTAGGTGAATCAACTTGAGACTCTGGAATTGCTCTTGTGACACGGCACCAAGCGCCTTCAGAAAGACGTAGAAGCGCATCCACATGCCCAACCGGAAACGGCGATTGTGAAACTTTTCGCGACCGCCGCGCGTACAATGTGCGGGAATGAGTCTGTTCTACAGGCATTCAAAGCGGACGCTTTCTCGTTCTGATTAGGACGCGATTGAATGAGCGCGGTTCAGCATCAGGAATCCGTTCAGGGGAGCAATCCTTCAATCCAACCGCCACCGCCAGATCCGCCGCTGGTGGTTTCTGCCAGCATAATTGACGAAGGATCCAGTCGGGGAGTTCGAATTCGCGATTGGTTGAAGACAGGAACAGGGATCTTCAGCAGCTCAATCACAATCCTAGCCGCGACGCTGACCGTGGTTTTTCTCCTGGTGCCTTCTCTGCGTCCCGATCCTCCGCCGGTTGAATTCAGTGCCACCTTATCCGACCCAAAGATCGAATCCGATGTCGCGCTCTCGGACTACTATGCCAGATTGAGAATCGATCCTCCCCAATCGTTATCCGCGGGGGCCTTACTGAAGCGAGGGGTCATTGTCAGTTTCACGGTCGTCATCGAAGGGTTTCAGGATAAGGAAAGCCGCCTGACATGGAGCGTGTTTGACGCAACGACAAACAAGCGGTCGAGCGACGCGTGGTTGGTCGCTCAACCAGGATGGCCCGCTGAGACGTTCACTCCGTTGGGTAATCGAGACCAGGCAAACGGCGAGATCTATGTTCCTGAACCGCCGGAAGCAGGCTCCTACTTCGTCCGACTCGAGTTGAACGACCCTACTGGAACTCGAATCGCGACGCTTGACAGCCCGGTTTTTTCTGTCGAGATCGAACCGACAGTTTCGGCTCCCCTTTCGCTGCCGACCCCTGGTGCGCCGTAAGCCAATGCCGGTAGCAGTGAGGCAGAATCTCGTGAGAACGCTTCAAATCGATAGAAACATCGCACTCATTCTGTTGATCGCGGTCTCGCTCATTACGGTCGGTTCTCGAGCGGCCGCCCAATCGACAGTTCCGGCCGAGTTGGAGGTGTTCACCGCGGCGGGAGCGACTGTGTTAATGCTAGCCTCCGCGGAATTCGGCACCGAGCCCGATGCAAATCAGTCACTAACATTGAGCCGTGTCGTGCCTGGACCTTCCGACGCGTTGCCGGTCATCATCGCCGGCGGTCCGGAGCTCTGGTTCGTCGAATCGGGCACCGTGATGCTGACTGGAGACAGCGGATCTTCGCTATCGATCTCCGCGGGCGAGCAAGCGGTGCTCGCCGATAAGGGTCAATACACGGTTTCCTTCCAAGGCAACGATTGTCCTTCGGCGCTTCGGCTGGAGCTCACACCGATCATTGCGATGAAGATCGGAACGGACAAGGAGGCGCCCGAGCTTGGGCCAGACGGAAGAATCTGTCCGGCGAGCGGGCTTTTGTTCGAAGCGACTGACTCGGTGGGACCGAGACCGATCCCCGCGCTCGCGTTCATTGCGCGCGTTACATGGAATGCCGAGACATACGTGTCGCCGGCAACAATGTCGGGTCCGATTGGGTATGCAGTCGAGAGCGGAAGCCTGCAGCTCAACGGGCCTGAGATGATCAATCTTGGATTGTCCGCCGGCGCTTGGGCGACCGTCGCCGGTGGCCAACAGCACTGGATTTTTGTTCCGGGAACACAACCGGCAACGGCGCTCGTCGCCGGAGCCTTTGCAACGAACTCCACGTTGCCGACGCCCGTTCCAACCGCGACACCTGTCGTTGGTGTCATCGGCAGCAATTACGTCAGCCCGACGTTCGGCTATTCGCTGTCATGGGACGAGACATGGAGTGTCGTAAGCGACTCGTCGGTCAACGGCGAGGATTCCGTGCAGCTCACGAATCAAACCAGCAACGTCTACATCCAGGGCTTTGGCAATTACCCTGATGACGCGATTGTTTGCCTGGACGGTCTCGCCGCCCGGTTGCCGACTACTCAGGGATTCTCCGAGGTCGAGCCCCGGTTGACGGTCGACGGCAAACCAATCTTGTCGGGCGATGCGAGCCGTCGGATGGGCGTCTACGACTTCACCTACACAACCGAAAGCGCCTCCAGGCGTTATACGGAATACCTCGAATGCCGTGTGATCGAACCCGGTTGGTCTGTCATGGTGGTTACGCAGATCGTGCTGGCAGACGCTTATCCATCGCAGATCGAGCCGCTGCGCCAGTTGCTGGACGGCATCGTCATGCCCACGCACACCTGAAAACCCTCTCAGTGGCACACCACGTGTTTTATCTACTGTTGAGTGGTTCCGATCTGGAACCGCTCGCGGGTCCCTGGCGATCCGGCTATCAGCAAATGTTGAGCGCCAAGGAGGGCAAATATGTATATAGGTGGTGGCGCCATCGCGTTGATCGTGATCATCCTTCAGCTGATTTTGATCTTCTAGGCCTGCACATGGGATTCGTGCAACTCTACTGAGCCCGGAATCCAACGACGGGGACGGAATCTTCCGTCCCCGTTTTCGTTTCCAGCCATGCTTGCCTTCAAACCACTGGTTTGAATACGTCAGATTCCCAGGAGCTTCCGATCGACCGCGAATTCGTTACGAGCAACGGTCTTAAAATCGCCATGGCAACCACGATCAGAGCGGCCAGGAAGGCGACCGCAATCGGGCGCCTGAAACCAAGGCCACTTACGATTCCAGCCCAAATCAGTGGCCCGCTGACGGCGGCAAAGCGCCCGGCCATGGCGTAGAGTCCCATCGCGCGACCGAATTCCGCCGGTGGTGCGAGCTGGATCAACACGGGGCGATCGCAGGCCGCGGTTCCTCCGAGCGCGAGGCCGGTCAGCGGCGCGATCGACCAGAAGAGAACATCCGGCAATCCCAAAAGCGGTACAGCCGCGGCCAAAACGAAGACCAACAACCACACGAAGAGCGTGCGCCGGAGGGTGACAAGAGGTCCAATTCGATCCGCCCAACGCCCGGCTGTTAGCGCACCGATCGGCCCGATTAAAATCCCGGTCAAAAGGAGGATTTGGATCGCGAAATCGCTGAATCCAAGCTCCTTCGTTGCATAAATGCCCAGGAACGCGAGCAACGTGTTCGCCGCATCGGTGTAGACGAATCGGCCGATCAGGAAGCGCCGCAATCGCGGGTTGGTCCTCAGGAACGCCCTGCTTTCTTTCACTTCTGCGATGGCGCCTTGAAACGGTGATTGATTCGGCCGGGTGCGAGGTACACGCACCGGTTCTCGGATCCAGAGAAAGCATGGAATCGAACCGAGCAAGAAGAGCAACGCGGTGATCTTGAAGACGAGCGGTTTTGCGCCGGCGTCGACCGCGAGTACGGTGATGCCGATCAGCAACCCGACGACCGAGCCGCCGAACCCCGCGGCAATGCCCGCTCCGCTCAATCGTCCCCGCCGGCCGGCTGGACTCACATCTGGCAGCAAGGAGTCGTACACGATGACACCCGTTTGAAAGACCGCGTTCGCGACGAAGAAGAGTGCAAGCGCCGGTCCAAGTCCCCCAGTTCCGATGAACGCGGTACAAAGGCAGGTGATGACTGTCGCGGCGATCAGCAGGGGCATCCGCCGCCGCATTCGATCGAGCAGTGCCCCCAATAGCGGCGCGATCAGGAAGACGACCGCCATCGAGAGTCCGCTGACAAGGCCGTAGTCGCTGTCGCTGCCTCGAGCATCCTCGACGACCCAGATCGGGAAATAGACTGAGAGCATATTCGTGGCGAAGATGACGTTGGAGAAGTCGTACAGCACCCAACCTGCTGCCGATCGACGACCAGTCGGTGACGTATCGACAGATTCAGGGCGGAGCCCGGCCCGTTCGTGGGCGGGCTCGAATTTACGCTCGTCGGGCACGAGTGTTCCATTTCATAGCGAGGAGTGGCTTCAGGTAGGATAGCAGCATGAGCATTGATTATGAAGACCTTGGTTGAAAGCGATCTCTTGTGGGATGGGTCTTCACGGCAACGTGGTAGTGTTTCGCGCTCATGAGTGGTGGTGCGCGGCACAGGTTCGAAGTTGTTGGGCATGATCTCTCGGCTGAGGTGCTATTGGGAATGTGCCGGCATGTCGATAGCAGGCGACACCGCACGCGCAGCGAAGGACTCGAGACCATGTATTGGTTGATGCAGTTGCAGAATTGACGGACTAAGAATGCCTGCGATCTCTGAATTGTTTGGACGACAACGTGAAGTCGCGGAACTACTCAGCTTGGTGACGGCCGAGCGGGCGCGCCTGGTCACTGTGACTGGAGTTGGCGGTGTCGGCAAGACCCGGTTGGCGATTCAGGTCATGGAGGAAGCGACTCCTTTGTTTCCGGATGGCGTGCACCTCGTGCCGCTTGCATCGGTGCCCGGCCCGGAGATGGTGGCCGCAACGGTTGCGCAGTACTTCGGACTCGGGGCCACTGAAAATCAGTCCGCGATGGAGCGAGTGTCGAGCCACCTCGCGGAGCGCGCGATGTTGCTCGTGCTGGACAACTTTGAGCACGTTACGCGGGCGGCAAAATTCATCGCGGAGCTGCTGAACCGCTGTCCTCGACTGGTCATTCTGCTTACGAGTCGATCCCCACTTCGAATATGGGGCGAGCGCGTGATGGATATCGCGCCATTGCCGGTGAATGGACTCGAACGCGATACGCCCGCGGCTACCCTTCGCGAGAACGCGGCAGTTCAGCTCTTTCTGGCACGGGCGCGCGATACTGGTGCTTCGCTTGATGAAACGGCGCTGCCAACGGTTGGCGAAATCAGCAGGAAGCTAGAGGGCCTGCCGCTGGCATTGGAGCTCGCCGCGACGCACGCGCGTTCGCTTCCGCTGGAAACCATTGCCGAGCGACTCGATCAGCGCCTTCAACTCCTGGCCACCGGTCCAATCAATGTCCCGGAACGGCTGCGAACGATGGAAGCGTCGATCGAATGGACTTATGAGCTCCTTTCACCCGCTGAACGAACGCTATTCCAACGGCTGTCCGTTTATAAAGGTGGATTTGCGGTTGAAATGGCGGTCGCCATCGCGACCGGGCGCGACGCGGGAAGCGGCTATCCGTGGACCGTGATCTATGGCGATCCATATCCGGCGAAGGTCTGGTGGGGATTCGACCCTACCGTCGAGCGACTCGAAGCAGCCTACCGAGAATATGATCGCGAGCTCCCCCTCTCAAAGATTGCGCTGGACCCGCTGCAGGGCATTCAATCACTCGTCGATCAAAGCCTGATCCGCTTGGAACGAGGCAGCGACGGAGCTCCTCGCTACGTCATGCTCGAGACGTTGCGTGAGTTCGGACAGGAGCGATTGCGCCAATCTGGCGAAAGGGAGGCTGTACACCATGCGCACGCCGCATTGATGTGCGGTTTTGTCGACGCTGCGTCGACTGGACTCTGGGTTAAATTGGCACGCCGCTGGGCGCACGAGCGGATCGACGACGAGCTCGGAAACATCCGATCCGCGCTGGCGTGGAGCAATAGTCGAGGCATCGGGGCAGCGGAGCTGGCGCTTCGCATCGCGAACGGTCTCAATCCCTACTGGCAGTTTCGGGGCCTAGTATCGGAAGGAATCGATTGGCTCGATCGGGCGTTGGTCAATGGTCAGGGACCTGAATGGATTCGTGGGGATGCGCTGATCTCCCTGGCCGCCCTTTGCTGGATTCAGGGGCAAGACGAGCGGGCAGATATCTCTCTGCAGGAGGCCAACTCGATCGGCCGGCGGATCGGCATGGTGCGCATCGAAGCGCAGTCGATCTTCTACCGGTCGCTTATCGCCTGGCGTCAAGCCAATTATCCCCTGATGAAGCAGAGGATCGATGAAGCGTTCGAGTTGTTCGGCCGCTGGCAGGACATCATCGGCGTCGGGGTCTGCCATCTCACCTACGGCGTGCTCGAGCGAGCGCTGAACAATCCGACCGCAGCCGCTGCTCATCTGGCGGATGCACGTGCGCTTCATGACATGATCGCGTACGAATGGGGAATGGCGACCGGTAGATATTATGGTGGCGAGGTGGCACGCGATCTCGCGGATTGGCGTGGCGCCGCGAAGATGTATCGAAACGCGCTGGCGATGTACTGGGATCAAGGTGATTACTGGGGCGCGGGCGCATCCATCGGTGGGCTGGCGATGCTTGCCGCCGCGCGCGACCAAAAGCTGATCGCCGCGCGCTTGTTCGGTGCCTCCGAGGCACTGTGCATACGCGTTGGAGCGCTGCTTCCACCCACGGAGCGACGTGCGTACGCGCGGGCGGCTGCCGAGCTCCGTTTGCGGCTAGGCGGACCGCTCTACGATCTCGCGTTCGGCGAAGGCCAGAAGAGCGATCCAGGTCTGTCGGTTGAGTTTGCCCAGTCTGTTACGGCGGGGTTGCTCGGCGAGACGATGGCGGATCCCTGGGCAAAAGAGGCGAACGAGGCGACCCGCGCAAGGGCGACCCTGGCGAAACTCACCCCGAAGCGCCGCGTAATCCTCGGCCTGGTGGCCCAGGGGTTGGCCGTGAAGGAGATTGCCGACAAAGTCGATCGGGACTACAACACGGTCGATGCCCAGCTCAAGGCAATCCAGAAGGCGTTCGGCGTAGAGTCCAGAACGGACCTGATCATCTGCATCTACCGGAATGGTCTTGCCGACCTAATCTAGCTGGACCATGTCCCGCCCGGCTCGAGCCGATGGGAATATTCCCCATTGCGTGGGTGAATGCCGTCGCTATAGTTGAACGCACGACAGCATAATGCTGGGGCGCACGAGCGGGACGACAGTCGTCACGGCGCGCGAAATGAGGTGACCAGTCATTCCGGGTGACTGGGCGGCGGCAGAAACCGGCGGTTCCGCCGGATTCTGCTCTGCCGGATTTTGCTCCAGCGCGTCCTGACTCAAGCTGAGTTCTGCCGGTACTTTGCCCCGCGACCGGATCTGACGATAGACGGTCGGTCGAACACGCGCAGGTCGCCGATCGAGTCGATGGTCAATCCAGCGCCCTGCCAAGGACCGGGATCGACTGTCGCGGCGTACCGTCCCTGGCGAACGAACACGGTCGATAGTGGGAAGCGCATGCGTTCTGCAACGCGCTTGATCACGCCAGGTTTGTCGTCGACCAGCACATAGTGATCTGCCGCGAAGGCAGCGGTGATTTCCGGAAGGTGATTTTCCTTGTGCGGAAAGACAAGCACATACCCATCGACGGCGGATGCCAGCCCACTTCTGGTGATCTTGGCCACTTGGAACACAGGGTCGCCGTCCGAAAGAATCACGACTGTGCCGATTGCGCGCATGTGGTTGATCGTCTGCAATGTGGTCGAGAAGAGGAACTCGCTAAACGGAAATCGCATGAAGAGATCGGCCAATTCGAACCGGAGCGAGCGATCGCCGGTCTCCTCCAGGTAGTGGGACAGAACGGTCGGTATGTCTACCATGCCGCGTTCGGCACGCACCTGCTCGTAGATCTTCCAAAAACGGGCGGAGCCGTCGGTACCGATGCGGGCGTCGAGACGGCGATCCATTTCTCGCTTCGCGGCATCGTTGTCGATCAGTGTGTTGTCGACGTCGACGAAGAAGGTTACGCGCGGAGAGCTCGGCATTTGTCAGGCCACCCCGACGGCAAGCTGTCTTGATGAGCGGTTATCCATTGTCATGACTCCAGTCACCCGTGTCCTTGGCAGTGCTCCTCCAGACCGCTGTGTTCATAGCCTACTGCCTTCAAAGATAGAGCATGGTCAAGAGATACAACTCGATCGTCACGATTGAGAGAACCTGCCCGGCACGACGTCATCAGACTCGTCGCGGCCGAAAGCGACTCACGAGAAACAGGAAACCGGCGACTCCGGTGCCGGACAATCCGATTTGCAGCATGCGATGTTGGAGCGACTTCAGAACGCCGTCGTAGATTGCCTCCGCGGCCTCTCGAGACGACTCGTTGGCAACATTTCCGGCAGTTGCATCTCGCCCGATTTGGATTCCAACGTAGAGCGCGATCACCGTGACGACTGCGACAAATGCCAGCCAAAAGATTCCTCGCCACATACCAGGAGTGGCCCATAAGTAAAGAAAGATGACGATGATCGTAAGCGCCGCGATCGCAATCATCCCGCGATCGAGAATCCGCATGATCTGCCGGGCTTCGACCAGATCGGATGACTTGAAGAGCAACATCGTGAGCTGATCATCGGTCGGTTCTATTCCATTCAGCAGCCCAACACCCTGAATCTCGAGCGCGCTCTGGACCTTATCGTACACACCCGCGAGATCGATGCTTACGACCCCGCCTGAATTCCGGATAATAGAATTGTCCCGCCCTTTGAGCAGGATCATGAGCACGGGGTGCGCCGCCGCATTGGCTTCGCGCCACACGGTTTCGAACGCCGCCGATTCGACGACCCCCCGCACCGCGCGATCGATGACCGGCCGGACTTCGTCATATTGAGACACGAGGAGTTGAACCGCCTCCGGCGACTCTACGTCAGCTTCCGCGACCAATTCATCGAGGAACCCCATGATCCTGAGCGTGATCTCCGATTGAACAGCGCGGTCGGAAGCAAGTGGACCGACCGTCTCAACATACCGGTCTTGGTCAAGCACGGTGGCCCGTGCCCACAGGCCGCTCAGCGCGAGCGGCACGAGCACCAATAGCAATAGGAAGCAGACTGCCTGGCCGATCCAGCGGAAACAACCCATCGCGCTCTATTCGCCTCCGGTAAATGCCGATCGGGCCTATGCAGGTGTCTGAGCATCGAGCTGGTCTTGCACGAACTGCAACACCGCCATCGCCGGGCGCACCGATCTGCCGGAAATCGCGGGCTCCCGCCGTTTTCGAACCGCGTCGAAGAATTCGGCGTTTTGGCGAGGAAGCGCATCCGGGAGGGGATCAGAGCCCGTTGCCGGCACCAGCGGTCCTGATGGTCCGTGCAATTCCTGGTCCACAAAGTGGATCGACGTTTCGTTCCCGATCAAGAGGTAATCGTGCCGGGGAATGATCGCGTGATACGAGGTGACGACTGTCGCGATCTGACCCAGAACCGTGCGCATCACGATACTGATATCCATCGGGATTCCCGTCACCGGGTCCGGCGAGGCGATTTGAGCGGACGTTTCGACAACGTCGGAACCGAGTATCCAGAGCGTCGCGTCGACCGCGTGACACGTGTGGTGCCAGAGGAGATTGTCCGTCCAGCTCCGATTGCGGCCCTTCCAGTTGATGTTGTTGCGGCGATTGAAAAGGTATCGACAGATCGCCGCGTAAACGTGAATCTCCCCGGCTTCAACCATTCGCCGGGCTTCTACGAGCGGGGCAAAGAAGCGCTGCGTTTGGCAAACCATCAAGCGGCGATCGACTGAATCAGCCAGCGCGATCAAGCGGTCGGTATCGGCCAGAGAAGTCGTCAATGGGATCTCGCACAAGACGTGCTTCCCTGCATTGAGCGCTTGCTCAGTGTGACCGGCGTGGAGATCGGTTGGCGTCGTCACGATCACCGCGTCGATCGTTCTGTCCGCGAGCACCGCATCCAAATCGGTTGTCCCGAACCGGAGTCCGTGTGATTGCGCAAACGCCGCTGCTTCTTCGGAACGACGTCCAACCACGGAGTCGACCTCAACGTCAAACGCAAGGCCAGATCGCTGGAGTACGCGTATCGCGGCCATGTGCTCGCCCGCGATCGAGCCCGAACCGATAATCGCGATCTTCATCATTACCTCTACATCAGAATTCCGCCGATTTCAGGGCGAAGGTCATCGAATCGTGAATCCTACTCCGACGGCATCGCCTTCGTCGGTAGTCAGGACCCGAATCGTCCGGCGTCTCGATACCGGCCATGGTTGATTGGCGTTGGTGATCAATCGCCGCGAGTACAGGGCCGTCAAACCTAGCTCCCTGATTGTGAAAGGGCGGTTGGCAGATGGCCCGGATGGGCGTGCCACTTTACTATCAGACTAATTCGATATGACCTTCGGATGAGAGATCAATGATGCCCGCAGGAGTCCACAATGAATCCGGTAGCCGCCGATAACCGAACGAAGTTGAACCGGCGTGGGTTCCTGGCAAAGGTTGGAGTTATTGCCGCTGGTTCCGCACTTGCCCTGATGGGGGTCCAGCAAACCAGCGCGGCTCGACGTTGGTGCTCGATGGACCCAATCGCCGTGATCGACGGTCGCCTCGCTGACATTTTCCTGGCGAGCGACGTCAGGTTGCTGTTGACTGCTACTGGACCTTCGATCATACGCGTTGGATTACCGGTCGGTTCCAAAGGCACCGTGATTCTGAGCGATCTCGGATTCGGGCTCAAGGGCGACCTTCGCACCATGAAGCCTGAATAGCTCGCTGCAGCAGATTCTCGTTGGCACAAGCGCTGAGGGATTCGTCAACGAATGGGTCTATCTGCAAGTCTGATCGACCTACGACTGACCGGCACATGTTCACGCCGTCCGGATGCCGGACGGCGTTTTTGCGTTCACGATCTTTGGCCTGAGTGACATCGGCATAGGCAAGCGCAGGTAAGGCTAACTTCCAGATCGGGACCATCGGTGGCTGTTCGTTCAGTCGACGATTCATTAGCGTGAAGATAGGTTTGGACAGCGTTGAAGGTTCGTATTCAGGATGGACTCGGGGCGTTTTCGCGACGCGAGTGATTTGTTGCAGACATCGCCGGCTCTTCGCAGATACATCACCTTGGTCGCGGTCACCGGGCCTTTAGCCGGATTGCGCGCTCTCTTCGCCCTCCCTGAGTCGATCACCCTGCCTCGGCTCTTGCTGGCCGTGATCTTCTTGTGCTCATCCGCCCTCGGCGAACGAACAGCTCTACGTTTAGCTCATCACACTGATGTGAGCGTCTCAACCGCGATCTACGTTGCCATGCTTTGGTTGTTGCCGACTGCCTGGTGCGGAGCCGTTGCATTTACTGCCATGCTCTGTTCAGAGCTGACGCGTCTCCGGCACGCGGAGCCCGGTCGCCTCGCCGGGTCGACATTTAGCGCCGGTCAAACCGCGCTCTACGTCTCGTTGGGAGCGGGAACGTTTGCGCAGCTCGATTCGGCCTCGGAGCGGGCAGAGGATCGATTGTCGACGCGCTTAATTTGGTCGCGGCGGGAGCAGTGATGCACGCCGCGAATACCTTCTTCGTTGCCACGGCCGGTGCAATTCAGTCTCGAACTTCGCCGATTCGGACCTGGCTTCTTGGGCTCACGCTGGATCTTCCTCCGCACGTGGTGATGATCCTCTTTGGATCGACCGCGGCGATTGCCGTCGGCGCAGAGCCGTTGGTGCTTCCGGCGATCGTGCTGCCGTTTGCACTGACGCACATCGCCACCGGACATGCGATTTCATTGCGCGATGAACAGCGGCAGGCACTCTCGTCATTGGTGGACATCGTTGAATTGCGAGACCCGTACGCGGCCGGCCAATCGGCGCGAGTAGCGGCGATCGCACGACTGATCGCGGGCCGTCTCGGTCAGACTGAAGAGAAGGCGGACCTGATCGAGGGCGCAGGGCGCGTTCACGATCTCGGCAAAGTTGCGGTCGATCCAGAAGTGCTCTTGAAGATCGGAAAACTGACCGACGGCGAATGGCTGCAAATGATGAAACGTGCATTCTTATTCGGTGTATCAGGGAGCGCGTCTCGCCGTACGAC
>CAYJPA010000002.1:350-104643 GCA_964371945.1 uncultured Sphaerobacteraceae bacterium | reverse complement strand
CAAGGCGACCCGTTGCTCGGTCTTGCCGGAGCGGACCAGCCGCTCCAACTCGACCCGATCACCTGCTGAGACTGTCACCACCCCTGATCGCCTTGTCATGACGACAGTCTACCATAGCGATCACCGTAAGTCAACCCTAGCACGGGACATTACACTATGTTGCCGTGGAGTGCCGTTGGGGACATCCGTGGGATCACGCAAACGCATCCAGGCAGCTTCTACATAAGTGCCTATCTGCTATCACTGTACGAATACATTCAGGAATACTGATAATCTTGTCAACCGTTATTGGCGGAGTTCCAGGCGAATTGCAGGACTCCAAACTTCGATAGCCGTACCACGTTTCAGGAGCGCAACCTGTAATCTCCCGAACCGGCCAGCGCGGTTGCCGTTACGCGGAATCAGGAAGAAAACAAGTTCGCCCAGCAAGTGTCTCAGCACTCACCGGGCGAATTGGCCCCTCAACTGTTGAGACTTTGTTTTCGCTCAGCGGCTACCGGATCTTGCCGCGGGCGGCGACCTTCCAAATGTCCGTGACATGTCCATCGCGAACGATAGAGAGATCGTCCATCAGATTCACCGATGGGCATATGTGATTCGGGATGATCTCCACCCGTTGCCCGATCGTGAAACCTGGATCTCCCGCGGGAATCTCGACCCAACCGTGCTCCTCGCTCAAGGCATGAATCACCGCACCGGGATGGCCGATGATGTACCCGTGACCGGGATGGCCGTAACTCTTGTCGAGTGCAAGCGTCTTCGATCCAGCATCAACGATGCACCGATCCGCCGCGGCGTGGCTGACAACGGTCGCGACCACTCGTGCGGCGCACCTGTCCGGACCGTAAATGCCGTACCGGAACGCGGTCGTGTCCTTGAACACGTACGTGCCTGGGCGCATCTCTGTGATGCCTGGAACCGACGGGGTGAGTGCGGCAGCAGGGGTTGAGCCAACACTCACAACCGAAATGCCCACCCCTTGCCGGCGAAGCTCGTCCGCGGTCTCGACGAGTGCCTGGCCGGCCGAGATGGCGACGCCGGCGATCGCGTCGGGCGCTTGGGTGTTCGCGTGTCCCTCGTGACTAAAAACGCCGATCAAGCGCAAACCGGAAAGCCGTGCCACATCAAGTCCGAACCGCGTCGTGAGTGAGCCCGCGAGCACGCCCGAGCGATGCTGCCCGGTGTCGACTTCGATGTAGACCTCAAGTGTGCGTTCGGCGGCGATCATCGCGGCGGAAAGCTCATTCGCGGCTTCTCGCGAATCGATCGCAACGATGATCCTGGCTCGTTCCATCAGCGTCAGGAGCCGCTTGATCTTGATCGGCCCCACGGTTGGAAACGCGATCAAAATGTCATCGATGCCGGCATCGGCCATCACCTCGGCTTCGCCCAATTTTGCGCAGGTGATGCCCACTGCGCCTGCCGCGATCTGACGCAGCGCTATTTGCGGTGTTTTGTGCGTTTTGATGTGCGGCCGGAGACTGACGCCGAACGAGTTCGCCATCGATTGCATTTCGTCGATATTCATCTGCATGATCGACTCGTCAACCACCATGCAGGGGGTATCGAGGATCTGATCGGGGGCGACGATTTCATTCGAAGTCATCGCGACAGTTGCAACCATTGCTATCTCCTCCGAAGTTGCCGGTGCGCCGATCGCGGCGCCGGAACTCTCGACTC
The DNA here is from genome assembly GCA_964371945.1 of uncultured Sphaerobacteraceae bacterium. Lineage (GTDB taxonomy): Bacteria > Chloroflexota > Chloroflexia > Thermomicrobiales > UBA6265 > CAYJPA01. The sequence continues at coordinate 102,963 of CAYJPA010000002.1, read as the reverse complement.
GAACTGTGACTCATTATCGCAAGATTGGAATGAAGTTACGTGGGGCGTTCAGGCGAGCAGCCGCTCGATCGCGATGGCGACACCATCTTCATCATTGCTTGCCGTTCTTTCCACGATTTCGGCCAACACCGCTGGATAGGCGTTGGCGACCGCGATCGGCCGGCCAGCCCAGCGCAGCATGGGCAGATCGTTCGGCGCATCACCGAACGCGATCACCTCAGACGCCGCGATGCCTAAATCCTGGCAAAGCCCTTCCAACCCGGCGGCCTTGCTCACGCCCGCCGCGACCACGTCCAGGAACGGCGCGCCGGAATGGGAAGATTCGTACCCGGTCACGCCCAGCGTGCTCATCCGAATTAGGATCTCCGGCGGGCTCAACTCGGGATGGCAGACAATGAGTTTGGACATCGGGGTCGCCGCCAATTCGAGCGCGTCCGCCATGTAGATATCCTCCGTTCGCCGCCCATGCTCTTTGAAACCGGAGTGCTCCGCATATGCCGGCTCGCACTCAAAATGCATCGTACGCATTACCGCGAAGCACACGCCGGGGATCTCCGCTCGAAGGACCTCGACCAATAACGACGAAGTGATCGACGACAGCAGCGTCTCGGAAACGACTTCATTCCTGCCCAAATCGTAGATCAATGCGCCATTCGAGCAGACGGCGAGTCCGATAATGCCGGCTTGCTCGGCGAAGCCACGGGCGGTGTTTGGATGCCGCGCGGTCGCGATTACCATCGTGATGCCGGCTTCCTGGGCTTTGCGAATCGCGTCACGGGTACGCTGCGAAACGGTTTGATCCGACCGCAGCAGCGTGCCGTCGAGATCGGTTGCAATCAGACGGACGGTTCGCGTCATTCCGCGGCCGGCTCCGTAAAGATCGTGCCGGGCCGCAGTTCGCGCTCGAAAAGGTAGTAGGTTTGATCGAGACGCATTCCGGCCCGCTCGTAGAGGCGCGGTGCGCCGGTCGGACTCATCGCATCGACACTCAGTCCAACATGGGTCACACCACGTTTGAAAAATTCGCCAAATGTGTGTAGCAGCATGGCAAGTGCCAGTCCACGTTTGCGCCATGGTCGCCGTACGCCCACGATCTCGACCCAGCCATTCCCATCGATGTTGTCCGCCAGAACCGTACCCCCGACTTGTTCGCCGTCCATGGCCAGGAGCCAGAACGACGGATCGAAGTAGGGACGGCGCATCTTCGACTGGAACTGTTCGAACGTGCCACCCGGTCGTTGCCACATATCCTTGAATGCATCATCGTACGCTTCGAACGTCGCGAATTCGTCCTGACCAATTTGAAAAGAACGCGGGACGAGCCCCTCGGGCCACTCAGGTGCCGGCGGTGGTCCATCGAGATCGATCGCCATCGTGTAGGTGATGCGAACGGTTGAATACCCTCGTTTGGTGAGCAGTTCCTGCGCCGACGCGTCCTTGTCATTAACGTAGTGCCGGGCCACCACGCGCATTCCCGGCGCCGCCGCGGCAGACGATGTTTCACGCGCTCTCGTTTCACCCCAGGCAACGAGGTAAGAGCCGAGCCCCAATCCCCGCTGAGTGGGATGGACATATCCGTAAACAGAAAAGTTGGCGTCGCCGCGGTTGTCGACATCGCCGTATGCCACGGGCTTTCCAGCCGAATCAACGATGACTCGAGCGTTCGTCTCGAGATCGGTTCCTTCCCAATCGCTAAGAAAATCATTCAGCGTCATCTCGGATTTGCCGGTGCTCTCGAGCTCGCATGCGGCCAAGATGTCGACCAGCGCCTGCGCCTCTTCCCGGCGAGGCGGGCGATCGCCGTATCCGTCTGGCAGCTCGGGAATGGTATTCAATGCGGCAAATTCGGAAGCCATCAATCCTCCCCTAACAACGCTTCCCACATTGATTTCTTGAGCTTATCAGGTCATTTGCCAACGCGACCGGTTGACATCCACCCAGCGTCCCTGCACGCTTGATCGCTGAGCCCCTTCCAGAATCTCTTGGGTCTTGACCCCGTCCTCGAATGATGGTGACGGGCGTTCGCCGGTTTTGATTGCTCGCGCCCATTCGCGCATAACCAGGATCGTCGGTTGCACAAGAGGATGATCGAACTCGCCGTCGTCAGGAATCAACCGGCCCGGGATCGGCAGCTCGGAGAGCGGTTCATGCCGTCTAGCACCAAGCAATCTCCCATCCGCGCTAACGATCAACATGCCGTCGGACCCGGAAAGAACGATTTGATCGGCGGGATCGTGCACCGCGGTCGCGGAGTAGTGAACGGTCGCGAGCGCGCCATTCGCGAACTTCAGCAGCACGCCGAAATTGTCGTCCGCGTCGACCGGCACGAGTTGCATCGATTCAGGGAGTCTCCGGCGTTTCACCATCGTGCCGACCGCGCCCGCCACCGACTTGACTTCGCCAAACCACCATCGCAGAGCGTCGATGTGATGTGAGCCGGCCGCGCCGAGCATGCCGCCGGCCTTTTCCGACTCCATCAGCCAGCCGAACGGAATGCCGTTCGGATCGTTCAGACTCGAGCGGTAGATCGTCAGCGAGGCCGAATGCGGATCCCCAATATATCCCTCGTCGATCAGCTCTTTGGCTCGCGCTCGCGGCGGCACGAACCGGAACTCGTGATTCACCATCGCCGCCACGCCGACCCGGTCGGCGATCTTGACCATATCCCGGGATTCCGCCAGATTCTTCGCCATTGGCTTTTCGCAGAGCACATGCTTGCCGGCCTCGAGCGCGGCGATCACCATGCTGTGGTGCAAAAATGGCGGGGTCGCGATCACGACCGCATCGATCCCGGGGCTGCGCAAAAGCTCCTTATAGTCGGAAACGGCGAGTTCGATTCCGTGCTGCGCTGCCGCAAGATGGGCTCGCTCCGGGCGGCGGGAGCAAACCGCGGTGACTTCAAACTCGGGGAGGTAGGTGAGCGCCGGGATGTGGACTGCCGAACCGAACCCCGTCCCGATCACCGCGACCCGAATCGCGTCGCGATGAGTCGTGGTCGTTCGAAGCGGTGACGTGGCAATCATCGGAACCTCACCTGACCAAATCGCCGCTGTTAATCAGCAGCGGGCGCAAATGCGTCAAGGCGAAATCCTACCACGCATGTTTTGATCGACCTCGTTGCCGCTACCCGATTCGGACTCGCAGCGAGAGCCGAGCTGTGGCAGCATCACTACATTGGGTTAGCTCTCGCGTCAATCTCGTTATCTGATGAGGCACGACATGAAGTTCTACACGGGGAAAGGCGACAGCGGCAGCACCGATCTCCTCGGCGCTCGCGTTGGGAAAGACGATCCGCGTATCGAATTGCTCGGAACCCTCGACGAGACCACATCGTCAATTGGTTTCGCCAGGGCGCTCGCCACCAAAGAGATCAGCGAGGCCGCGATCGATGTTCAGCGCGATCTCTACCGGATCATGGCCGAACTGGCCTTCACCGATAAGATCCGGCCCGAGAGCTATCAGCTAGGCGCCGATCGGGTGAAATGGCTCGAGGGACTGACCGATCAAATCGCTGAAGCGGTGAACCTGCCTCCGCACTTTGTTGTGCCTGGGGATACCGTGGCGGGAGCGGCATTCGACGTGGCCCGGACCGTTGCCCGTCGCGCAGAGCGGCAGTCCGTCGCGCTTCAACACAACGGTAGGGTGGTGAACATCGAAGTTCTCCGCTATCTGAATCGTCTTTCGTCGTTGCTTTTCATCATGGCCCGGGCCGAGGACGCCGTTTCCGGTCAAGCGCCGATCAAAGCCAAAACCGGAAAACGAGAATAGTCGTTGTTTGAAGCGCGGATTCGTAACGATTCGTTGTGTTTGGAGACTGTAGATTAGGCGCCGGTAGCGACCTCCGGCGCGAGGAGTGAACAAAATGACAATCGATCCCCGCACCGATGTTTCGACGGTTACCTACGATGATCCCAAGCTCAAGTCACTCGCCGAGAGCGAAAACGAATGGCGTCAGCGTCTCAGCGCCGAGGAGTATACCGTCCTGCGGCAGGCGGGTACCGAGCGGCCCTTCACCGGGGAGTATGTTGATACGGACGACGAAGGCACGTATCGCTGCAGGGGTTGCGGCAATCCGCTCTTCGTCAGCGAAACCAAATACCACTCGGGTTGCGGTTGGCCGAGCTTCACCGAAACAATTACACCGGATGCGGTCGAGAACATCGCCGACCGTTCCCACGGCATGATACGGACTGAGGTTCGGTGCGCCCGATGCAACTCACATCTCGGCCATGTCTTCGACGACGGCCCGCGAGATCGAGGCGGCAAGCGCTATTGCATGAACAGCGTGGCGCTGGAGCTCGAAACGGACTGATTCCGAGCGGACCTGTTGCGGCCGTCTGACCAACGGTAATGTGATTCGTTGAAGGGTGTTTCGAACCGCGCACCATTCTGGTCTCGAAGAGGCTTCGCGAACTTAGCCGGGTACCCCCCCTCGGTGATTTCAACCGTAGGAATCCGTCTCAATTCAACAACGCCTCAACATCCGCCGCCATCGTCTCTGCCGACTGGAACCAAAAACGCCAAAGATCGTCGAGTTCTTTTTCTGACTCATTCTCAAACGCGCGGAGCAAATCGGCCGGACTCGCGATCTTGAACGCGAATTCGCCGGCCCAAGCGGAAATCGCACCAAAGAATGCATCATCACCGATCTCTTTCCGGATGGCGAGAAATCCCAGCGCGGACTTGCCATAGATCAGTGAGCCCCGAGACGCTCCAGTTGCCTCGACGGTGATCGGTGTGTCTGCAATTCCATCTCCGCTCTGTTCGAGCGCCCGGAGATACGGCTGAACGCATTGGATAACCAGTTGCTGTCCGGCCGCTTCGATGCCTTCGGTGCGCTCGATTGCCACAACCGCGAGGTAATTCGTCAGCCCTTCGAGCAGGAATGAGTGGTTGTTCGAATTGATCCCGACCAGCGCTCCCCACCACTGATGCCCGATTTCATGCGCCACCGTGAAACGAAGCCGTTCTGGCTCGTCGTAGACATAAAACGAGCTGCTCAGGAACTGATCCCCATTTAGGAAAACCAGGCCCGTCCACGATACCCCCAGGACCCCGTTCATCTCGGTCTCGACCAGGTCGAGCTCATCGTACGGATACGCTCCGAACTCCTCGGAAAAGACCTCGAGCGCGGCCACGGCCTCCTCCAATGCGATCTCGGCTCCTGCCAGGGCATCTCCTTCGCCGTCGATGAAGATCGAAACGGTCGTGCCGTTGACCTCCTTACTCAGCACGTCAAAATCGTCGTCGAGGACCAGTGTCATTTCGCGGACTGGGCCACTCACGATGTTCCAGGTCGTACGATCGGCGAGAGGTTCTGTCGCGGTCTCGACACCTGATGCGACGACAGTCCACCCGTTAGGAACGGTCAACCAAAGATCGTAGAACGCGGCGTCGGAGAAGGTTGGATCACCTAGGGGGCTTGGTGGATCAAGCACCAGTCCTTTGCCCGGCTCCCATCCTGCCAGAATCGGATACCAATCCGCCAATATCCAGGTTCCCCGCCTGCTGTCGAAACTGAAAATCCCAAACGTTCCGTCAGAATCGGCCGGAATCGTCGTGGTGAACGAAAGCTCGATGTGCCGGTGCTCTCCCGGTTTGACCGGCCCCTCCAGCGGGATCGACATAACTGTGTCTTGCGCGGAGTATCTTGGAGTGACCCGCTCGCCCTGGACTTCGATGCGCTCGATCTCGATGCCGCCCTCCTGGTAGTAGTCGGCGTTCGGATAGAGGCGGAGCTCGATGGTCGATTGGAGCCGGCCGGTCTGATTGATGTAGTCGATTCGTTCCGATCCAGAAATCGTCCGCGCATTGGGATCGAGCGCGAGGGTAAAGTCGTAGCTGCTCAATTCGTCTTTTGTGCGCTCAATGACCTCGTCCCTAACCGGCGGAAGTATGGGAGCGTAGGGATCGTCCGCGGCTAATGCTTGGAGTGGTCCGGCCAGCAGGATCGACACGAGAACGAAAATACAGATCGGCATACGGGCACGAACTGTCACTCCATCTCCTCTGAGCTTATTTGGATCGCTCGGCAACTCATTCACCGATAGTACACGCGAGCCTGCCGTGGCGCTGCATTGGCAATACAATCGACTGCGCGACGGCGTCCCAGTGTCACTCGTTTGGACGAGAACGCCAGTCCGCGACCAAGGGAGTCAACCGTGCAGACGGCAACAATCGTGATCGATCGCGATTTCCGCATAGGCAAGGTCGATCCGCGCCTCTACGGTGCATTCATCGAGCACCTTGGCCGCGCGATTTATGGTGGGATCTACGAACCGGGCCACCCAACCGCCGATGAGCATGGCTTTCGCCAGGATGTGCTCAAACTTGTCCGGGAGCTTGGCGTACCGGTTGTCCGCTATCCAGGCGGCAATTTCCTCTCTGGCTACAACTGGGAGGATGGCGTCGGATCGCGCGAAGATCGGCCCCGCCGGCTCGATTTGGCCTGGAGCACAGTCGAATCCAACGCGTTCGGCACGAACGAATTCGCTGCCTGGTCGAGACGAGCGGGCACCGAGATCATGATGGCGGTCAATCTCGGCACACGCGATCTCGATGCTGCCCGGAACTTGATCGAATACTGCAACCATCCCGGCGGGACGTATTGGAGCGATCTTCGAATCGCGCATGGCGAGCCGGACCCGCACGACATCAAACTCTGGTGTCTCGGCAATGAAATGGACGGACCGTGGCAGATCGGTCAGAAGACCGCGGACGAATATGGCCGGAGTGCGTGCGAAACCGCGAAGGTGATGAAACTGGTCGATCCTTCAATAGAGCTGGTAGTCTGCGGCAGTTCATTCCCGCAAATTCCGTCATTTCCCGCCTGGGAAGCAACAGTGCTTGAGCACACCTACGAGCATGTCGATTACATCTCGCTCCACTCCTATTTTCGGGATCTGGACGCCGACCTCGGAACTTTTCTTGGCTCGACCCTCGAAGTCGATGAGTTCATCCGGACAGTCGCGGCGACCTGCGATTTCGTCAAAGCCAAGAAGCGTTCCAAAAACGAAGTCGATATCTCGTTCGATGAGTGGAACGTTTGGTATCACTCTCGGGAACAGGACGCAAAAATCCAGCGAGAGCAACCCTGGGGCAGTGCGCTGCCATTGCTCGAGGATATCTACACGCTTGCCGACGCGCTTGTTGTCGGGTGCATGCTGATCACCCTGCTCAAGCACGCGGATCGCGTGAAGATCGCCTGCATCGCGCAGCTTGTGAATGTGATCGCGCCGATCTCGACAGTGACTGGCGGCGGAATCTGGAAACAGACGATCTATTACCCGTTCTTGCATGCCTCCCGATTCGGCCAGGGCGAAGTACTCGATCTGCGAATCTCAACGCCCGGCTATGCCAATTCGCGTTACGACTCGATCTCGTTTTTGGAAGCGACCGCGACGATCGATGACGAAGCCGGAACGCTAACGATCTTCGCGGTGAATCGAGATCAGATTGAAGATTTAGCCGTCGCCGTGGATCTCCGTGGCCTCCCGGACTACGAGATCGTCGAGCATATCGTGCTCGTCCACGACGATCCAAATGCGTCAAATACCATCGCCAGTCCCGATGTAGTCGTGCCAGGGCGAGAGGCCCGAACAGTCGTCAACAACAATGCCCTCAACGCGATCCTTAAGCCGCTCTCCTGGAATGTCATCCGGCTACGAAAGCGCGAACAGTGCTAGCGGACGTTGAATCACATGCTGATTGCTCTAAGGAGTCCCTGAAATGACAGAGACCGTTGGTTTAGGTTCGTTTGTAGTCGATACCTCGCAAAGCCCACATGCCCGGCTCCGTCCGGTGCCGGTCGCCGCGGTTTCGATTCGGGACGACTTCTGGGCCCCGCGAATGCGTCGAAACCAGGAAGCAACGCTTCCATCCCAGTATCGACAGCTCGTCTCAACCGGACGATTCGACAACTTCCTGCGAGTCGCGGGTAAGCACGATGGTCCGTTCGTGGGCCGTTACTTCAATGACTCCGACGTTTACAAATGGCTCGAAGCCGCATCTTGGGCATTGGTTTCGCGGCCGGATCCACAGCTCGAGGCTTGGATCGACGAGTCGATTGCGATCGTCGGCGAAGCCCAGCGGCCGGACGGCTATCTCGACACCTACTTTGAGCTCGAGCGGTCGAACGAGCGCTGGACCGATCACGATCTCCACGAAATGTATTGCGCCGGTCACCTCTTTCAGGCAGCGGTCGCGCATCATCGCGCCACCGGGTCGCGATCATTGCTCGACATTGCACTCCGGGTGGCGGATCACATCGACAGCGTTTTCGGGCCGGAAGAGCAGGGCAAGCGAATCGGCACCGACGGCCACCCCGAGGTCGAGATGGGCCTGGTTGAGCTCTCTCGCGTGACCGGTGACGAAAAGTACCTGAGGCTCGCGCAATTCCTGGTCGATGTCCGGGGGCACGGCGTGCTTGGCGATGCCTACAACCGCTTCGGCCGAAAATATCACCAGGATCACCAACCATTCCGTGAGGTCGATGAGATCGTCGGCCACGCCGTTCGCGCGGTCTATCTCAACGCCGGAGTTGCCGACATCGTCGCCGAGACCGGTGAAATCGCGCTCCAGCACGCGCTGCACCGGTTGTGGGCGAACATGACCGGCCGCAAAATGTACATCAGCGGTGGGATCGGGTCGCGATACGAAGGTGAAGCGTTCGGCGAGGACTACGAGCTTCCGAATCGACTGGCATACACCGAGACCTGCGCCGCGATCGGCAGCATCATGTGGGCCTGGCGCATGTTGCTGTCCGAAGGGGATGCCCCCTACGCCGATATCATCGAGCTCCAGCTGTACAACGCCATGCTCTCCGGTGTTTCGCTCGATGGTGAGACCTACTTCTATCAGAACCCGCTCTCCGACGAAGGCAGTCACCGCCGATCTCCCTGGTTCACGACCGCCTGCTGCCCTCCGAACGTGGCTCGCACGTTGGCTTCGCTGCCAGGCTATCTCTACTCAGTCGCTGGCGACGAGGTCTGGATCCATCACTTCATTGAGAGCAATGCCTCGATTGGGCTCGAAAGCGGAGCCACCGTCGAAGTCAAGCAGACAGGCCGCTATCCATGGGACGGCGAGATCGGCATCGAAATCGGTTCATCGGGTTCCTTCGGCCTCCATCTGCGCGTTCCCGGCTGGTTACGGAATGGGGGCAAACTACGCCTCAATGGCGAAGACGCGGAAGTCGCTCTGGAGGCAGGCTCGTACGCGCTTATCCGCCGCGACTGGAAGGCGGGCGACATCATCCAGCTTTCGCTTCCAATGCCTGTTCGAAGAGTTGAAAGCCACCCATTTGTATCCGAGAACACGGGCAAGGTCGCGTTGATGCGCGGTCCACTGCTCTACTGCATCGAACAAGCGGATAACCCTGGGGTCGAGCTGCGCGATATCACGGTTCCTGAACCATCGGCATTTGCGGGTGAATTCCGATCCGATCTCCTGGGCGGTGTCGTGGCGCTGACTTGCACTCTGGTTGACGCAACGCCTGGCCCGTCGTGGGACGGCACGCTCTATCAGAACGCGGACAAAACGACCACTGGGCAACAATCTGAGACGACCGTAACCGCCATCCCGTACTACTCCTGGGCAAACCGAGAGCCAGGACGCATGCGCGTCTGGCTCGGCAACGGGGAGTAACATCACTTAGTGGCCGGCGACGAGCGTCGCCGGCCGCCGTGTTCGATTCAACACTAACTGGTGGTCTTCACGAGCTCCGCTCGAACGACCGTTCGATCCTTGTACAGACTGACTGTCGGATCCCATTCACCGCCGCAGGTGATCAATGTAAGTGACGCCTTCTTGGTTGGGCCAACGATCTCTTCCAAATCCGCGGTGGCCGTCGGCACTAATTGAACCCATTTCACCCGGTAAATGTAATCGACTCCATTTTCGCCTTTGACCACGATCTCGTCGCCTTTTTCAAGCTCGTTGATGTTGTGGAAAACCGCTTTAGGCACTCCGTACCAGTTCAAATGGCCGGCGAATACCATATTGCTCTTTTCTCCTGGATTCGCGGTGTCCTTGTACCAGGTGACTTCGAACTCATCCTTCGGGGTTTGCATCTCGCCGTTGACGATTTCGCGTGGCGTGATCTCGGCATCCAGATCGATGGCGTCAGAGCTCAGACGAACGGGTCTGGGAGCGACTGCAAAGGGCTTTACCAACCGCTCGTCGAGTGCGCCCATCCACTGATTCGGGTTAAGGTCGATCTTGGATGAGACGATCCCGGTCAAGAAGATCTGATCGCCCTGATCGCTCTCTTGCTCGTCACCATAGTCTTCATCGTCCGCTGGTTCGCCGGAACCGTTCTCATCCTCCTCGCTGACATCGTCATCGTTGACTTGATCGTCCTCGTTGACATCGACATCCTCCTCGGAGGAGTCTTCCTCGTCGACGGTGCCGGAGCCTCTTGGCACGATCTTGGTTTCGTCGTCGTCTTGAAACAGGGCCGCTGCCGGCGCGCTGGAACTTCCCGGCGCCGCGAGCGTGCCCATGACCGGCGACACGAACAGCATCGCCGCGGTCGCCCCGCCGGCGATGACGCGCGACATCCGCGAATTGCCGCTTAGCTTGAGCACGGCATCAAGTGGTTTCATTATCTTCCTCTCCCTCACATCGTCCGCTATCGGGGCCGTGGGCCAACTTCGTTACCAATAGATTGCCCGAGAGGGAACGCTGGAACATCAGTGATGTCACGGATTTCATGCGTGATTTGAGCGCGAATATGTACGTGATCGTGGTCGCAACTTGTCAACCGGAGAGGGCAACCCATGTGGCTGTAGCGGCGGACCTGCGTGTCCGCCTGGGGCCGAAGGTAACGAATGGAACGAGATGCGAGGAATTTGAGGGTTCAGGTCCCGTGGGACATGGCGTACCTGACAGAGGCGGATACGCAGGTCCGCCGCTACACATCATTTTGCCCTGTGAGCAAATAAGCGTTGCGGCCTATTGCGAAAGGGCGTTAGCAAGATCCTGCAGTAGCGTTGGAGATTTGGGATCGATGATTGGCGCGTAGACCTCGATCATATCGATGTGCTTCAAGCCTGCCCCGGTCGAGAAGACGATCGTCTCCTCGACCGAATCCAAAATGCCGGTGGCTCGCAGTTTCTTGGAGCCCGCGATCGCCGCGCCCGATTCCGGCGAAACGAACAACCCCTCGAGGCGGGCGGCGAGCATCATGCCCTCCCGCAGTTCCGCTTCCGATACCGTGATCGCGGTGCCGCCACTTGCCCTAACGGCGTCCAGAATCAAATAGTCGCCAATCGCGATCGGAACTCGAAGTCCCGGCGCGGTGGTCGTTGCATTCGGCCAGAGCGGCGCATGTCGCTCGCCAAGCTCAAAGGCGCGCACGATTGGAGCGCATCCCTCCGCCTGTACGACGATCATCTTGGGGCGTTTCGAACCGATCAATCCCATCGCCTCGAGCTCGGCGAAGGCCTTCCACATACCCACGATCCCGGTGCCGCCGCCGGTCGGATAGATAATTGCGTCCGGCAATCGCCATCCAAGTTGCTCCGCGATCTCGAGGCCGAGCGTCTTCTTGCCCTCGGCCCGGTATGGCTCTTTGAGCGTTGAAACGTCGAACCAACCATGTTCGGCCGCTCCCGCCCGGATGACCGCGCCGGCATCGTTGATCAACCCGTCGATCAGGAGCAACCGCGCACCATATGCGACGCACTCCGCTTGCATCGCGAGCGGCGTCTCCACTGGCATCGCGACAACTGCCGCCAACCCAGCTCGGGCCGCATAGGCGGCCATTGCCGACGCCGCATTGCCGGCCGATGGGATCGCAACTGTCGTGGCGCCCAGTTCCCTGGCCCGAGCCACCGCCATCGCCAATCCGCGCGCTTTGAAACTCGCGGTCGGATTCAGGCCCTCGTCCTTGATTCGTAAGTTGTCGTACCCGAGCTTCGCACCGAGCCTCGAGGCGAAATGGAGTGGCGTACCGCCTTCGCCGAGGCGTGGAATGTTGTCAGTGTTCTGAACCGGCAGGATCTCCTCGTAGCGCCACATGTCGAACGGCCGGCTAGAAAGCGCGGCCGGCGTCATTGTCTTTGCCGCCAGTGCCAGATCGTACTCAGACGCGAGCACTTTCCCGCACGCGGGACAGGTGTTCATCAACCCTTCGGCGAGAAATCGCCCTCCGCACATCGTGCAAATGAGACCGGTCATCGTGCTCGACATGAGGAGTTAAGTTCGCAGGCGCGGGTCGAGCGCGTCGCGCAACCCGTCGCCGAGAAGATTGAACCCCAGCACGGTCAACGCGATCGCGACGCCGGGGAAGATCGCGGCCCACGGCGCAAGCTGCAGAAACCCGTAGCTGCTGCTGACCATCGAGCCCCACGACGGCGCCGGCGGCTTGTTGCCGAGCCCGAGGAACGCGAGCGCCGCTTCGGAAAGGATCGCAAACGCGAAACTGAGCGAGGTCTGCACGATCAATGGCGCCGTGATATTTGGAAAGACATGTATGGCAAGAATGCGCGGGGTTGAGTTCCCCGCGGCTCTAGCCGCTTCGACGTAGGCGGTGTTACGCACGGTGAGCACGGCTCCCCTGACCACCCGTACAAAGGGCGGCGTGTATACGACCGCGATCGCGATCATTGCATTGGTCAATCCATTGCCGCGCAGCGTGATGATCGCGATCGCGAGCAGCACCGCGGGAAAGGCGTAAATGATGTCCATCAACAGGGTGATGACATTGTCGGCCCAGCCGCGGAAATAGCCCGCCAACATCCCGAACACGATGCCAAAGGTTCCGGCGATGCCAACAGCGATCAATCCGACTTTGAACGAGATCCGCGCGCCGTACAACAGACGGCTGAGGATGTCGCGTCCGAATTCGTCGGTACCGAATGGGTACGCCCAGTTCGGACTCTGCATACGATCCTTGGTGAACTGTTCAGTCGAGCCATGCGGCGCCACCGCGGGTCCGATGATCGCCACGATCGCAAAAAAAACGATGAGCACAAACCCAGTCATCGCCAGCCGCTGGCGCCGGATCGCGCCCCAGATCGTGCGCTTGCGCGCCGGTCGGAGCTCGTTGGCGAGCGAGCGCTGCACGAGCGCGCTTCCCGCGATCTGCGCGCTACTCATTATGTCGTCCAGTCACAGGTGATCTCATGTTGTTGTGGTCCGCAGCCGCGGATCCATCACCGCGTAGAGCACGTCGACGATCAAGCTGATCAACACGAACATGGTCGAGATCACCAGTGTGACGCCCTGAACCACGGGGTAATCTCGATTGGAAATCGCCTCGTAGATATAGCGCCCGACGCCCGGCAACCCGAAGATTGTTTCAATAATGACGGTGCCGCCGAGCAATGTGGCCATTTGAATGCCGGCCACGGTGATGATCGGGATCGAGGCATTGCGCAGCACATGCCGCGAAAGCACGGTCTTGTTCGATAGTCCTTTGGCGCGCGCCACGCGAACATGCTCCTGCGAAAGCGTTTCGAGCACGGCCGATCGTGTATTGCGCATCATCACCGCCGCGAACGGCAGGCTCAAACTGATCGCGGGCAGAATCATTGTTTTTAGGTTCTGGGCCGGATCGTCGGCCAGTGGCCGGAATCCGATCGGTGGCAACCACTTCAACCAGAATGAAAAGCAAAGCACAAGCAAGGTTGCCAGGAGGAAATTCGGAACTGAAATGCCGAGCAGCGTGAAAATGGTCGCTGAGTAATCAGCCCAGGAATTTCGCTTGACGGCGGCGAGCACTCCGACCGCGACGGCCGGCAGCGTTCCCAGGAGCGCGGCCATGACCGCGAGTTGAATCGTTACCGGCAAGCGAAGCCTAAGCTCCTGTGTGAGCGGTCGTTTGGTGCGCAAGGAATGGCCGAGGTCGCCACGGAGAACGTGTCCCATCCATTTGGCATATTGCACGGGTTTGGGCTGATCCAGCCCGTACGACTTTCGAACGCGCTCGCGCTGTTCGGCCGAAATCCGCTGATCGACTCCGATGGCGAGCATCGCGGCATCGCCCGGAATCATGTGAATCAGCGTGAAAACGACGATCGAAACGCCGAACAGCACAGGGATGAGCAATGCAATTCGGCGAATGATGAAGGTGATCATTTCGGTTCCAAGCGGCAAGCTTCAAGCAATAAGCTTGTGCCCTTTACTGGAGGTCGCGCCAAGAAAGGCGCTTTCGAATCGGTTTGGGGTGGGCGCACGCGCCCACCCCTTGAAAAAGCTTGGAGCTTGAGGCTTGAAGCTTGTAGCGAGAAGCTACTGGTCCAGCCACGTCTCCTTGAGCGCGACGTTGGATCCATTCGGCGTGTGGTAGTAGCCCTTGACGTAAGACTTCATCGCTTCGTATTGATTCGCGACGAAGAGACTGACCCACGGCAGTTCATCGAGGATGATCTGCTGGATCTCGTGATAGATCTCGGCGCGGGCCGCCTGGTCGGTAATGACATAGCCTTGCGCGATCAGCTCATCGACTCGCGCGTTGGTGTAGCCAGTCGTGTTGCTGCCGGCGCCGGTCTGGAAAACCGTGATGAGCTCATGCGGGTCGATGTGACCGCTGGTGCCCGTCACCGACATGTCGTATTTCTCCTGGCCGGGTGTGTGCACGTCCTGGATCATCGTCGCGGTTTCGAGCAGAACAAGCTCCGCCTCGATCCCAATCGCCTTGAGCTGTTCCTGAATGACCACTGCGGCCGCATTCAAGAACGAATACGCTGCCCACGACGTGATGGTCGTCTTGAACCCGTCCGGAAGTCCGGCCTCAACGAGCAGCGCCTTGGCGCCTTCGATATCCACCGCTGGGATGTCGCCCGGAAGCGCCGCCCAGTGATCCGGCGGCCAAATGGTTTGCACCGGTGTGCCATGGCCGAAGACCGCGGGTCCGAGCACCGCTTCGCGGTCGATCACCATCGAGATCGCTCTGCGAACGAGTGGGTTGCTGAATGGCTCTCGCGTCAGATTGAACCCGAGGTAGCGGATATTGGTGTTCGAATCTCCGGCAAGAACGATGCTGTCGTCCCCTTCGAGGATCTCAATGTCGCGCAGCGGGGCGTACTCGATCATGTCGACAGTGCCGGTCACCACGGCGGTCGTGCGGCTAGTGTCGTCGGACGCAATGATCATCTCCACGCCATCGACGTACGGGAGACCCTCTTCCCAATATGCGGGATTCTTCTCGAGCGTGATCGACGTGTTCGGGATGTACTCCTTGAACATGAACGGCCCGGTGCCGACCGCGACCAAGGAAAGATCCGTGTTCTCAGCGACGACTTCTTGCGGCACGATGTTGCAGGCCGCATTCGCGATTCCGGAAAGGAACGACGCATCCGGCGCCTTGAGCGTGAGCACAACCGTGGCAGGATCCTGGGCGACGACATCCGCCATCGAGAGAAGGTAGTCAGCCGACGGCGAAGCAATCTCGGGATCGACCAACCGTTTGAAGCTGTACACCACGTCGTCCGCGACGAGCTCGCGGCCGTTGTGGAACGTGACGCCCGAGCGGAGCTTGAACGTGTACGTGATCCCGTCTTCCGAAATATCGATCGTCTCCGCCAGCTCGGGGGCCACCGACAAATCCGGCATGATTCGGGTCAGACGGTTGTAAATATGTTCTACGACGTGCCAGAGAGCGGTCGCCGAAAGAAGGACGGGATCAAGACCGCCCGGATCAGACTGCATCCCGATCTTGAGCGTGCCGCCTGGCCTCGGGGTCGCGTCCTGGAGCGATGAGCGCAGCGCCTTGCCGGATGAACCGGGCGCGGCGGTCGCAACACCGGTTGTCAGCAGCGCAGCGCCCGCTCCTGCAATGCCCGCGCGAGCCATGAGATCTCGCCGGCTCAGTTTTCCGGCAACGAATGCTCGTAGCATTGAATCGAAATCGTCGTGTGCGGTCATTTCCTCTCCTTCAAAGATGAACCCCGGGTCGCACGCCTCTGTCGCGACCGGCGGCTCCAACCTGAGCGCCGTCTTTGACTCGCCAATGTCCGGCCAATGCCGGCCACCGAACCAGTCAATCGAGGTGAAGTGACGCGATTATACTCCTGCGCTTACCCTTGTTGGCGAGGACCAACTCTACAACGCGCACAGCCCTACCCGACCGGTTCGGTCGCTTGCGCGGCAGAGAGCACAACGTTCTCGATCATTGGCCGCGGCGCGCCCACGACGGCCGGCGGATCTTCGAATCCCTTGATCACGACCACGACCAGATCGCGGTCAGGCACGATGTACAGATATTGCCCGATGAAGCCAAGCCCAAAATACGTCGGCAACTCCTGAGCCTCGGAAATCCACCACTGGTATCCATAACTTGCGCCGCCGGTTGAATCCCCGGCCGCCTGATAGCTCGTCGCGGCCGCGATGTACTCCTCTGGGACGAGTTGCTCGCCATCCCAGTAGCCTCGATTGAGGCAAAGGAAACCGAACTTGGCCACATTCCGGGCCGTCAGCTCCAGCCCAAACCCGCCCACGGTCTCCCCTTGCGGTGAGCGCTGCCAGGTTGGGCGGCGCATGCCAAGCGGGCTGAACAACCTGCTCTGCGCATAGTCCTCGGTGCTCTTGCCAGAGACCTCCGAAATGATCACGGAGAGCACGTGCGAACCGCCGCTGTTGTACGCGTAGAATGTGCCAGGCGTGTAGGCCACCGGCTGGCTCAAGGTGTATTCGAGCCAATTTTCACTCGCGATCAACCGCTCGTAATCTGTCGAAATATCCCACCGCCATCCTGCCGTCATCGTGAGGAGGTGGCGGATGGTGATCGACTCGGTCAACGGATCGGAGCCGTCTGGAATCAGTTGGGGAATCAGCTCACCCAGTGTTTGGTCGAGGCTCGTCAGCAAACCCTCGGCGAGCGCGATGCCAATCAAGGTCCCGGTCACGCTCTTCGTGATCGAACGGATTTTGACCGGATCGTTTCGGCCATACGCGTCTCCGAAGTAATGCTCGTGCACGATGTAACCGCCGCGAACGACAACGAAACCGGTCACATCCGGCATGCTCGCTTCGATCCATTGTTCGGCGTCCATGAGAAGCCCGGCATCGACTTTCTGATTGGCCGGCGCGTCGATTTGCCAGCGTTTGGTCGGCCAGTAAGCCCGTTCGATTGGCAGGCCCTGAAGCGCAAAAGTCGTTTCAGGTACGGCTGCCAGAACCGTGGACAAAAGCAGGGAACGGCGACTGATCGGCATTGTTGAATCTCCAGCTGGGACCGGGGCGGTCTCCTCTAGGGTACGCATCGAGCCCCTGTCTGGACGTTCTACCCCAATTCCCAGGACAATCGCCAATGCGGCCCGGCCTCGATTCGGAGTCCAAGATCAAGGAGAAACGATGCGCCCGTTGAAGGTAGGAGTGCAGTTACCGGAAGTCGAGCGGCCGGTTTCGTGGTCCGAATTGAAAGCGATGGCATTGAAGGCTGAGGAGATCGGGCTCGATTCGATTTGGGTCGGTGATCACCTCATGTACCGTAAACCCGGCCGCGAACCGGTCGGTCCCTGGGAAGCATGGTCGCTGCTCTCCGCTCTGGCAGTAGCAACTGAACGAGTACAGATCGGACCGCTCGTTGCCGCGATTGGATTCCACAGCCCGGCAATGATCGCCAAAAAAGCCGCCACGATCGACGAGATCAGCGGAGGAAGATTGATCCTCGGACTCGGCGCCGGTTGGGGAGAGCCGGAGTACCTGGCATACGGATTTCCGTACACCCAGCGCGCCGGCCGGTTCGAGGAGGCGTATACCGTGATCCGGACATTGCTCCGAACGGGCGAAATCGACTTCGCCGGCGAGCACTACCAGATTCGCAACTGCACATTGGTTCCGCGTGGACCCCGGCCCGGTGGCCCGCCGCTGATGGTCGGATCGTTTGGCGACCGGATGCTCCGGGCAACATTGCCGGCAATCGATGGCTGGAATGCGTGGTACGCCGACTACGGCAACACGCGAGAAGGTCTCGCGGTGCTCATGAAGAAGGTCGATCGCATCTGCGGCGAAGTCGCACGCAATCCAGCCGAAATCGAGCGATCCGTCGCGCCGTTGGTGCGAATGACCGGCGGCAAAGGCCGCAACAGCGGCGATCCCTCGATGGCCGCGATCCCGCCAATCTCCGGCGAACCGGAACTGCTCGCCGCCGAGCTCCGCGCCCTCGCCGCGGCTGGCATCTCCCACGTCCAACTCGTCCTCGACCCTATCACCATCGACTCGATCGCCGAACTAGCCCCAACCTTGGCGCTCCTTGATCAAGCCTAACTCACTGACCGGTGCCGCTGGCATTGTTCGAGATGAACCAACGATTTCTTGATATAGAAACCCTTGCGGTTGGCCAGGGCGGATGCCCGCATGGGCAGCCAAGGTGGTCACCTCAATCCGACACAACGCGCCCGTTCGTGGACGCCGCACGATTGTAGGGGGCAACCTCCGCGTTGACCCTCGTCCAACGTCGCACTGCTGCCCTGCTCAACCACACCCATCCATTGCAGCTGCACGACCCACCTGGCTCGGTCTTGTCACCTCAAGGGCGCCGCCGAGTGAATGCTTGTCGCACGATGCGAGAGTATCCTCCCCCACCGTCATGTTGAGCTTGTCGAAACATCTTTCGTTCGAGGTCCGTCCGAGTGGCAGAGGAGAACGATCTTACGGGTACATCGGGAGTGGACTTGCCTTGTTCGAATGCGATCAGCGCGCGGCCATTGAGACCGCGCGCGCGATGCCTTCTTTGTCGCCAAGCGTTCGGAAAACTTGCAGTCATTCCGCGGCCAGTGTCCACGCGGAGTCGAAGTTCCCGAGCCGGCACGGCATGATCGCCGCTCCATAGAGCGCCGCGGCGCGGAGCTGAAGGTCGGGTTCGTGGTCGGTCAGGTTCACAGTTTGGGTGGCGAAAACCTCGCCTTCCTGCAAGTGACCCCTTTGCTCCCAGAACCGCCATAATCCCTCGACGAATCGAAGCGCTCGCTTCGCATCCGCCCGTTCAAGCGACCACGTTTGAGCGACTCGGAAGTTCGGCATCTCGCTCGACAAACGGTCCAGCCACTCGGTGCGTCGTGGGCCCGTCGCCTCTGGGACCGAGGACCCGGCAAGCTGGAGAAACCAGTCCGCGCGGAGGGCCCTGGCTTCGTCAAGTCGACGGCCTCAAGTCGTTCCATCGCGACCGCGAGACGGGTCTTGCCGACACCCCCAGTCCCCGTGAGTGTCAGCAAACGCGTCGAGGAGCTCGATACGAGGTCGACGAGTTCCTGTAACTCCACTTCACGACCGATCAGCGGTGTCATCACAGGGATGCTTGAGTCACCTGATGGACGTGTCGTTCGGGATTTGACGATCCTGTCAGGAATCGAACCGCTTGATGCCTTGGAGGGAACGGTCCTTAACGGTTCCAATGGCGTCCCGTTCCTTAAGTTCATTTGAGCCGTCGTACCGCGTCCAGGCAGAAGGACGTTGCACCGAAACTATTCGATTCGCAATTGTACTTAGCCGATGGTGAGACCATGCCGGAACGCAAATGCGGCCGCCGCGGTGCGTGTATTGACATCGAGCTTCAAAAAGATGTTCGCCACATGGCGAGCGGCGGTGGCTCTCGAGATGAAGCGTTCTTCGCCGATCTCTCGATCGCTTTTGCCCAGCGCAATCAACCGCAAAACCTCTCGCTCTCGTGCCGTTAGCGCAATGTCAATGCTCGCTGATCGCGGCAGCTCCGCCCGATCTTCGCTCGGCGCGCACTGGAACGCGAACGCCTCTCGCACGATGGACTCGAGCGGGTCGTAGCGGCCGGTGGCGAACGCCGCATCGAACGCGGGGCTCCCCATGGATTTGGTCAGGTTCGCGACCAACTGCTCGGTCGTCCGTTCGATCGCGGTCGGCAGCCGGAAGCCCGTGTCCACGAGTCCCGCGGATGCCCCAAGCAACCGGGCCGCGAACGCCTCCAAACCCCCGGCAGCCACAATTCTGGCCATCACCACAAGCGACTCGGCGAGTCCTCGCCGCTCGCCGCGTACCCAGCGGATCTGCAGACTTTCGCGGACAAGATCGGCGGCCCGGGCCAGCTCTTCCCTGTCGCTGAGCACAGCGGCCAGATTGGTAAGCGACATTGCGAGCATGCCGGTGTCGTGATCTTGCCGCCGGATGCGGACAGCCTCCTCATGGTCGGCAATCGCTTTTGACAACTCGCCTCGCACGTGAGCCAGCAAAGCGATTCCATTGATCGCATATGCGCGCTCGAATGAGTGCCTGGCCCGGAATTGCGTTCGAAGACCTCCTGGTAAACCGCTTCAGCTTCGTCGAAGCGTTCGAGCGCGAGGTAGACGATCCCGAGATTTAGCAAGGCGATCGATATCATCCAGGAGTCGCCGATCTCTCGACGGATCGCCAGGCACTCGAGTAACGCCTCCTCCGCTTCCAGATATCGCCCCGTGTCGTATCCAATGAGACCACGCGCGTTCAACGCCTGGCTGATGCCGGTTCGATCGCCATGTGCGCGGCAGAACGCGAGCATCTCATCGCAGAGCGCGAGTGAGTTTCCGTACTCCCCTCGCCGGAACGGCATCACGATCGCGCCATACAGCGCATTCGCCCGCGGTCGTGCCGGAACCTCACCAGGGAGGGCCAGCGACCGCCTGCCGGTCGCTTCGCCTTCGGCCAAATACCCACGCGCATCCCAGAATCTCCAGAGCGCGCCGACGAATCGCAACGCCAGTTCGGCGTCACTCTGTTCGATCGCCCATGCAACCGCCGCGCGCAAGTTCGCCTGCTCGCGATCGAGTCTCAGGTGCCATGCCGCCCGATCCAGTCCTTCCTGTATTTCGCGCACCGATCGCTCCGCATAGCCGGCAAACCAGTGCGCATGCATGCGCTTGGCTTCGTCGAGACGTTGGTCGGATGCGAGCTGCTCCAACCCATACTCTCGAATCGTTTCCAGGAGCACAAATCGCGTGCCTTCGTCGCCGGCAGCGTGATCGACCCTTGTCAACAAGCTCTTCGCGACCAGCGACTCGATCCCGTCAATCAGATCGAGTTCCGGACAGTGAGCCGCCCAGACCGGCCACAGCGATTCCAACGCATCCAGCGCCACGCCATCGGTAAGGACCGAAACCAGCTGAAACAAACAACGGTCTTCATCGCCCAGGAGGTCGTAACTCCAATCGATTGCCCCTCGCATTGTTTGCTGGCAGATCGGCAGATCGCGAGGTCCTCCAGTCAGATGCTGGAGCCGGTGGGACAGCCGGCTCAGCAGCGCCCGCGGAGCGAGTACCTTCGTTCTGGCGGCCGCGAGCTCGATTGCCAGCGGCAGGCCATCCAACCGGCGGCAGATTTCGGCGATCGCCGGCCCGGTCTCCGGGGTCAGCAAAAAATCGGGTCGCACCGAGCGGGCCCGCTCGACGGACAGCGTGACCGCGGGCGATCGATCCCGCTTGCCGGAACCGTTTTGCGCGACGCCCCGCGGCGCAACCGGAAACTCCCGCTCGCCCCGCAACCGAAGCGCTTCGCGGCTCGTGAACAAGATGGTCAATTTGGGGGCAAGCTGAACCAGCTCAGTCACCTTCGAGGCGCCTTCGATTACGTGCTCCACGTTGTCAACGATAAGCATTGCCCGGTCATCGCCGAGTGCTTTCCCGCGGGACCTGAGCCAGGTGTCCCCGGCGCGTTCCGTGACCCCGAGTGCATGAGCGACCGACGGGAGCACCAAATCGTCTTCTCGCACCGGAGCGATCGGAAGGTACCAAATCCCGCTCTCGAATTCAGTCCAAAGTTCGCCGATCACCGCGGATGGCCGGCGCGTCTTGCCGACTCCGCCCGGACCAGTCATCGTGATTACGCGGTTTGCGCCGCTTCGGATCGAGTCAACGAGTGCAGCCAGTTCGTCGACTCGCCCGATCAGCGGCGTCAAAAAGGTTCCGGCGGTGCGACCCTGCCGAGCGTGTTCGTCCATGTCTTCATCCAAAGTGCCGCTCGTGTATGGCGATACCTCCAAGTGCACTGTCCGTGCGGAGTTTTTACTTCACTCTATCTAAACGTAATCTTTGGTTACTACTGTGGTTTGAGCGACCTCCCTCTGGTACTATCGCGCGGGATGTTCAAAAGTGTGTTGTCCGCCTTAGTCCGTCTTGGTACGGAAGGAGAGTTCGTGCGCATGGTTGATCGCGTTTTCGGTTCGACTGTAACCCGGAGAACCGTCGTCAAATCCTCGTTACTGGCTTCGGCAGCCGCGGCCCTGCCACCTGGACTGCGTGGTGTCTCCGCGCAGAACGCAATTGTCGCCACGATGGTGACCGACACTGCCGGTCTCGGCGACCAAAACTTCAACGACCTTGCCAACAAGGGCGGTACTCAGGCGGCGACCGAGCTCGGCGTTGACTGGCGAGTCATTGAGTCGATCGATCAAGCAGCGTATGTGCCGAACCTGACCGCCGCGGCAGAAAACGGCGATGTCATTGTCGGCGTCGGATTCCTCCTTCTGGAGGCCATCACCGAAGTTGCCCTCCAGTTCCCTGACAAGAGCTTCGTGCTGATCGATGCCGCGTCGGACGCGCCAAATGTCCAGGGTGTCTCCTTCAAAGAGGATCAGCTCGGATTTCTCGCCGGTGTCATGGCTGGCAAAGTCACCAAGACAAACAAGATCGGTGTCATCGACGGAATTCGCATCCCGCCAGTGTTCCGGTATGAAGTCGGTTTCGTTGCCGGCGTGAAGTCGGTGAATCCTGCTGCCGAGGTCATCATCGATGTAACCGGCGTTTTTAATGATCCTCCCCTTGGCAAGATCACCGCCGCCGCGCAGTTCAATCAAGGCTGCGACATTGTCTTCCCAATCGCGGGCGCGACCGGCACCGGCGCGTATGCCGCCGCGGCCGAGCTCAACAAGCCGGGCGAGATTTGGGTCGTCGGCGTCGACGCTCCGCAGGATCATCTTGCTCCCGGGTATGAGCTCTGCGTGGTGAACAAGGGCGTCGATTTCGCCGTCTTCCAGAGCCTCAAACAGGTCGTCGACGGCAATTTCACCCCAGGCGCGATCACCTACGATCTTGCCTCCGGCGGC
Organism: uncultured Sphaerobacteraceae bacterium; assembly: GCA_964371945.1. Taxonomy (GTDB): domain Bacteria; phylum Chloroflexota; class Chloroflexia; order Thermomicrobiales; family UBA6265; genus CAYJPA01. The sequence goes on along the minus strand of CAYJPA010000002.1, from coordinate 79,973 downwards.
ATCTGGTTCTCGGTCTACGCGGATCGACCCGCGGCCGAGTGGGAAGGTCTTACCCGAGCGTACGCAAAAATGCTGATCGACGGGACGCTCGTGGCGCCAGTCGACGATGATGCGCTGGCCGCCTTCGTGCCGCCGGCCGAGCCGGCGCCGATCGAAGCCAACCCAGTAGCGTCACCAACCTCCTAAAAGGGAACTTCTTATCCCTCAAGGGCGCACCTCATGGGTGCGCCCTTGGCGTATCATTCGATCGAACCTCAACCCTAGATGATCCTGCACGAGGGCAGCTCAAAGACGATCCGCTGGATGGTGTATTGAGGTGTTCGGGACATGCGGGTCGATCAGTCCTATATCGGGCGTGAGTGTGCCGTGACTTCGATGTCCAACGAGGGACAAACTGCAGCGATCGAAATGCGCGGAATCGTCAAGCGATTCCCCGGCGTCGTTGCGAACGATGGAGTCAACTTCACCGTCCGCCCAGGCGAGATTCACGCGCTGCTAGGTGAGAACGGCGCGGGAAAATCGACACTGATGAACATCCTCTACGGGATTTACCATCCCGATGAGGGTGAGGTCATCATCAACGGTGAACCTGCTCGGTTCAGCGGCCCGCGAGCGGCCGTCGATGCTGGGCTCGGCATGGTTCACCAGCACTTCATGCTTATCCCCCGCTTTTCCGTCACGGAAAATGTCATTCTCGGTTCCGAGGGCCCGGGCCTGATGCTTGACCGGGCCGCGGCCGAAGTGCGTGTCGGCGAACTGGCCGCAGAGTATGGCCTCGAGGTCGCGCCTACTGCGATCCTCGAAGATCTCCCGGTTGGAATACAACAACGGGTCGAAATCCTGCGCGCGCTCTATCAGGGCAGCCGGATCTTGATTCTGGACGAACCGACCGCACTCCTGACCCCGCAAGAGGTCGAGGAGCTTTATCAGATCCTTGAGCGACTGCGCGCCTCTGGCGGCACGATCGTCTTCATTACCCACAAACTCCGGGAAGTGGCCGCGATTAGCGACCGGGTCACCGTCGTTCGTCGTGGACGCACGGTCGGAACGCGAGAAACCGCCAGGACGACCGCCGCCGAGCTCGCGGAGTTAATGGTCGGCAGAGAAGTCCTGTTGCAGGTCAGCCGCCCACCCGCGAATCCGGGTGATGCCCTGCTCGCGGTCGAAAACCTCGTCGTGAAAGGACGGGGGCACGTCAATGCTGTCGACGGTCTGAGCCTAGTCGTCAGGCGCGGCGAGATTGTTGGTATCTGCGGCGTGGAGGGTAATGGGCAAACCGAGCTTGTCGAGTCCATCTCCGGTCTCCGAAAACCGGACGCTGGCCGGATCGTGCTCAAAGGGCGCGACGTGACCGGTACGGGTCCTGTCACGTTGCATCGTGCGGGGCTCTCATATATCCCGGAGGACCGGCATCACCGTGGTCTCGTGCTCGACTTCACGCTCACGGAGAACATGCTGCTTGGAAATCTGGACGGATTGCCATTTGCGGAAGGTGGGCGCATCGACTACGGCGAGGCGGAGAAGGCGACCGCTCGATTGATGCAGACCTTCGATGTCCGCGCGCCGTCGGTCGATACCGCCGCCCGATCGCTCTCCGGCGGCAACCAGCAGAAGCTGATCATCGCCCGGGAATTGTTCCGCGATCCAGATGTCATTCTCGCTGTTCAGCCAACACGCGGACTCGATGTCGGCGCCATCGAGTTCGTACATAAGCAACTTGTGACCGAACGTGACAAAGGTCAGGGCATCCTGGTCGTTTCATTCGAGCTCGACGAAGTGCTCGACCTAAGCGACAGAATTCTCGTGCTTTGCCAGGGTAAGATCGTCGCCGAATTCGAAAGTGGCGCCGTCGATCGAGCCACGATCGGCCTCTATATGGGAGGCCGCGGAATCGACGAGGCAGAAGCCGTGATTGCCCATGGTTAAGCGTCTGGGACTAGACCGCCTCATCTCGACATTGGCCAGCTCCGCGCTGGCGGTGCTGCTCGCCTTGGCGGTTGGCGCTGTATTCATCCTGATCTCCAATGACAACCCATTCGATGCCTACCGCGCGCTCATTGACGGCGCCTTTGGAGGCCGCCGGGCGATTGCCGAAACGCTTGTCGCGTCGACTCCGATGATTCTCGGCGGTCTTGCATTCGCCGTCGCCGCTAGAGGCGGACTCTTCAACATCGGCATCGAAGGTCAGCTTGTGATGGGAAGTCTCGCCGGCGCGCTCGTGGGCGCCGCGGACTTGGGTCTGCCAGCAGTTGTCTATGTACCGCTCGCGGTGTTGGTCGGAGGACTGGTCGGCGGCCTTTGGGGTGCGATTGCCGGACTTTTCAAAGCCAAGTCCGGGGCAAGCGAAGTCATCACCACGATCATGCTCAACTACATTGCGTACCGGATCAGCACATACATCGTCACAAGCTCAGGGTCCTGGTTCTCCCTGGTCGACACCATGCAGCAGGCGACCAAAAAGGCCGTTCCCGACTCGAGGTTGCCGATCATTCTCGACGGAACCAGGCTGCACGCTGGTTTACTGTTTGCTCTCGTAGCCGCGGTCGTGCTCTGGTATCTCCTCTTCCGCACGATCTTTGGATACAAGATTCGAACGGTTGGCTTGAGTCACGGAGCGGCCGCGTTCGCCGGGATCAACTGGGGGCGTACCGTCGTGCTCGCGATGTTTGCGAGTGGGTTCCTCGGTGGGATGGCCGGCGCGATCGAAGCGAACGGACTTCTGGGGCGGCACTATGACAATCGCGCCGGCTACGGATTCACCGCGATCGCGGTGGGATTGGTCGGACGGAATCACCCGCTTGGCGTGATCGTCGCGGGTCTCCTTTTCGGGGTGCTCCGAAGCGGCGCGAACGGAATGCAGAACCAGGCCGGAACGTCCAAAGAGCTGGTTCTCATCCTGCAAGGTCTGGTCATCCTTTCGATCTCCGCAATCGCCGCCTTCGAACTGCGCCGGAGCAAGCGAAATCGTAGAATCGAAGCGCCACCGCCTACGATCTCTGAGCCGATGTCCCAGGGAGCGCAGGCATGATTGACTTTTTCGATCTCTTCCTGCTGAAAACCGTGCTCGAGCTATCGACCCCGCTAATCTTCGCGGCCATGGGCGGTCTGCTCTCCGAACGATCCGGAGTCATCAACATCGCGCTTGAAGGGTTGATGTTGATCGGCGCGTTCTTTGCGGTTGTCGGCGTTTACTATTTCGAAGACCCTTGGCTTGGGCTCGGTGTCGGACTGCTCGCATCTGCCGTGGGCGCTACAATCCATGCTATCTGGTGTATCAGCTTTCGCGCGGACCAGATCGTCGCGGCGACCGCGATCAACCTACTGGCTGGCGGTATCACGATCTTCCTCATGCAGCGTATCTGGAAACAGGCTGGACAAACGTCGCAGGTCAAGGCCCTGCCAAATTTCTGGGGTACGGTCAGCATTCTTGTTCCGATCGCTTTCGTCTCAGTCGTGCTTGTTGCACTCTTCCTCTATCGAACAAAACCGGGATTGCGGGTCCAGGCATCAGGCGAGCACCCGCGAGCGGCCGAAAGCGTCGGCATCAATGTCACCCTCAATCGGTATGTTTGCGTGATCGCGAGTGGGGTCTTTGCTGGATTTGGCGGCGCGTATCTCTCGATCGGCGAGTTGTCGTACTTCACTCGTGATATGACTGGCGGCAAGGGCTTCATCGCACTTGCCGCGGTCATCTTCGGCAACTGGACCCCATTTGGCGCGCTCGCCGCCTGTATCCTCTTCGCCGGGTCGCAGGCATTTCAAATTCAGGCGCAGGCTCACGGTCTCGGCATCAGCAGCGATCTGTTGCTCGCCTTCCCATACGTGCTGACGCTGATCGCCATCGCCGGCTTCGTCCGCCGATCTCGTCCCCCCGCCGGCCTCGGCCAGCACGCAAGCTCAGAATAATCAACATTCCCAGCACATTCTCCGATTCAACGGAAAATTGTCTATCAACGTCCATGACTCCTGGGCAGTAAACGTCTACTTCGCTCCGCGCAATAATCAGAACGAAAAGTGATGATGTTGTTCGGGAGGAAGCATGGTCGGTTACTTAGCCGGACTTCGCTCGGAAGGCGGAAGAGGTTCGCGTCGATCAGTCACGCAGTTAATGGTCGCTGCTGCCCTCTCAGCCAGCTTGGGCAGTTGCACGTTCGCTCGAAAGAAACTCCCCAAGCTCGAACGAAGCTACTACTCGACCCAATCGATTATCGCGAATGGACTCTCACCTCAGATCTTGGCCGAATTGCCCGACGAGCACCTGGATTGGGTCGTTGGAGTTTACGCGTTGGATTCAATGAAGCGCGGTTATTGGGAAGATTACGATGAGTTCGCCGCACTACGTGCTGGCTTTCGCGCGATCTTGTCGACGCTTGAGCTTCAAGCTGAGGTCGAAAACGGTGGTTTCAGCCAATTCTTTTTCAACTCCACTGGAGTACTTGCCTATGAAGCCGTCACGGGGTTTCGATTGATTGGGGCTACTGAAATCATCCTGGTTGTTGAAGAAGTCATTGCGCTTGAAAAGGAAAAGGGCACGCCCTGCTCGTTCTTCCCTGATTCAGGCGCCCCACCTTGTGAATACGATGGCCCTTATGACTTCGCCGATTACGAAGAACTTGACGACCGGTTCTTCACGTGCAGCGACAACCTGAGCAATCAACGCATTCGTTACATTCGCGCGCATCCATGGGAATTCTACGGACCTCCGATCAAAATTGAAGGCGTTTCCAGGCCGTAAGGTGGACTCGCTAACCAGAATGGCGTGCCCGATGCGTCACAATGCGTGGTAGGAGAGATGACGAGCGATGTTGATCGTCGAGCAGCAACTTGAAGCCTACAACCGGCACGATCTCGACGGCTTCATGGCCTGCTTCGCCCCGGGCGCCTGGATCGAAGATGGCCTTGGGAACACCATCGCGCCGGATCTTGAAGCGATTCGCCTGCGATACAAGAATCGGTTTGGACAGAACCCCGGCCTTCGTTCGACCCTCCTGAACCGCATCGAAGTCGGTCAATATGTGATCGACGACGAGCACCTCACCGGCTTCGCCGCCCGATCGGACCAGCACATCGTGCTCGTCTACCGCATCGAAAGCAACCTGATCGCCTTCGTCCGCTTCCTCGCTTGAGTCCGGTTATGTTCAAGACCCGTTTACGAACTACGGCCGTCACTCCACTCCGATTGGCGCAAGCAACTGCTCTCGCCGGAAATAACGCTCCACGCTCTGCTTGATCGGTGCGCACGCACCAATCCGGGTATCCGCAGCGGCCCGAAACCCTGACAACCTCAATTCGCTTGTGAACTCGCCGGTCCCAACTGTAGGGGTCAACCGCCGTGTTGACCCTCGTTTCACGTCGCGATTCCGACTTGGGCGGCCGCACACATCCTGCTCTTTCGTCCGCGACAAACGTGATTGAATGCAATATCTCTATAAAGTATATAACCTAATTATCAGCAACTGCCGGGGGACAGTCGATGAGATTCGCTCCGCCCCAACCGCCACGTTGAGCTTGTCGACGCGATTCTCGTCCGGGTTCCGCCGGTGCGACTGCAAAATGCCGTTCTATCGCCCTCCGCGTTGATCACCAGGGCGCACAACACGCCAGAAAGTGTGACTTTTTGTGACATTTTGTGACTTGCACGCCGGTCACCACGCGCCATCTTCCTCACACATGTTCCCCAAAACACCGCACCCCCTCTCCCACTAGTCGGATTCAGCCGAGTTCCTGGAATGAGCGCGGACTTGAGTCCAGCGACACCCCCGCACACGTCGCTCAGGCCAAAAGGTGTGACATTTTGTGACTTTCTGTGACATCTCCCGCTTCACGGAGACCATACCCGTTCATTTCATCCGCACATTCACACCCTCCGCATAAGCTTGCCAGGACCCTCGACCGCGATGTCCAGGGGAGTTGCTGTTGGCCCGACGGCGCTAACGTCACTGTCAAGCGCAGCCGAGAGCTCCTCGGACTTAAGTTGGAGCAAACAGGGCGCGAGGTGGCTCGCAACTAAGCCTCCTTGACTGCTCGTTCCCCCCGGTACTCTCTGAATGCCTTTTCGATTCGTCGATATGTCATTCCCTGATCCGAATTATGGTCGTACAATGCCAGCCGAGAAACGGCGGATTGGACCGTCAATCACGAACCACGCTGGTGGGTCAAACGCGGCGCGCAAACGCTTGGGAGGATGGAGCGGCTATGGCACTGCCCAGTGAGCAATCCCGATCGAGAAGTCGTGCGGGATCCGCTGGCTGCGACCAGCTCTCCTGGTACTTTTTCCGGTTTTCCGGTTCATTGCTGATCGGACTTGCGCTCGGTCACCTATTCATCACTCACTATCTCCACGTTCCCTCCGAAACCGACTTCGACTTCGTCGCGGCCCGCTATGCGAATCCGCTTTGGCGGACGTTCGACTGGCTGCTTTTAATGATGGCGCTCTGGCACGGACTGCTGGGCACGCGTATCTCGGTCGTCGACTACGTGCGGTCGGCCGGCTGGCGGCTCCTGATCATGTCGACTGTCTGGGCGGTCGGCGTCATCTTCACGCTGCTCGGCACGGTCACGATCCTCACGTTCGACGAGGACGCCGCTCGCAACAACACCGGTCCATTGGCCGGTGAGAAGTGGATTGGCGATGTGCTCGGATACTCGCTCTACGTGATCGCCGCCGGAACCTATGTCGCCGTCGTTCTTCTGGCGATCTGGATCATTCGGGGGCGTTCAGCCGGCAGGCCAATGATCTACGAAGGGGATTCCGGTCAATACGCCTGGGCGCTCCACCGCGCAACCGGCCTGGGCATTATCTTCTTTCTACTCGTGCACATTCTGGACATCATGCTGATTGGCCTCGGTCGCGACGTCTACGATCACACGGTCGAGTACTACGAGCGACCGTTGATCATCCCGATGGAGATCGCGCTTGTCGGCGCGGTCATCTACCACGCGCTTAACGGCCTACGGATCATCCTGATCGACTTCTGGCCCGGAGGAGTGCGCAAGCAGCGGATGATGTACTACATCGCGCTGATTGCCGCGATCGCCCTGACCATCCCGAGTGCGATCGTCATTTTCAACGCCGAGTTCTGAATCCAATCGAGCCAGCGTGAGTCACGAGCCCGGAAGCGATTCGACCGCGCCGGGCTCAGTTTTGGTTGCCATAAATCCGGGCGACGACAACAGACATATACTTGGATGCAACCGGGAGGAACGTTGATGTTCAGCGCGGGATCGTCACACGGTATCCGTTTCAGCATAGAAATCGTCGCACGCTTGAGTTTGTTGCTCTTCGTCACACTGATTGCGATCTCGCCGCTGCTCGGTGGAATCGTGCTGGCAGACCAGCCAAAGGTTGTCGTCGGCCAAATCGACGGCACGATCACGCCGGTGATGGCGCGCTATGTCGAGCGAGTCATCAGAACCGCCGAGCGCGACGATGCAGCCGCGATCGTCTTTGAAATGGATACCCCGGGCGGGTTGAGCTCGGCAATGGACGACATCATTCGGGACATCCTCGAGAGCGAGGTTCCGGTCGTCGTTTACGTCACGCCGCGCGGCGCACGCGCAGCCTCAGCCGGCGTTTACATCAGCTATGCGGCTCACGTGGCCGCGATGGCGCCCGGTACTAACATCGGCTCGGCATCGCCGATCTTCATCGGCGCGACCGGCTCTGCCGAGGACGGCGATGACACGCTCAGCCGCAAAGTCACGAACGATGCGGTCGCCCAAATCAAGAACCTGGCCCAGCTCCGCGGGCGAAATGCCGAATGGGCAGAGTCCGCGGTACGTGACGCGGTCAACATCACGGCCGATGAAGCGCTGGGCCTAGGCGTGATCAACCTGACCGCTCCCGATCTTGGCACGCTGCTTCAGCAGATCGACGGCCGCGCTGTCCAACTCGAAGCCGGATCGATCACGCTGTCGACCGCCGGCGCATCGACTCGCGCTCTCGACATGACCTTCCTCGAAGCGTTCCTGCAGCTCCTGGCGGACCCGACCGTTGCCTATATGCTGATTAGTCTTGGACTGCTCGGCATCTATGTCGAGCTTTCTCATCCAGGGATCACCTTTCCGGGAATCTTTGGCGCGATCTCCGTCTTGATGGGGTTGTTTGCCCTCGGCACCATCCCGGTCAACTGGGCAGGCATCCTCTTGATCGCGCTCGCATTCATTCTCTTCGCGGTCGATCTCTTCGTTCCGTCATTCGGCACGCTGACGATCGGCGGACTCGTCAGCTTCGTGCTCGGATCGTATCTGCTGGTTGGCGACAACGCTCCGCCCGGCTACGAGATCGCCCGTCCGGTCATCTGGGCAATGACTGCCTGCTTGCTCTGCTTCTCGCTCTTCTTGGCAGCGGCGGTGCTGAAGGCCAGGCTGCGCAAGCCCGCAACTGGTCGCGAGGTCTTACTCGGCGCTACCGGCGTCGTCCGGCGGCCACTCACTCCTCGAGGCATGGTGCTTGTTCTCGGCGAGCTTTGGGATGCGACGCTTGCTCCAGGTGAGCCGGCCGAGCTGCCGTTCGGCGAACCGGTTGTCGTGACGAGAGTCAACGGTCTGCACCTGACAGTGCGGCCGGCGACCTCCGCGGAAATGGTGGTGATGGGTGAACCAGGTCCAGACCGGAGTATGGTGATTCCAGTTTCGAGCGCAACCACATGACCGCCGTCGGGCGATAACGGCTTAGAGAGGCGCCGGTCGGATACATTGGTATAGAACAACATTGTGTGCCGCTCCGTGTGGACCGCGGTACAACTCGCCAAGGAGACCAGGATGGACGCCGTTGCTCCCGTCATTGGGGTAGTCATTTTCTTCGCGATTATCGTGCTCTTCTCAGCGATCAAGATCGTTCAGGAGTATGAGCGCGGCGTCGTCTTTCGGTTGGGTCGCTTGCTCGGACCACGAGGTCCGGGACTCATCCTGTTGATCCCGTTCATCGAGCGAATGACCAAAGTCGATTTGCGTACCGTGACGATGGACATTCCCGCTCAAGAGGTGATCACCAAGGACAACGTCACCGTTCGAGTCAACGCGGTCGCCTACTTCAGAGTGGTCGATCCCAACGCGGCAACGGTCAATGTGGTCGATTTCATTAGAGCCACGTCTCAAATCTCCCAGACGACCCTTCGGAGCGTGCTCGGTCAAGCTGATCTAGACGAGCTCCTTTCGGAGCGCGAAAAGATCAACCAGCGGCTCCAAATCATCATCGATGAGCAGACCGAGCCGTGGGGCATCAAGGTTTCGGTGGTTGAAGTCAAGGACCTCGAGCTACCGCAATCGATGCAGCGCGCGATGGCGCGGCAAGCTGAAGCCGAACGCGAGAAGCGCGCCAAAATCATTCACGCCGAAGGTGAATTCCAGGCGAGCCAGCAGCTTGCGATGGCGGCCGAAGTGATCAATCAAAACCCGGTCACGATTCAGCTCCGCTACTTGCAGACGCTCACCGAAATCGGCGTCGAGAAAAACACAACCGTGGTCTTCCCGCTGCCGATCGACTTGATCGATGCCTTCATGGGTGACCGGACGATGCGAACCCAAACCCGGCCGGCTACGCCGCCACCGACACGCCCGAAGGTGGTGCCACCACCTGAGCCGCCGCAGGGCACAGAACCGTTTCGGCCGGTGCGCCCGGTGACGCCGATCAACGACCCTCCAACCGAGGAATAGATTCGATCAGGTTCGATCGATCTGAAGCCGGCCGCTGGACGACAATCCGGCGGCCGGTTTCGGCTGGAATCAGGCTCCGTGGGTCGGAAGCCAGTAGGAAACGTAGAGCTCCTCATGCGCTGGATCACAAAACGGAAGTGTGGGTCCGGATGGGGCCGCTTGCCAATGGCGGCGTGCGATTGGCCGCCCACAGAGGGCGCAGAAAATCCGCATCGGCTCAACGTAGCTGACCGGCGGGATTACCCATCGTCCCTCTGAACTGGCTTGCTCTGGCTGCATCTCGCTTGATCCTTACACCTTGGAACTCCGGGCTCTACCCCGTCGTGACATATCCGTAGTCCGTTTTCGCGCGGTCGATCGTCACGAAACCGTTCTCGATATCTGCTCTGATCATCTCCCGGTCACGGAGTGCTGGAACACCATATCCGCCGCCGCCCGGCATCACGAGTTTCACTTGATCACCCGGATGAAGAGTGATGCCGGAGAATTTCGACGGCGACTTAGTGCCAAACGTCTCGACAAATGTCCGCCACTCTTCCTGACCGGCCAGCTTAGTCCAGAGTCCGCCCCTGGCGCCGTTGCCGCCGCCGAGCACGCCCCATGGATCGGCCTTCATCCGATTCAGCAACGCGCTGACCGTGACCTCTGCGACGACCGTCAGAATCCGTTGCCCTCCGAGTCCACCTCGCCACTCGCCGGGTCCGCCTGAATCGGGCAATAGCCGGTACTCCTCGATCAAGAATGACGGATAGCGCGTTTCGAAAACCTCGACCGGCGTGTTGCGGCAGTTCCCATTGATAGTGACGACCATGTCGTTGCCGTCCAACCCTGTTCGACCGCCCCAACCGACACCCTCGAAGTGGAAGTGAGCGTAGAGGTCGCCCGTGCGAGGATCGGTTCCACCAAAGAGGAATGGGGACGAAGTTCCACCGCAGGCCGCCACGATTCGGTCCGGAATGGCATTCGCCAGTGCCCCAAAGACCATGTCCGTGATCCGCGGACTCGTTTCCGTGTTGCCGCCGGCGACCGGAGCAGGGAATTTACAGTTCACGATGGTACCAGGTGGCGCGATGATGGTGAACGGGCGATAACAGCCTTCATTTCGCGGGATGGTCGGATCGGTAAGGTGCAAAAAGGCGTTGTAAATCGCGGAGGCGGTGACCGCGTAGATCGCATTGACCGGCCCCACTGCCTGCGGCGCGGAACCGGTGAAGTCCGCGATGATCTCCTCGTCGAAGACGGTTAGGTTGAGCCGCATCGGATAGTCGCGGTCCGAAATGCCGTCGTCCTCGATCACATCCTCGAAAAAGTACTTGCCATTTGGGATGCCGCGGATTTCAGAGCGCATACGGGCTTCCGCGATTCGGAGCAGTTCCTTCGAAGCGTCGCGAACGGTATCGACCCCATACGTGTCGAGCAGCTCGATGATCCTCGTCTCCGCGAGATCGAGCGAGGCCATCATCGCGCGGAAGTCGCCGTATGTAACCTTCGGCGTGCGGTGATTCGCGAGAATGATCTTCCAGATATCCCAGACATCCTCGCCACGTCGCTTGATCTTGACCGGCGGCAGCAACAAGCCTTCCTGGAAGACCTCGGTTGCGTCGCCGGAGAGACCGCCTGGTGTCTTCGCGCCCGGCTCCGACATGTGCGCGACGTTGGCGACGAAGGCGAAGATCTCGCCGTGGTAAAAGACGGGTTTGAGCATCATGTGCTCGGGGACATGTCCGGAACCGCGGTACGGGTCGTCGTGGAGCAGCACATCGCCTGGCTCGAACGCCTCGAGACCGAGCTCGTCCAACGTCCAGGTGACTGTGAACTTGATCGTGCCGATCTGAGATGGACAGAATTCCGCCTGGGCAAGCATCTCCCCGGCCGGATTGAAGATGACGCACGAGAAGTCGAGCGATTCGTTGAAGATCGGCGAGTAGCTGGTCTTCATCATCGTCACACCCATGTCACGGCAGGTCGACGTGAGGTAGTTGTCGATGACGGTCAACGTGACGGGATCGAGCGCGGCGTTCATACGTGCGATGTCTCTTTCGTGAATCAGTTCGGTTCGTGGCGGGCACGGTACCCGGCGGATTCGAGCCTGTCAATTCTTCTCAGACAGGGATCAAGGCGATCATCTCGGAGTTGATTGCCAAGGGGCGAACTGTTTGGATGCCGGAGAAATTGCCGGGTCGGGCGACAAGGAGAGGCGATCCCGAACTTGCGAAACGAGCTAAAATGAACGCAAACGGGCATCATGATCGTAGACGTGGCCGGTGATCATCAGTTCATCCGGCCGATAAGCGTCGATGAGCTCCCGCAACCCTCGCTCAACGGTCTCCGGTGATCCAACGTGGCTGTAACGCAGAGTTTGGATTGAGAGCAATCGTTCCGTCGGTGTCCAGAACGCGTCGATATCGTCGATCGGCGGCAATAGCGGGCCGGGCATGCCGCGCTGCGGATTGGTGAACGATTGCTGCTGCGAACTGAACAGCCGGAGCGCTTCGCGGTCGGTTTCCGCGGCGATCACATTGGTCGTCAACATGCCGTATGGCTGGTCGAGTTGAGCTGACGGCTAGAAACGCTCGCGATACATCGACATCGCCTGAACCATGTGATCCGGCGCGAAGTGCGATGCGAATGCGAACGGCAGGCCGTAATGTGCTGCCAGTTGCGCACCGAAGAGACTCGATCCCAGGATCCAGAGTGGCACCTTCAGTCCGGCTCCCGGTACGGCGCGAACGGCCTGCCCTAGCACGGGTTCCTCGAAGTAGTGCTGCAGTTCGAGCACATCATGGGGAAACTGCTCGGAGCTTGATTGGAGATCGCGGCGCAACGCTCGCGCGGTCATCTGATCCGTGCCGGGCGCCCGGCCGAGCCCCAGATCAATTCGATCTGGATAGAGCGACGCCAACGTGCCGAACTGCTCGGCGATCACCAACGGCGAGTGGTTTGGCGACATTATGCCGCCGGAGCCGACCCGGATCGTCTTCGTTCCGCCGGCGACATGGCCGATCACAACCGCGGTAGCCGCGCTGGCAATGCCGGTCATGTTATGGTGCTCCGCGAGCCAGTAACGCTTGTATCCGAGCGTCTCGGCGTGCTGTGCGAGCGACAAGGTATTCCGGAGCGTGCCGGACGCGGTTTGGCCCCGCGGGAATCGGCGAGAGATCGAGTACGAAAAAGGGAATCATCTGGATCTTTCCAATCAGGCCCCCGGGCGAAGAGGAATCGATCGCGGTTGCGCTCGGAAGCAAGCAGTCTCAGCGCCCCGCATCCCCGGGATCTCGCAATGTTTTCGCAGTCAGAAATTCGCTCATTGACCGGTCAAGTCATGCGACCTAAGATAGATTCTACGCCACTTGACGTTCGAAATGATCGTTGTTCTTTTCGAAAGGGGGAATCTGGACATGACATGGAACACTGCGATCCGGCTTTCCGCGGTGAGTGTGCTTCTGTTAGTGCTTAGTTTCGGTCGTATGCAGGTAGCCGCCAGCGAAGCCAGCTACACGGTGACTGACATCGGAAGTCTCGTCGGAACCGCGGATGGTCAATACGATTCGCTCACAGCTGTTACCCCGGCCAAGGTCAATGAAGAAGGCGACATAGTCGCCAATGCCGCCGCTGGCGATGACACCTTCTGGAGCATCGCGTTTACCAACATTGATGGGAAAGCTCGCAAACTGGGCCAGGAGAAGTCGTTCAGCTTTGCCTACGATCTTAATGAGGCTGGCGAAATCGTGGGCTTTGTGACGACGCTGGACGACAGCGGATACGAGCATCTGCAGGCGGTAGTTTGGAGAGAACGCCACCTGGTCAAGTTACCAGCGCTTGACGGTGACTACAGTCTCGCTAACGCAATCAACGAGGATGGAGACATCGCGGGAACCTCGTCGTCCGCACCGGGGACCGATTCTCCGAAGCATGCGGTGATCTGGCATGGCGACGCTCCCACCGACTTGGGAACATTGGGTGGAAAAGATAGCCGTGCGTTTGATCTGAATGACGAGGGCCTGATCGTTGGAATGTCTCTTGTAAGCGATCGAGCGGGCGGCCGTCCAGTCGTTTGGGAGGACGGCTCGATCGAAGAGCTCGAAGTGCCGGACGGGTTGAGAGGAGGCGCCGAAGCGATCAACAACAGCGGAACGATCGCGGGCAACGCCTTCGACGAATCGTTCAACTTTTTTGCCGTCCGCTGGACCGATAAAAAGCTTGAGATGCTTCCACCTTTGATCGATGGCGGCACAAGTCTGGCGGTGGACATCAATTCTGCCGGGATCGTGGTTGGATGGGCGCGATCGGACTCCGGAGCGGATGTCGGCGTGTTCTGGGATGCAGACACCGTTGTGGATCTGAATACACTGATTCCGGTCGACAGCGGGTGGCTCGTACTTCGAGCGCAGGCGATCAACGATTCGGGACAGATTTTGGCGATATCGACCGGGGATGACGGCTTTCAGCATGGCCTGCTGCTGGACCCTGTCGATGCCTCGGCGAAGACCGGGCTCGTGGCGATCGCGGTGGTATCCAGGACCGCGATCAGGAGCCGTGGCTAGAGTCGGGCGACTTCCCGCCGTGACGCACGGCCGCGATACGCGACTTGAAGAGAGTCGGTGATCTTGACCGCTTCAGGATCGACGAGGGACCCGATTCCCGACGTTCCGCCGCTCACGAATCGTGTGGCACCCACCGCGTTATGCCGAGTCCGACCGGCTGATCCGCCGGCGACTTGACCAGCTTCGCTTTCGTGGCGCTGATCCCAATTTCACCCACAGGTGGTGACGTTGAACCGGGCAAAATTGGTCAAAACGAGCAACTCGCCCTCGAACGGAACAATCGCTGACGAAGGGAGAGCTCTCCGTGCGCAAGCGAATCGTCCTTCGACTCTCGTTTCTCGCCTTGCTTGCTTTCTCCGGTTTGGCGCACTTGAGCTCGGTTCACGCGGCCTCCGTCGCGTACTCGGTCACCGACATCGGTTGGCTGGTGGGAACCGGCAACGAAAAGTTTGACGTGCTGACGAAGGTCTCCGCCTGCGCCATCAACAATGACGCTGTAATTCTTTCGAACTCCACCACGGAAATGGGAGGCTTCTTCGCGGCGCCATTTACCTCCATCGATGGTGTGGTCAAGCGACTCGGCAGTCAAAAAGAGTTCACCTTCATGGTCGCAATGAACGAGGAGAGCGACATCGTCGGATACCGCACATCGCTAGACGATCAAAGTTATCAGTCAACGATTCCTACGGTCTGGCGAAAGCGAAAACCTATCGATCTTCCCCGCTTGTCTGAGGGGGAAGCATTCGCGGCCGGCATCAACGACAACGGACAGATCGTGGGTAACGCATATGTTTCTCCCGGCGGAGCGCGTCACGCCGTTCTCTGGGAGAACGATACGATCGTCGATCTCGGAGCACTTGGGGGTACGAATAGCTTCGCGACTGCCATCAACGCCGACGGCGTGATCGTGGGTATGTCAGATGTCGACGACCGCGAGGGAACGGTTCCGTTTGTTTGGCGAGACGGTGAGATGACCGAGATCGAGCTACCCGACGGTATGAACGGCTCCGCGGAAATGATCAACGATACTGGCATCATTGCTGGGAACATGTACGACGAGTCGCACAAACTCTTTGGGGTCATATGGATTGACGGCGAGATGGAGCCGGTTCCGTCGCTGGTGAATGACGGCTCGACCTTTCCGATCGACCTAAACGAGAACGGGCAGATGGTCGGCTGGAGCGCCAACGCGCCGGGTGACCACACCACGTATTCAGCCGTTCTCTGGAACGGCAGCGATGTCTTCGATCTCAACGTGCTTATCCCAGCAGACACTGGATACCGGCTCATATCTGGTCAGGCGATCAACGATAACAGACAGATCCTCGCCACGGCCGTCGCGTCCGATGAACATCAGCATGGAGTTCTCTTGGATCCGGGCGAATAGTCATCCTCTCAGTGGCCCAACTTCGTGCCATGCTCGACGGATGTAGGGTTCGATCCGGGAGGTTGAGGGCAATGTGCAGTTGGTCGTTTCGCGCCGTCCTGGTCGGGCTGCTTGCCCTGTCCACATTCTCGGCAACGTTGCGGCCCGCTGGCGCTGAAGTCCAGTACACCCTGGTCGACATCGGAACGCTGGCGGGCACGCACGAGGGTCAGTACGACGACCTGGTGTCGATCTCGCCGGCTGCCATTTCGGCCGATGGAACCGTTGTGGCGAACTCCACCTCCGGCGTTGGCGATGGTTGCTGCGACCTGTTCACGAATCTCCAAGGGAATTGGTCCGTGCCTTTTCGTTCGCTCGACGGCAAGCCGCGGCGGATCGGACGCACGAATGATTACAGCTTGATTGCCGACCGGAGCTCGTCCGGCGACGCGGTCGGGTTTGTCACAAAGCGCGACGACAATATGTGGGACGGCGATGCGGTGATCTGGCGCAACGACAAACCGCAAGCGCTGCCGTCACTTGGAGGCGATTTCGGCTACGCCTACGGCATCAACGAGAGCGGCCAAATCGTCGGGACCTCGCGTCTGGTCGACGGCCAGCCGCAACAACACGCGGCCCTCTGGACGGATGGACAGGTCTTCGACTTGGGCACGCTCGGCGGGGACAACAGCATTGCCTACGACATCAACAATGCCGGCACGATCGCGGGCGCGGCCGTCAAGACCGCGGTTCGCTATCGCCCGGTGATATGGCAGGGCGGGAGCATCGTCGAGTTGGCATTACCGACGTACTGGGTCGCCGGCGAGGCGCTTGCGATCAACGATGACGGAGTCGCGGTGGGCGGAGGTTACCTCGAGTTTTCGGAGGCGCCGCTTCGCTGGTCGAACGGGAGCTTCGAGCAATTGCCGGGCTTTGCCGAGCGCGTGACCGGCGTCGCGAACGACATCAATGGGGAAGGGCTGGTTGTCGGCAAGGTTTACCTGCAAGAAGGCACCAACGCGGGCTACGTTGCGGTGCGATGGGATGAGAATGGGGTGGTGGATCTCAACGAACTGATTGACGCGTCAAGCGGATATCACCTGGTCGATGCCGTTTCGATCAACGACTCCGGCCAAATCCTCGCGACGGCAATCAAGGACGGCGTTCAGCACGGGGTCGTTTTGACGCAGGCGGGCGGAGACAACACAGGAAGTCTAGTTTCGATCATGCGCGCCGACGAAGGGGCGACCCGAATTAGTAATAGCTGACGCCTTGAATGGATCATCATTCAAATACCGGCGGCAATTCCCGGACTGCGTTGGCCTCGGATTCAACATTAGCTCGATAGGCGATGCTGAGGTCCTCCCAATAGCCCGCATACTCGGGGTCCGTGTAACGGCGAATCACATCCCAAGGAATCTCGAACCATTTTTCCCCGTACGGAACAATGATCTCCATCTCGTTGGCGGCGATTCGCCACAGGTCCAGGTCGTCCAAGCCCTCAGGGAGAAGAGGCATCACATCGAACGTGACACTGGTTCCGTCTTCGAACTCCACTGTGACAAGATCGGTTTTTCGATCGCAGAATGCACGGTGAATCGAGCTGTATGCTGGCTCGGCCCACTTCCCTAGCACTCGCGCTTCAGTACGCATTTTAATCACTTTTCCTCATGCAGTACTCGCCAAAACTCCATCAGGTCCGACTGGTGGAATCGAAGGAACTCGATCACTCGCCTGGGAAGCGCGCCACCGGCAAGGATCTCAAAGTCGACCAACGAAACCGAAGACCTTCCATCAGGCCACATTACGTGGCAGTGCGGTTCGTGATGCTTGCCACCCACCTCCGAGAAAATGTAAACCCTGTAGTTCCTAAAGACCAGAACTCGAACCACTCGCGGCCCTCATCGACTCCCAGGGTCAAGCTATCTCCGTCGTGATGAGAAGCTGTCCGTCGGATAATACCCGAACTAGCATCCCTGGCTCGACGAGAGTAGTGGAGCCTGGTTCTTCGAGGATGCAGGGGCCGTCGATTTCGGTTCCAGTTTCGAGTGCGTAGCGACGCCATACCGTTGCGTTGACGAAGCCATGACCACGGAAATGAACCTGGCGATCCGGACGCCGGGCGTCACTGTCGCGCTCAGGGGTAACGCTCAATCGCGGCGAGGGTCTGTGCCCGGACGCGGTGACGCGGAACGAAACGAGCTCGATGATCTCATCCGCAATCGTGTAGCCGTACTTCTCCTCGTGCACCCGGGTGAAAGCGTCATAAGCGGTCTGAAGATGTCCAGCGGTGATTGCATCGGATGGAATCGCGACCTCGTGCTCGTAGCTCTGCCCGAGATAGCGCACGTCGATGGATTGGGTGATCTCCCGCGACCGCCGCGTCACGGCTGCGGCCAGCTTTCAGAGAGGACAGATCTTTTGCCTGGGTTTGCTGAGTTACCGTGACCCCGCGTCCGATCAGTGCACTCATCAAGGCCAGCCTCGTAGTTCTTCGTTTGACAGCGTGATGGGAGCGACCTTCACGACGCGACAGATTAACCGGACAGCTCGAAGCGTAAAACTCGTAGCACAGCCAGACGGCATTGACTTTGCGCACTTGCCGCAATACGATCGAATACAAGCCCAACAAGCTCCAAATTGAGGTCTCACTTTCCGTAGCGAGGGAGCGACGCCCGTGGGAACGTCAACGATTCTCCGTGTTGCGACGATTCTTTGTGTTCTGCTCGGAACATGCACGTTTGGCTCCGCCGCACGGGCGGCTGAAGCCGCATACACCGTGACCGACATCGGTTCGCTCGTCGGCTCCGGCGAAGGACAGTTCGACTCTCTGGTCAATGTCTCACCGGTGGACATCAATGCAGGCGGATTGATGATTGCGAACTCATTTCCTGCGGATTCAACGTTCTGGTCGGTGTCCTTCTCAAACACGAACGGGAAAGTTCGGCGAGAGAGCAAGGAGAGTGACTGTAGTTGGGTCCAAGGAATCAATGACAACAACGAAATCGTCGGATACGTCACTATCTTGGAGGATACGACCTTTGACTCCACCAGGGCCGTCGTCTGGCGTGATCACAAGCCTTTCAGATTGCCTGGACTCGGTGGCGAACGAAGTGAGGCAACGGGTAACAACAATGCCGGAGTTATAGTTGGTAATGCTTCAATCGACGAGACGGCAAGCTCAGCGAGTCACGCCGTTATGTGGAAGGATGACGAAGTCCAAGATCTGGAAACGCTCGGAGGTGTGAGTAGCTTTGCCACTGATATCAATGAAGCGGGCGAGGTGGTGGGATACTCCCAGGTCACAGATCGCGTTGGCGCTTACCCCGTCATTTGGGAGTCTGGCAAGCCCATCGAATTGGCAACGCCAGACGGCCGGCGAGGCGTCGCGGACCGGATCAATGAAAGTGGAACCATTGTTGGAATCGTCATTGACGATGAGTTCAACTTCTATCCCGTGCGCTGGATCGACGGCGAACCGGAATACCTGGCGACTCTGGAGGAAGGCGGCCATGGATCGGCGAACGGACTGAATGATGCGGGACTAATCGTAGGGTGGTCGGCCTCCGCCGGTGACGAGTCGAGCGCTGACCGCGCTGTCTTGTGGGAGGGGGACAGCGTCGTCGACTTGAATGAGCTCATTCCTGGCGACAGCGGGTATGATCTGACCTCGGCGGTTGCAATCAACGATTCCGGCCAGATCATAGCTTCCGCGAAGTTCGCTTCGGACGAGTTCGTTCACGGGGTGCTGCTGACACCGGTTGAGGCCGCGGGTGCTGGCATGGTGGCAGATTTGTTGAGCGTTCCAGAGGGAGCGCAACCGCGGCAGTAGGTGATTCACCAGTCCGCGCCTTCCATATCCGCGAGCCGAGAGCACGAGCGTTAAATCGTTCGCGATTCGAGTGTTTCAACCTGTTCTGAACCGCGGATCAAGTCCTATTGCGAATCGACGCGAATGAGCAGCTGACCATCCAGCAGTACGCACACGCTCATCCCAGGTTCGACAAGAGTAGTGGAGCCTGGTTCTTCGAGGATGCAGGGACCGTCGATTTCGGTTCCAGGTTCGAGTGCGTAGCGACGCCAGACCGTTGCATTGACGAATCCATGACCACGGAAATGAACCTGGCGATCTGGACGGCGTGATTCAGCGGCGAGCTCCGGCGTGACGCTCAATCGCGGCGACGGTCTGCGCCCGGAGGCGGTGACGCGAAACGAAACCAGCTCGATGATCTCGTCCGCAATCGCGTAGCCGTACTTCTCCTCGTGTACACGGGTGAAGGCATCGTAAGCCGCTTGCAGATGCCCCGTGGTGATCGCGTCAGACGGAATTGCGACCTCGTGCTCGTAGTTCTGACCGAGATAGCGCATGTTGATCGAGTAGGTGATCTCCGGGTTACCGGTAAAGCCCTCGCCGCGCAACTCCGCGACCGCGGCGTCTCGGATACGGCCGAACTGCCGCTCGACCAGGCCCGCGTCGACCGTGTTCGACTTAAATGCCTGGGTCCAGATTTTGTCGACGCGCAGATCCGCGATCAACATGCCGAGTGCGGACGCATTGCCCGGGTAGAGAGGGATGAGCACCCGAGGAATTCGAAGTGCGCGGGCAACTGCAGCGGCGTGAAGCGGTCCGGCGCCGCCGAAGCCGAAGAGGGCGAACCGGCGCGGATCGTATCCACGTTCGATCGAGACCATTTTGATCGCGCTTGCCATGTTCTCATTCGCGATCTCGACAATCGACGACGCGAGATCGATCACGCTCATCTTGGCTCGCCCGGTAAGCGTTGCCAGAGCTGTCGTTGCCTTCTCGATGTCGAGCGACATCCGTCCGCCCAAGAAATAGCCGGGATCGAGCCGGCCTAATACCAGATTGGCATCGGTGACAGTCGGTTTGATTCCCCCCTTGCCGTAACATGCGGGCCCAGGTGAGGCGCCCGCGCTCCGCGGGCCGACTCGCAAAAATCCCCCGGCGTCGATCCAGGCTATGCTCCCGCCGCCTGCGCCGATCGACTTGATATCGATCAGTGGGATTGCAGCCGGAACGCCCCATTCGATCTCGTACTCCGTGGTGTGCTTTTGCTGACCACCAATCACGATCGCGACGTCGGCACTGGTGCCGCCCATGTCGAGCGTGAGTACGTCCGGCTCGCCCGCCTGAACGCCAAACGCGGCGGCGGCAAGCATGCCGCCGGCCGGGCCGGATTGCGCCGTTTGAATCGGATTTTCGGCCGCTGCTTCCGCCCGCATCGCGCCACCGTTCGACTTCATGATCGTCCAGGATGAGCGCAATCCCGCCCCGCTAAGTGCCACGGTTAGGCTGTCGACATAGCGGCGCATCAGCGGTTTCAAGTAAGCGTCCGCGATCGTGGTCGATGTGCGCTCGTATTCCCGCCAGATCGGAGCGACCTCGTGCGAAACGGAGACCGGGATGCCCGGAAGCTCACGCTCGACGATCTGCTTAACCCGGATCTCATGTTCTGGATTGACGTACGCAAAGAGCAAGCAGATCGCAACCGCCTGTACGCCATGGGCTTTCAATTTCGCGCAAAGCTGAACAACCGCCGCCTCGTCGAGCGGGCGAATCACTTGTCCCTGGGACCCGATCCGCTCAGGCACTCCGAGGCTATCCGCGCGCGACTGAAGCAGCGGTTTGGGTTTTTGCCAGCGAAGGTCGTAGAGCGTTTTTCGGTTGATGCGCTGGATGTAGGGGATGTCCTCGTGTCCTTCAGTCACTAAGAAGCCGACGCGTCCGCCGGTGCGTTCGATCAGTGCATTGGTCGCGACCGTGGTGCCGTGCACCAATCCGGCGATCTGGGTCATGGGAATCGCACCACCGTCGATCGCATCGAGCAGCGCCTGCCCCGGTGAGCTCGGAACCGAGGGCGTCTTGAAGGTCGTAATATGTCCACTAGTCGGGTTGTAGGCGACAAGGTCGGTGAAGGTGCCGCCAGTGTCGATCCCGACTAGATAGCTGCTGAGAACCGAATCCATCACGCGTTTTGTTCTCCCGTAACCTGGCACAGTTGAAGAGCAGAGCTGCCACGCGCCGCACGATCGCATTCGACGAATCTGTCCGCCGGCGAAGGTCGCGCTTCGCGCCCAATTGACAGCCCAAAACTGCGTTCTTATACTCTCTCACGCAGAGTTCGTAAAGATTTTCCCTTTTGGAGCGGATCGCGTTTGCGTCGGGCATTGTGCGATTCGAGGCGTTCATGGGTTCCTGGCAAAGGTCAGTGCCCTATCGATGAAAGGGTGCATCCGCATGGCAAAGCGCGGCTTGACGATCGAAGAACGACAGGCTCGAAAAGACGGAGCTGTTGTTGACTACTCTCAGGGCCGGATCAATCGACGAGATTTCATGTTCCGAATGACCGCACTTGGCATTTCGGCGGCATACGCCGGAAAGGTCGCCGATGTATTGGCCGCGCCGAAAGTGCAACCTAGGCCCTCTCGCTGGCAGAAGCAGGCGGAAGCCACGATCCGTTTTGTCAAAGGTGAACATGCCCCAAACGATGCTGAGATTTGGGACCAAATGGCAACGGACTTTGCAGCGGCCAACCCCGGAATCAAACTCCAGCCAGAGTTCTTTCAGTGGGGCACGATGCAGGAAGAACTGACCGCCGGCTACGCCAGCGGTTCGCCGTGGGACTCGGTCTATCTGGTCGATCTCGTTCTCGCGAAGTATGCCAATTCGGGTGTGGTGACCGATATCGGCGCGTGGACGAGCGACGCGGCGTATGCAACCGAGCGAGCGGCGATCGCACCGTTTACGTGGGATGTCACCATGGTGAACGGTAAGCAGTCTGGAGTTGGCGCGCTCGGCGCCGTCTTCCACATCTACTACAACCTTAACCTCTTCCAGGAAGCAGGCATCACCGAGTTTCCGACCACCCGCGAGGCGCTACGCGACGCCGCAATCGCGATGACCAAGGGTGGCGTTTATGGAATGGAGTTCCGTGATTCTGTCCCTAGCTACGCGTGGTGGGATTGGTTCCCGTATGTTCACAACGACGGCGGCGACGTCATGACTCCTGACCTAAGCGCGCAGGGGCTGGATCCCATGGCGGGAGACGCAACGCAATTCCTTGCCGACTTGCGATTCAAAGACAAAGTCACTCCCGACACCGGTGCATACGATTGGGAAGGCAAGGCCGCGTTGTTCCAAGCCGGCCGGGTAGCTATTTACCACGACGAATCTTGGCGGGCGCCTGTTTGGCACGGGGCCGATACCGCGTTCGAGTTCGATGTCGCACTTGCTCCTGCAAATCCGACGTCGGGAAAACAGACTGCCATGGGCAACTTCGGATACGCTTCTATCTCCGAGGAAAGTGCGAACAAAGAAGCTGCTTGGGAGTTCGTGAAGTGGTGGACCAGTGCGGATGTCATCAACAACTATGCTGCACAGGTGGGCCTGCAGACAGTCCGCATCGACAGTGTTCCGCCATATACCGACCCAACATTGCAGAAGATTCAAGCCGAGTTCGTTCCAAAAGTTCAGGGCGTGCAAATCCATGTTAACTATCTTCAAATGCTGCAAACGGCTTGGCCGGAGATTGAGAGGGCGTATCGCGGCGAACAGACCGGAGCCGAAGCTATTGCGAAGGCCGGTGAAATCATAACAGGGCTGATCAGCCCACCAGCGACCTAAACCTTAGGCATTCAGACCTCCCCTCTCCTGACTATTCTGGAGAGGGGAGCGTTTGTCTCACCAATCCACCTTTCGCGGAGGATCGCGATGCGACTTACGCCCGACGAGCATCGACGGCTGACACGCAAATACAAGTGGCGCCGGGCGTTGACTTCGTATGCATTCTTATTGCCGAATGCCGTGTTTTTTGTTGCGTTCCTATTGATTCCGGTCGCGTATCTCTTTTTTTATACGTTCAATACAGGAGGCATTATTACTGAACGAAAATGGGTGGGGCTTGAAAACTGGCGCCAGCTCTGGGGCGACGAACTCGTCATCAAAGTCGTTCGTAACACTGCCGTCTACTGTCTCTATGCGATCCCGGCGGTATTCGTGATAGCAATGATACTGGCGCTTTGTTTACAGCGCATTCCGCGGGGAGGTTCGTTTTTTCGATCGATTTTGTACGTTCCAACGTTGACTCCGTACGTCGTTGCGGGATTGATCTGGTTCTTCGTCGCGCATCGTGATTTCGGTGCGTTGAACATGAGCCTCACACATTTGGGCTTCAGCCCGGAAAACTGGTTGGGCAATCCAAGTCGCGTGCTGCAGACGATCGCATTGCTCGAGGTATGGCGAGGTGTAGGTTTCTGGACGCTGCTCTTCTTGGCTGCGCTGCTCGCTCTTCCAAAGGAGTTATTCCAGGCTGCGACATTGGATGGAGCAAATGCTGTGCGCCGATTCATCCACATCACGCTACCACTAATGCGTCCGACATTCTTCTTCGCCATTGTGATGGCGACCATCTGGAATTTCCAACTCTTCGATTCGGTAAGCATTTTGACCGACGGCGGACCCCAGAACTCAAGCGCCACCGTGGTCTGGTACATATACAAATCCACCTTTACATTCAATGATCGAGTCGGTTACGGCGCTGTACTGAGTTTCGTTTTACTAACTTTCATCTTCAGCTTGTCTCTGGTTGAGATTCGCCTGCTCAAACGGTCGAAATAGTTGCTCTGAGGAATGCGTCATGGCAATCGAAACAGAATTTGAAGATCTGAAGCCAATTAACGGACCAGTGTCAAGTTCCGCTTCACCAAGGCCTCCGATTTCTCGTTCGATCTACGTAGTCGCAACCTACTCAATTCTCGTTGTTGCGGGCATCGTCTCGCTGTTCCCATTTGGTTATGTGATCTCAACTTCATTCAAGGAGTCTTTGCAACTCTTCCACTATCCACCTCAATGGCTGCCCCATCCGATTACTGCGATCAATTACGAGCATCTCTTTTCACGTCACCCCTTTGTCCGCTGGACGCTCAATTCGTTCATCGTGGCTTCTACGGTGACGGTGATCAAAGTCGTTATAGACTCGATGGCCGGCTACGCCTTCGCCAAGATGACGTTTCCGGGCCGTGACGCGCTGTTTCTCGTCGTCCTGACGACACTGATGATCCCATTCGCGGCCACGCTGATCCCGCTCTATCTGCTAGTTCGAGATCTTCATTTGCTGAATACATATTGGGGTTTGATACTGCCGCCGCTGGCAAGCCCGATCGGTATCTTCATGATGAGGAGCTTTATCGAATCCCTCCCGAGCGATCTCGAGCAGGCGGCGCGTCTAGACGGATGCAGTGAATTCCAGATCTATAGGAGAGTCATTCTGCCGCTCATTCGGCCAGGTCTCGTTGTGCTGGCTGTCTTCACGTTCATGAATCAGTGGACCAGCTACCTCTGGCCATTGGTGGTTGCAAAACAGGACAATGTCAAGACCGTCACCGTTGGGATCGGTGGCCTCCAGTCTTTTTTCACACAGGACTGGGGCGTAACGTCAGCGGCTTCAATCATGACGATGTTGCCGTTGGTCTTTGTTTTCGTTTTCCTGCAGCGCTATTTTATCGCCGGTTCAATCGCAGGAGCGCTAAAGGAATGAACAGCTCCAAGCTTCAAGCAACAAGCTTCAAGGAGATCGACATCCGAAAAACTACGCGAGCTTGCAGCTTGCAGCTTGCGGCTTGGAGCTAGCGAATGGCACGCGTTGAATGCGTTGAGGTTTCGAAGCGTTACGGCGAATCCGGTGCGGTCTCGAACGTCAATCTGGCGGTCGACGACCACGAATTCCTGGTGTTACTCGGTCCGTCCGGATGTGGAAAAAGCACGTTGCTCAAAATGATGGCCGGTCTCGAGGATGTGACCGACGGCGAAATCTACATCGACGATCGAATGGTCAACTACGTGCCGCCGGCGCAGCGCAATGTTGCAATGGTTTTCCAGAACTACGCGCTCTATCCCCATATGACGGTTTACGACAACATCGCGTTTCCGCTTAAGATGACCGGCGTCGCCAGGGAGACCGTCAGGCAAAAAGTGCAAAGCGCCGCCCAGGTGCTAGGGCTCGATCCCTATCTCGATCGCCGGCCCGAACATCTCTCCGGCGGTCAGCGGCAACGGGTCGCCCTTGGGCGGGCGATCGTCCGCGAACCCGCCGTATTCCTGATGGACGAACCACTCTCCAACTTGGACGCGCAACTCCGCGTGCAGACCCGGGAGGAGTTGCTTCGACTCCATGCGCGGCTGCAAACGACCACGATCTACGTTACGCATGATCAGATCGAGGCCATGACCATGGGCCACCGGATCGTGGTGATGCGCTCAGGCGTCGTGCAGCAGGTTGGGAGACCGCAAGAGGTTTACGACCACCCGTTCAACACGTTTGTGGCAGCGTTTCTCGGCAGTCCGAGGATCAATCTCCAATCGGGTCAACTTGAAGCTGATGGGGACGATCTTTGCTTTGTCAGCGGCGTTGTTCGAATTCGACTCTCAAACCGGCTCGCGACTTTGGGCCGTACGGTAGCCAAAGGCGGCGAGGCGGCACTTAGTATCCGACCAGAAGATATCGGAGTGCTGCTCGCTGAAGGCGCTGGAGCAGACGACGAAACCGTTCTCCTAACTGCCAACGTCGTGTTGGTCGAGCCGGTTGGTTCAGATCTCTATGTCAATGCATCCACTGACAAGATGACCTGGATGGCGCGCACGGACCCCCGATTGCCGGTACATCGCGGCGCAACTGTGACCCTTTCACTCAATCTACGACATGCCCATCTCTTTGGACCCGACGGTCAGAACCTTGGCGCCGAGTAGTCTGCTTCATCAGGGTGTGGAATGACCGAACAAGCAAGGCGAATAATTGACTCGGTGGACGCTCTCCGTGATGAGTTGATCGAGTTGACTCGAGAACTGGTTCAATGCCGTACTGACAGCCAAAGCGAGCACAACCCGGGTTTCGAACCGGAGGCCCGTCGCTGTCAAGACATCATTGCCGATCGCCTCGAATCCCATGGGATGTCTGTTCAACGATGGACCGAGGACGGCTGCTACCCAGTTGTCGCGGGCAGTTTGAGCGGTTCCGGCGGCGGAAGATCGATGGCGATCAACGGTCACATTGATGTCGTACCGGTTGGCGACACTTCCGCCTGGATCCATGACCCGTGGGCAGGCGAGATTGTGGACGGCAAATTCTGGGGCCGTGGATCGACCGATATGAAAGGTGGCGTTGCCGCCGGGATCGTGGCGGTCAACGCTTTGCGGCAGGCAGGTGCGGAACTGGCCGGCGATCTCTGGCTCCACGTTGTTTCCGACGAGGAAGTAGTCGGTTTCAGTACCCGGCGCCTAATTCAAAAACTGCCAAGGATCGACGCGGTGATCGATGCCGAGCCGACCGATCTCAAGATCATGCCGGTTGAGGGCGGGTTGATCCATTTCCGGATGGAGTTCGAGGGCCGGGAAAGTCACGCCGGTAACCGCTACATGAGCGTTCACGCGGGCGGTTTGGGGGACGGGGCAGGGATTAATGCAATCGAAAAGGCGATCAAAGTTATCGTCGCTCTTCAAGAGCTTGAGCGGCAATGGGGTAACTTACGCGGTCACCCGATGTTGCCGCCCGGATTCAACACGCTGCTGCCCGGGATGATTTCTGGAGGACCCGGCGGGGGACGCGACGGCCAGATCAACTTGATCGCGAATCCGGGAACGTCACCGAACTATTGCTCGGTCGAGTACAACGTCTGGTACCTGCCGCAAGAAAACTTTGACGACATTCGCGACGAAATCGAAACGTATGTCGCTGACGTCTGCCGAACCGATCCGTGGTTGCGCGATCATCCTCCCCGCTTCACCTGGAAATTGCGCAATATCTTCTTCCCCCCGGTCGACACATCGCCGGAACATCCGTTCATTCAGACGCTCGAGCATTCGCTCCAGGAGTTAGGAATGCCGCCAACAATCGAAGCATTCACTGCAGCGTCGGAGCTTGCGTGGTACGCCGAACAGGGGATTGACGGTTCGATCTTCGGGCCGGGCCGGATCGCTCAGGCTCACAGTCCGAACGAGTATGTCGAAATTGAGCAACTTGTGGCGGCGTGCAAGGTAATGGCGCTGACGGCGGCTGCGTGGTGTTCGTAGCTGTCCGAATGGTCATCGATCCAATGCTCGATTCTGATGTATGGCGACACAAGGTTGGACTAGAATATCGACAACATTCATAGATCTTCGAAACGAGAGTTGAACGGCTCGGTGGAGAGTGCTCCTGATCCGAGC
This sequence comes from uncultured Sphaerobacteraceae bacterium, assembly GCA_964371945.1. Lineage (GTDB taxonomy): Bacteria > Chloroflexota > Chloroflexia > Thermomicrobiales > UBA6265 > CAYJPA01. Next base: position 52,186 of record CAYJPA010000002.1, on the reverse strand, counting down.
TAGCGCGTGCCCCATCTTCATCAAATGAGCCACTCATTCGTCGCCGTTGAGTGGTAAGGCGGATTCAGCCTTAGGAGGCCAGGCTCATGAGGATCAAGTCAGTACTCTTGGTCACAATCGTCGCGCTGGTATTGATTTCTGTGCGCGGTACCCATGCCCAATCTGAACCGAGGTACACCATTTCGATCTCCGTCCAGCTCGAGCTGCCGGAGCATGGTTATACGACTTCCTCCTCGTGTACGGGATGGGAGGGTATCGCGAACGATATCAATGACAGTGGCGAGGTCGTTGGGTTCTGGCCGAAGGACGAGACTCGAGGTAACGCGTTCCACTATGACGGCGAGCGGATGCGGAGGCTGAAAGGCGGGTCCGGCGGCAGCGAAGCGAAGGCGATCAACAACACTGGCGCGATCGTCGGCGCGCTCTATCGTGACAAACGGGAATACGAGTGCGATCCGGGCCTGAATCCGATTCCCGCGCTCTGGCAGAATGGCGAGGTAACCGAGTTAGCACTCCCTGAGGGCGCTGAGTCGGGAGTTGCGTTCGATGTCAACGACGATGGGATCATCGTCGGAACGGCAAACACCGGAAGATTCAAAACTCCGGTCGTTTGGATTGACGGTGAGCCGATCGTGCCGAACATGGCGCTGCCGGAGGCATTTGTCCCGATCGTAGCAGAGTTCACCCAACACAGGGAGTTTTGGAGTGCCTCAATGAACTCCATCGATGATGCGGGTAATGTATACGGCAGTGGAGATGTTTACGATACCAGAGGAGTAGCGCCTACGAGCTTTGCGGTCAAATGGTCCTCAGGCGACTATCAAACCGAGGTCATAGGAGCGTGGGGCTCGGCGGCGAACTCTGGATCAAAAACTGATCCAGTCGGAACTGCTCTGAATGCGGAAGACGATTTGGTGGCCGCGCTCTTTATCGACGGGAAAGAGATCGAGTTACCTTCACCGGCCGGGCTCGAGAATCTGTTCCGTGTGTATGCGATCGAAACGAGCGCCGATGGTTCGCTTATTGTCGGCACCGCGGATTTATTCGGCGACAGCTTCGCTTATCTCTGGACCGTCGATCGGGATGATCCCAGTTCGTCGACGCCGGTGAGTCTTGAGTCAGTGGTCGACGAACTGGGCGATCTCCACATTACATACGCAACAGGCATCAACGCCGGTGGCCGGATCCTCGCGATTGCGAGCGATGCCGCGGGAGTGCGGAGCTTCGTGATCCTGGATCCGGTAGCGGCCTAGCTCAACTCCCGCAGCTTTGCCTTGACCGCATCAACAACCGCGGTCAACGAAACGAAGCTCGCTTCCGACTCCGTGCGCGCCTTCAACTCGGCGTTGCTATCCTTCAGCGTTCTCGGGCTAACCGAGAGACGAATCGGATTGCCGATCAGATCGGCGTCATTGAATTTGACGCCGGGTCGCTCATCGCGGTCGTCGAATAGAACGTCGATGCCCGCGTCAGTGAGTTCTTGATAGAGCCTATCCGCGGCGGAAAATGTCTCAGCATCATCTGCTTTGCCAAGACTCAAAAGCGAAACAGCAAACGGCGCGACCGCGACCGGCCAGATGATGCCCTTCTCGTCGAATGATTGCTCAACGATCGTCGCTGCCAATCGGCCCGAGCCGATTCCGTAGGACCCCATTTCGATCGGAACCGCCTTGCCCTCGGCATCGAGGTAAGTCGCGCCGAGCATCGCACTGTAGCGCGGGCCGAGCTTAAAGATGTTGCCCACCTCGATTGCGCGATCAGCCCGCATCAATGCTCCGCAATTTGGGCAAGGCGCGCCTTCCCAGGCGTTCGCAACATCGGCAACGAGGTTTGCGTGGTAGTCGCGACCCAGGTTCACATTCTTGAGGTGCCAACCGATCTTGTTTGCCCCTGCGACCAGGTTTGGAGCATCGCGAACGCTTTCGTCGACGACGATGAACGCATCGTGGACGCCCACCGGCGAGCCATATCCGGCCTCGGCACCGACGGCGTGGATCTCTTCGATCGTGGCCGGGGTGAGTGTCGCCTCCGAGACCGCCTTGCGCAGCTTGGTCTCGTTTACATCGAGATCACCGCGGATCACGACAAAGACAAATCTTCCGCTTCCGCCTTTATAGAACACTGCTTTGGCCGTCTTTGACTTGGGCACGCCGAGAAACGCCGCTAGTGCCTCGATCGTGGTGGTGTCGGGGGTTTCGACCTCTTCCATCGGGAGCAACTCTTCGACGATTGGCTCGTCGCGTTTGACGAGCGCCACCTCGCGATTTGCCGCATAGTCGCCGTTGGGGCAGATGAAGATCGTGTCTTCGCCGTTTGGCGAAAAGCCCATGAACTCGTGCGAGGCGGTACCGCCCATCATGCCGGTATCGGCGCTCACAACGATGTATTTGAGCCCGCATCTGGTGAAGATGTTGTCATATGCCTTCCAATGCAGCTTGTACGCGGCATCCAAACCGGCTTCGTCCAAATCGAGCGAATACGAGTCCTTCATAGTGAATTCACGGACTCGAATAAGACCGCCGCGGGCGCGCGGCTCGTCGCGCCACTTGGTCTGCAAGTGGTAAACGATCTGCGGGAGCTGGCGGTAGGAGTTGATCTCTGTTCGTGCGAGATCGGTCACGACCTCTTCGTGGGTCATCGCGAGCACCATGTCGCGGTCGGCTCGGTCCTTGAAGCGGGCTAGTTCCGGTCCGACTTGATACCAGCGCCCGGATTCTTTCCAAACGTCGGCCGGGTGGACGACCGGCATCATCATTTCTTGTCCGCCGATCGCGTCCATTTCGTCACGGATGATCTGTTCGATTTTGCGAACGACGCGCCACCCGAGCGGCAGCAGGCTGAAGATCCCGGAGCCGAGTGGCCGGATCATAGCGGCACGAACCATGAGTTGATGGCTCAGCAGCTCCACATCCCCTGGCGCTTCGCGCAACGTTCGTCCAAAGAGATGTGACATCCGCATCGGTTATTCACCCTGTCGCAGAACCTATTCAGAAGATCTCACAGTTGGGATCTAGCCTGAGCAGGATAGAGGTAGAGGCTCGTCCTCCGCAACAAAGTGCGAGACAAACGCTAATCTCCCGGCACTCTGCTGTATTGACTGCATGTAACTTACTAGTTAGTATCTCCTTCAGCTCTTTGAAAGGAATCCGCGATGCAAACCGCAACCGAGCGCACGCGGCAACGAATTGTCGAAGCCGCGGACGACCTTTTTTATCGGCAGGGGATCACCGCCACCAGCGTCGACGCGGTGGTCGAGCTGGCCGGACTTTCCAAACCGACGCTTTACCGATATTTCCCCTCCAAGGAGGATCTGGTCGAGGCCTATCTCAGTGCCCGCGACAAGAAGAGCCGCGAAACGCTCGAAGCAACGCTTGCGCAGCACGCCGACCCCGTTGAACGTCTCCTTTCGGTCTTTGACTGGCTCGACGCCTGGTACCTCGAGCCTTCATTTCGCGGTTGCCCGTTTGCTCGCACCGCGTCGGAGCTAGAGCAGCACAGCCTACCGATCGCGAGCTCGATCCGAGAGCGAAAGCGCTGGCTGCGCGACAAGCTCCATGAACTCGCAGTTTCCGCCGCCATTCCTGTCCCGGTTCAGTTCAGCGACGCGTTGATGCTACTTGTCGAGGGCGCCACGACGACCGCGTTTGTCGAAGGGGATTTTCAGGCCGCTCGCAAGGCGAAACGGGTGGCAAGGGCGCTGGTTTCGATGTTCGATAGTTCCGCGCAATGATTCGAGGTCGGATAGCGATTGACACCAGGTCCGCCGGTTTGATCGCACACGGTTTGGCGTTTGGTCCTGCGGCGGCCCAGGGTTTCTCCTGATCTGGGTATGCCCTGCTCGTTCCTGGCGTAAGGGCCGGGCTCGGCTGGTCGTTTGCGCGGGCTGGGCGTGTTGCTTCGGTCGATGCAGCGGGTTATCTGGCCGGAGCATTGAGCGTTAGCCGGCTATCCACGCGGATTGGGTTGAGGCCGGCGTTCGCCGTCGGACTCATCGCGACTGTTGTTACCTTGTTGAGCTCGTCTCTCGTCACCAACCACGAGCTGGTGCATGCAACTCGGTTTCTGGCCGGTGTGTTCGGTGCGATTGCATACGTCGCGGGTGGTGCAATCGCCGCACAACTCGCTTCTGAGCCCAGCAGGACCTCGCCGCTCGCCATCTGCCTTGCCGGAGGCGGGATCGGAATCGCCGTTTCGGGTCTGACCATTCCTTGGCTGGCGGGAAAGTCCGGGGCCGGCTGGCGCCATGGATGGGTCGGTTTGGGTCTGCTCGCGGCGGCTTGGTCGCTCGTCGCCTGGTGGGCGTCCGATCCTCCTGTGACCGCGAGCGAGCGCAGAAATCCACGCGCTGCTCGATCAGCGAGCCTGAACGCCATCCATGTCGCCTACGGATTATTCGGCGCGGGCTATATCGCGTACATGACATTCGTGATCGAATTGCTTCGCGATCGCGGTGACAGCGTGTCATTTCGATCGCTCTTTTGGGTTGCGCTAGGTCTGGCCGCCGCCGATTCTTCGCCAATCTGGAGCGGGCTGCCATTGCAGCTTCGGGGCAGGCGCGAATTCGCGCTCGTCGATGCCGCGACTGCACTCGGGGTCGTGATCGTCATTCCGATTCATCACCCGTTAGTGGCACTTGTTTCGGCGATCGCTTTCGGGGGATCGTTTCTGGCGGTCGTCGGATCAGTCGCCACGCTCGAAAAGTCGATGACGCCTCCAGAGCGCAGGACGCACGTAATCGGCTCACTGACAGGCGCGTTTGCTCTTGGCCAATGCGCTGGTCCGCTCGTTTCGGGCGCCCTTTTTGATCGCCCAGGCGGCGTTGAAACGGGTCTTTGGCTATCGGTCGCTCTCCTCGTTGGCGCGTCCGTTACCGCCTTGGCGCAACGAGAGCTCGGGTGAGGGCACGATCCAGATCGTGCCAGAGGTCTTCGACTTCCTCGATGCCGGCCGAAAGGCGAAGGAGGGCCGGATCAGCGTTTTCGCCGGACCAGCGGGCGCGCCGCTCGATCAGCGATTCGACGCTACCGAGACTCGTGGCAGGCGTCCAGACGCGGCATGCATCGATGACGGCCTGAGCTCCCTCAGCACCGCCCTTCGCCACAAACGAGAGCATGCCGCCGAATCCGCCGTGCATCTGCCTGGCGGCGATCTCATGGCCGGGATGAGAGGGTAGTCCGGGGTAATAAACCTGCTTGACTCCTGGGTGCGATTTGAGTCGAGTCGCGATCTCGAACGCGTTCGCGCACTGCTGGAGAACCCGTAGCGGCATTGTTTGCACGCCGCGACGTGCCAACCAACACGAGAAGCCGTCCGGCTGCGTTCCGATCTGACTCCGCCGGCCACGAAGGCGGGCGGCCAATTCGTCGTCATCGCATACTACTGCGCCCAGAATGAGATCGCTATGCCCGCCGATGTACTTCGTCACGCTGTGCATCACGCCCTTCGCGCCGTACCCCAACGGATTCTGGAGCACGGGCGAAGCAAAGGTGTTGTCGCAGTACCAGGGCACATTCCGGTTCGCCGCGAGACTGCCCAGACCCGCGAGATCGACGACCGCGAGGTAAGGATTCGTCGGTGTTTCCGCCCAGAGCAACGACGCTCCGGGTAAGGAGGCATCGACAGCATCGAGATCGGTCATATCGACCACCCGGATTTCGATTCCGCGCTGCCCTAATACTTCTTGCGCATAGACGCGAAAGCCGTAATAAACATCGTTTGGAATGACCATTGCGGTGCCCGGCTTCGCTTCGTCCATGATTGCGTAAGCGGTAGCGACACCGGCATTGAAAACGATCCCGTGCGTCCCGTGCTCGAGCGCGGCCAGCAGCTCTTCCAACGGTTCGAAGGCAGGGCTGCCGCCGCGGCCGTACGAGTAATCGCCGGGAATGGGGTCGCCGGGAAGAACGAAGGTTGAGGCGAGATGAATCGGAGGGGTAATCCCCTCTCCATGTCGCGGCTTGAATCCGCCGTGTACCGCGATTGTGGCTGGCGCAAGTACGTTCGATGTGTCGCCCGGCATGATTCACTCCAACTTGTTGGACGACACGGCCGGACGCCGTTCGAGACCCGGCTGCCTTTCCCCGTTCGCACAAGGTTCCATTCTAGCGGCGAAATGGGGAATCAGGGACAAGTCCTCAAGATGCGAAAGCGGCGCGAGCTTAATCACCCGCGCCGCTTCACCTTTCAATATCGAATCGTCTATACGAGCACGAGCGTGCCCAAGAGCTCCTGCATGTTCGTCAGTTCGGTGGCGAGCTCGGCCACCGGCATCTGGTACACGACAGCCACGACATACTCGCCACTCGACGCTGGCTGACAATAGACATAGTCGAAGTAGTCGTCACCGCCGCGGGTCAGCGAATAAAGCGCCCACCCGAAGGTTTCATCGCCGCCAGCTTGCGCCACGCCTTCGTTGTTGTTGACGATTTGGAAATTAGAAACACCGTTGACCTCCCCCGCGACCCGCGCGAGCGTATCAACACATTCCGCCGGATCGAGCGGGAATGCCCCGCCGAAGACGATGACCGAACTGATGCCATTGTCCAGCGACAGCGTGGTCCCTCCTTCTTCAGAGGTGGCGCTAACAACTGACCAGGAATTGTCCCAACCCAATGTGAAACCGTATTGTGGACTTGCATATTCGCGGACGTTGACGCCGGGGAATTCTTCGTCGGTGTTGTTGGCGGATGGAGTCTCGTCCTCTTCGGCGCCGTTCGAGGAGCTTTCCGTGATCTTGATTCCGGTGACCAAGTCCTCCCATTCAGGAACGAGATCCTCATAGCCATCGAACACGGTGATGATCGTCACCCTCAGAACGACCGATCCCGCGACCAGTTCTCGGCACTCGATGTATTCGACGAAGTCGAGCGGATCGCCGTTCTGGGGCTCATACGTGTAGGAGTAGAGTGCCACGGACGCGTCCGGATCGGTTTCCGGGAGCGACGGACGACGCTCCTCTCCGGAGTCGCTCACGCCATCGATGTCGGCCAGACTCTCTCCTGTGCCGATTACGCAAGCCTCGGGATCGCCATCGTAGGCCTCGATCGCCTCGATCCAAGCGCTAGAGCCTTCGGATGTTAGCTTGACGCCCTCATAACCGTCGTCCGGGGTCAATGCCTCGGCTTCCCAAACATCTCTGTCCCAGAGGACCTGGTAACCATACGCACCGCCTGTGTAGGATGCGCTTTTCAAGACCGGTTCTTTGCCGGTATTGTTGGTTGGGGTCTCCTCTTCGCCTCCTTGGCGGCCAATTCCAGTTGTGGACAATCCTGTTCCGCCGCCCTGTCCAAATTCGATCGTCGCAACGACGTCCTCGTACGCGACGAGCTCGTCTTCGTAGCTCCGTTCGGTGGTCAGGAGGCTGATGACCAGGAAAACGCCTTCTTCGTCGCCCATCGGCCGGCATTCGAAGTACTGAAGGAAAGCGACAGGATTGGCGTCATCGGATTCGTAATCGAATGCATATAGCCGTGCGTAGGAGTCTTCGCCAGGCTCCGGCAGATCGTAATCCGAGGTCCGACCAAAATCGGTGACGCCATCGTTCGCTTCGGCCAGATCCGCGCCTGCCGTGACGCACGATCGCGCGGTTGCCTCCTCTTCATCGTACGAACGGATCTGAATCTGACTCACTTCAGAGTTCAAAACGAGGACGTCGCCGGAGTCATCGCTGAAGTCGTCTGCTTCCCAGATGCCGGCATCCCACTCGACAGCGTATCCGTAGTTGGGACCGATGAAGGTGTTTCCGTCAATTCCCCAGTTACCGGATGACTCTTCGGTGGGAGTGGGATCGTCAGTCGACGAACCGCCCCGAATTCCTTCTGGAACACCAAAGAACACCGGATCGCGACCGTCGCGCTCGACGCTGTCCTGAAGGCTCTCCCATTGATTCTCGAAATCGTCGATCGTGGCTAGCAGGGACCCGGTGAAGAGCGCTTCATCCCCGTCGAGCGTTTCGAGCGTGGCGACTTCGACGTACTTGCGGACGTCCAACGGACCGCTGCTCGTGTCGAGCGCAAATTCAACCGTTGTGGAAATGTAGTCTGGACCGGAGTCGGAGCCGATCTCTTCATAATTGGCTCCGTCATCCTGTATCCCCTCGAGCAAAACATCGAGATACGCCTGAGGTTCGTCATTCGGCACGATCATGATGATCTGAAGGAAACCGCCGTCGCTGATGAGCGAAATCTGATCCAGCGTGCCCTCAGTGGACGATACCGAGCCTTCGCTGACTTCCCAAGGATCGTCCCAAGCAAGCGTGAAATCGAACTGAGGACTCTCATATTCGTTTCCGGTAACCTGAGCAGCCACGGACGACAACGTCCCGGCAAACGTCCCGCTTAGGAGCAATAGCGCAACCGCGCTTCGAATGATGATGCTCGATCCTGTACTTCGGTTCTTCATCCGCGTGCTTCCTCCCACATCCAGCTGATCGACAGTCGCTGATCCAATCCCGTTGCTCTCCAATGGGGTCAGTATTTAGATCCTGAAATGGATGCTCATCGTCCCGCGATTGTTCACGGCGGCGGAATCCTTCGGACACCGGAAGCTGTTCAACACGACTACTTCCAGCGCCCGCAATGAGCCAGCCCTTCATGCTAACGATGTATCACTACTGCTTCCCGTCAATGGTAGCGCGAGAGCGCCGATTCTGCTTGCCGTTCATTCTCAAACTGTCGCACGACGATGGGTCGAAACTCACTCTTCTCGCCGCGAGACACGCTGTCTGACGTGTGGTAGGGGAGCAAGAATGATACGGAGTATGTCAGAGATATTGACAATTCCGAAGGAGAGTTATAGAGTCTTTGTTGCGACGGACTTCGGTGGAAGTCGCTGCTCGTTGAGGTGGAAAAAAGGCGGAAACGCGCCAAGAGAGAAAGGGTGTTGAGATGGTTAGTCGATTGCCGAGTCTCGCCGACGAGTTTGTAAGCCTGCGCGAAGTGATGGAACGGGCCTTCAGCGAAAACGCGAACAGTCCTGTTCGCGGTTTGTGGTCCACGGTGGCTGGCAACGGCACCGGCCGGATGCCGCTACCGCTTGACGTCTATGCGAACAAGGATGAGGTCGTGATCATCGCGGTCGTGCCCGGTGTTCGTTCCGACGAGATCGAGATCTCAATCAATCAGAACACGGTAACGCTTACCGGGAAGATGCCGAATGTTGCATCCTCGGTTGAAGCCAAAGAGGCCACCTGGTATCTGCACGAGTTACCGCATGGAACATTCCAGCGCTCGATTACGCTCCCGATGGATGTCGACAGCTCCCGAGCTGATGCGACGAGTGAAAACGGCATATTGCGCTTGAGACTGCCTAAGGCCGCAACCGCCAAGCCGCACCAAATCAAGGTGCGCGGCGCTTCAGAAGCAATTGAAGCCGGTCAAGCTGCCGGCGCTGAACCTGCATAGCGAACTGACTTTTGAGCGAGCCCCTCTCCCGCGGGAGAGGGGCTTCTGCTTACCATTCGAGCTCTGCTAACCTCAGTAGGCGATCGCCACCCAGAATCGTTGTTCAATGGCATGCTGCCCAGGCGCTGATCTATCCCGAACTATACTTGACAATTTGATCCATTATTGTGAGAATCCAACGAGCCTGAGTCACGATCTTTGGCCCACGGCATTTGTTCGAACAATCTCGGAGAAGAAGATGAGCGAAATGAATAGGGAAACGATGCTGGCGCTCGTGGAAAAACTAAAGGCGGGGAGCATTAACCGGCGAGAGCTTCTTGCCGCCGGCACGAAGATTGGACTGACTGCATCGATGACCTCGGCCATCTTTGCCGCTTCCAAATCTGGGGCACTGGCGGCCGGCGGCAGCCGCGGGCGCACATTCGAATTCGCCGCGCAAGACGGTGGCAAAACGCTGATCGTTTCGTTCCCGCAAGCAACGGTGCAGCTCGACCCCGCCGCGGCCGGCGTCAGCGGCTATGGCGACATCATTCCGATCACGGAAAACCTGTATGAAGGACTGACACGCTTCAAGAATGGCGGAACCGAAATCGAGCCCGCGTTGGCCGAATCGTGGACCGCCTCCGAGGATGGTCTGACCTATGTGTTCAAGATCCGGCCGAATGTGACGTTCCATGACGGCACGCGGCTGGATGCCAAGGCAGTGGAGACCAACTTTCTTCGGCAGTTCGATGTCGAGCACCCGCTCTATTCTGAGAACTTCGTTTATCGCGAGATCGTCTTTGCAGAGGTCGCGTCGATTGCGGCCACAGGGGATCTCGATCTCACAATTACGCTCAACCGCCCAATCATCTTGCTCCCCGGCAATCTCGCTGTCTTTGCGGCCGCGATTGCCAGTCCGACCGCGTTCGAGCAGCACAAGGACGATTACAGCGCGTACGCCGCGGGAACAGGTCCGTTCAAACTTGAAAGCTGGACGAAGGATGTCGAGCTTGTCTACGTCGCCAACGACGCATACTGGGGCGGCCGTCCGAAGCTCGACAGGGTTGTCTTCCGCACGATCGCGGACGATACCGTGCGGCTGTCGGAACTGAAAACCGGCGGCGTCGATGTCGCCAATCAGATCGACTTCAAGGATGTCGAAACCGTCAGCTCAGATGAGAACCTGACGCTCGTGACCGGACCGTTCCTCAACGTTCAGTTTTTGGGATTCAACCAAACGCTCGCGCCATTTGACAATCAAACCGTTCGCGAAGCAGTCCAGTACGCGATCAATAAGCAGAACATCGCGGACGTAATTTTTTACGGCAACTACACCCTCGGCGCTGGGCCGATCGCCCCGGGATTGACGGGGTATGACGAGTCGTTGGCGAGTGTCTACAGCTTCGATCCAGAACAGGCGAAGGCGCTGATCGCTGAAGCCGGAGTTGGCGAGATTTCATTCGACCTCTACAACCGCACCAATTCCTTTTGGCCGCTACTCGGTCAGTTGATCCAGGCGGATCTCGATGCGGTAGGCATCAAAGCGAACCTGCTTTCACTCCCGGATGCCGAGTTCTTCGCCGCGCTCAACGCCAGCGAGGCGACCGCGTTCCTGAATGACTGGACGTGGGACAACGGCGACCCTGACAACGTGATGTACTCGCTCTTCACCGCGCCGCGAGCTGAAACCCGGCTCGGCTACAAGAATGACCGGGTGAATGAGCTCAATACTCAGGCGCAATTGGAGTCGGATCCCGCGGTTCGCGCCGGAATCTATCTAGAAGCACAGCAGCTCATTTTGCAGGATGCCATCAAAGTCATTCTCGGCTACCCGAGCCGGGCGATCGGCACTGCCAGAAATGTGCAAAACCTGTTGCTTTCGCCGGTTGGCAACATCGTGCTGCGAGACGTCGATCTCGCGTAATCCCTAGAAGTGCGGTAGGTTGCGTGGCGGAGGCGATTGCCTCCGCCACGCGGCTTTTTGCCGCATGTGGCAGCGTCCATCGTTAGGGTCGGATCATGTCTCAAAATCCAGCGTCGCTTCCGCTCGGATCTCAATTCGACGAGATTCGTCAGCGCGAATTTGCCCCGGCCGCGAAGCACGCGTATTTCAATCACGCCTCGGATTCTCCGCTGCCTTGCCGGTCGGCACGGGTGATGGCGGAACGGATCGCGCTGCTCGAAGATCCTGAGATGCGGGCTACTCCTCGGGAGGAATATCTCGCGCGGGCGCAGGAACGGCTCGGCCGGTTGATCGGAGGCCGGCCGGAACAGATCGCATTCCTCACCAATGCCGCGGACGCGACCGCCGCCGTCGCCAATGGAATCGAGTGGCACGAGTGCGACGAAGTCATCGTTGTTTCAGGAGAATTCGCCAGTTTCGTCTACCCCTGGAAAGCGCTCGAGCGATTCGGCGTCCGCGTCAATGTGGTGCCGAAAGAGGGCGTAGCGACGCTGTTCGACGATATCGAAGCCGCCATCACGCCTCGCACGCGGGTGCTTGCGATCAGTCATGTCGAGTATTTGAGCGGCTTTCAAAACGACTTGCCGGGGTTGAGCACGCTCTGCCGGGGCAACGACATGTTGTTCGTGGTCGATGCCAGTCAATCGCTCGGCGTGCTGCCGATCGAAGCTGAACTCCATGGCATCGATGTCGTGCTCTCGGTTGGCTACAAGTGGCTCATGTCACCGCACGGCATCGGCGTGCTCTATGTTGCTCCCGGGGCAATGGAACGCATTTATCCGACCGCGCCGGGTCGATATAGCGTGCAAGCGGGTTGGCAATCGGCCGACTATGCACTCGATTGGTTTCCGGACGCCAGGCGGTACCAGGGCGGCGCGTTGAACTGGATCGGTGTTTGCGCGCTCGCGGAATCGACCGGACTCCTGGAAGAGATCGGCTTGACTCAGGTGACAGCCGCATCGCGGCTCGTCTTGGATTCGGTCATCCGACGGCTCGATGGACTGCCAGTACGGATCACGAGCGATCTACGTGAATCGCATCGCTCGTCGATCGTGACGTTCACCTTTGGTCTTGCCGAGGTCGATGACGAGTATGTCGTTCACGCGCAGCAACAGGGCGTGATTTTGGGACGCCGTGCGTACGGTGTCCGGGTCGGCGCCCATTTTTGGACCAATGAGCGAGATGTCGACCGCCTGATCGATTCGGTTCGCTCCTTTTCGGAGCGGAGTGGATTTTTCTCGTCGCTTGGAATACACGCAAACTTGGGAGCAAATCCATGACCTGGTATGAAGGGGCAAACCGGGCGGAGCGCCTTCGAACTGCTCTGAGCGCGCGCAGTCTCGACGCGCTCTTGGTATTGACGCCTGAGAATGCCGGCTACATCTCCGGTCACTACAACTACATCGCGACTCACTGGCGGACCCCCGGACTCTTCTCAGCGGCGGTAAACGGGAATGGCGATCTCGCGGTTGTGACGGGCGATTTTGGCGGCGACCCGTCGGTGCGTCCTTTGTTCAGGCATCTGACTTTTCAAATTTGGACCGAGTCGATCGATGTTCGTGACCAGAGCGGCGGTTCGGTCGATCAGCGCGTTCGCAGCGCTCGTCCAGAGAGCGCCGGCCGGCCGGCTCAGTTTGATCTTGGCGAGGTGTTCGATCGCGTGGCCGAGGCTGTTGCTTCGGTCGCGCCAGAGAACGGCCGGATCGGTATTGAGCTTGCGGTGTTGCCTGAGGCGTCGTTCGCGCGGCTTCGCCACCGGCTGCCGCATGTGACGCTCATCGAGGCGGGAGATATCTTCGACGATCTCCGCGCGATCAAAGATGACGATGAGATCACACTCCTTCGTCTTGCCGGCGAGCTCACTGAGGCGGGCATCGTAGGAGCGATTGATCGCCTTGCGTTTGGACAGAGCGCGGCGGCGGTCAACTCGCTCTACCAAGTAGCGGTTCATGAGCGGGTCGTGGCCGAAGCGCGGTATGACGCGTTTCGGCAGGCCGAGGGCGCCGCCAGCATCGGAATGGGGATCGATAGCCCGGGCGTCGTCGCGCCAGGTCAAACGATCAAGTTCGACATGCAGGTTGACGTCGGTGGATATCACAGCGACATCGGGCGGACAGTCGCGTTCGAACCAACCAAGGATCAACAAGCGATCTACGATGCCCTTCGGAGTGCGCTCGAGGCTGCCCAGGAGACGATCCGACCCGGCGTGAAACTTGCGGAGATTCACGCGGCGGGAACGGCCTCGATGCACGCGGCAGGGTTCACGAACTACAGTCGCGGACATCTGGGTCACAGTGTCGGATTGACCCAGAATTTCGAAGAGCCGCCATTCATCTCAGCGGACGAGTACCGCCGCATCGTTCCCGGGATGGTTCTCAGTCTGGAATTGCCCTATTACGTTTTCGGGGTTGGCGCATTCCAGCTCGAACGGATGATTCTGGTGTCTGAAGATGGTCACAAAGCGATTGACCAGCTGCCTTTCAAACTTTCCATAGAACCCAGATAAGAGGAAACGACAGTCGAAATGGCCAATTACATCTTGAGACGGCTGCTGCTCGCGATCCCGATCCTGATTGGGATTACGATCATCGTTTTCCTGATGCTCCATTCGGCCGGCGGCGATCCCGCGGAATTGAAGCTCGGCGCGCGTGCCGATACCGAGTCGATCGCTGAGCTGCGGCACGAGATGGGGCTCGATAGGCCGTTGATCGTCCAATACGGCGATTTTCTCGGTCATGCCTTGATCGGCGATTTTGGGCGGTCGTATCGTTCGAATGCCCCAGTGGCAGAGGAAGTTTTTGCGCGCTTTCCGGCGACGGTCGAGCTGGCGGTGATGGCGATGTTCATCGGCACGCTGATCGGCCTGGTGGCGGGCACGCTCGCCGGGATTCGGCGCAATTCCTGGTTCGATTACTCCAGCACCTTCGTGGCGCTGCTCGGGGTTTCGATTCCCACATTCTGGCTCGGGCTCTCGATGATCATTGTCTTCGGACTCTGGCTCGAGTGGCTGCCGATCTCCGGACGCGTCAATCCGCGGCTCGGCGCTGATCCGTCCGCGCATTTCCTGGTGCTCAATTCGTTGATTCACGGCGATTGGGTGGTCTTCAAAGATAGCGCCCGGCATATGGCGCTGCCGGCGTTGACGCTTGCCGGCTGGCCGGCGGCGATCATTGCCCGGATGACCCGCGCGGCGATGATCGAAACGCTGGGACTCGACTATATCCGGACGGCGCGGGCGAAGGGATTGCGGGAGCGAGCGGTCGTCTTTGGGCATGCTTATCGCAACGCGATGATTCCGGTGTTGACCGTGGTCGGACTGGAATTCGGGGGCATGCTCGGCGGCGCGGTCGTGACTGAGACCGTTTTCGCGTGGCCCGGCGTCGGCAAGCTGACGGTCGATGCGATCGCCGCGCGCGACTACCAGGTGACCCAAGGGGTCGTGCTGCTCTTCGGCGCCATCTTCATTCTGATCAATCTGACGGTCGACTTGCTGTATGCCGTGGTCGATCCCCGCATCCGGTACCGATGATGGCGACCGTGGCGGTAAGAACTCTGGCTGATGCAGCTGAAAACGACGCGATCCCCCGCGGGCCGAGTTTCCTCAGCCGCTTTTCCCGAAACAAAGGTGCCGTCGCCGGCGCGATCTTGCTACTGGCGTTGATCGGGCTCGCGACCGTAGCGCCTGTGTTTGCGGAGAGCCCCAAAGCACAGAACGTGCGGATTCGCTTCAGCCAGCCGAATCTCGATCACTGGTTCGGCACCGATGAGCTCGGGCGCGACATCTTTTCCCGAACGGTCAATGGCGCTCGAATCTCACTGTTGTCGGGCGTGATCTCGGTAATGGTCGGGATTGCCATCGGGACGACGATCGGATTGATCGCGGGGTTTTTCGAGGGCCGGGTTGGGCTCACGCTCATGGCGGCCATCGATCTCATACTCGCGCTGCCGGCGATTTTGCTGGCGATCACGATCGCCGCCCGCCTGGGTCCCGGTTTGAGCTCGGCGATGCTGGCCGCCGGATTTGTGGGATTGCCGAACTACGCCCGGTTGGCGCGGGGATCGACGCTGTCGGTGAAGCGCACGGAGTATGTCGAAGCCGCAAAGGCGCTTGGCGCGAGCGATTCCACGATCATGATCCGTCATATCCTGCCGAACATCGTCACGCCGTTGATCGTGCAGGCGACAATTGGCATCGGCAGTGCGATCCTGCTCGTCTCCGCGCTCGGGTTTCTCGGACTCGGCGCGCAGCCGCCGACCTCGGAGTGGGGGCGGATGCTGGCCGACGCGCAGAAGTACATCCTCGACCACACCTATATCGGGATTTTTCCGGGGGTCGGGATCGCGCTCACCGTGCTGGGGTTCAATCTGGTCGGGGATGGATTGCGCGACGCGGCCGATCCGGTTGCTCGCCGCTAAGTGAAACAGATGGAGATCAATCGATGGAGCAGATCGACGACACATTGATGCCCGGGGCGCGCAGGATCGTGAGCGTTTGCGCGGGCGTGAAGAGCGGTGAACGCGTGCTGATCGTGTCCGACACGGATCGTCCCGAGTCGATCCGGAGAGCGGTCGAACAAGCTGTGATCGAAGCCGGCGGTATTCCGACGGTGATCGTGACCGATCCGGTACCTTCGGGCGCCGAACCGCCAGACGAAGTCGCGGCGGCGATGCTGGCCACGGATGTCATCCTGGCGCCGACCTCCGGTGCGATCTATCACACGAATGCGGTGAGGTTTGCGGCGGAGAACGGCGCGCGCTTTCTGGCGATGACCGCTTATGTACCGGATGTGCTTCGCAAGGGCGGGGTGTTCGCGGATTTCGAGAAGCTGGCGCCTCGCGCATACCGGTTGGCTGAATTGATGACCGTTGGAGACGAAGCTCACGTTACCGCGCCCGGAGGCACCGATATCCGCATCCGGTTGGGCCGAAGAGTAGCTGTGCCGATCACCGGAATGGCGCGTAATCCCGGAGAGCGCACCGGATGCCCGGATATCGAATCGTTCATTGCCCCGATCGAGGGCAGCGGGGTCGGAATGCTGGTGATTGATGCCAGCGCGTCGATTGCCGGTGTGTTGGAAGAGCCTCTACGGATCGAGGTCGTGGGCGGCGAGGCGATTTCGATCAAGGGCGGAGAGGCCGCCAAGCGGATTTGCAAGGCGCTTGACGCCGCCGATCACAAGGACGCCTACACCCTGGCGGAGCTTGCGTTCGGACTCAATCCAGAGGGAATCATCCGAGGGGTGATCGTGGAGGATGAGGGGGTGGCGGGGACGGGGCATATCGCGCTCGGTTCGAACATCTTTTTCGGCGGCACTAGCTCGGCCCCGATTCACCTCGATTTTGTATATCGGGAGCCGACATTGACGCTGGATGGCGAGGTCATTATCAAGGACGGGGAATTGGTGGAGAGGTGGTTCGAGGGGTGAGGCATCGGCAGGATGTCACAGAATGTCACAAAATGTCACACGTTGAGGGATGTGCAAGCGTGTTGAGTTGAGTTTGTCGATACCGTAAAAGTGCGGTCGATTGTTGCGGATCGATAAATGATATTATATATAATGGATAGTTCAAAATTTGCTGATGTTGATGATTCTAAGCTCATTAGCGCACCCAGCATTGGCTCAGGTTGAAACCCGAGCCTGAGGTCACAAAGCCATTGCGAGGGCTCTGGACTGCACCCATTTGACCGAATCACGGTCAGATGGGTGCAGTCCACAAGAGTTATTTGATTATCTGACGGGACGTTCGTGATTGCCGAATTGGGCACACCGGGCGATGCACAACGCGGATATTGTTAACTCGTATGACGATTAGCAGGACACACAGCAGTGTGCCCCTACCGCATCGCCGGCCGGTGGGTTGACGGTAATCAACCCATGCAGGTGGTTCGGCATGACCACGAATACATCAACCGCGATCTTGGGGCGAATTTCGCCGGTACGAGCCTAGGTCAGGTCGACGATCAACCAGAGGCCGTTGAGGCACATCGCTCCATTCCGGATCTCGCCGAACAGACATGCGCGCTCTACCGCCGCTAAAGTCACAAGATAGGTTCCGCCCGCGCCGTGATCGTGCTCTCGCAATCTTGCTGACTGCCGGTGATGCCGGTCAGGATCATATCGCGCGGGACACATGCATCGGACTGCCTCAAAACCGGTTAGCGACGTCGACCGGTCGAAATCATAATGTCGCATTCGTGCCAACTGCAGGGGCACACGGCGGTGTGCCCGGCCGCCCGGCAGGGATGGCACGATCGTGGCGCCACTCCGCCCACCGCCATCGCAGCGTTACGCACAACACGGTCATTCTGTAATCATGGTGACCATCGACAGGGCACACCACCGTGTGCCCCTACGAAATGTGCGTGTTGCCAATAAAACAGCCCGCTCCAACTCGGAGCGGGCTGTTTGTTGGTTGAACGAATCGAGGCTAGATTGATTGCTCGTTGGTTGGATCGAAGAAGTAGATCTTGTCGGCCGGAGCCGCGACCTGGATCTTCTGTCCGCGAACCAGATGCAAATCCGGGTCCATACGGGCGGTGATCACCGTCTCGCCGCTCTTGAGGTAAACGAAGATCTCATTGCCGAGGAGCTCGACAACGTCGACTTCGACGGAGATGAGGGAATCTTCCGGCGTGCCTGCTGGTGTGCGCGAGCGCTCCAACAGGTGCTCCGGCCGGATGCCCATGGTCACGGTCTGACCGACGAATGGGGAGAGCGCCTGCTTCTTGAGATCCGGCACGCGCATCCGGAAACCTGGTGTGACCGCGTAAAGATTGCCGTCGGCCTGCTGAATCGTCGACTCGACAAAGTTCATCGACGGTGAGCCGATGAAGCCGGCAACGAATTTGTTGGAAGGCTTGTCATAGAGATTCTGCGGTGTGTCGAGCTGCTGGAGGAGGCCGAGACTCATGACGGCAATTCTGTCGCCCATCGTCATGGCTTCCACCTGGTCGTGGGTCACGTAGATGGTGGTGGTTTGAACGCGCTCGTGCAGCTTGATGAGCTCGGCTCGCGTTTGCACGCGCAGCTTGGCGTCAAGGTTGGAGAGCGGTTCGTCCATCAGGAAGACGTCGGCGTTGCGGACGATCGCGCGGCCGAGCGCGACGCGCTGCCGTTGACCGCCGGAGAGCGCCTTCGGCTTCCGGTCGAGATAGGGTTCGATGTCGAGCGTACGGGCCGCCTCACGGACGCGGCGTTCGCGCTCTTCCTTGGGAACCTTGCGCAACTTGAGCGGATAAGCGAGGTTGTCGCGCACCGTCATATGCGGATACAACGCGTAGCTCTGGAATACCATTGCCACGTCCCGGTCCTTCGGTGGCAGGTCGTTGACGACGCGGTCGCCGATGATGATCCGGCCCTCGGTGATCTCCTCAAGTCCGGCGACCATCCGCATGGCGGTGGACTTTCCGCAACCAGAAGGACCAACGAGCACGAGGAATTCACGGTCCTCGATTTCCATGCTCAGACCGCTTACCGCTTCCACGCCGCCGGCATACCTCTTGGTGACGCCGTCGAAGATGACTCGTGCCATCAGTGGACTCCCTTCTCCCACAGACTACAGGGCCGCGTCGTGGGTCACGACCCAGATACGCCTTGCAACCAGCCTCCCTTGAAACACCGGGGGCCGACTCGCTGCGGCG
The DNA here is from genome assembly GCA_964371945.1 of uncultured Sphaerobacteraceae bacterium. Taxonomy (GTDB): domain Bacteria; phylum Chloroflexota; class Chloroflexia; order Thermomicrobiales; family UBA6265; genus CAYJPA01. Next base: position 33,198 of record CAYJPA010000002.1, on the reverse strand, counting down.
CATTACAACGTGTAAGCGTTTTTTCGTTCCTTTTGGCGAGATTGTCAAGTCGCTTCAATCCGCTTACCTCACCAGCCGTAGTTTTCGAGAGATGCAACCGACGTTCAATTCTGGCAGCGCGATAATGGAAACGGCCATTGAAGAACGGCCGGGTATCATCTAGAGATTGCAGCAGATGGACGAACGTGCGTCGCTGGCCAGAGTTGGCGGCGATCGAATGCGAGAGGCTGATGGAGAGCGTGGAGAAGAGCGGAGACGAGCAAACCCGATCGAAGCGGATCGTGACATTCGGCGAGGCGATGATCCGGTTGACACCGCCCGGCAACGAGCGCATCGAGCGGACGATGAGCCTAAATCTCAGTCCCGGCGGCGCCGAGCTGAACACGGCGGTGACTCTGGCCTGCCTTGGATATCAAGCTCAATTTGTCGGCGCATTGCCGGACACCGGTCCGGGGCGGTTCATTCTGCGGCAGGCGCGCGAACACGGCGTCGATACCTCATTAATGGTGATGTTGCCGGAATCGGAGGGACGCACCGGGCTCTATTTCCTGGAAGAGGCGACGGATCCGCGACCGTCGGCGGTGACCTATGACCGCGCCGGATCGACGATCAGCAGGGTCAAACCTGGGACATTCGATTGGGACGCGATCATGGCCGGCGCGGCGGCGTTTCACATTTCCGGCATCACGCCGGCGGTGAGCGAGAACTGCCGGGCGGAATCGATGGCCGCGATCCGCGCCGCAAACGCGGCCAGTGTGCCCGTTTTCTTCGATCTCAATTACCGTTCGAAGCTCTGGTCTGAAGATGCCGCCCGTGCGTGCTTCATGGAGATGGCGCCGCTGGTCGATGTCATGTTCGCGTCGCGTACTGGTCTCGGCACCTTTTTCGGTATCGAGGGGGACCATGAGACCGTCCTGCATACGGCGAAGGAAAAACTTGGCCTTGCCGCGGTCGTATTGACCCGGAAGCGAGCAAAGGCCAGCAGATCGCTGCGACTCTGCGCGCTCGCGTTAGGCGCGTCGGGCGAGGTGGTCGAAACCGATTGGAAGCGAATCGAGGTCGTCGATCGTCTGGGCGGCGGTGACGCGTTCGCGGGCGGATTCATCGCGGGTTATCTCGAGGATCCCGGGCATGTCGGACGAGCGGCGCATCTCGGTCTTGCCGCGAGCGCGCTCAAGCACACGGTGCCGGGCGATTTTCTATGCGCGACCCGCGCCGAGATCGAGGCCGCGGTGGTGGCGGAAGATGGCGGGGTGTTGCAACGGTAACTCGGAGCTACAAGCTACAAGCTGCAAGCTCCAAGCTGCAAGCTGCAAGCTCCAAGCTGCAAGCTGCAAGCTCCAAGCTGTAAGCTCCAAGCTCCAGGCCGCAAGCAACAAGCCGCGGGCGTTCGCCGAACGCCCCCACGAAACAGTGAGTGCCAGAAAGATCTAATGGGTCAATTGAGTCGATTTATTGAGACTTGAAGCTTGGAGCTTGCAGCTTGAAGCTCGTTGCGATTGACAAATCGAATTGGGAGGAGGCGGCGAAGCTGCGGGTTCGCGAGGATCAGAAGGGCTTCGTCACCGAGAATGTGTGGTCGATCGCGGAATCCCAATTTCACCCGTGGACTCGTCCATATGCGATCTATGACGGCGGGACGATGGTTGGGTTTCTCGTTTATGGCCGGGATCCTTCCGATGGGAACTACTGGCTTTATCGCTTCATGATCGATCAGGCCTTTCAAGGCAAGGGCTTCGGTAAAGTCGCCCTGAAATTCTTGCTCAATCACTTGCGGAAGCTTCCGGATTGCGCGGGAATCACGGTCGGGTATCAGCCGGACAACCTGGTCGCGGAGCGTCTTTATCTTGGCACCGGCTTCAAGAAGGGGCCGCCGGCGCCATGGGGAGAATCAACCGCGAGGATCGATTTTTAGTCTGAGTGCGCATCACGAATCAGGTCGAATCTGGCAATTTCGTTGTCATGTGGGTCGCACGAAAGGCGTTTGAGATCTCCACGATTCGTTACGCGCAGGTGAGCCGCGGGCGTTCGCCGAACTCCCCTACGAAAACATTGGACGTGTCTCACGTCTCGAGCATCTTGCCAAACCTAAGGGTTCAGATGCCTGAGAGTTTTGCGACGAGGGGCGCCAGTTCCTCGATGCGGTCGTCGCGGAAGACGAGGTAGGAGAAGCCGAGGCGCGCTCGCCATTCGCGGAGCTGGTCCGCAATTTCAGCAAGTGAGCCAGTGAGCACCGAGGGCATGTTGTAAACCCGGTCGACGGTCATTCCTGACCAGCCCGATTCGTCAATGTGCCGTGTTGCCGCTTCCGTTCGGTTTGTCCCGATCACGACGGTAGGCATCATGCTCAACTAAATCCGATCGAAGCGCTCACCGGCGCCTTCGCGAATCCAACCGATCCGTTCGTTGACCTTGGCGAAGGTGCGTTCGATTGGGTCATCGACGACGCCGCCGGATCCAACCGCGGAGGTCAGGATACCGATAATGCCGGCTTCCTTTCCGGCGAAGCGGAGGATCCGCTTGCCGCCACCGCCGATCGCGATCGGCGGTGGTTTCTGGACCGGTTTCGGGCAGCCGTTCAGTTCGCTGATCTGGTAGTGGTCGCCGTGGAAAGTCATCGGAGAGTCACCCCAAAGACCTTTGACGATCTGGATCGACTCGATCATACGGCTGATCCGGATTCCTGCCGGGTCGTAGGGAATTCCGGACTTCTCATACTCGTTGGCGAGCCAGCCGGCGCCAATGCCGAGCTCCAGGCGGCCGCCGGAGAGGAGATCGATGGTCGCGGCTTCCTTCGCGAGGATCACCGGGTGGCGGAAATCACTGTCGATCACCATCGTGCCGATGCGAAGCGTGGAGGTGGCGTCGGCGGCCGACATCATGGCGGCGAGCGGGGCGAACTGATCGCCGAAATCATCGGGCACGAAGTGATCGCGGATCAGGAGCGTCGAGTAGCCGAGCTCTTCTGAGCGGCGAGCCAACGCGACCCAGGCTTCGCGGGTCGTCGTGTGCTCGGCGATGACCCCGAACCGGAATGGTTTTGCGTGAGGCATTGGTCGATTGAATCCCTTCAGATATTTGCGCATAGGTCACCAAAAGAGCCTGATCTGAGCGACTTCCCCCCGCTATCCGATTCATGCTGTCGAATTGCAGAACCCGGTCATGGCAGTTTGGTGTGGAGTATTTGAGAAGCCCAGTTCTGTAGGGCGCGGACCGCCGTGTCCGCCCTTGCTCCGACCCACCAACTCTCAGATTTGGACGTTGTAGCACACCACTACAAGATGATTCCGACAGGCTGATCCCTGTCAGCTCTGTTGATCTGTTGCCAGGGCGGACACGGCGGTCCGCGCCCTACGAATTTCGTGCCGTTGGTCTTTCGAACGAGTTTGAACGGAACCTGGAATAGGATTTGGGCAGTAAGGACTGCGGTGGCAAAGTCGGCGGATTTTGGAACGTGCTGGTTCGAGGCAAGGGCGGACACGGCGGTCCGCACCCTACAAAATGGGCGGCGAAGGCATTGATCGTGATCGTGATTTGGAGCCGCTAGACGATGTGGGCGCCGATCGGGGCGGTTTTCAGGACCACCGATTTGCCGGGGACCTGAAGGAGTTTCGATTGGCGGTCGAAGGCGGCGATCACGGGCGCGGTGCGATCGGGCTCGACCAGCGCCAGGATTGAAGGACCGGCGCCGCTCAGGCAGGCGCCGACCGCGCCAGCGTCGCGAGCGGCTTCGGTCATCGCAAGCAGGTGTGGAAAGAGCCGAGCGCGGTGAGGTTCGTGCAGTTTGTCATGCATCCCGGCAGAGATCGCCGCTCTGTTGCCGGTCATCAATCCGACCGCCAGGCCGGCAGCGGTGCCGACGTTGAAGGTCGCGTCGGCATGTGGGATCAGCTGCGGCAGCTCCGCCCGGGCGACCCAGGTCGCCCCGGTGACTTCTGGAATGAACACTACGACACTCAATCCAAGGGAAGGACCGTCGGTGAGGCGGATCGCGTCGTGCATTCCGGGCACCGCGATGATCGCGCCGCCGTAGAGAGCCGCGCCGACGTTGTCACCGTGCCCTTCCATTCGGGCCGCGACCGCAAAGAGATCGGCAGTGTTCAGATTTAGCTCCAGCAGATGGTTTGCGGCAACCAGGCCCGCAACGATCGCCGCGGCAGAGCTTCCGAGTCCGCGCGCGACCGGCACATCGACGCGCACCGTCATTTTCAACGGCGGCAGTGTGCGCTTGTGCGCGTTCGCGAGCGTGGTCATTGCGGTCAACGACAAGTTTTCGCGGTCGTCGAGGAGCGCGGCGTCGTGGCCGGCATAGTGAACGGCGGTTTCGGCGACTCCAGTTTCAATCTCGAGCTCGTTCCAGAGATCGAGCGCCAGCGCGAGCGCGTCGAAGCCGGGACCAAGGTTTGCCGACGAGGCCGGCGCGCGAACGCTAAACCGTGCCGGCATGAATCACCTGTTCCAGCGCGGAGAGCTCAGCCGGGATCGTGATTGGGCGATTTGCGCTCGACCGTGGTGCACCGTTGAAATCGTTCAGATGGTAGTTAACGACCGCGTCGGTGTCTTTCAGCACATGTCCCGTGAGCACTCCGACGACGATCGCGTCTGGCGCGATCTCTCCGGATGCGACCAGCTTGCGAACGCCGGCGAGACTCGCCGCCGAGGCCGGTTCGCAGCCGATGCCGACCCGGTCGATGTGTGTTTTGGCATCCATGATCTCGTCGTCGGTGACGGAGATCGCGATCCCATCCGTGAACTGAATGGCCCGACGGGCGCGCTCCATGCTCGCGGGATTGCCGATTTTGATCGCGGTGGCGATCGTTTCCGCGTGAACCGGCTCCCAGTAGTCGAAACCGTGCTCGAAGTAGGCGACAAAAGGAGCGGCGCCCGCGGCCTGAATCGTGGCCAGGCGGGGCACGCGATCGATGATCCCGGCGGTCTTGAGATCGATCAGCGCCTTGCCGAATGCGGCCGTGTTGCCGAGATTCCCGCCCGGAAGCGCGATTACATCGGGAATTTGCCAATCGAGCTGCTCGAACATCTCGAAGACGATTGTTTTCTGGCCCTCGATCCGGAATGGATTGACCGAATTAACGAGGTAAACGTGGTGACGATCGTAGTCGCCGGCGATCTGACGGAGGAGCGCGAGCGCTTCGTCGAAGTCGCCCTGGACCTGGACCACGAGTGCGCCGTGAGCGATCGTCTGGGCGAGCTTTCCGCCGGCGATCTTGCCTTCGGGTATCAGCACCAGGGCCCGCATTCCGGCGGCGGCGGCGTACGAGGCGAGCGATGCCGAGGTGTTGCCGGTGGAGGCGCAGGCCACGACCTTCGCGTCCACCGACTTCGCGTGGCTGACGCCAAGCGTCATTCCACGGTCTTTGAACGACGCGGTCGGGTTCTGCCCCTCGTGTTTCAGACCGATTCGCTGGAGACCCGCGTAGGCGGCGAGGCGGTCGTCCCAGTAGATCGGAGTGCGGCCCTCCGCGCGGGTGACGATTGCGTCATCGGGGATCGCCGGCAGTAGCGAGCGGTAACGCCAAACGCCGGACATCGCGAGCTCGGGAGACGCGCTTCGGTCGAAATCGGAGCGCGTAGCTGATGCGAGGAGCGGCAGATCGCAGTCGAATAGACCTCCGCAGATGGCGCATTGCGTTACCGGGCGATTCGCAAGATCGACCTGGCCGCATGCCATGCAGCGCACGGTCAGCGCCGCGACGTGAGCCTCCTCTTTCACCAGGCCCATTACCCCTCCGGATCAGCTCATCGAAACACGACTTTGCGTCAACCATGACGACGGAAAAGGGTACCACGCAGGTTGGAAGGACTCGGTTTTTGGATCAAACCGGAGTTATCTCACGGAGCAGGGTCGCGACCTCCTCTGGGAATGGTCTCGCGATTCTGTTTTTGCCGAGATTTGCGTTGACGATCGCGAGCGCGTCCTTGTCTCTCGTGGCGACGAGGCCGCGCAGCAACGCAAAGCCGCGTACGGGCGATGCCGCGACAAAGACGCTCAGGGCATAGCTGAGGCCCTGTTTCAGGGTCTTGAACTCCTTGGTCTTGCGGTCTGATGAGTTTGTCTTCGTCAGGTTCGTCGAAATGGTCTCCGCGATCTCGAGTGAGGTACCGGCCACGTCAGATCGATTAAGAATCGGTGGGTGGGCGAGCGCGGCCATGATCGCGCGCTGCTCAAGGAATGTCGCGTTTGGGAGCCAGTTGCGAAGGATTCGATCCAGAGCGGCGAAGTTGGCTTCTCCGATTCGCTGCAGTCCCATCGCCACGCCTTCGCGCACGCGCCACCGTGAATCGTTCGCGGCCTTACGCAAAAGCGCTGTGACGCGAAGCTTATTCGGCTCATCGGCGTTCGGAAAGATCGCGCCGAGCGCGACCGCCGCAACCGCGGAGAGAAATTCAGCCGGGTCTTCCTTGGTGGTGCTCAGATCCAGCCATTCAATATAAAGCGGGACCAGATCTTGCCGGCCGGCCGAGGCGTCTGCCACGGCGTAGATGAGCTCGAGGTTGGCCCGCGATCCGGGCAAGCTCGAGTTGGCGACGAGAAACGTCGCCAACGCGGAAGACGGCGCCGGGGCATTCATAAGTGCGTGAAGTTCAATGAGTATCTGAGAGTTGATGGGCATCGTGCGCTCCAGCCGGCGCGAAAGCAAGTGTTGGCAAGGTGCAACATAAAGCGGCGGCGCCACCAGGCGTCGCCGCTATCTGATGTTAGCTCGAGCCGATCGACCTATACCGCCGCGCGAGTCGTTCTGACTACCGTACGCTGCAGGTACTGGCCGGTTTCGTAGTTGAATGGGCCGCCACACGTGATCAGGGTCAGGTTCTCTTCCTCGGTCGGTCCCACGATCTCTTGAATCGGGGCGTTTGCGGTGTCGTAATTGCGGATCCAGTCGACCGTATAAGAATAGACTTCGCCGTCTTCGCCAGTGATGTTGACGGTATCTTCTTTGACGAGCTGGGTGATGTTGTAGAAGACGGCGGCGCCGACATCCCAGTAGTCGAGATGGCCCGCCATCACAATGTTGCCAATCTCGCCGAGTTTGGCCGTCTCCTTGTACCAAGAAACAACCCAGGGACCAGTGGGGTCCTGCATGACGCCGTCGACGATCTCGATCGTTTCGACTTGAGCGTCGAGGGAGATCTTGTCAATCTGAATCGCGATCGGACCGACGCCAGGTGATCCGGCCGCGGCAGGAGGTTCGAATCCGGCAGGACCAGGGCGAAGGCCGCCGGTCGTGGGAACTTCTCCCAATCGAGTCGATTCAATTGGCTCTTGGGCGAAGGCCAAGTTGGTCAACCCGCCGGCAACGACGAGCGACGCCGCGACCGCACCAAGCTGTCCAAACTGACGTCGCGAAATCCGTGGCTCCATACTATCCTCCATGTCTCCCCGAGCTCATTCTCATACCCTGGGGCCCCATGCGATCCTGTCTCGCAATTCTTCAACGCGCGGGACAATCAAATCGTATCACTGAGCGCGCCAGTCTACGAGAGATTCCTATAAATGACGCCTGAAAAGCCGTCTGGGAGGGTACCTATTCTCACCCTACATCGCCAATCGAGCCTCGATCCAACGATCAAGCTGCCGTAAAGAGACTTCATCGAGTGTCGCCGCCGGCTGGCGCTGATACGCGGATTTGATGACTCCACGTCGACGTAGCTCATCCTTCGCCGACTTCACCGAGAAATCGACCGACTGCATCGTCCACAAGATATACGGCAACTCCGCATGAAACAGATTGCCCGCGGCGTCGATCGAGCCCGCGTCGTACAGCCGTTGCACCTCGGCGAAGAGGCGGGTGAAGTTCATCGCGGGCATGCTGCCCGCGGCGCCACGTTCCAACGCATCGAGGAGTCCCAGTCCGCCCCACCCGCAGAAGACGGCCAGACGGCCATCGCTTTGGCGAATTGTTTCCGACAGAGTCGTGCCCTGCGGTGTGCCCTCCGCCTTGACGTACTGGATCGTGGGCGTCGTTTCCGCCAGCCGCGCCCACATGGCAGGACCCATCGAGACGCCGGTCAGTTGCGGCGCATCCTGCACGATCACCGGAATCCTGACCGCCCCGCCGACTCGCTGATAGTAGTCAAAGAGACTGGTTTGGTCCGGTTTCACGAAGTAGGGAGGGAGTACCATGACCGCATCAGCCCCGGCCGAGGCGGCTCGCTTCGCGCGATCGATGGCGACCTCCGTGCCGGCGCCATCGGCCGAGATCACGACGGGAACACGGTGATTGACGGTTTCGATGGTCGCTCGAGTGACCACGTCGCGTTCCGAATCGGTCAACTTGTAGCCCTCGCTCGCGATCGCGAGCGAGGCGACCCCGTTCGCTCCTTCGGCGATGACCCACTCGATCTCGCGCTCGAGACTCTCGAGATCGAGTGATCCGTCGTCATGAAACGGTGTGCAGAGAATCGGAATACAACCCCGAAGTTTCATTTTCATCCTCAGGCGGTGCGAGCGCTTGCGGTCAAGTCGTGATCAACGAACGCGCACAATTTAGCTCAAACGAGCGCTCTGGGTATCGTCAGGCTGATTAGTCAAGGAACTCTGTTTGAGGCGACCTGCTCGTTGATGGGTTATTGTAAGACTGTCATGGTTTTGGCTTTGGGTCGAAGTCCACCTCGAGACCACCGTCGATGATCGACCGGCACTGAGGAGCAATTAGCACATGCACCGTGATCCTGTCGTATCGATCAGCATCGCATCTGTCGGTTATGACCCCGAGCTTCGGCTACTGGAAGTCGAGTACAAGAACGGCGTTATCCGCCAGTACCCAGGTGTGCCTTCGAATGATGCCGAGGACGCGCTGCCGCCCTCGGTTTTCGCGAAGCAGATCGCCCGCAAGTCGAGACCCGCTTTTCCCGGTGAATCCAAAGGTCCGGAACGGCGCTGAGGTCATTCCTGCTCTACGCCGGTTTTGCTGCTTGATCGCTGGACGCCATCGATGCGTCGAGCGCGCCCTCGCGGCGTTCCCAGCCTTGGGCGAAGAGCGGCAAGAAGTTCGTGACCTGGTAGGGGTGCTTTTCGATCTCACTCCAGACGAGATCGCAGCCGAGGCCGGGGCCACTTGGGATCTCGATCTTCCCGTCCGGCGCGACCCGCGGCGACCAGGTCACGATCTCCCGCTGCCAATCGACATTGAACTCATCGAAGAGCTCCTGGATCAGGAGGTTCGGGGTGCAGGCGTCGATTTGGACGCAGGTCGCGGTCGAAATCGGCCCTTGTGCCTGGTGTGGCGCGACGACCCCGTAGTGCGCATCGACCATTCCGCAGACCATGCGGGTCCGAAGAATGCCGCCGAGGTTCGACGGGTCGGGCTGCAGGATGTGGACCGCATTGTGCGCGAGAAGCTCGGCGAATTGGTGGGTCGTGGTGAAGCTCTCGCCGGTCGAAACCGGGATCGGGAGCTGCTTTGCGACCATCGCGGTAGCATCGATCTTCATGTGGTCGGTTGGTTCTTCGAACCAGGTTGGGTCGTAATCGACCAGCGCCATGCCGACCTTGATCGCTTCGGCGACGCTGAAGCGGCGATGTCCCTCGATCATGAGTTGGACCTGCGGACCGACGGCATCGCGGACCGCTTCGACGATGTCGATCGAGAGCTTGAAGTCGTCCGGGTCCATTGTCCGCCAGGCGGCGCCGAAGGGGTCGAGTTTCATCGCGCGGTAGCCCATCGCCACGACTTCGAGCGCCTTCTCAGCGAACATTTCGGGAACGCGATCGCCCTGATACCAGCCGTTGGCATAGACGGGCAGTCGCTCATGATAGCGGCCGCCGAGGAGATCGTAGATCGGGCGTCCGGTCGCCTTGCCGATGATGTCCCAGCAGGCGATTTCGATGCCCGCGGTCGCGTTCATCTGGATCTGACCGCCCTCGGAGTAGAGATCGCGGGTCATGCGCTGGTAGATGGTTTCAACCTGGAAGGGGTCCATGCCCTCATAGCGCGGGGCGAGCTCGTGGATCGCGGCTTCAACCGTTTTAGCGAATCCGTTGAGGGTGCTCTCGCCGATGCCGTAGAGACCGGGTTGATCGGTGTCCAGGCGCACGAACAGCCAGTTCTTCCAGGGATTGCCGACCACGTAGGTTGTTGCTCGCGTGATGCGCACCGTCTGTCCCCTTTTTCGATTCTGCACAAATGCCGGTTGGGTAACCGCACGGCCCAAGTTGGTATCCGAAATTCCGGTTACGAGTATCTCGCAATTTGGGAAACGCGAACGATATCGCCGAAAAACGTGCTACGAGGCAACCCAGGCAAGAAATTGCACGTTGTCGATTTGCGCGACCGGTGTTGCAGACGGTTCGGTGGTCGAAGGCTCGACGATGACCGTGCTTTCGCCTTCGCCGGTGATTCCGATCACGACAAAGCAGTCGTCTGGCGAGAACTGGGCGTCGACGTTGACGCCCTCGGCCAACTTCCAGACCTCGAGCGCTGTCGCGTCGAGCAACCAGAGCTCCTGGTAGGTGTCGGTCTGGCCAAAGACCAGTGAATGGCTGCTGTCGCTCGAAAGGAGCGGCAATCGTTCGTAGGTCGTGCGGCGGCTTTGTTCGAGCAGGCGGCTGACGGCGCCGGTTTGCAGATTGATGCCGCGATAGACCGGTCCGGAGAGCGGATCGGTGCTTTCGGATAACGGCACGATCAGCGACCAGCGCGTGTCGCCGTACAGTCCGGGCAGTGCACGGCCGCTTGAAACCTGAGAGAGCTCCTCGACAGATCCGGCCTTAAGATCGGCGAGATGCCAGACCCCTGCGCTCATTAGTTCGACGCCGAGCAAAGCCGCTGTGCCGTCGGGGCTCAATTGAACCGAGGTCAGCGATCCACTGTAGGAGAGCAATTCCGTCTCTTCGCCCGAATCGATGTCCAGCAGCAGTGCAACCCCGGCAGCGGCCCCCGCCTCGGTTCGCTCGTCGATGAAGATCGTGCGACTGTTGGGCACCCAGAGCGTGACCATCGCGAAATCGCTCGCGCGGAGCTCTCTCCGGTCAGTTCCATCCGTGGACTCGATCATCAGCGTCGATCCCGATCCAGGTCCCGCGGATTGGCTGTAGATCAGCTCGGTTCCGTCGGGAGAAAAATCGGGCGCGAACGCGAAGCCTTCGTCCTCCACCAATCTGGCAGTTTCTGGGTTTGCGGTTTCGACGACATAGATATGGCGGCCGTCCCACATCACCACGTACTGATCGTCCGGCGTTACCGCGGCAAACGACAGGAAAACGGCGGCATCCGGCGCCGGGGGCGGCACACTGGCAGTCAGGTTCACGGCAACACCCTGGAGCAGATCGATCATGAAGACCCGGTCGAACGAGGGAGAGCCGAGCAACATGAAGCGGGTTCCGCTCGTGCCGCGGAACTGAGCCGGATTCGGGGTCAGGTCTTGTGCGGTGTCGCCGCCAAGTGAGATTTTCGAGCTCGAAAAGGTTGCGACGTCGATCAGGTAGAGCTCAGCGCCGGAGACAGCGAGTGCCAAACCCGGAACCTTGGTAGGGAAAGCGATGTCGATCAGCGGTAGATCGATTCGGGCCAGCTCCTCGCCCGTGGCGGGATCGGCGGCGATTAGATCACGCATTGCAGAACTGTTTGGCGAAACCGGCCGGAGCAAGAGGACGCCGGCCGGCAGTGCGTCGTCGCAGCCGGCCGGCTGTGCCGTTTGAGCGGCCGAGACGTGTTCTCCCGGCATCGCCGCCAGAAGACAGAGCCCAAGGATCGCGATCCAGCGGGAGATTTTGTTCATCAATCGTCCACCCAGACTGGTTGCCAACCGGCCCCGATCGACAGCGACTGCTCTTCCCCGGGTTGTTGCACGGTGATCATCGGAATCCGTTTGTCACCCGACGTTGTCACCTGTCCGATGGTAACCCAACATCCATCGGGCGACAGGCTTGCGCCTGCGACCGGACCTTCGTGAACGATCGTGCCCTTGCCGGCAGCGAGATCGAGGCGCCAGATCGATTGACTCTCCTGGGAAGTGATCGAGCTCAGTGCTACCAGGCCGTCCCGGCTAAAGAGCGGCTGACTGATCGCGATCACGTCATCCAATTCGATCGGGGCGAGGATCGTGGAGCTTCCAGTGTCAAGATCAATCGCATAGAACCCTGGCACCGCTGGTTCGTCGCCAACGCCGATGAGCGGCATCGCCAATCCGACAGTGCTTCCGCTGAACGAGAAGGAGATCAAGCCGTTCAGGAACAGGAGTCCGGTTGCTTCGCCGGATTCGAGCTCGATCGTGGTGTATTCGAAGCCGCCAAGGGATGGGCTAATTCTTAGAAGCAATCGAGCGCCATCCGGCGATGGCGTGAGAGAAACTGGATTAATGTCGTGCGTAAGGAGGACGCGTTCGTCGCCGCTTTCACGGCTGATTGTGAGCAGCTCCATTACCGGTTCATCGATATCGAGGGGCACCCGTTCGATGGCGATCAGGTCATTGCCACCGAGAAAGACGCCGGTCACGACCTTGCCGGCGGCAATGACCTCGGGCGGCGAAAAGCCATCGACCGGCTCGATCACAAGCTCGCGTCCATCACCGCCCTCGATTCGCCGGTTGTAGATGACCAGCGTGCTATCGGAAGAGAAGGTGCCGATAATCGGTGACCGTCCATCGGAGAGCGGTCGAGCCGCCGCTGGGTCGTCGGTCGGGACAAGCCATAGCTGAAGGGCATCCCACAGCAGAACGAACCGTTCATCCGGCGACAGGATCGGCTGCAGCGGAATCTCAGGAGAACCGGCCGGTAGGAGCGATCTGAGATCGGTGGTTACCGCGGAATCGAGATCTAACAGAAACGCATCACGGCCGTCGGTGAGGATTGTTTTGTGCTCGCCGACGCCAAGCGGCACCCCAAGCCACCATTCGAAAAGCACTCCAGACTCGACAGATATGTCGAGTCTGGTCGCAATTGCTTTGAATCCGTCGACCAAGTAATAAGCGCCGTCTTCGGCTGATGCAATCGCCTTACCGGTGGATCGGAGGGGATTGAGCCTCTCAACAATCGGAAGGTCGATCGTCGCAACCGTTTCGCCGGTCGCCGGGTTGGCAACGGAGAGGCCCGCTGACGACTGGCCCGTGTCGTCGACCGGGACGAACAAGATCCGACCCGTTGGTTCGTCGCCGCATTCGTGCAGGCGACCTCGATCGGTATCTGATGATGCCTCTTGCGCGTGAGTTCCGGCAATCGGCATCGCCAGAGCGACCAAGATCAGGACAAGCGTCGAGCACCAACGGACAGGCGTCGTTACGATCGATTTGTTTGCCATGCTCGACGTTACCTCCGGCTTGAGCGATGCCGAATCACCGGCGCCCAGCTACTGTACGTGCGTCTTTTGCGGCCGCGACCCGGTCGTCCCATGACACTGTTCCGCTCGAAAGAAATCGCCTGATCATCCTCCAGTTACGGGACGGCATTTGCACGATAGAATGCACCTGCGACCGTCGATTATCGACGCCGTCGCGCCGGATTCGGTTAGGAGTCACCAATTAGTACCGCGCTTGCGCTAGCCGCTGTCGTCCTCCTCGTTCTCGCAAATGGCTTCTTCGTCGCCACCGAATTTTCTCTCGTCGCAGTACGTCGCACTCGCATCCAACACCTCGCTTCCGAGGGGAATCGCCGCGCTCGATCCGTGCTGAGCCGGCTCGACCACCTCGATTCATACATCGCCGCAACGCAGCTTGGCATCACGATCTCCTCGCTTGCACTCGGTTGGATCGGGGAGCCGGCCCTCGCTCACCTGATCGAGCCGTTGATCGAACGACTTCCTGGACTCTCGGAAGATACACGGGACAAAATTGGCCACACTGCCGGTTTCGCACTCGCCTTTTCGATCATCACTGCCCTGCACATTGTCCTGGGTGAGCTCGCGCCTAAGAGCATGGCTCTGCAGCGGCCCGAGGCTACGTCCCTCGTGGCCGCCGGACCGATCCACATTTTCTACATCGCCTTTCGACCCGTTATCGGGGTGCTCAACAACGTCGGCAACGCAATCGTTCGCATGTTGGGAATCGAACCGGCCGAAGGTCATGAACGAGTGCAGTCGGCCCAAGAGCTGATGCTTTCGATCAACGCCAGCCGCGAAGCCGGGCTGGTCGATCAGTCTTCGCACGACATCGTTGGACGAGCCTTCATCTTTGCGGATCTCGACATTCGTCACGTGATGGCGCCGCGGACTGAAATGGTCGCCGTTCCTGTCGAAGCGTCACTCTCAGAGATCCTTCGAGCTGCATCCGCGAGCGGATACACGCGCCTCCCTGTTTACGAGGGGAACACCGATCACCTTGTCGGAATCCTCAACGTGAAGAGCGTGCTGCCGTTGCTCGCGGAGCAAATGGATACGATTGAACCGCCGGCGTTCGAGATCACCGATTACTTGCGCCCTCCGTTCCTGGTGCCGGAATCGGCGCACGCAGCCAGCGTTCTGCAGAGCATGCGAAGCGAACGCGTTCAGCTGGCGATCGTCGGTGACGAATACGGCGGAACGGCTGGAGTTGTCAGTTTGGAGGACCTTGTCGAGGCGTTGGTGGGAGATATTCGAGACGAGCGAGAACCTGAGCAAAACGAGAATCCGGGTCCGGACGGCAGTTTGATGCTGGATGGTCTGACGCCGCTCGTTGAGCTGCGCGAACGCAGCGTAATCGATCTCACCCAAGACGGGCTCGATGTCGAAACACTCGGTGGTTACGTATTTGCTCACCTGGGTCGTCTGGCTGAACTGCAAGATGAGGTGGCGACGAACGCCGGCCTGCTCAGGGTCGAAGAGATCGACGGGATGCGGGTGGCATGGGTGCGACTTGTGCCGGCGTCGTCGATCGGGGACGACAGCACCGGAGCATAAGCTCGATTCGAAGGATTCGTGCCAGTCCCAACCCGTGTTCTTGACGCACGGGTCATGAATTTAATGAGATGATGACTTGACAGAACCGCGAATCAACAGGTAAGGTCATAGTCTGTTACGAGTGTCACAATCGTTTTGGATTCGACTCTTTCAGACTAAGGTCCTTAACCGATGTTCCTACTCCCGAGCCGGCCAGTCCCTACACGTACCCGCCGAACGGGCTTTCTCCGTTCGGCATAAGCGGTTTCACCCCGGATCACCGGGCGTGCAGGATTTCGGTCGGCTGTTCACATCGGGAGACCCAACGACATGGGAACATCACAATCCTTTGATTACAACGGCGATTTTGGGAAGTTCGATTCAGCGTTCTCGGCTGAATTGAGCGTCTCCACGCAATTCGTATCGATAGACAATACGACGGTGGAGGCAGACCGATGAGCGCACCGACTGGAATGGCGGGGCTCTCCCGCTCTCCAATCCGGCGGCCGTCGCACGGGGTGCGTTAGCGGTCGCCGGAGAGTAATCTCGAATTCAGTTGTCGATTCTGAATGCCGGAAGATCTCATGGATTTCCGGCGTATTCTCCGCGGAGACGGGGACCAGTACGCGGCGATCGCGCTTTAGCGACTTGGGGATGGTGGAAGCCCGAGATGCGCAGCAGACCACGGAACGCGCCCCAGAGCGGCCAGCCGAAGAAAGATCGCACCAGATCGGTTCTGGCGATCAAGTAGGCACGGGTGGGTGGCTCCCACAAACGAAACAGCCGAGAGATGCGCGTGATCGGGTCGCCGTCCTCGTGGCGACAGGCTCGTGCAAGGAGGGTGGTACCGCGAGCGCCGACGCTGCTCGCCCCTTCAGCTGGTGGCTCGCCGCCGGCGTGCTGCGTCTCGTCGATGACGGGAGCCGGAGGGTTACCACTATGAGCGAACCTTTTCCTATTTCCAGCAGTGCGCCGGGCGGATCGGATACAGCCGAGCCGACTTTCCTGCGCCCAGTGCCGGCCCCGGCGCGACCTGAACCTGAACAGGAAGAGTTTCCAACACTATCGTTGGGGGGCACGTCCGCGCCGAAGTTGAAGATATTCACGATTGGATCGCGCTTGAAAGGTCGCAGCTTTCTCGAGGATACCGATCTCACCCCCGACGAAATCGGTGAGGTGCTCGCCACCGCATCGCGATTGAAGCGGATGCACAAAAGGAACGAACCGCACACCTACCTGGCCGGCAAGACAATCGGGATGATCTTCCAGCATCCGAGTACCCGCACACGGGTTTCGTTTCAGGCCGGAATGGCGCAGCTCGGTGGACAGGCGCTCTTCCTCGGTGAGAACGATCTGCAGCTCCGGCGGGGGGAAACGATCGGCGATACCGCGAAAGTGTTGAGCCGGTATGTCGACGCGATCGTTGCCCGTGTCGCAAAACATCAAGATATCGTCGATCTGGCCGGATACGGCTCGGTGCCTGTCATCAATGCGTTGTCGGACAAGTGCCATCCGTGCCAGGCGCTAGCGGACATGATGACCCTGCAAGAGTGTTTTGGCACGTTGTCGGGGCTGAAGCTCGCCTATCTCGGCGACGGCAACAATGTGGCGGCGTCGTTGATCCTGGCCGGCGCGGCGATGGGTGTCAGCGTCACCGTCGCTTCGCCGCAGGGCTTCCAGCCACCGCGAGACGTGATCAACCCGGCTTCGTGGTTGGCCGCGGCAAGCAACGCCAAGGTGAAGATCACCGACGATCCCTGGGACGCGGTGAAAGATGCCGACGCAATCTATACCGATGTCCACGTCAGCATGGGGCAGTCCGATAGCGCGGCCAGGGCGGTCGCGCTTGCCCCGTACAAGGTCACGAGCAAATTGATGGCGGCCGCCAAACCGAACGCGGTTTTCCTTCACTGCCTGCCGATGCACCGCGGAGAAGAGGTCGATTCAGATGTGGCAGACGGACCGCGGTCCGTCATTTTCGATCAGGCGGAGAACCGCCTGCACATTCACAAGGCGCTACTGATGCACCTCCTCGTTCACTGAGGAGAGCGGAGCGAGATATCGGGAAGGGCGACCGGATGGCGGCAGCCCATGAGCAACTGAAGGAGAAACGATTAGATGGTCACGTGTCCCGAGTGCGGAGCAGGGTTCGAAGCCGGCGCGGTCGAGGTCGGTGAGATCGTGGTGTGCGCGGAGTGCGGGGTCGAGCTCGAAGTGATCAGCCTCGATCCGATCGTCGTCGCGCTGGCGCCGGAAGAGGGTGAGGATTGGGGCGAATGAGCCGCGAGCCGCGAGCCGTGAGCTTCTAGCTTGTGGCCCGGTGTTGAGCGCAATCTCGGACGTTATGTAGTCGAAAGAGCTATGGGCTAGCGGCTAGCTGAACGGAGCGAACGGTGTCGACGGTGGTGAGCGTGCTTTGCGCGCGTGTGCGGATGGAAGAGAAGTGGTTGATCGAGGCGCTGGCTGAGGCCGGTGTGCCCGCCCGCCCGCTCCCTCCAACGCTCTCCCCGTTACCCGTCGGACCCGTCCCAGGGTCGCCGTTCGCCACGAAGGTGGGGGGCGGCGTCGCGGCAGAGGTCACCGGAATCGTGGTCGATCGTTGCGCCGATCGCGTGCTGGCGGGGGTGCTTACGCCTGCCTTGCGCGCGATGGGAGTGACGGTGATCGATGCCGGGATTGCCGCGACCGGCAACCGGCTCGCGATCGCGTCCGTGCTCGCGAATGGGGGAATCGCGCGGCCGGAGACGCTGCTGGTGACATCCGAAGATGTCGGGATGGTCGCCTTGCGCGAGCTGGGTTACCCGTCGACCTTGCTGCCGCTCGAAGCGGGCTCGCCCGAGATTCCGTTCTACGATCGCGATATCGCCGAGGCGGTACTGGAGCATCGTCAGGTCCTCGGTTCGACCGCAAACACGCTCGCACTGATCCAAGCTGGTGCGAGCACCGAATCATCCCGACTGGAGCTGCTTGTCGTCGGCGGTCGAGTCGTCGCCATTGGCGATGCATCCACGCTTTCAGCGCGGCTGGAATTGTCGATCGAAGTGGCAGAGCGGGCCGCATCGCTTTTGGGTGCTGCGATCCTTGGCGTCACTGTCATCGATGCGGCGGCCGGTCCCGTGGTGTGGGATGTGAAAGCCGTGCCCGATTTTCGATCTCTGATCGCGGTTGAGAACGGCTCGACGGTTGCCGCGATCGTCGAACTGGTGAAGGCCTATCTGACTAATGGCGTGGTTTCAATTGGCAGTCATGTGAACGTGGCTCGTGCGAACGGTTTTGCGGTCGATACCACGCTGAGACGGGAGGCCGGCGATGGTGTCGTCCTCTCTGCCTGAAACCGCAACCACGGGCGTCATGACAGACTCGCAGCGAGTTGAATTGCTGCGCGGTCTGGTCGCGATTCCCAGTACAAGCCAACACGAAGCTGCCGCGGTCTCCTATCTCTGCAACTGGATGACCGAGCTCGGATTCGATGCCGGGCCGGATGAAGCCGGTAGCGCCGTTGGCCGGATCGGATCGGGCGATCGCACAATCGTGCTGCTCGGTCATATCGACACGGTTCCCGGCAACATACCGGTGCGCATTGAGGACGGCGTGCTGCACGGTCGCGGCGCGGTCGATGCCAAAGGACCGCTGGCAACCTTTGTTTGCGCGGCCGTGGAAGCGGCAGAACGAGCGAATGCGGCCTTGATCGTCGTTGGCGCGGTCGGTGAAGAGCACATCGGCTCGGTCGGCGCGAATGCCGTCGCGAAGTGGCCGGCGCCCGATTTCTGCATCATCGGCGAACCGAGCGGGTGGGACGCCGTTTGTCTTGGCTATCGCGGCACACTGTCGACGATCTACCGGTTGCGGCAGGGGAGTCGTCATTTTGCCGGACCGGGTGAATCGGTGGCCGAGCAGGCAGTCGCGTTTTGGAATGCGCTGAACGCGGACGCCGAGAGGCGAAACGATGGAGCGACCAGCAATTTCACGTCGATCGGCGCCACGTTGCGGGCGATGGGCACTACCAGCGACGGCTTGAGCGACGAAGCGTGGATGTCAATCGGCGTTCGTTTGCCGCCGGGGCTCGATCTCGATGATCTGCTGGCGACCATGCACGATCTCGCAGGCGATGCGACCCTGACGATCGAAGGGCGGCAAGAGGGATATCGAACAGACAAGCGCTCGCCGATCGTGCCACCGTTCCTGCGCTCGATCCGAGCCGAAGGCGGCAGCCCGAGGTTCACGTTGAAGCTCGGAACGTCCGATATGACGGTCGTTGGACCGGTCTGGAATTGTCCGATCGTGGCGTACGGACCGGGCGATGCGTCGCTCGATCACACGCCGGACGAGCGCATCTTGCTCGTCGAATATCTGGCCGCGGTGCGGGTGCTGACGGAAGTGCTGGTGGCGCTATGACACCGGTCGCGGCCAGCAATCACACCATGTCGAATGGACGGCACGAATTCCCGCATATCGGACTGCTGATCACCTATCTCCGCGAGGAAGAGAAGCTGATCCTGCGGGCGGCGCGCGCACGGGGACTCGAGATCACGACGCTGCTCGAGCGCAAATTGGTGCTCGACATGTCGGCCACCACATCGATTGAGGCGGGACTGGATGTCGATGTGGTGCTCGATCGCTGCGTCGCCCATCTGCCGGCCGGTTACGCACTCTGGATTTTTGAACGCTGGAACATCCCGACGATCAACCCGGCGGCGGCGACCGCGATCTGTGACGACAAAGCGCTGTGCAGCATTGCGTTGGAGCGAGCGGGCGTGCGCACACCGCGGACACTGCTGGCGTTCTCGATCGAATCGGCATTGGAAGCGTGTGAGCAGATCGGCTATCCGGCCGTGCTCAAGCCGGTCACCGGTTCGTGGGGCCGGCTGCTCTCTAAGGTGAACGGTCCCGAGCAGGCCCGGGTGATCCTCGATCAGAAAAAAGAGCTGGGGTCGATGCACCACAGCATCTTCTATGTGCAGGAGTACCTGGAAAAACCTGGCAGGGACATCAGGGCTTTCGTGATCGGGGAGCGGGTCATCGCGGCCTCGTACCGGACGTCGGAGCATTGGATCACAAACACGGCGCGCGGAGCGACTTCCGTGCCGTGTCCGATTACACCGGAGATCGAAGCAGTTGCTCTGAGCGCATGCAAGGCGGTTGGCGCGCGCTGGGCGGGGGTCGATCTGATCGAAATGGCAGGCGGGTACACCTGCGTCGAGGTCAACACCGGCGGCGAGTTCCACGGTTTGATGAAAACAACGGATATGGATATCGCGGCCGAAATCGTGAACGAACTGCTGCTGGCTTACCGAATTCGCGGCGACTTCGGACTGGCGTTCGCATGAATGTCAGCCTGGAACAACTGACGGACGCGTTCGAAGACGCGTCGGCCGAACTGAGCTACTTCGTCGATCTCGAAACCGGTGACGTGATCCTGGTGTCGGACACGCTCGGCTTCATCGAAGCCGGACAGCAGCGGTTCGAAATGGATCTGACGCCGGGTCGGTTTGTCTCGATTCCAGCTGCGCCTGCGCTCGATTTTGATGACGACATGGATGCGTTCATCGATCGTATTGACGACGATGATCTAGCGACGGCATTGGAGCATGCGCTGGACGGTGCCAATCCGAGTAAGCGGATCGACGCGTTGCTGACCCCGCATCCCGTGATTGCGGCCGATTGGAAGCAATTTCGCCGCGAGCGTGTGCGCAAACGGGCGGCGACGTGGGCCAGGGAGTTGAAGTTGACTGTGAGCTGAGATTTTGGGAGGGCCTGACGGGTTTCTCCTGAAGATCAGCAGACTCATTAAATGACCGATGGTGACATTTTACGGGGCGCATGCCATGCGCCCCTACGACGCAAACGATGAGTGCCGCTCGTATGGCATGCTGAAATCGAAGGGAGAACGGCGATTGGGTTTGACTTGATGCCTAGATTTCCATAAGCTGACCAGCAGCAGGCTATGACGGGGATAGATTAGGCCCGGTAGGCGCCGAAGCGAGTGGGGGATTGGTGAAAGCCCCACGGAATGGCCGCCGGACCGAAGAAGACCCCCGAGCCGCCGGAAGAAAAGACGTTAGCCGCTAGCTTCTAGCCATGAGCCGCTGGGAGTTGACGACGGACCAGTAGACCTCTAGAGGCTAGTGGCTCAAAGCTAGCAGCTCTGATTAGAACCGGCCGGTTGCCCCCGTTACCGGGCTAGAGTGTGTTGGCACTCGAAGAGGCCGCTCCTCGCAAGTGGAGCGGCGAACAAAGGTGGTACCACGGAGCGAAGCCCTCCGTCCTTTGGGGACGGGGGCTTTTTGCGTTTCTTGCGGCCGGAGGTCGAAACCGTGGAACCGTTGCGAGTTGGCATTTTGATGTCGCGTGTGCGAGTGGAAGAGAAGCTGCTGCTCGAGCAGCTCGACAAACGTGGCGTCGAGATCATTCGCATCGACGATCGCGAGATCAAACTCGACCTCCACAAACCGTGGACCAATTGCGATGTTGTGCTCGAGCGCGCGATCAATCACCTGCGGGCGGTTTACGCGCTCCGGATTCTGAATGACTGGGGAGTTCCCACGGTCAACAGCTATGAAGTCGCGAACAATTGCGGCGACAAGCTTCTGACGTCGTCCGCGCTGATTCGAGCCGGAGTGCCGACACCGCGAGTGTTGATGGCATTCACCCCGGAATCGGCGACCGAGGCGATGGAGGAGATGGGCTTCCCGGTGGTGATGAAGCCGGCGGTCGGTTCCTGGGGACGATTGCTGGCCAAGATCAACGATCGCGATGCCGCGGAGGCGATTCTGGAGCACAAGGTCACGCTCGGATCGTTTCATCACGGCGCGTTTTACATTCAGGAGTACATCAACAAGCCGGGACGTGATATCAGGGCGTTTGTGGTTGGGGACGAGACGATCTGCGCGATCTATCGCGATTCGCCGCACTGGATCACCAATACCGCGCGCGGCGGGGTTGCGACCAATTGCCTAGTGACGCCGGAGATGCACGATCTCTGTATTCGCTCGGCGACAGCGGTCGGCGGCGGGGTGGTCGCAGTCGATCTGCTGGAGAGCGACCGCGGACTGCTCGTCAACGAGGTCAATTACACGATGGAGTTTCGCAACAGTATCGACACCACTGGGGTGAACATTCCGGCGCGGGTCGTCGACTACGTTATCGAGGTTGGAGAAGCATCGCGAGAAAGACGACCAGTCGACGAGACGACTAGTCGACAAGACGGACGACTCGTCGGGTAGGCGACAAGAACTATCAGGAGACAATGAGATGTTGAATGTAGCCGTAGTGGGCGGGTCGGGGTATGCGGGAGGGGAGGCGGTCCGGCTGCTGCTCGATCACCCGCACGCGGAGTTGGTTCAAGTCACATCGGAGCGGTTTGCCGGGAAGTTCGTGCGGTCGACACATCCAAACCTGCGGAAGCGGACCGATCTCAAGTTCTCGCCGGTTGCGGATTTGCAGAAGGTCGATGTGCTTTTCGTCGCGCTGCCGCATGGGGTAGCGATGGGGAAGATGGTTTCACTCCGCGAGAAGGCGGATGTGATCATCGATCTCAGCGCCGATTTCCGGTTGAACGATCCGAAGGGGTATCCGACCTGGTATCTGCACGAGCATGAATTGCCGGATATGCTCGGAGAGTTCGTGTATGGCATTCCGGAGCTGCACCGAGAAGAGATCCGAAGGTCGAATTTCATTTCGAGCGCGGGTTGCATGGCGACGACTTCGATTCTCGGGCTGTATCCACTTTTCCGGGCGGGTGTGGTCGATACGTTGCTGCCGGCGGTGATCGAGTGCAAGACAGGCTCGTCCGGGTCTGGAGGGGCACCGGGGCTCGGATCACACCATCCGGAACGGAGCGGCGCGATGCGTTCGTTCAAGCCGACGGGTCACCGGCATACCGCCGAAGTGATTCAGGAACTGACCTTCGAAGGGGTCGTGCCCGAGATCTCCTTTTCGGCGACCTCGATCGAGGCGGTGCGGGGGATTCTGGCGACGTCGCACGTCTTTCTCAAGGAACCGCTCGCCGAGAAGGAGATCTGGGCGATCTATCGCCAGGCGTACAGAGATGAGCCCTTCATGCGGATCGTGAAAGAGAGCTCGGGAGTTTATCGCTATCCGGAACCGAAGATCCTCTCCGGAAGCAATTACTGCGATGTCGGGTTCGAGCGCGATCCGTTTTCGAACCGGCTGGTGGTGATGGCCGCGCTCGACAACCTGATGAAAGGCGCCGCGGGACAGGCGATGCAGGCGTTCAACATCCGCGGCGGGTTCGATGAAGACTGCGGTCTGGAGTTCGCGGGTTTGCATCCAATCTAAATGGGGATTAGGAGCGTGGATTTTCCCGCACCCGTCATCCATCGATGATGCTGGAAGGCAGTCAGGGCAGACACATAGGTCTGCCGCTACAGAATGGGTGTCGTGATTTTGCGATTTCGGCGGCTGGCGGTAGCGGTCGACCTGGGTGTCGACCTTCGGTGACGGACCGCGGTGTGGCTGAAGATGACGCCCTGCGGAGATCGTCCTTTGACAGGTGATGCACGTCGGTCGATTACAGCAATTCGGTGAAATGTGGACGCGCCGGAGGCATGCATGTTCGTTATCAAAATCGGGGGCGGAGCGGCGATTGGTGAAGAGGAGTTCGCGCGGTTTGCGGGCGATCTTGCCGAACTGACGTTGCCGGTCGTGCTGGTGCATGGGGGCAATGCCGAGTTCAGCGCGCTGAGCAATAAGCTCGGGATGCCGCCGCGGATGATCACCAGCGACAAGGGGCGGGTATCGAGGTACACCGATCGAGAGACGATCGACGCGATGCTGATGGCCTATGCCGGAAAAGTGAACAAGACGCTGGTCGCGAAGTTGCAGCAGGCAGGAGTCAACGCGGTCGGGTTGAGCGCGATCGACGGCCGGATCGCGACCGGTCGTCGCAAACCGGTCATGCGCGGCATCGAAGATGGGAAACCGAAGGTGTTGCGCGACGATCACGCGGGCTCGATTGAAAAGGTGGACACAACGCTCGTCGCGTTATTGCTTACGAGTGGATTCATGCCGGTCCTGACGCCGCCCGCACTGGCGATCAGCGAGGGGAGGCCGATCAACGTCGACGGCGACAAACTCGCACTGGAGCTGGCGATCGCGCTAGGCGCCGAGGGGTTGTTCTTCTTCTCGGATACGCCGGGGTTGTTGTTGGATCGCAATGATGAGACGAGCTTGATCCGGGAGATCGATGCGTCGGTGCCGGAGCAGGCGCTGTCGGTGGCGAAGGGCAGGATGGTCGTGAAGGTCGAGGCCGCACTCGGCGCGATCGAGCGGGGAGTTGGCCGGGTCGTATTTTCGGACGCCCGTGCGGAGCATCCGGTAAAGCGGGCGCTGGCCGGCGAGGGGACTGTCATCAAAGCCGCGGGTGCCTGGTGATCGCATGAATGTTCCATGAGCCAGCATCTGTTTCTGCTTTGTGGGCTGCCGTTTTCGGGGAAGTCGACGATGGGACGGGCGTTGGCGAAAGAACTTGGGATCGTCCATGTTGAGGTCGATCAGCACCATCTGGACAACGAAGGCACATTTCCAGGGCGCCGGGTGGAGCGGGCGGAATGGATCGCGGCATACCGGGCCGCGTACGCGCGGGTTGAAGATGCGCTTGCCGCCGGGAAATCAGTCGTCTTCGATGCCGTCAGTTATCGACGCTTGCAGCGGGACCGTATCCGGCGAATCGCGCTCAAACATGGGATTCCGATGACGATCCTCTATTTGGATGTCGATCCTGAATTGGCAAAGAGTCGAATGGCGGCCAATCGGATCGAACAAACGAGGCCGAATGTGCCTGACGCCGATTTCGAGGAAGTGAAGGCGGGAATAGAATTGCCGATGCCGGATGAAACCTGGATTGCATACAGACCTGCCGAGCCGCCGGAGTCGTGGATTTGGCGGGAGATCGTGCCGCTGGTGGCTTTGTAAATTTCAAGACGGCTTACGGAAATTTGATCGACGTGGCGCGGGTTGCGGGTGATTGGAACTCGCTCTGGAGCCTTTTTTGGAGGAAAGACTGACATGACACCTATCGCGCCGGCGATGGCGATCGAGATCGTTCAACAACTGGAACAGAGCCACCAGCCGGCGTTGTACGCCAAGCGCGATATCGCACTGGTTCGCGGCGAAGGATCGTACCTTTACGATTCCGACGGCAAGCGGTATCTGGATGCGATGAGCAACTACGGGGTGGCGGTGCTCGGACACGCCGATCCTGAGTTTGCGGCGGCATTGGCAGATCAGCTCGCGACGCTGACGACGTGCCATCAGAGTTTTTACAACGACATGCGGGCGGCGGCGCTGGCGGCGGTGGATGAGATCGCGCCGGCAGGATTGACGCGCTCGTTTTTCAGCAACTCTGGGGCGGAAGCGATCGAAGCCGGACTGAAATTCGCGATGGCCACAACCGGCAAGCACAAGATCGTGGCAGCCAAGCGGGGCTACCACGGTAGGACGCTTGGCGCGCTTTCCGCGACCGCCGATCCGAAGTACAGGGCTCCCTTCGAGCCACTTCCGATCCAGGCGACTCACACCGGATTCAACGATCTCGAAGCATTGCGAGCGGCCGTCGACAACGAAACGGCGGCGATCATTCTGGAACCGGTTCAAGGAGAGGGCGGGATCTATCCGGCCGATGACAGCTATCTGATCGGCGCGCGAGAGATCGCCGATGCCAGCGGAGCGCTATTGATCGCCGACGAGATTCAGTCGGGGTTTCGGACGGGCGTGCCGTTTCACATCTCTCGATCAGGCGTCGTGCCGGATATCGCGGTTACCGCGAAAGCGCTCGCCAACGGGTTCCCGATTGGTTTGACGATCATCAGCGAAGCGATCAGTGAGAAGATCCCGGCTGGAGCACACGGCACGACATTTGGCGCGAATCCGCTGGCGTGTCGCGCGGCGATCACGACGTTGCACGCGATCAAATCGCGCGGTCTGTATGAGAACGCGGAGCGGATCGGAGACCGGCTGATGGCCAGCATTCGCGCTCTCGAAAGCCCGAAGATTCGCGCTGTGCGAGGTCGCGGGCTGATGATCGGCGTCGAGATGAAAGAGCGGGTGACCGCGACCCTGCGGGGGCTGCAAGAACGAGGCGTGCTTGCACTGCCGGCGACGCCGGTCGTGTTTCGCTTGTTGCCGCCGATGATCTGGGGCGAGGAGCAGGTCGACGAGTTTCTCGTGGCCCTCAAGGAAACGCTGGCTTAGCCGGGATTGCGACTGCAATTCAGTGTTGCGGTTTTTGCGAGTAAGCGACGTTCCATTGAGGTTGTTCGTCAGGAATGGGACAGGGAGACCACATCGGGTCTGCCCTACGAATGGTGGCGTGATCAGGTGATAATCACTTGTCAGTCAGTTGAGTCCGAGGAGAAGAGATTTTGGCCGATCCTGTTGAGACACCCGCCGCAACGCCCATTCAGCCTGCAACGACGTCCAGCACTGCGCCGGATCCAACCAGAATGCTCGTCGCCAAGAACGTGGTCGACTTGTTTCTGGTTTCGAAGATGGCGAACCGGCACGGGCTGGTGGCAGGGGCGACCGGAACCGGCAAAACCGTAACGATTCACACAATGGCAGAGAGATTCAGCGAGATCGGCGTGCCGGTCTTCATGGCCGATGTCAAAGGCGACCTCGCGGGAATTAGCCTGGCGGGCGGAAACAATCAAAAGGTTACGGAGCGAATCGAGTTGCTCGGACTGACCGATTTCGCGTACGCGCCGTTTCCGGTCATTTTTTGGGACGTTTTTGGAGAGCAGGGTCATCCGATTCGCTCGACCATTTCAGAAATGGGACCGGTACTGCTGAGCAGATTGCTGGGTCTAAACGACACGCAGTCAGGCGTGCTCCAGATCACGTTCAAATTCGCTGACGATCAAGGACTGTTGTTGCTCGATCTGAAGGATTTGCGGTCGATGCTCCAGTTCGTTGGCGACAACGCGAAATCGATCACGACAGAATACGGCAATGTCTCCGCGGCCAGCATCGGCGCGATCCAGCGCGGGTTGTTGGCGCTCGAGCAGAGCGGCGGCGATTGTCTCTTTGGCGAACCGGCGCTGAGTCTCAGCGATCTGATGCGGACGGACAAAGAGGGTCGCGGCTACATCAACATCCTCGCCGCGGACAAATTGATGCTCTCGCCGACGGTCTACGCGACGTTCCTGCTCTGGATGCTCTCCGAGCTGTACGAAACGATGCCGGAGGTCGGGGATCTCGAAAAGCCGAGGCTCGTATTCTTTTTCGACGAAGCGCATCTGCTCTTTTCGGATGCACCCGACGCACTGCAGGACAAGATCGAGCAGGTGATCCGGTTGATTCGATCGAAGGGGATCGGCGTCTATTTCATCAGCCAGAATCCGCTCGATGTGCCGGATATCGTGCTGGGTCAGCTCGGCAATCGCGTGCAGCATGCGTTGCGCGCATTCACCCCGCGCGATCAGAAAGCGGTTCGCGCGGCGGCTGAGACGTTTCGCACGAATCCGGCGCTGGATGTCGAGGCAGCAATCACCGAATTGGGCGTGGGCGAGGCGCTCGTGTCGTTTCTGGACGAGAAGGGGACGCCGGGGATCGTGGAGCGGGCATTCGTGGTGCCGCCACGCAGCCAGATCGGCCCGATCGAGCCGGTGATGCGCACGAAGCTGGTGAACTGGTCCCCGGTGCAGGGCATGTACGACAACCAGGTCGACCGGCAATCGGCCTATGAGTTGTTGAAAGAAAAGGCGCAGCGAGCGGAGATGGCGGAAGCCGCGGCCGATCAGGCTGAAGCGGATGCAAAGGCGGCCGCGAAACGGGCGAAGGAAGAGGAGAAACTGCTGAAAGCCTCAACTTCGCGGTCACGATCGCGAGCCCAACCGAAGAGCTCGCAGGACATTCTTGCCGATGCGGCGATGGAATCGGCGGAGGAGTTTGGCCGGACCGCGGGTCGGAGTTTGATTCGCGGGCTGTTGGGCACGCTGACCGGCAAGTCGGGTCGCTGGTAGTTGGTTAGCGTGCCAAGTATGTGATTGTTGTCAGAGATATTGGTAGCGGCGCATGGCATGCGCCTGCAACAAATCGCTCAATTTATTCTGGCAATGGATTTCCGCTTCAATGTGCTTCCGGGCAGCCCGTTCTTCACCGTCGTTTTCAACGTTCTCGATCTGTTGCCCACGTTTCAGCGTTGTTTGCCATGTATGCAACGATCCGGTCGAAATCGAACTCGTTGCGTACGACATGCTCGTGATACCCGCGTTGCCACACCTGATCGGTTTCGTTTCCGGAGATCTATCTGATCTTGCGCGTCGTGCTGGATTTGAATCCGGAGACGAAGGAACCGAGTGATCGCGGAGCACGGAGAAGCTGGGCACTGGTCGCAGGGGACCTTCGACCGAGTACCGGGTTCCCAGTAGATGCGCTCAATCCTTGTGGCGTGATGGTTACCAAACCGTGTATGTGATTTGGCATAACCACAAACGAATGGAGGTCGAGTTCACATCGGATCAGGGCGGATCGCAGCCATTCCTGCTCTACCAATGAGCCGATCTCATTCAAGGTCATCAAGTTGTCGAGGATTTCGCCGAAGAGATGACGACGCCCGAATGTGCAAATGGTTAAGAAGTAGGTGGCGTTTCCGGAGTAGTCAAAGTTTCGGAGTCTGACGGTTTTTCGATTTGGGTGGCCCTTTTCCATTCTGGTTACTCCGAGGACCGAGGGGGAACGACCCGGATTCTGATTGTTGCAAACTGGCGCAGCAATTTGCGTGTTTGAGCCGAGCTCGCCGATTGAGCAATTCCGAGGCGGCAAAGGCGCATGCCATGCGCCGCTACGAAAAAAGCGTAACCCGGCACTTCTAATTGAGTATCATAACTGTCCAGGAATTCAGGCGCGGCACGGAGGTCGGTTCACATCGGGATTGAGCATGGTTCCCAGACGGAACTGATCGTTGCCCTTTGCTCGGATTCGGCCAATCAGTTCAGTTGACCACTCCGCGCCCTCGCCACGTTCGATCGCCGCATCGGCTTCGACCAGCAACTGACGAAGCCGCTCGAAGTCTTCTTGCTCCTCGAGAAGGGTCAGTGCTCGGGTCAGCACGTCCTCAACGTCTGCATATGGACCCGAGTCAGCCTTCTCGCGAATTACCGCCTCAAGGCTCGCGCTCAGCGTAATGCTCATGAAATCTTCCCATCGATATCATATCAACTGAATAGAGGATCGAACGTTTCAGGCTCTATGTTGGATATACGTCGAGGAGTTCGTCGATGAGGCGCATAACTTCGGCGGGTGGGACGGGGTTCCAATCGCGGTCGAGCATCGTGGCGGCTTGATCGAAGACGCCCCAGACGCGTGGGTTTCCGCTTGCGATGCCGGAAACGGGCACGATTTGGGCGCGGGTCATGTGCGCCTGAGTGTAGGTTGGGAAGACGACGGTGTCGCCGATCTTCGCGCGTTCGCCCGGCAACAACGCGATGTGGTAGTCGATGATCTGATCGACGTGCTCGTAGTCCATGCGATTTGACAGAGCAGCGGCCGGTTCAGACCCGACAAAACCGCCGACCCGCCAGGCCGGATCGAGGAAATGACCCATCATCGCCCAAAGCCCGCCATTCGCGATTCCGTAGGCCTTGCCCTCGTAATGGTGACTAACCTCGGTCACAAAGACGAACGCGGGGATCTCGACATGATCCGGCTCGACAATTTGCGGTGGCGTTGTGGCAGTTAGTCCATGACCCGGTTCGACATGAGTCGCACCCCCCTCACGCAGCATCGCGAGGGTCGAAGTCGAGGTGTTGCCCGGGGCGTTGATTTGTGTGATCTCGATGCCGAGCTCCGACTGCAGGCGCGCGGCGGCGGTCGTGATCGTCTGCATGTTGGGGTTGAACGCGACTTCATTGGTACCCGTAAAGTCGTAGCTCATGACCGGAAATGAGGTCACGCCGGTGATTTGTACATTTGGCAGCTGTTGGATTGTTTTGGCGGCATCGATGTATTCGGACTCTCGAAAACCACCTTCCTGACCTGGGAAATAGATGTCGTCGGGGCCGTAGATCTGCATCAGCAGATCCTGTTTTCGATTGACCGCACCAGCGGCGTCTGAGATCCGGCGCGCGGCTTCGACGCTGTACACCGTGATGACATCCGGTCGAATCGAGAGTGCTGCTGGAATGTCGTGCAGCGGAATCTGGTTGAGATGACCGATGTGACCAACTGGTATGCGGTAGCGGTGCAGCAGGCGGGCGCACTGAATATCGACCGCCACCGTTTTGTTGAGACCGTGGTGCAACGCGACCGCCGCGACCATCGGATTGCGGCCAATCTGTTTGGTCATGAGATAGGTCTGAAGACCTAACCGGCGCGCTTCGGTCGAAATTGCCCTGGCGTTGTGGGCGATCGTGTCGAGATCGAACAACCAGCTTCCGGCCGGGATCTTGCCTTCCTGGTGCAGTTGCACAGCGGCTTCGACAATCGCGGGATTTTTCTCCAAGACACGCTCAAGCAGCATTGACCGCTCCACGAGTTCGTCGACAAGACGGCATCAGATTGTGCATTCCGTCAGGCTCGGTCCGGGGACCACAGTTGAAGAATCTCACACTTCGATTGAACGCGGTTTTCGGTTTGGCAACGCGATGTTCGCCACTTGGTGTGAGAGCGCGACGGGCATGTCCACGGTGTATGACTACATCATCGTCGGTGCGGGATTGAGTGGAGCAGCCCTTGCGGCCCGGCTCAGCAAGGTTCCTTCAATCAGCGTTTTGCTGGTCGAAGCGGGCCCAGATTATCGGACGGCGGAAACCCCGGACGACATGAAAGTGCTTAATCCGTTCGGGGTCATTTCGAAACGAGGAGCACGCGAAGTTTCGCTACGACGAGCTCAAGGCAAGCCGATCAAAAGCCCAACCCCCGCGACTCTATTGGCGTGGACGCGGTGCCGGCGGGAGCTCGGCGATCAACGACCAGATCGCGATCCGTGGAATGCTCGAGGATTTCGACGATTGGGCGGCGCAGGGCTGCACCGGGTGGACCGGTGCGGACGTGCTGCCGTACTTTTGCAAGCTCGAAGACGATCTCGATTTTGGCGACAAGCCGTATCACGGCAAAGGCGGATCGATTCCGGTTTACCGGGCGCCACGCGAAAAGTGGGGCGCCGTCGACAACGCACTGGCGACGGCCGCGGTCGATCTCGGATACGGGTGGCACGACGATCACAACACGCCGGGCTCGACGGGCGTTTCTCCGTTCGCGATCAATTCGCGTGACAGTGTGCGAGTTTCGACCAACGATGGGTATCTGGAGCCAGCGAGAAACCGGCCGAATCTGACGATTCGCGGCGATGTCTTGGTGGAACGAGTCTGTATTGAACCGGATAATCGTTGCAGCGGCCTGCACGCGCGAGCTCCGAACGGCGTCGAGAGGATTCACAGCAGGGAAGTCATCATCGCGTGCGGGGCGATTCATAGTCCGGGCATGTTGATGCGTTCCGGGATTTGACCGAAGGACGAGGTCGCCGCGCTTGGCATTCAGCCGGTGGCTGATCTCCCGGTTGGT
Source organism: uncultured Sphaerobacteraceae bacterium (assembly GCA_964371945.1). Lineage (GTDB taxonomy): Bacteria > Chloroflexota > Chloroflexia > Thermomicrobiales > UBA6265 > CAYJPA01. The sequence goes on along the minus strand of CAYJPA010000002.1, from coordinate 1,870 downwards.
CACAATTTCGTTGGTCATTCCTCGATCTGGCTGGTGTTGAAGCTCAAACCGGAAGCCCGTGTACCGGAACCATTTTCCCGGCACACCAATTGCTGCGTGCGCTTCAGCTCGGGGCTGGTAGGCGCCGCGACGAATGACATGTTCATGGCATCGATGAATACCCTGGGACTGGATGATGAAGGCCGCGCACGTGGGCTCTTAGTGACCTCCTGTTATCAAACATTCTCAACGGGTCAGATTCGAGTTGTCTCGCCAGATCCGAGCGTCGAACCGGAGGTCGAGATCAACATGCTCGACGACGAGCGCGACCTGATTCGGCCGCGTGACGGCTATCAACGACCGCACAAGATCGTCGCCCTTCCCGCGGTACAGGCGATCACGACCGGGCTCGAATCGTTTGTGACCGGCGATCTTTCCGGCGGATTGCCGTCCGAAGACGACCTCGATCAATGGCTGCTCGAGAACTGCCAGGATACACAGCATCCGGTCGGAAGCTGCCGGATGGGCGCGGCGGATGATCCGAGGTCGGTGGTCGATCCCGGCTGCAAGGTGATTGGGATTGGAGGATTGCGGGTCGTCGACGCGTCGATCATGCCTGAAATGGTGCGGGCGACTACGCATCTGACAGCGGTGATGATCGGGGAGTATGCGGCCGCAAGGATCCTGGCGGAACATACAAACGATTAGGCGGAATTAACCCAAGGGCACGCTTGACAGGCGACGCAAGGAGTGCTAAACCATACGCATAAGCTCCTGGGCTGCCGAACGAAAACGGCGCGGGGCGTCAAGAAAGACCGGATAGGTCTGGAAAACGTGCGAAAGCGAACACAAATTTGGCGGTTTCCGCCAACGCAGAAGAATGTGCGCTGTGACGCGAATGCACGGAGATGACCCGGGTAGACGGAGCTAGGGAGGGATTCGATCATGAGACCGAATCGCGTACTCTGGGGAGTGTGGCAAGTTGACAGGCCGGGCCCCGCGGTCCTCGGGGCAATGAGACCAGCCGGCGTCACCGAATAGACACGGACAAACGTCGCGATAACATCGCCGAGTGAACCGGGTGGCGGCGATAGCCGCTCAGGGGACTCCGGCCAAGGCATCAGGACAACCCTCCAAACTCAGCAAAGATTGAATGTGAAAGAGCCGCTCTTTATCAGAGCGGCTCTTTTCGACTCTTTTGCCGAGATTCAGTTGATTGGGTTGTTTCGACGGCGCGATCGTAAATTGTGCTTTATCGATCGGACTATCGTCACTCGGGCACCGCCCGGCACTGATGGATGTTGCTCAATTAGTTCGGTAAACTGCGCCGTCCGCCCGGCACTAAAGTGACCGGGCTATACCAACAAAACCCTTCCAGGGTTGAGAACGGGCGAAAGTGCTCGTCTACCGGATCATGTCGGCAACATTCATCAGTGACCGGGCCACGCCGGCGAAGCCCGCCCGGCACTAAAGTGACCGGGCTATGCCAACAAAACCCTTCCAGGGTTGAGAACGGGCGAAAGTGCTCGTCTACCGGATCA
>CAYJPA010000002.1:0-250 GCA_964371945.1 uncultured Sphaerobacteraceae bacterium | reverse complement strand
TGTCGGCAACATTCATCAGTGACCGGGCCACGCCGGCGAAGTGCTTCCAGCACTGAGGATGTCCGAGTCGTTCGACATATCAATTCCTATTGATAGATACTCCGATTGAGGGCCCACCTATTATATTCCACGCGGCTGCATTGACGCGACACTTCAATTCCCATTCCAGGGTCGTGCAGGTATTGTGTGGCAATCGCCGGGTGCCCGCGAGTATTTCGCAATTATCCGCAAAATGCTAGGATCGTGATCC
>CAYJPA010000001.1:0-119378 GCA_964371945.1 uncultured Sphaerobacteraceae bacterium | reverse complement strand
GCTCCGAGCTCCAAGCTCCGAGCTCCAAGCTCCGAGCTCCAAGCTCCAAGCCCCAAGCTCCAAGCTCCAAGCTCCAAGAAGATCCTATCGCATGGCAAGGATGTCAGCGTTGGACAAATCAAAGTTTGCAGCTTGTGGCTTGCGGCTTGAAGCTATGCCACTGGTGTTGCCACTTCGGGTGCTGGGATGACCGGTTGAAAGAGGGCGATTCCGGCGCCGGCTGGAAGCGAAAGCGCCAACCGTCCATCGCGAATGACGTAGGTGACCGCTTCATTCAGGTAACGCAGGAATGCGCTCGATTGCGAACCCTCGGGGCACGCCATGCGCGTGGCTGCAACGGTCAGATCGATCGATGTGCCGTCGATCGTCGCCAGTCCGGAGCCGCTGTTGCAGTCCGCCAGCACTCGAACGGTTCCGTCGTCGTGAAACTCGGCAGTGTACCGGGTTGGATCGGTCGGCTTGAAGATCGATCCGTCTCCACTCTGGAATTCCGTCCACTGCCAGACCACGCCGGTGAGCAGCGGGGTGAATACGAGTTGACCGCCGTCCGCCATCATGTCGAGCACAAGCTGATCGCTGACGTCGCCAAAGATCGTGTACGAAACCACATACTTGAGCTTTCTAAGAAACTCATCCGAAATGGAATCTGGGGCGCAGGCGACGCCGGTCGTGAAGATCTCGCCGAGACCAATGCTCGATCCAGTCAGTTTGAAGACCGCGCCAGCCGAATTGCAGTCCGCACCAATCAAGAGTTTGCCATCTGCTTGAAATTGGACCCAGTAACGGGATGGGTCGTCCGGCACGAGCACGCGATCGCCCGAGTTGATCCGGTCAAGTTGCCAGCGTATGTTCAACAAGCCGTTCCCAGGCACCGGAGTTGCCTGTTGAGCACGGACGCGATTCCAGTCCGGCAGCATCACTAACGCCATTCCGGCAACGGCGGACCTGAGTAGTACTCGGCGGTTCATTTTCGCCCCTTCTTCGGTGCAAGAACCGGCCGCATGGATCATGCCGGACAACAGTGCGACCGTCCTACCTTGAAGAACGTTTGGTTCAAGAACGCGGTTCCTTGCCCCAGTCTAGCGAAGCGTCGATGAGACGTTTGCCCGCCAGCAGGTCGCCAGGTGATCATTGACCATTCCGACGGACTGCATAAAGGCATAACAGATCGTGGTTCCAACGAACGTGAAGCCGCGCTTTTTGAGGTCTTTCGACATCGCGTCGGATTCCGGCGTTGACGCAGGGATCTCGCCCATCACAACCGGCAGCGGTTTCTGCAGGATGTCTCCGCCGGTGAATTGCCAGATGTAGCGGTCGAAGGCACCAGGTGAGTCGAGGATGTTGAGATAAGCGCGGGCGTTCTTGACCGCACCTTCCACCTTCAGCCGGTTCCTGACGATTCCGGCATCATCCATGAGCCGGGCGATATCGTCCGGACCGTACGCCGCGATCGTATCCGGATCCCAACCATCGAACGCCCGGTAGAAATTCTCACGCTTGCCCAGGATCGTGCGCCACGAAAGCCCGGCCTGGAAACCCTCCAGCATAAGCCGTTCGAAGAGCTCGCGATCGTCGTGCACCGGAACGCCCCACTCTTCGTCGTGATACTTGATGTAGAGATCGTCACTCATGCTCCAGTTACACCGGATCTTGCCGTCATCCATCGAGCTCGTCCCCCGGTTGCTCGCCGCTGACGTGGGCAGCCGCTCCACCATTGAGACAATACTGGCATAAGCGGACGGATTTGGTCCGCATTTCGTCGTATGCTCCGAGTTGAGGGGCGATATGTATCAACCGACGACCCGATTGCTCACCGTGCTGGAACTGTTGCAGGCCCGGGGAAGCCTCACCGGAGCCGAGCTCTCGCAGCGACTCGAGGTCGATACCCGCAGCATCCGACGTTATGTCACGATGCTCCAAGATTTGGGCATTCCGGTCGAGGGTGTGCGCGGTCCGTCCGGCGGCTACCGGCTGCGACCCGGTTACAAGCTGCCGCCGTTGATGTTCACGGACCAGGAAGCAGTCGCGTTGACGCTGGCATTGATGGCCGTACCGCGACTTGGACTGGCGGTTGATCCGGCGGCGGCCAACGGGGCGCTCGCCAAACTCGAGCGCGTGCTGCCAGTCGCGGTACGAGAGCGTGTCCAGGCGGTGCAGAACGTGATCGCGGTCGGACCGAACAGGGATGCCGACGAAGCCGACAGCGATCTTGTCGCGCTTCTGAGCCACGCCGCGATGCACCGCCAACGGGTAGTTCTGAATTATCAATCGGCATCGTTGGATTCCACCAGCCGGACGGTCGATCCGTACGGGGTGGTCAACCTCGGTCACCGCTGGTATTTGGCCGGATACTGCCATTTGCGGCAGCATGACCGTACGTTCCGAATTGACCGTATCTCTTCCGCCGAAGCGAGCGAGGCTCGATTTGAGCCGCCCATTTCGGTCGATCCGCTCGAGATCGTGTTGCGGTCGATCGCCGCGATCCCCGGGGTTTATCAGGTCCAAGTTTTGCTAAAGACAACCATGGATCACGCGGTACGGCAGATCTCGCCGGGCTCAGGGCGATTCCAAGAGGGGAAGGGCGGTGTGCTGTTTCGCACGCAGGTCGATGATCTCGATGGCATCGCGCGGTTTCTGATCGGGCTGGGAGTGCCGCTGCAGATCATCCAACCGGACGAACTACGTGAATCCTTCCGAGGATTGGCAGTGGAGCTCATCGAAATGGCGAACGCCAGTTGATGTTGAAAAGCCGGTTTCTGGCTTGATTTGGCCGCAACGCGGTACGCTATAAGAACGGCGACTTCGTTGGTCTGTTGATACGGTAATACCATAACTAGACACGTATTTGCCATTTGGCAGATACGGATCGCCTTCTCCAAATCTGAAGAGCGCGGAACTGGTTTCTGATGGAATGCCCGTGAGAGTGAAGGTCGCAGCACTCAACCGCGAAACTAGCCTGGGACAGTGACCGAAGAGGCCTGTTTCATCGCCGCGAGAAGCACATCCGGCGGTTGAGCGCCCGAAACGGCGACGGTTTCGTTGAAGACGAAGAAGGGCACGCCGCTAATACCCTGATTTCTGGCCCAGGCGGCCTGCTCGGCGACCTCCAGCACGAACTCGGGATCATCGAGTTTGGCTGTCAATCCAGCGCGATCGAGACCCACCTCTACCGCGATCGCCAGCAAGGTCTCGCGATCTCCGGCGTCACGTCCATCCTCGAAATAGGCCTTGTGGATGGCTTCGAGCAGCACTCCCTGACGTTCAGGCGAGACCGCCTGAATCAAAACGTGAGAGAGCAGTGTGTTCGGCATTCGTGTGATCTGATCGAAGCGAAAGGCGAGACCGCACGTTTCACCTGCCTGACACACCCGGTCGAAGAGGGGCTGGAAGTTTCGGTCGCCTTTGATCGTTGCCATATGATCGACAAAATCCCGGCCCCCCGGGTCCATTTCGGGTCGCAGCTCGAACGGGCGTTGAACGACCGTCACCGGCTCGTCATGCCATCTGGCGATCGCATCGTTCAGGTTTTTATTGCCGATCCGGCACCAGGGGCAGATCGTATCTTGATAAACGTCGATGTTCATTCGAATCACTTTCAATTGACTAGTCGGTTGGCCGAGATTTGACCTCGTAGGCGCAAACGTGACCGCCGTTGAGCCGATGTGCGATGCGCGTCACCTCTGCCTCCGGCAAGAGCGCGTGCAAGAAGGCGAGCTCGGTATTGCAGGCATGACGGTGCTGTTGAGCGATTGCGAGCACCGCGCAGTTATGCTCGGTGACCGTGAAGGACCCGTCGGGCCGCTCTTCAAAGTCGGCCAGGTAGCCATCCTCGTCGAGAATCCGGGCGACCAGCTTGACCCGGCCGGCGAAACTCAGACCTTTCGACCGTATGCGAGCGCGTTCAAGCCGCCGTTGCGCTCGCTTGTCGAAAATACGGATCAACATTGCTGGATCCTCGTCTTCGACGTAGGTCAGCAATTCGTTGGCGAGATCGACATAGTTACGAGGAAAGAGCGCATCGCCGGCGGGAGTCAACTCAAATAGGTGTTTCGGCCGTCCGGGACCTGTTCGTTCCTGGCGGTGCCGAACCAGCCCATCTGCTTCCAGTGAGGTTAGGTGCTGCCGGGCTCCGCTGATGGTGATGCCGAGACGCTCGGCGATCTGCTCGACATCGGCCTCGCCCTGTCGTTTGATCATCTCGAGCAGTTCCCGCCTGGTCGGCGGCAAGCTGCCAAGCGCGGAGGTGGTTTGGTCGTCAGTGAAGGTTCGTTCCATTGTCTCTTCCGTCGAGAGCGCTCGCGCTCGGGCAGAACAAGTCTAGATCAATCCAAATAAAAACAGTACATACTTGTTTTATTCCTTGCTCGGGTGTATCGTACTGGCACGACGTGCATAGTAGCGAACGTTTTACAACTGGATAACGATCATGTGCATTCTCTATTGCCACGAGACCATGGTTCAAGCCATCGTGGAGGAACGACGGCAGGCACTCGACGATCAGCTCTTTCTACGCTCGTTCATGCATGAACGACATGTCCGATTCCACGCGATCGCGATGATAGGCGGGTTGTTGATCCGCAACGGCGAGCGGCTTGAAGCAGTGGAGCACCGGGAGCGCGGCAAAAGTAAGATCAGCGAACCCTGCCTTCGCCCTGGGTGCTGAATCCATTCGATTCGGAGCCAATGCATGACCGAGCCAAAACCGATGTTCGATCGAGCCAATCACGCGCGAGAGCTTCTCGCATCCGAGGTCGACGCCTGGGTTTGTTCGGCGAGCGCGGAGGGCGACGCCTACGTCATTCCATTGACCTACGCGTGGGCCGGCGGCGCGATGCTTTTTTCAACCCCAGAACGCGGCCGAACCGTTCGCGATCTTAAACGAGCTGGACGCACCCCGGGTCACGTTGCCCAGCACGCGCGATGTCGTGATTCTCGATGGCACGATCGAATTCATCGACTCAGTCGAGCACAGCGCCGAAATCGATGCGTTCGTTGCCCATCACCACTGGGATCCCCGGCTCGAATCGAAGCCTCACAGCTTCTTTCTGTTTCGACCTGAACGCGTGCAAGCCTGGAGTGTGGCAAGCGAGCTGTCGACGCGTGATGTCATGCGAGACGGACGCTGGCTCGATCTCGATTTCAGCGCAAGCTGATGAGTAGCGCCCGGACCATGCCGGCGCAGTCGACGCGAGCCCAGCGGCTCGATCGCCTGGGCATTCCATCGCTCGATCATCCCGGATCGATCGTGCTGATCGCGGCGCTGTTGATCCAGTCGATTGGCAATGGACTCTTCTACTCGTTCGTCCTGATCTACTTCCACAAGGTGGGCGGACTGCCGCTCGCTCAAGTCGGCCTCGCGGTCACGATCGCTTCGGGAATCGGATTGCTCGCCAATCCGGTCGCGGGGCAAATTGTCGATCGCGCCGGCGCCAAACAGATGGTCGCGTTGAGCCAGGCGATCCAGGCCGTCGGCTACGCGAGCTTCTTCATCGCAGATTCGATTCCAATGGTTGTCGCCGTCATGCTGATCACGATGTTCGGCGAACGCGTCTACTGGGTCGCGTTTCCAACGATGGTGTCGACGATCTCAGGACCGGGAGAACGAGATCGCTGGTTTGCGTTCACAAGCGCGGTTCGAAATGGCGGACTTGGACTTGGCGGCGCAATTGCCGGCGCTGTGATTTGGCTGGCAGGCAATGAAGGCTACCGGATCTTGCTCGGTGCAAATGTCGTCGGCTACGCAATCGCGGCGACACTGATCACTTTTCGAGTACCACACATCGGGGAACGGGTGCGCTCGACCGACCACGGCGGCTACAACAAGGTTCTGCGCGATCGCCCGGCGATGACGGTCACGGGCGCCAATGTCGTTTTCGCCTACTGCGCGATGCTGATTTACTTCGCGCTCCCGGTCTACGTGGTCGAAACCCTCGATATGCCTGCCTGGGTCGTCGGCTTCTTGTTCGCGCTCAATACAGCATTGCTCGCGCTGGGGCAAACCCTTGCGATTAGGGCGGTCAGTGGTTGGCGCCGGACCAGAATCCTGGCCGCCGCCGGCCTGATCTGGGTCGTGACCGCCGGACTCTTCGCCTTCGCGCTCGCGGTGCCGCGATCTGTACTTCTGCCGTACATCATCGTGGTGCTCGTGCTTTACACGTTCGGTGAATTGATTCACGCGCCGACCTCGACTTCACTGGTGGCATCGCTCGCGCCCGACGCGCTCCGCGGCCGCTACATCTCGATGGTGTCGCTCTCGTGGGGCGTGGCGCAAACGATCGGACCGGCGCTGTTCACCGGATTGCTCGCGGTCAATGGGGCAGCGCCATGGGGCGTGACCGCCCTGATCGCGCTTGGAGGCGCGTGGCTTGTCCTAACCGCGGAATCTCGCATTCCGAGCGCGATTTTGCGACCAGAGCCGAGGTAGCGAACAATGGAGCTCGATGTCTCCGCCTACCTACAACGCATCGGCGTCAGCGGACCCGCATCGCCGGATTTCGAAACGCTCGCGACGATTCAATGGGCGCATTTGCAGTCGGTGCCGTTCGAGAATCTCGACATCAGGCCGTTGGGCCGGCCGATTCACCTTGACCCAGAGTCGCTTTGCGAGAAGATCGTTCGCCGTCGCCGTGGCGGTTTCTGCTACGAGCTCAACGGACTGCTTTCGGAAGCGCTTCGAGCGATCGGCTATGGCGTCACGATCGTCTCGGTGCAGTTTGTGCATGAGGATGGAACGATGAGCCCCATCTTCGATCACATGGCCTTGATCGTGGAACCACCAGGGCTCGACGATCGACTCTTAGTCGACGTTGGTGCCGGACGAGGCTCGCCGGCGCGGCCACTGCCGCTGACCGATGGCTATGTGGGACTACCACCTGAGACGAGGCTCGCGTACCGCTTATCGAACCAAGGTGAGCGATGGCAAATGGATATCCGTGAGCCGGGCAGCGATTGGAGGGCCGAGTACGCGTTCACGCTGATTCCACGTCGTATCGAAGACTTTCGGCAACGGTGCAATTTTCAGGTGGAGTCACCGGAGTCGCACTTCACGCGGGGACCGATTTGCTCGAAGAATATCTTGGGCGGCCGTGTTTCTGTGACGGAACATCGCTTGATCCATACCTTCGGCGGCGAGCGAACCGAACGTGAGCTTCCGGATGAGGACTCGTTCCTTGCCGCGCTATGGGAGCATTTCGGCATTCGTCTCGATTCAATTGAGGAGTGAAACATCAATGGTCGAGGAAATTACTGCCCCAATTCAAATTCCCGGGATCGGCGGCAGCACCCACGCGCGGCCAAAATCGGTCATCGCATTGCGGGCCGCGTTGTCGTTGGCCGAAGCGGCCGAGGCCACGACCGAGCTCGTGGATCCGCATCTGCTTGAACTGCCACGTTATAACAGCGATATCGCATGGGAAGCTCTTCACCATTCTGTTCACTGGCTGATTGCCGCCGCTCGCCGGGCCGACTCGTTGATCATTTGCTCTCCGACCTACCACGGCACGCTCAGCGGCGCGGAGGTGAACGCACTCGATCCGCTCGACCTGATGGCAGTCGGATCGGACGATATGCCCGCCGAGTCGTTGACGAACATGGTTGTCGGGTTGATCGCGGCCGGGGCCCGCGGGGCAATGTGCTGACGGCGCTCTATCACCCGGTGCGGGCGCTTGCCGGAATCGTGGCGCCGACCGTGGCGGCGATCGGGAACGGCGTGATCGACCTCGGCAACGATGAGCTTTCCGATCCGAACGCGATCGCACGTCTGCGTGCAATGTCCGCTGAAGTGGTGGATCTGACGCGGCGGTTGCGGCCGACCGCGTTGTTGGTTGCGGCAAGCGACGTCTGATATCTGGAACGTCGCGAATTGCTGGTGGGTGCTGTTACTAAGTTCTAAAATACCTCAATGAGCAATCGTCCTTATCACAAATCAATTCGGTTACGGGGTTATGATTACCGCCAACCTGGGGCTTATTTCGTATCTGTCTGCGTTGATAGACGAGCCTGCTGCCTGGGCGATATTGGGCCAGATGGATTTGCGCCGTCTGCAATAGGGCAGACTGTCCAATCATGTTGGAGTGAGCTCGGGCGTAGATTCCCAACCATTCTGACTGATTCATTCGTGATTATGCCGAATCACGTTCACGGCATCATCTTCCTGGGTGCGAATCCCAATATCACAAGTCGAGTTGCGCATGATGGGCATGAGCGATCTTCAACGGGCGCGATAAATCGCGCGGCTACAGATGAAACTGCGATCACCTCGCCAAATCCGGTAAGAACTTCAACGGGCGCGATAAATCGCGCGTCTACAAATGAACCTGCAATCACCTCGCCAAGTCCGGTAAGTGGGGCCGAAGTTAATGTAGTCGCGCGATTCATCGCGCCTGCATCACCGAAAGATGTGAGATCAATGCATTCTCGCAAATTGCCCTCACTCGGAGAAGTTGTGCGGGAATTCAAGGCGAAATCAACACATCTCATCAGAACTTCGGGATCTCCCAGCTTCTTGTGGCAGCGGAATTACTATGAGCACATCATTCGGAACGATGCATTTTTGGAGCGGGTTCGCGATTACATTGCCGGCAATCCCGGAAAATGGGCTGAGGACGAGGAAAATCCGAGTCGGGTAACGGCTTCAGGTTGATGGTTCGTCTCCTTCTGATGTCCGGCTAATGGGGATCAATTGGGCGTCGATGACGCGTAGCAGATCCGCGGAGGCGAGGCGGATGCCGGCGCCGTGGGTGCCGGAACTAATCGCGACCTCCTCTTCGTTTGCAAGCGCCGGGTCCGCCAGAATGGCGCTGACGCCGCCGATTCCGACGGGCGACACGGCGCCTGGCGGGTAACCGGTCAATCGCTCGACGTCGTCTCGCGCCACCCAAGATAACCGCCGGACGCCCAGAGCCTGCCGAACAAGGCAGAGGTCGACGTCACGATCGCCCGGCACCAACGCGGCGACGTGCCCGCCATCCGGCAACTTCAGCACCATGGTCTTGACCATTTGACCCGGACGCATCTTTCGCAGCGCAGCGGCTTCCGCCACGGTCATCGCCGGTCGCCCATGAATCGAGATTCGGAATGGAATCCCGCGCTTGGTCAAGATCTCCGTTACAAGTGTTGAAAAATCTGTTTCCGCGGGCGCCAGGTTTTGTTCATTCACCGGCTACAGACCTTTGATTTCGAGCGATCGCACGATGCCGGTGTCGAGATCGGCAATGCGTACCGCGTGATTGTTGGTGTCCGCGATGTAGAGCGTTCGACCGCGCAGGCTGAGACTGCCGGGTTCCCAGAACTCTGCCTCAACCGCGTCGCCATCGACCAGCCCGTGTCCTGCTCCGCCGAAAACGGTGACGACCTCCCTGGTGGAGGGGCGCAATCGCTTGATCTTGTCGTTGTAGCTATCGGCGATATAGACCACCGGTTCGCCACCTTCGAGTGTCGCGGCCACGCCAAGAGGATGTTGCAGGCGAACGCTGTCACCCATGGCATCGACATCCCCGAACTCGAACAATCCCCGTCCCACGAGGCGCCGTACGCGATCGGACTCCGGGTCGACGTGCCGAATCGCGCTTGTTTCGCTGTCGGCGACGTAGAGTTGCCCGTTTAGTGCGGTGATTCCGCTTGGTTGAGCGAAGGCGGCGGAAATGAGGGGACCGTCGTGAATTGACTCGTGTCCACTGCCGGCTGACGGCATGATGTTGCCCGTCGATGGATCAAAGGTCCAGAGTTGATGCATCCCCGCCATTGCGATCCAGAGCGATCCGTCCAGCCACGCCAAGTCCCATGGTGAGGCCAGCGCGGTTTGCCGGCCAGGACCGCCTTCATAGGAGTGAGCACGTTCTCCGGTGCCGGCAACCGTTGCGACTTCACCGGCTTCGAGATCGATCGCGCGGATCGCATGATTGCCGGCGTCGGCCACATAGAGCGTTCGACCGGTCCTGTCGATCGCCATCCCTTGGGGACTTGAAAGCCGTGCAGACGCCCGAGAACCGTCCACGAGGCCGGCGGAACAGTCTCCAACGACTGTATGCACGTTTCCGTCGAGATCGGTGATCACGATCCGGTGATGCCCGGTATCGGCAATGAAGAGTCGAGACCGCTCGGGATCGACAAGCACTTTGCCCGGAAATCGCAATGATCCGGTCTCTTCCGTCTCAAGTCGGAGCGGAATGGCTCTCCGATCGAGCTCACCGTCCACCCCAAAGGCGGAGATCGCTCCTCGAACAAATTCGCGCACGGCCGAGAGCTCGAATTCGCCCTCGTGCTTGCCAATGACGTAGCCGTGTGGATCGACGAACATCAGTGCCGGCCAGGCGCGCACGGCATAGTGCTGCCAGATCGCGAACTCAGCGTCGTTTACGATCGCGTGGCTGATCTCATTCCGGAGAACGGCCTTCCGCAGATTGTCGTTGTCGCGTTCAGCGGGGAACTTAGCAGAATGAACCCCGATGACCACCAGTTCTTCCGGGAATTCGTGCTCGAGCTTCCGCAACCGCGGAAGCATATGGATGCAATTGATTCAGCAATACGTCCAGAAATCGAGCAAGACGAACTTGCCACGCAGGCCGGCCACTTGGAGGGGCTCGCGGTTGAACCAGGTCATGTTGCTTGGAAACTCGGGAGCGCGAACGACACCGGCATACTGATTCACCACTTTGGAGTACCTCCTCGTTCTTTGGCGCGCATTTCGCCTGTGATTTGATGCACCTGTCGCGCCGCGATCGCGTCTCATCCTCCCCGGTCGCAGTAGAATTGCACGACAGGCGGTCAAACGCTCGTTTTTTCACCTAGACCGTTTTTCGTCCATCTTCCGTGTACCGTTGAAGGCCCGTAGATGAACCGCCTCTTTCGCATGTCGATCATTACGGTACTCAGCGCCTGCACGTTGATCTTGATCGGCGGGATCACGCGGGTCAGCTCGTCCGGTCTTGGCTGCGAAAACGACTGGCCGCTTTGCCAGGGCAAGCCCTACCCGCCGTTCGATGCAATGGCAGTTATCGAGTACCTGCATCGAATCGTGGCTGCCGTTGTCGCAATGCTGGTTGTCCTGACCGCGGTACTTGCCTGGACCACCGCCGAGGTCCGACCGCGCGCACGAGCTGCGGCAGTTGCCGCGGTCGGGCTCATTTCCTTCCAGGGTGTTCTTGGCGGAGTCGCCTCTCAGTGGAATCTCCCATCGCAAGTCGCGAGCATTCATCTTGCGCTCGCGGTGCTCTTCTTCGCGGCTACCATCCTTACCGCGTTGTTTGCCGCGGCCGATCTCGGCTCCCCGGCGTGGCTGGCATCGGTCGCCGACCGGAACGGCAATTCCGATCGCGCATACATTAGGACAGTCTGGATCGCGGCTGGGATCACCTTCGCGCTCATAGTGAGCGGTGGTGTGACCAGCTCGAGCGGCTCGGGGCTGTCGTGCGACGCCTGGCCATGGTGCAGCGGGCAGGAGATTCTACCGGGCTCCGCATCGAGCGCGTCCTGGATCGATCTCTCACACCGCACTGTGGCACTGATCGGCACGTTGACGGTCGGGTTCGTCTTCTGGCAGACGACGCGACGTCCGGTTTCGAGAGCGGCTCGCCGTTCGGTCGAAGTCGCGATGTGCCTTACGCTGATACAGCTCTTGATCGGTGGAGCGTATGTCGTTACGTCGGGGTCCAAATGGTTGAGCACCGCACATCTGCTGACGGCTGCTCTGCTTTGGGGCGCGATGGTCGTCCTGGCCGTGGCCGCCCGACAACCCGCGGAGGAATGGCAGCCGGCACTGCCGGCACCTGAGCTCGGATTCGGGACGGTGCTACCGGGCGTGGGCACGGTGCACATGAGTGCTGCAAACCGAGAGGGCCTACGAGATCCAATTGGTATGTCCGGTGGAGCGGCCACGGCTTCGTGGAGCGCGATGATCGCCGTTCCCAATTTTCGCAAGATGCTCGATACGGTCAATGAATACGTTGCGCTCACGAAGCCCGGAATCCTGACGCTGCTGTTGGCGACGACGTTGGGCGGAATGCTCGCGGGCGCGGCGGGACTTCCCTCGTTGTGGTTGATCACCGCGACATTGGTCGGCGGCACGCTCTCCGCTGGAGGAGCGAACGCGCTCAATTGCTACATCGATCGCGATATCGACGCGCTGATGGGCCGGACCAAGCAACGAGGTACCGTGACCGGCAAGATTTCGCCTCGCGCTGCGCTCGTTTTTGGCCTGACGTTGACGATCTCAGCGGTGCTGTTGTTCGGATTCGCGGTGAACTGGCTGGCGTCTGGACTTGCATTGCTTGGTAATGTCTATTACGTACTCGTCTACACTAAGTGGTTGAAACGGCGAACTCCGCAGAACATCGTGATCGGCGGAGCGGCGGGCGCGATGCCGCCCGTGGTCGGCTGGGCCGCGGCGACGGGAAACGTGTCGGTCGCGGCGGTGCTCATGTTCGCGATCATCTACTACTGGACCCCGCCGCACTTCTGGGCGCTGGCGCTGTTGAAACAGGGTGAATACGGGCGGGCGGCGGTTCCGATGATGCCAAATGTGCGTGGCGAAGAGGAGACGCGCTGGCAGGTGCTGCTGTACACCCTGATGCTGGCGGCAGTTTCTTTGATGTTGGTTCCGTTCGGTATGGGTTGGATTTACCTTTCAGGGGCATCCGTGCTCAATGCGATCTTCGTCTGGTATGCGGTTCGGCTTTATCGGACACCGAGCAAGGCGCTTGCGCGGCGGATGTTCTTTTATTCCCTCTGGTTCCTGGCCTTCATATTTGCCGCCATGGTGGCAGATCGCCTAATCCTAGCTTGAGCGACTTGTATCGTTGTTTCGCCAGGAGTCTTTTCCGATTCTGGAAGGACGCTTGTTTGTGCATTGTCAACAGCGATAGAATATTGACTAGTCCATTGATCGTTATTTTAGCCAATTTGATGTACGCAAGTTAGGACGCAGCTGTTAGGGAGTTACAAAATGCTCTTAGAGCAGGTAAAGGAGGCGACTGTCTCCGCGACCGATGCCAAGAACAATCTCGGTGCCCTTCTCAGCCGAGTCGCCGAATGCGGCGAATCGGTCATTGTTGTGCGCCAAGGCAAACCGCGGGCCGCTGTAATCTCTATGGACGATTACCGACAACTGCGCGAGCTACAACAAGCGGAACGTCACAAGGAAGCAGTCGCCACGATCCGGCGCGTTCGAGAAGAGCTCTCCGAGCGCAATAAGTACATGACGGAGCAAGAAGTCGAGGAGTTCGCCGACCGAGTGACCAGAGAGTCGATCGAAAGGGTGGTTGCCAAACGCGGTATCCGGTTTGAATAATGCCCAAACGACCGAGAATTCTCCTTGATTCCAATGTGTTTCTTAGCTATGCGATTGCGAAGAGCAGTGTGCCAGGAACAATCGAAGCCCTCATGGACGCAATGTTTGAACGACGTTTTGTCGTGCTGGTGTCGAAAGAACTGATCGAGGAAATCAGGCAGACGCTTAGGTCCAAACAATACTTCATGGAGCGAGTCGATCAAGCGTCAGCAGAAGCGCTCATTTCGGGGATTCAGTTGATCGCTGAAGAGCTTGCTCCGCTCCCGATCGATTTCGCTGCACTCACTCGAGATATCAAAGATGATTACCTCCTCGCGTACGCGGTCGCTGGATCCGCGGACTACCTCGTGAGTGGTGACAAGGATTTGCTTGTTCTTGGCGATCTGCTGGCGCCGCTCAAGATCCGATCGCCGCGGGCTTTTCTCGAGGAGCTGGATTCGATCTTGCCTGATTCCTAGCGTGCCGGCCTTCGCGCTCGCCTGGCGCACCATCTTGCGCCGCTGTTTTCCCAAGGTCGGCTAGAATTTCGAAGGTCCGCGCGACGGCTGAGGATGTGTCTCTCCGTTGCAGACGAGCCGACTGCCTTACTGAGGAGTGCTTCCCTTCGTGCTCGAATTCGACAACGTCGCCGCACTCATTCAGATCATCCTCTTCGATCTTCTCCTTTCGGGCGATAACGCTGTTGTGATCGGCATGGCGGCCCGTCGCCTCTCGGCAAAGAACCGCCGCCGGGCGATCATCATCGGCGGCGCCGGCGCGGTCGGTCTCCGCATCGGGTTCACACTCATTGCAACGTATCTGCTTGACGTTCCGCTGCTCCAGGCGGTCGGTGGAGTGTTGCTTCTGTGGATCGCGTTCAAGCTGATGCGTCCAGACGAGCACACGGACCATGTCAGCGAAGCCGACTCGCTCGGTCAGGCCATCCGCACGATCGTCGTGGCCGATGTGGTCATGAGTCTCGACAACATCTTGGCGATCAGTGCCGCGGCCGACGGCCATCGAGGGCTTGTTCTGTTTGGGCTTGGGCTGTCGATTCCGCTGCTCCTGGTGGGTAGCAACGTGGTTTCAAACCTGTTGAACCGCTTTCCAATTCTCGTATATGTTGGGGCGATTCTCTTGGTCTGGGCCGCTACACGGATGATTGTCGAAGACGATCTTGTCCACGATCGTGTCAAGCTCGAGGCAATTGTCATTCTGGCGATCTCAGGAGTCGCATCAGCCATCATCATTGTCCTGGCGCGGCGATCGGCCCGGCGAATCGCTCCAACTCCCGCGTAAGCGCGGGCGCCCCGCGACGCGGGGCGAAGCATCTGCTCTTGGATCCATGAATCCAATCTCGAAATGATGTCGTAAAGTCACCAGAGAGCGTCGCCCCAACAATTCCGACTGCTCTCTCCCAAGCCCAATGGAGCGCCGCACACGCTCCATCCCTCCCCTTCCCGCATGGACCCGGCCGCAAGGCCGGGTCCGTGTATTTAATCGCGCTGTCATTCCCTCCGCTGACGATCGGCACGATTTGTGCTATCGAATATGAAGCGGGCTTGGAGTCGCTTCTGCCCGTCACACCGTGCTACGATGATCGTTCGGCATCCGGACCCTCCTGTCGACACGCGTGGAATACCGCGAGGACGCGACGACGTGCACATGGACGCAAAACAATTGTGGCAAACGGTCTTGAGCGACATGGAAGGCCGTGTCAGCCGCACCGCGTTCGATAATTGGCTTCGTCCAACGACGATCGTCGCTTTTTACGACGACATCGCGACGATCGCGGCTGCCAATAGATCCGGTGCATCCACACTCCAGTCCCGGTATGGCAACGATATCGAACAAATCCTGTCGGAAATCGCCGGGCGTCCGATCCACGCCGAATTTACCGTTCGCAAATCGGAGGAGCACGACGAGATTGCGCCTCAGAACAGGACAACGCCGCTTTCCGCGTCGTCGAGATCGCGCAAAGAGAAACGCTCCCATGGTCACGAGCCGCTGAATGGCGTCATCCCAACATCTCGTCAACTCGAGCTCACCGCGATGCCTACCAATGGACTCAATCCACGTTATGTGTATGAACATTACGTCGTTGGCTCGTCCAATCGCTTCGCCCATGCGGCGTCGCTGTCGGTTGCCGAGCATCCCGGCGGAAAGTACAACCCGTTTTTCATCTACGGGGGTGTCGGCCTCGGCAAGACTCACCTTTTGCACGCGATCGGTCACCGGGCCCTAAGCCTGCGACCTGATCTTTCGGTCACCTATGTTTCGTCGGAGAAGTTCACCAACGACGTGATCAATGCGATCCGGCAACAACGAATGGACGATTTTCGCGCTCGATATCGCACGATCGATATCTTGATGATCGACGATATTCAATTCATCGGGGGCAAGGACGCGACACAGGAAGAGTTCTTCCACACGTTCAACACCCTGTATCAAAACGGGAAGCAGGTCGTCATCTCGGCCGACAAACCGCCAAAGGCGATCGCCGGGCTGGAAGAGCGACTCCGATCGCGATTTGAAGGCGGATTGATCGCCGATGTGCAACTGCCTGACTACGAGATGCGAACCGCGATTCTGAGAACGAAGGGCGACGAAATTGGGATCGCCATTCCAGCGGACGTCATCGAGTACGTAGCCCAGCGCGATCAGTCGAACATTCGAGAGCTGGAAGGCGCGCTGAACAAGATTTTGGCGCTGGCGGAGTTCGCGGCGAGACCGATCTCCTTGCACCTGGCGATGGAAGCGATGACCAACGCGGGTCCAGGCGGCAAAACGGTTCAAGTAACGATCGACACCGTACTCGAAGCGGTGGCCGCATATTTCAAGACGTCGCTAGCGGATCTTCGTGGGCGTTCGCGATCCAAAGAGATCGTCCTTCCTCGCCAGATCGCAATGTACCTTCTGCGAGAAGAGACAAACGCGTCACTGGTTGACATCGGTCAGGTCCTCGGCGGACGCGATCACACCACGGTGATGCACGGTATCGACAAAATGGAGCGCAGTACGCAAACAGACACCTCATTACGTTCTCACCTTATGAAAATTCGCGAGTCGATCTTCTCGGGTTCGTACAATTAGCCAGCAAAATATCATTCTCTCAGATCACCGCGGCGGCAGCAACCGGCATCCCCCGAAATCTCCGTTGACACTGCAGAATCGTTCTGTACACTTGGCCGCCTTAGGGTCACTCGCCTGGAACTATCCCCGGTTTTTCGCACTGACGCTCGCACTTCGACTCTGGCGGGCGGCAATGAATGCTCGTTTGAAATCTGGAGGCTGACATGACGAACCAGATCCCGTCCAAAGATCGCGGGATTGCCCGCGAGGACGACGAAATGGTCTCGGCCCGGGACGCGACCCGGGGTCGTTGGATCTCCATCAACGAAGCATGCGTGATGCTCGGCGTCGACCAATCGACACTCAGACGCTGGAGCGATGCGGGCAAAGTTCCGGTCTTCCGCACGCCTGGTGGACACCGACGATATGCCGAAGCCGACCTCCGTACCCTGGTCGGCACGGGCCGGAGACGTCCAGATCGTCCCAAGATACGGCAGGAGATGACGGATCGGTCTCTATCCGCGTTTGAGGAGGTCTTCTGGCAAGGCGCCAGGTCCCGCCGCTGGTTTCGGGCATTCAGCCCCAGCAAACATGATGAGCTCCGGCTCCTTGGCCGTCGCCTGGTCGATCTCGCGGTTCGGTTCGCGTCATCACCGGAATCGGCCGATCGATCGTCATTGCTCGACGAGGGTCGTCAGATCGGTGAGCAATATGGTGCATCGGGGGCGCGGGCCGGGCTAACATCACTGGAGGCGGTGGAGGCATTTCTATACTTTCGCTCTCCCGTCGTGCGCTCAGTGGTCGGTATGATCGAGGATCAGGGCCTGGCCATTAAGCGTGCCGCCGGAGTCTTTGCGGACATCGGTCAGTTCATGGATCAGGTGCTACTCGCCATGGTCGGCGCTCATGACATCACGAATCAGGCGATGGAGTTTCCTTTAGCGCATGCCGTTTCGGGTGTCGAGTCAGGCTCAGTCGGGGATGGTTGAGCGGATTTCCAGCCTAGACATGGTACGAACGAGCCATCAAGAGTATCCATTCAGTCCGCATGGTGACTGCTCGGCACGGTTATTTTTGCGCATAGCGAAGACCGGCTTTCCCCCTTCCCTCGCCGGTCGGCGCCGAAGACCCCGCGGAGCCCCCTGCTGCAACAGGGGGCTCGGCATTTAACCGAGCCGGCGCCTATTCGAGTTCGTCGTCATTCCGACACGAACGGAACGGGACGCAACGCGAGGTCATCGGATTCGGAGAGACTCCACTCCCGCTCGACCGGCGCCGCCCGGTGGACTCGAGCCTTTCTCAAGCGGCAGCGAAAGATCGCCGGCGCCGCTCCCATTGCGAGCAACGGATCGAGCCACAACCAGGTCGTGACCGTGACGAGCACGGCGGTCTCATGCGAATTGGCCGCCCAAATCGCGAGCACGACCGTGATCACCTTTGTTATGGAGTGCACCCACACCAGTGTCCACGCGCCGAAGCTCGTGTCTTCTTCTTGATGATGAGCAAGCGTGGATGCGGATATGTTCAAGCTGGCATGGGCCGGCTCCGGGGAGGGTGGGTCACTGAAGAGGTGTGCCTAACGCTATCGCGGCAACAGCGGTTTGGCACTCTCTTCAATCGGTTCAATGCGGATGGAGCGACTGGTATTATCGATTCAATAGACGACCGCGAAGACGAAGGACCAGGAACATGAGCTCGACCGAATACATTTTGGTGGCACTGACGATCTTGGTTCCACTCGCAATTGCGATCGTTGTGACAATGTGGACGCTCGAGCAGGCGAGGATGCGTTCGAAAAAGAATCGGCGGCTCGCCGAGAAGAAAAAATCGGATTCCGGGCGTCCCCCAGCCTCCGCCTGACTGTCGTTATGTCTGACTTGCTTCAGACGGAGCAAACATCGGTCTCCGCGGCCAACCTTTGGTCCGATTTGGCTACAGTTTGAATTGAGGCCAAATCCGCTCCACTCCTAGAATGAAACCAGGTGGGCCCGACTCCGCGGGCTTTGTCCGGATCATGCGTCCTGACGTGATACCGTCCAGGCTTCCCGTAGCCCTAAGGCTCATCACTCGAAAGTTTCATCATCGGAGCGCGGCCGGAGCGCATCGCTTTGTGTCCGTTAGGGGGTCGAAGTGGAGTTAGTCGAGATCATCCGTGGCGGACAAGATGCGATGGATCGTGGCGACTACCGGCTGGCAGTGGCCGCGAGCTCCCATGTCCTCGAGACTTTTCCGTCCTGTTTGACCGCCCACCGGATGCTTGGTGAAGCCCATCTCGAACAGGGACAAACGGATACGGCAATCGATCATTTTAATCGCGCCATTGCCATTGATCCGCTCAACGTCGTTGCCAGGCTCGGACTCGGGGTCGCGGCTGAAGAAAACAAGGCGATGGAGGACGCGTATTCGGCGTACTTGCATGCCTGGGAGATCAATCCAGCGCTCGATCAGGTCCGAGACGAGCTCGTTCGGCTGCGTGGTCTGCTCGGCGGGAACGATCGACTTCATCCAACTCGAGCAGGTCTGGCCGGAATCTACATTCGCGGTGGACAGTTCGGCCGCGCGGCCGCCGAATGGCGATCGGTTCTCGCCGCTGAGCCGGACAACCGACGAGCTCGCACATCGCTGGCCGAGATTCTCTGGCGTAGCGGAGACGAGGCCGGCGCTCTGACCGCTTGCCGCGAGGTGCTCCGAGATAGCCCGGAAAACGCACGGGCGCTTGGCATCGTTGCGGACATTGAAACCAGACGCGGGGCCGCGGAGGCGGCGGACTACGTTGATCGCTTCCAGTTTGTCGACCCAGCGGGCGAAATCTTGGCATTGCTCTCGGAGTGGCGCGACGATCTCGATCTTTCATTTCTGCGCCGCGAGAGGCTGGCGCTCCCGGAGTTCGATTTTTCCGTGACACCGCTCGCTGATCGAGCTCCGGTCTCGGCCGCTCCCGTAATGGCGGCATTAAGTGGGGCGCCCGGGCTCGGCTCAAGCCAGTTCGCGGCTCCTGATCTTTGGGACTCCTTGGTCCAGGATTTGAAACCCGGTGAGGAGCCAAGCACACCGGGCACGGCGATCGAGGATGACGTCATGCCATTCACATGGCAGGATGACGCCGCCCCGATCTCGCTTTTGGACGAGAATCCGTTTTCGGTTGAACGGATAAACGGGGTTTCCAGCGCGGGCGCCCAGGCTCTCCCCGGGCAGATCGGCCCGTCCGATCCCGTGAAGGCGCCATCGGCTCTCTCATTCGAAGATGAATTTGCGGAAATGACGTCTGGAGGCTTCCACGGCGCCCCAGAAGCGATGGCGGAACGATCGCCGGAGCTTGAACGGACGATCACGGCGACGACTCCTGCGGCGGAGCCAGCCCAGGTTCATCAGGCCACCCGGCCTAAACCGTCCGACGATCAGTTCGTTACTGCTGATGGACGTGTTGATCTTACTGTTGGTTGGGATGATCTTGACCGCCAGCTTAAAGACGCAACTCCGACGTTCGACGACGCCATGGAAATGGATGAGCTTGCCGCTCAGCTCGGCGTCGAGGGTATTCAGCCGTTCGATGCGGGAGAATCTCCGTTCGATGAATCGGCGTGGGCGCCGTTTACGAACGATGATTTTGACGCATCGGCAGAAGCAAAAGAACGGGGATCGAATCAATTCGTGCCTGGCGTTCCTGCCGCCCAATTCAATGCTGAAGCTCCAGCGCTAGATTCAAATGCCGGGCGCTTGATCGCCGCGCCGGACGTTGAGCCTCGCACGGTTGAACCGGCTGGGACTGATACGGCTTGGGGCATGCACGACGAGCTGGTCTCAGCCATCCCTTCGCAGCAAGCAAGTGGGTACACCGAAATTCTGCGCCATGTGGACACCGAAGTTCCACAGGAGCTTGTAGCCGGCGAAGAAGTCGATCCTTTCGCGAATCCCGATTCAGCCGGAACACCGCTCGAGTTTGAGGATTTGCTCGCCGTCACAAGCAGCGATGGAACGTCCGAACTAACCGGGCCGGAGGGGGAATCCGATCTTGTCGAGTTCCCGAGAAGCGAAACAGACCCGTGGGCCGATGAATTGGCCGCGGTTCAGCACATGGCAGAAACGGGGTGGCCGGCCGAAGCGATACCCGATCTGCCGCTGGATCAGAGTCCATTCGATCTCGAGGAACTTCTTCGCGGCGAATCGACGCCGGCAACCGTTCGAGTCGAGTCCGAGGAATTTGGTTTGGCTGAACTGCCGGGTGATGATCATCTTGACGCGATGATTGCCGGGCTAGGCGACGTTCAGCCGTTCATGCCCGACGACTCCGAGATCAAGAGTGAACGCGCGCATGACATCGACGTGGTCGACTTCTCCGAGATCAACGAAGCGCCGTTCGAGCCATCACGGCTGGCTGGAGCTCCGCCTGTCATCGCACCAATGGCCGTGGCATCACATGCCTGGGAACCTGCTGCTGAACATGCCGTCCCGGCGGTCGAGATCTCGCCGATGTGGTCAGAGGTTGAGCCTTCGTCCATACACGACGGTGGGCTGCCAAAAGTACATGACCTCATGGTCACGGAGTTGGACCCCGAGCACACATCAGCCCCAAGCAGACTTGGATTAGCGCCGGGCGGTGTAGCGTGGCCTGCTTTTGTGAGCCACACCTCACTACTGATCGATCGTGGAACCGATCGCGGCAACCTGTTTGCGCGATTGCGCGAGAGCAAGCGAACAGCGGTCGCGACCGGCCTGACTGTGATCGCGCGATCACTTTCAGAATTGCGCCCAGCCGCGGTGGCTGTCGCAGAACCGGCCCTAAACGTGCAAGGACACGTAGGTTTGACCGTTCGGCCCAGTGCAACGATCGAAGAACGGCGGGCTCGGTTTGGGTCAATGACGGAAGAAGAGCGGCTCGATCTGATGGCCATGCGCATCCGGTTGATCGAGGACGACGGTTCCGCCGAAGAAGTGGCGCAGGTACTAGAGGCTGCAATTGCCCGCGGGATGAACGATCCGCTCGCGTTGCGGGTGCTCGGAGAGGCGTACCTAAAATTGGGACGAACCGATCAAGCCGCGAATCAGTTCCGTAATGCAATGCTGGCGCGCCAGCGTGCACGGTAAGCAATCGTGTCGGAGAGTGGTGTCACAATGCACGACGGACCAGGGGAGTTAGAGGCGATGCTTGCCGATCTCCTCAAATACCGGGAAATCCTTGGCGTCATCGCCGTCAGTGTCGAAGGACTCGTGATGGGAACGGCCGGGGTGATCGGCGAGGATGTCGACCTCGCGGCAGCGCTTGGCGCATCGCTTGTAGGAGTTGCCGAGCGAACGACACGCCGGCTCGGGGCCGGGGCGGCGACCGGCCTCAGCATCTCAACCGGCGATGGCATGATGCATTTGCGGAACGGGGGCGACTTTGCGTTGATCGTCTTCAGTGAGCACTGCGACTCGACCCTGATCAGTGAGGCCTGCGAGAACGCCATGCGGCAGGTTGCCGAAGTGCTCAGTCCGGCATAGCCGGCAAGGTACGATCAGGATGCGAGGGCGGCTCTCGGGCCGCCCTTTCGCATGTCCGCGGGAGCGTGTGCTAGGCTGGCAAGCCGGAGTGGATCGTCGCGCGGTGACGGCGAACATATATGCACGCATCGGAGGGGTTCAGACAGGTGGCGGAATTGGAACAGACACTCGTGATCATCAAGCCAGATGGAGTGCAGCGTGGTCTCGTTGGCGAGATTGTTGGCCGGCTTGAACGGCGCGGTCTGAAGATCGTGGCAATGGAGCTTCGCTCAATCGATCGGGAGCTCGCGGAGCGGCACTATGGTGAACACAAGGGGAAGCCGTTCTTCGCGGGTCTCGTCGATTACATCGAATCGGGTCCGGTCGTGACGATGGTGCTTGAAGGCCCGCAAGCGATTGCCGCGACTCGTGCCACGATGGGCGCCACGAAGCCGGTCGAAGCCGCTCCGGGTACGATCCGGGGTGATCTCGGGGTCATGATCGGCCGCAACTTGATTCACGGTTCGGACGGCCCCGAAAGTGCCGCTCGAGAGGTGAATTTGTTTTTCGGCGACCGCGCATTGAGCGGTTGGTCGCGAAGCACCGATACATGGATTCTGGAGTAGCCGGGCGTTTCACGTGAAACATTGAACGTGGGGCACGAAAAACGCGCCCGGTGGATTTACCGGGCGCGTTTTTCGATTCTCATGATCGACTGCCTACGTATCGGTGATATGAATGATCAACTGTTGCGAGTTGAAACGAGAACAGAGCTCCGCGATCAGATTTCGCAAGCTCTGATCCGAAATCTCAGGATCGATCGATCGGCGGTCGTCTACCGGTGCTCCTGCGAATTTTTCCCGGCTCGCGCCCGAACGTGCGTCAAACCGGGTCGATCGGTAATAGGAATCGACAAAGAGCTGGTCGCCTTCGGCCACGATATGCAGCGAGTGACCGGGGTCAAGCTCCAGGCCGACCGTCGATTGTTCCGGCAGGTCCACAATAACCGGGTAGCCTTGCGGCACCCGATACCGGTATTCATCGGCGACCACTTGCAACATCGGCAGCATGCGGTCCCGGATTCCTTGCACGATTTCGGTCGACACGACGGCCTCACTTCAACGCGCACTCATCAGTGCGAACCCAACCACCTCAAACTCCGATGGGATTATCAGTCGTTCCATCAACCGGTGTCCATAGCCACGGTTTCACGTGAAACCTGACCTATTCGCCGGCCACCGCTGAGGCAAGCGCGCCTGACTCATCCGCCAGCGCACTCGGCTTGGGTGTCTGCTGGCCGGCGTATTTATTCCCAATCTTCATCCGGTAAGGCGTATTCACCCTGGAGCTAACCGTTTCAAACGAAAACGCACAGATGCGCATGCCTGGATAGAGCGCGACGGCCATTCGACCGAGGTTGCTCAATTCCATCGTCGCAGTTCCAATCCAGCCAGGCTCGAATACCGCCGCAGTCGAATGCACCGTAATCCCCAGGCGCGCGATGCTGGATCGTCCTTCAAGTCGCCCGAGCAGATCATCGTCCAACTCAAGCGTTTCAACCGTGGAAGCGAGCGCAAAATCGCCCGGCTGCATGATGAAAGGCTCGTCCTCTTCGACAATGATCGTCCGCATGGCATCGCCAATAGACCGCGGCTTGCGCGGATCGATGAAACTATGGCGAGAATGCTCAAAGACCATAAACGTGCGGCCCAGCCGGAAATCGATTGATACCGATCCCAACTGTGTGCTCAAATCGGGCGCAGGGTCGATCTTGATCCGACCTTCTCGGATAGCAATCAAAATATCGCGATCGGACAAGACCATGCCACGCTGCTCCAATCCCGGCGATGCACGGCACACGGTCACCAATATGACCGGTGCTCCGGTCATTCTAAGTGTACGTACACTATCTTGACTCCCAGTATCCGTCAAGGCCTGGGAAATGCCGCTCGACTACGTCCATGGTAAACTCGCCGCGGGGTCACTGTCTGAACGGCACTTCTCCCGTTCGATTAAATCGGGACAACAAGCCATTCGATTCCCGTTGTCGCTTCGAAGCGCGCCGTCACGATTCCGTTTAAAACCGCACGCTTCAACCGGCTTATCGCCACCAGTTTGCCAGTTCTTGAGATACTCAGCTTGAATCCACCGACCGCGTCAACCCCAATCGATTATCCCAGTTTCGCGCGCAACCGCGCGCGCCATCGCAACTTGCCCACAAAATCGAACATCCGGGTCACGAATGAACCGCCGTATAAGCGGCGCCAACTGCATCGTTATGCCTTCCCAACTACCAGTCACTCTATCCCTCAAAAAACGGCCGCGATCGCAAGCAGTCCGCCGGCAATTGCCGGCGATGCGCTTGTCGAGGGAATCAAAATCGGCCGTACCCACATTCGAGTGCCCCGAAAGCTGACGGAGCAAATCGCGGAACTTGATGCTCCGTTGATCTCGCTGGAAGAGGAGTTCGCGAGACTGAGGCAAGGACAGCAGGAAGCTGGTACCGAACGGCGCCCACGGCTCCACCGGCCCAAGCGGCCGATACTCACCGCGTTCTTCTCCGTTGCTGCCGTCGTGCTCGTGATCGCCGGCATACTCGTTGGCCCGGTGATCTATCGGGGGACCCGCGCCTATCAAAACATCTTCGAAGATCCCGTGCCCCATGACGAAGTTCCGTTCACGGTCGCGATCAACCCAGAAGGAACGCCGGTCATCGTCGAGTCGACCGCCACCACGAGTGCATCGATTCCACAGTGGGACGGGAAGGACCGGGTAACGATCTTGCTCCTTGGGATCGATCGCCGTGAAGAGGAATTCACGCGGTCCGACACGATGATTCTGGTCAACATCGATCCGGTCAACAATGCAGCATCAATGCTCTCAATCCCGCGAGATCTGAAGGTCGTGATTCCGGGCTACGGTGTGCATAAGATGAACTCGTCTTATGCCTTTGGCGACGAGGACAACCTGCCTGGCGGCGGACCTGGGTTGACCATCCGTACGATCGAGGCCAATTTCGGCATCAGGGTTAACTACTACGCCCAAGTCGATTTTGATGGGTTTATCTCATTGATCGATCTGGTCGGAGGCGTCACGCTTGATGTGCCCTACCCGATCAAGGACGACGAGTACCCCGGACCCGGCAACCAGTACATGCGCCTCTTCTTCAAGCCGGGCTGGCAGCACATGGACGGCGAACGCGCGCTTCAATACGCGCGCACCCGGCATGACGACGGGGACGGCCGCCGGTCAGCTCGACAGCAACAAGTGTTGATGGCGCTCCGTCAACAGGCGATCTCGCTCGATCTCTTGCCAAAGGCCGCAGAACTTCTCGAAGAGCTCGGCGATGCGGTTAGAACGGATCTCCAACCAAAGCAAGCGCTACAACTTGCACAGCTTGCCTCCCAAATCGATCCGGCATCGATCGTCAGCTATTCGCTCGACAATGCGGTTTGGGAACAACAGCTCGAAGGACAGCCTTACTATCTGATCGCGGACTGGGACGCTGTTGGCACGATCATGTCCGAATTTACCGGCACGGAAGTCATCCCGCCGATGTCGCTCCTGGCCAACCCGAACTATTCGATTGAAATCCTGGTGGAAGACGGAACCTTCAACCCTGGTTTGGGCGGCCGGGTCAAAGATGTTCTCAACGGTTTCGGATTCGCAAATGTGACCGTTGTCGATAAGGCAGATCTCGGCAATTATCCCGTATCTTCCCTAACTACAGACACAGACAACTTGACCACAGCATACCTTGTCGCCAGCTTGCTCGGTCTCGAGCTCGATTCGATTGAAGTCAACGACGATCCGATGCAATCACCCACTGCGACGGCGGAAGGCGTCGCAACGGAAAACCTTCCGCCCGAGAGCGCGACGTCCGAATCGACCATCGAAGTAGTTCCGCTCTTTCCCACTGCAACTGGTGGAACCGCCGCGGAAGAATCGACGGGCGAAGCGCAGCCAGGACACATGGTCATCGTCATTGGAGACGATGCGCCAGACCCTTCATACTATACGAGCGAGCTCTATACCGAAGAGGTGCTTCCGGTAGAAAACGGCGCGACGTTCGAGGACGACGGTTCCGATACCGGTGCAGAAGACGAAACCAGCGGAGAATAGCCAGTTCGGACATTTCCAACACAACGACGCGACGTTGGCGCTCATTTTTCGTCAAATCGGCGAACAATGGAACGACGTGGCCATTCATGGGCAGTCAGTCCAAGGCTACCAGGCGAGAAAGAGCAAATCCCGGGCAAACAACATCCTGCTCCAGATTCCGATCGACGTATCCTCAACCAACGTGAGTAGGATCGTCAGCACCGACCCATCGTCGCTCGACTGGAGCTCCCAGGATGCAAAGAGGTTGGCGTAGGGCTGTTGCGAGACAGTGGAGCTCAATGTGCGCAACCTGGCATCGACCGTTTCCACCGCGGCATCGGCAGTTCCCGGCGAAAGCATAAGCAACTGAAGTACGAGGGTTGCGGGCGGTAAATCCAGAACCGGAGGCTCTGCGCCAGATGGAAGGATCGTTGGCCCTCCCGGCGTCATCCCAATCAGGCCCGACGCAACTGGCGGCATTGCCGGTTCGGTCAAACTCGCCAAGAGCATTTCAAACGCGTCGGGCTCGGTGATCAGATCGGGTGAAACCATCGAAGAGATCGAGAGCGAAGCGCCGCTAAACAAGATCGCGCTAGCGAGGTTCAGCTCTGCCGCTTGAAGAAGCGCCGCGATGTCGACTCGTTGTGTTAATGATGCTTTCGTTCCCGCGGCCGTATCCAGTATTTCCGTGAGGAGCGGCAACGTGGAAGCATATGCAAGTGTGTCTTCCGCGATGAACGCGACGTTGTTCATCCGCGCCAAGACGATCCGACCTAACTCGGACTGCATGTCAATCTGCGCATCTTCAAACAGCGAGGCGACGGAGATCCCAGCAACATCGAGACGCTTGTAGCCGTTGGCGTCCCACGCCGCCTCGACCGCGGCGTGGACGAACCGGCCCCGCACGATTGTCACACTCGCGGGAGGTGTGCCAAACTCGACTGTCTGATCGATATCGGTGATGTCCAGTCCGATCAGTGCTCGGGTTAGCCGTAGCGCGTTTGAGCCAAACGGCGTGGCAATAGCAAGCGGATAGACCGCATTGATCCAAAGCCGGACCGCTTCGTCGTCACCTTCCAGCGAATCCGGGGATTCAAGCTCCGCGGTAGCCAATTGAGCGGCGATATCCGCGAAGTTGACGCTTGAATCGTCTTCGCTGAAGCCGGAAAAGTTTGCTGGAATGAACGAGAGCATCGTGGCAAAGCCATCGGCCGATGAGCGCTCCTGTCGTAATACATCATCACCGGCAGAGGCGAGTCGCTGGCGAAGAAGAGCAGCCACACCAATCGAGAACGGAGTCACCGCACGTGACCGTGAAGATAGCACCCGCGAGAAGTTGGCCTTCATTTCGTTCTTAACCTCAACCTCATTACTGCAGCGCGAGTTGCCGCGCGGACGCGCCAAAAGTGGCCCGATAGGCTGAACTGACACTCGTGCCGGCGTGAATTCGTTGAATCGTTTCGGCGAGGAGCGGGGCAATCGAGAGAATGGTGATCTTGTCGATTCGCTTTTCAAACGGAATCAGAATGCTGTTTGTGACGACGACCTCGCGAATGGCGCTGGCCTGAAGACGTTCAATCGCAGGACCTGAGAACACGGGGTGGACACAAGTGGCGAAGACCTCCGATGCGCCGTTCTGGAAACAGACTTCGGCCGCCTGGGTGATCGAACCGGCGGTATCGATCTCGTCGTCGACGATGACGACCTGGCATCCATCCACCGAGCCGATCAGGTTTAGGATTTCCGAATGGTCCGCATTGCCGATGCGCCGCTTTTCAATGATCGCCAGCGGAGCTTCCAGCGCCTGGGCGAAGTTTCGCGCTCGTTTGGTGTTTCCGAGGTCGGGAGAGACCACAACCGGTCGATCCAGTCCCTTCGCAACGAAGTATTCGGCGGTCAATTGCATGGCGCTCATCTCGTCGACTGGAATGTCGAAGAAGCCTTGAATCTGACCGGCGTGGAGATCGATCGCCAGCACCCGGTCGGCGCCGGCCACGCCGACCATCTTTGCCACCAGACACGCTGTAATCGGCACACGCGGTTGATCCTTCTTGTCGGTGCGTCCGTAGCCGAAATAGGGGATCACGGCCGTGATACGGCCTGCAGATGCGCGACGAAGGGTATCGATCATGATCAGGAGCTCCATGATCGAGTCGTTCACCGGGGTGGCGAACGACTGGACGACGAAGACATCTTGCTCCCGTACGCTTTCGCCGATACGCACGAAGGTGTTGTCATTGCTGAATTTGAAGACATCCGCACGGCCACGCGGCAGAGCGAGATAGCTGCATATCTCGTCCGTGAGCTCAGAATTGGAGTTTCCGCCGAAGATCGTCAATTGATCGTAAGACCGCGCCATGCATCCTCCTCTTTCTGCTAGCGGTAGGGTAACGCGGATGGCGCCTCTTCGGGAACCTCAACGAGCGCAGTTCGGGCCAACCTCAAGAGCAGTTGAGAACGAGAACAACGGGGACCAAAACGTAAATCGCAATGAATTCGAGCGACAGAACAAGGGTAGACCCGGCGGACTGCCCCTGCAAAGCGGCATCGTTACGATCCATCACGTGGATTCCATCATGCATCGCTCGTACGGGCAAGCACTGCGTTTGGTCGAGCCCAATCAGTGGCATATCGATTCAAACCGCGCGTTTTCGTCTCGAGCGTTTGGACGGAATGATGTCGATTCCCGCCGGTTGGTCTACCAGAACGGGTTGGACCGCGGGTTCGAGCGCGATCAGGGCCGCGGCCGCGGCCGCTTGTTCGGCCTCGCGCTTGCTTCCGCCCGATCCGACACCGAGCGATTGCCCATCGATTGAAACCTCGCACGTGAAGATGCGCGCGTGCGCTGGACCATCTTCAGCTAGCGTCTGGTAGATGGGCGGGAGGCGGAAGCGCTCTTGGAGCAGTTCCTGCAGACGACCCTTGGGATTCGCGTCGCGCAGCTCCGCGAGCATTTCGGCTTCATCGCGCTCGATGAACCTTCGCAAAAAGCGCCGGGTTTCCCGCGGCCCGCGGTCGACCGTGAGCGCCCCGATCAGCGCTTCGAACGCACCGGCGAGCATGCGATCGCGCGCGCCCTCGGTAACCCGCTCGCCCTGACCAAGATAGAGGTAATCTGCCAGTTTAATATCTCGCGCCCATCCGACCAGACGCTCTGCGCGGACGAGCGACACTCGCTTCGCGGTCAACAGCCCCTCGGGCGCATCTGGGTAGCGCTGATAGAGATAATCGGCCACGACGTAGCCGAGCACCGCGTCGCCAAGAAACTCGAGCCGCTCGTTCGATTGTCGATTCACCGGCGGCAACGGCGCATCCGGCATCGCGAGCGCCCACTCATGAAGCACAGATCGATGGGTCAATGCCAGCCGAAGCAGATCAAGGTCACGAAAGTCGAGACCGAGGGAGGCTGCCAATCTCGCGGGCGCGTCCAGAAGTGGGTCGGTGGAGGGCGATTCTGGAACGGAATCGATAGTTGCAGCCAGCTTTGTGGAACTACGCATGCGTCAACCCGTCTCTACGCCTGCATTCAGACAGATTGAGATGCATGTCATGTCGTGGAACCGCGCACCGCGGCACTGAGATCGACGCCGGCGTCGCGAGCAACGGATTCGAGTTTGGGCCAGTTGATCATAATGCGATATCGATAGTGGCTCGGCTCGGTTTCGACGGCGCGAGATGTCGCCAGATCTGCTCGCACCAGGAAATTGATCAACGCGTCCGCGATTTGGTTCTCTTCCGCATTTCGATCGTCAAGGATGATCAAGCCAGCCTCGGACCGTGCGATTCCCCGGCTGAACGCCACGGCAAGGTCGTCCGCCAGATCGGACTCCCGGCGAGCCGCGCGTTTCTTGTCGGTTTCGATCGCGTCGCCGGGCTCGTTTGCAGAGGCCTCCTGCTCGATCGAGACAAAATCGTCATGCACGAGGAATATCCGCACGATATGGTCGAGCAGTTTGCGCATGTCGTCGGCCACTCGAGGCTATCCTCCTGACACACATGGGAGGCGGAACCGCCGCCGTGAGCAACCAGAATTATACGTCAGGGGTGAATTCCGACCATGCAGCAACGCCCCCGACGATCATATCCAGGCCCGATCGAAGCGACGTTTCGCCCTCGGGACCCGTGGGATTCACGGACACGACTCCGTATGCCCGGATCTTGCCGGTCGCGAAGGCGACCCGCAGCACTTTGTGGACCGCGACCAGATCCGGGCCATTGGGCTCGGCCGTAGGATGATTCGGTTGCAGCGAAGCATCGAGAATGTCGGCGTCGACGTGGAGATAGAGTTGATCGACCTTGTCGGCCAACCGATGTATACCGCTCGCGATTGCGTCCACGCTGTTCTGAGGGCCAAACTTCACGATCGTGGCGTCCGTGGCCTTAATCAGGTCCGCTTCTTCCTGGTCGAGATTACGAACATCTACCAATAAGATACGGTCTGTCGGTAACGGCGAAGTCATTCCGGCGAGCTCACGCCAAGGGGCAAGACAGAGCCCTGCACTGACCGCGACCGGCATCCCGCCCAACATTCCCGAATGCGTCGTCCGAGGGGTGTTGAAGTCGCCATGGGCGTCCAGCCAGATCAGTCCGATCCTGCTTGTTGCGCCAAATGACACCTGGAGCCCGGCGAGTATTCCGATAAGGTGCCCACAGGTTCCACCGGCCAGCAGTGGAGAGGCGCCGGCAGTGATGCCCTCCACGACCGATTTGGCTACCAGTGCGTTGTACCGGCCCAGGTTAACGATGGGATCGAGCGAGAGCTTTTCGCCTGGAAGCACCGGCCGTGAGGAACGGTGGACATTGACGCCGAGTCCGGTGAACCGCTCGAGCAATCCTGCTTCAAGGTAAGCATCGGCGGCTTTGGCCAGACCGGCGGTTTTGCCGGTCGGTTCGGTCGATGCGCCGACACATGGCACCGAAATCAGGCTCATATTCATGTGTAGAGACACCTCATGGAGCGCCAGGCGGCAACCGGATCGAATCCGAATTGATAAGACGCCAGACTATTGAACCAAAACTGATCGCAGTGGACTTTATCACGGACGGGGTGTCGTGACCTCGGAATCGCAATTGCACTGCTCGCGGACTCGTCAGGTTAGGTTCCGATCGGAGGACCGCGAATATTCTCAAGATATCTCGACATAACGTCAAACATCGCGACTACACTGCTCGGCTTGACAGCAGCCGTGGGAGTTGGATAGGCTCGCGCCAATCGAGGATCTTTTCACGGGAGCTCGGAGTGCCGGGCTGAGAGGGCGACCGCCGCAAAGCACTGTCGCCGACCGTCGAACCTGATCGGGGTAATGCCCGCGCAGGAAGGAGCAGAATGATGACTTGCCGGATTCCAACATCGACACTCGACCGCCGGCTGTTCATCCGCCGGGCGGCAATCAGTGCCGCGGGTATTGCCGGCGTTGTGCCGGCCTCGAAGCCGGCGCAAGCGGCCGAAAAAGTAACGGTCGCGCTGGACTGGTATCCGAATGCAAACCACGCGGGACTCTTTGTCGCCCGGGAAAGGGGAGGGTTCACCGCCGCCGGTATCGAGGTCGATCTCTATACGCCGTCCGATCCGACCGTTGTGCTGCAAACCGTCGGCGCCGGCACGGACAGGTTCGGCATCTCCTACCAGACCGACGTGCTGCTCGCTCGTGCGCAAGGCGTACCGGTTGTTTCGATCGCCGCGCTGGTGCAGCACCCACTGGTCTGCGTGATGTCACTCAGAACCGCCGGCATCACACGGCCCTCCGATCTCGCGGGAACCACAATCGGCTATCCAGGAATACCGAGCCAGGAGGCTTACCTGGCAACGATGCTGGAAACCGATGGACTCTCAATGCACGACGTCACACTCGTTAATGTCGAGTTCAACCTGCTTCCCGCGGTGATTTCCGGTCACGCGGACGCGGTCATGGGCGCCTATTGGACGCATGAAACGATCATCGCGGAACGCGAGGGGTATCCGGTCGACATACTCCGCGTTGAGGACTGGGGCGTGCCCGATTTTTACGAATTGGTCATGGTCGCAAGCGAGGAGACCGTGGCGAACGAGCCGGAGCTCGTTGCCGGATTCCTGAAAGCGGTGCAACACGGATATGAGGAGGCCATCGCGGATCCCGAAGCGGCCCTTGATATTCTGATGACTGCTTATCCGGAAACCGACCGCGCGGTCGAGGAGGAGGGCATGAAGCTCCTCATTCCTGCCTGGACCGATGGCGTACCCTCATTCGGTGTCCAATCGCCCGAACGATGGTCCACCTATGGCGATTGGATGAAAGCGCGAAATCTCATTGCCGCGGAGCTGGACGTTGAAGAGGCCTACAATACGACGCTGCTCCCGGCAGCTCCGGCCACGCCCGTCGCAGGCTGACGATTCCAGTCGCTCGATATCCGATCGCCGATCCATTATCGCCGCAATCACTCAATGCTTCCCACTGGCGACCTTGCTGTTCCTCTGCTAATGTGCCCTCATCGAACGATGGAGCAATGGTGGGCCGAGGACGGTTGCCGGGTGGCAGCCGAATTTGGTCCCAGAGCGGGGAGAGGAGAGCGAGATGCTTAAAGAGTTTCGCAGTTTCCTGATGCGCGGGAACATCGTTGATCTGGCCGTCGCGGTCGTTATCGGCGTTGCGTTCGGCGCGGTGGTGACGTCGCTCGTCGATGACATCGTGATGCCGATCATCGGCATCTTTGGCGGGTCTCCGAACTTTTCGTCCAATTCGTTTGACATAAATGGCAGCGAGTTCAGATGGGGCAACTTCCTCACCCAATTGATTGCGTTTGTCGTCATCGCCGCGGTGATCTTCTTTGTCGTCATCAAGCCGATGAATGTGCTCATGGCGCGAATGAGCCGGGGCGAGACGCCTCCAGATCCGACCACTCGGGCCTGCCCGGAGTGCCTCGGAATGGTGCCGATCGCGGCCAAGCGCTGCATGTACTGCGCCCAACCATTACCTCCCGCGGTTTAACAATCGATCAAGTTCAACAGAATACCCCTGCCGGCAACAGATCGGCAGGGGATATTTGTTTGGTCCACTATCCGCGTCACCATAAGGTCGCTCTTTGCCTGGATTTAAGCGTGACT
Source organism: uncultured Sphaerobacteraceae bacterium (assembly GCA_964371945.1). Taxonomy (GTDB): domain Bacteria; phylum Chloroflexota; class Chloroflexia; order Thermomicrobiales; family UBA6265; genus CAYJPA01. The sequence goes on along the minus strand of CAYJPA010000001.1, from coordinate 86,400 downwards.
TCCGTCGTATTTACCGCGGCGGAAATATCCCCTAGCATCAAATCATGAGGCGACGAAAAGTATCGCGGCGGGAGTCCCGTTAGCGGGTCGACGCCCAGTGGGCATGCAGCATCGTGGAGAAGAGCGCGGTTGCTGGTCGTCGATGGTTTCCAATCGGCTCGTTGAGCCGGCGGCGACGGCTTGACGATGAGATTGCGGAAGCGGAGGGAGAGCAGGTGAGCACGCATCTGACTGGTGCGATTGGGTTTGAGCCGCCGGCAGCGCCGGTAGAACCTATTGTGCCGGCGTTCGCATTCGCGGATTACGACATCCCGCCTTCGTTGACATCTGAAGAATCGCTTGCTTTGAAATACGGGTTTGCTTTGTCCGGACAAGAACCAACCTCGACTCCGGTTGAACGGTCGTTCGACTTCTCCCGCCACGATGAGGAGCCGGTACACGAGCTCCGGGGCCCATACGACCCGGCGATCGAATCGATTCAAGAAAGCCCAGTGCCGTCGCCAGAAATCGCGAAAGGCGTCGCCCAATCGAGCGCAGCTGCTCAGGCGTTCCACCTTCGAGTCGAAGATCAGATTGTGCCGCGGGGTGATACACAGGTTGTCACGGTCGACGAACGAGATGCCCAAATGGCGCGCCTTTCGGAGCGAATCGCCTACTACGAAGCGTTCGACTCGTTAATTCACGACAACATTTCGAGGTCGGCCGATCTCTTCAAGTCGGTGTTTGAAGAGCGTGAACGAGTGCGTTTGGAAGCGGAAGCGTATCGCCTCGAGCTTGAAGCCGGCGCGACGCTCGAAGCCCAACGTACGCTCGTGACAGCACGAGAGAGCTTCCAGTCGACGCTCATGTTCCTTATGGACGATGCAAACGGAATGCAGCGTCAAATCGACGGGCTCATCCAGCGAATTTCCGATGCGATCAAGGAGTCGAACAGCCGGCCGAGCCAACATCCTGAGCAGGCGGTCGAACGCCTCACCGCATAATCGTCGTTTCCGAGAAGCGCACGCAAGGAGCGGCCGCCTTTCTCAGTTTGGTGCGTTCCTGAAATGGGTCAGCCCCTGACTTCGAACGAGCGCCGCGGCCAGCCGGTGGCACCATCCGGCAACGGTTGCCGCTCCTTCTCGTCCATCACCTGCCCGGAGCCGTCCGTGGCCCGCATTTTCATCTTGTATTTGCCGGAGACCGCCTCGAACGGATATGCCCATCGCACCCAGGTGAACGGCGGGTTGAGCGATGGTTCGAGCGTTGCGTCGGCCCAAGTCTCGCCATCGTCGAAGCTCAATTCGACCCGGCTGATATCGCGATCGCCGGCGGATGCTATGCCCGCCGCAACAAATGGTCCGGGATCGATCTTTCCACCCGGCGGCTGGTCAATGCGGCCCCAAACTTGATTTTGAGCGGAATCGCTCCAGCCCCGTGTCTGCCAGTAGCCCATGAAGTCCTCACCGACCAACTCGATCTCCTGGAGCCATTTCACATTCTTCATGCCGTATATGCCGGGGACGATCATCCGCGCCGGATACCCGTGGTCGTCGCGCAACGGCAGACCGTTCATGCTCACGACGACGGTTGTGTCTGGATCGAGTGCACGGTCGAGCGGGATCGAGTCCTCGTAATCGTCAGCGGCTTTGAACTTCACATCGATCACGCCGCTTTGCACACCGGCTCTGTTCAGCAAGTCCAGGAGCGGGAAACCCGTCCACTGGGCAGTCCCGGTGAGATCGCCGTTAAGCGTGTTCGAGATACAGCTCAAGGTCGTGATCTTGGCCGTGGTCGACATCGCTACGACTTCGTCATAGGTGAGCTCAAGCGGCTGATTCACCATGCCGATGACTTTGAGCTTCCAGCCGTCGATCCCGACTTCAGGATCGACAAGGTTTTTCGAGACGTGATAGAAGTCATCGGTTTCAGTAAGGACCGGCGTGATCTTCTGCTCGGCATCGAGTGCTAGAAAGAGCGCATAGGGATCGGCGTCCTGTACGATCAGATCCGACTTAAGCTCGGCAACCTCGACCACCGTTTCGGCAGAGACTGCTTCAGGCGTGGGAGCTGGCAACGATTGACCCTGGAGCGCCCGTTGGGTTGCGACGATATCGTCGACCGTGCTCGCCGGGGTGGAGGACGCGGTAGCCCGCATTTTTCGGGGACTGATGAGCCGCCATCCAGACGCGCCAACGACGATTGCCGCGGCGATTGTTCCGAGCCCCCAGGCGCCCTGGCCAAAGAGGCTCCGGCGGGAAACGAGATCGCCGCCGGCATCACGCGCGTCAGATTCGGCAAGCTCGGGAGAAGCGAATGCCGCCCAGAGCAAACCGAAGAGCGCAAATGTGATCGTGAGCTGAAACAGGATGTCATTCGTATAACTGCTGCCGGTGGCAAAGAGGCCAAGATGCGCGATCGGCATGATTCCAACGAGCGTGACCAGCCAAAGTGTCGCGGCCACCACTAGCCCGGAGATAAAGCGTCCGGCGGCTCCTCGATCGATCCGATTGCTGAGCCACCCCGCAACTGAACCTGATCGGAATCCCACCCCAGCGATGCCGAGCAATACCGACGCGAAGAGCATCTTCTTCGCGAGGCTCCCGTAATTCTCGGTTGCGGCTCCGAAGACCGACAGCGGGGTCAACCGCGAGATTGCGGCCACGACAAATTCCGGGAACGCCTGGACAACCCCGTTATGCGACCAGTTCAACCGCCAGATGAGCTGCACGGCGAGCATGACGAGCGCCGCCAGCAAGCCAGCACGTCCAGCATGCGCCGCGGCGCTCCGCCTCGAGGTTCGGGAATAGAGTTCATTCATGGTTCAGGATCCTTCGCGACTGTGAGCTCGGCGCCCATGAGTTGACGCGGAAAAAAGAGGATGAAAACGTCGTGGCCCCGCGCGAGCATAGTCTCAGTCAACCACCAGCGCGTTACGGAATCTCTGAACGCCCTTACGCGAATCTTACGCTTGCCGGATCACCACGGATGTGACGATTCGCGAGAGGGTTAGTCCACAAACCCGATCACAAGATAAACAATCAGCAGGTGTGCGGCCGATGCCGACCAGAAACCACCCGGCCACGAGCGTAGAACGCGCGATGCGGCAGCCACGAGAAGTCCCACCACCAACCCAGTCAAAAGAGCGAATGCGGGTGACGCTTCGCTTGGACCGAGGGATGTCAAAAAGAGATCGCGGAGCCCCCACGACAAACCGAACAACAGAACCGCGAGGCCGATTCCCTGCGTTGGGTCGCGATAAGAACGACGCACGACCTCGAAGTGAATCAATTGGAACGCGAGCACGTCAGCGACACCGAACACGATCAGCTTTGTGGCAGGTTCGATCGGTCCATTGATCAGGCGGCCGGCCGCAAGGGTGATGGTCAGCGCTATTAGGCCGACCTTGACCTGGGCGGCAAGACCGGGACGATCTGAGGCTTGCTTCTCTTTGGTCCGGGGGACAAGTGAGCCTTCAGTGACTTGAGGTTGATGACGGAGATACATCAGCGCAAAAAGCGCAGCCGCCGCGGGTGCACCGACACGGGCAAGATACCAGGGCATCTCGATCTCTTGCGGTTTCCCGGCGGGAGCGGCGGTCAACAAGAGCAAGAGCGGCCAGGCGCCCTGGTGGATCAGCGTGAGATTGGCCCAACGGTAAATGCGACGGAATTGAGCCAGCCGATCGGAGAGCACAAGTTGCCCGCCGATCGTCGTCATGCCTGCTTTGGCCGGTACTCCAAATGAGTCGTCGCGCATGTTGAGCCTTTAGCAGTGAGCCGCTAGCCGCAAGCTCCGGGCCTCTTGGGATTATGGCCCAATGCGCAGAAAATCAACGCGTGGGGTAACTGTTAGAGGTGTTTTTCTACTGTCGCCCTCGGTTCAGGGCGTATTTGGTAGACGAGACGGTGGCGTCAAACGCCGCTCCTTTTGCCAGCGACATGACCTTGAACAGGGCAGACACGGCGGTCTTGCCCTACACGTGATAAACTGATTCGCTTGCGATCGACCGTGTAGGCGGCGGTTTCAGTCAATAGCTCGAATGCAAAAGGCGAGGGCATCGTCCCTCGCCTTTCCCTGCTTGGAGCTTGGAGCTTGTGGCTAGCGGCTCGAAGCTATCCAACCGCCAGCAACATTGGATTTTGGAGGTATTTCTTGACCGCGATCAGGAACTTGGCGACTTCGGCGCCGTCCGAGACCCGGTGATCGCACGAGAGCGCGATCTTCATCTGGTGGCCGGGAACGACCTGGCCGTCGCGCACGACAGGTGTTTCAGTGATCGACCCGATCGCCAAAATCGCGGCCTGCGGCGGATTGATGATCGCCACAAACTCCTCGACATCGTACATGCCGAGGTTGCTGATGGTGAAGGTGCCGCCCTGGAACTCGTTCGGCAAGAGACCACCGTTACGTGCCCGGTTGATCAAGTCTTTCGCCATTCTGGCAATCGAGCCCAGGCTCTTTTGATCGGCATCCGGAACGAATGGGGCGATGAGACCGCCTTCGATCGCTACCGCGATGTTGATATCGATATTGGCGTGATCGTAGAGGGTGTCGCCCACCATCGTCGCGTTTAGATTCGGGAACTCACGCAACGCGAGCGCGGTGGCTTTCACGATCAGGTCGTTGAACGAGACCTTTGCCGCGTCATCAGTGATCTGGGCGTTGACCTGTTCGCGGAAGGCAATCGCCGGTTCCATGCTCACTTCTGAGGTGACATAAAAATGCGGAATAACTTGTTTTGATTCGGTCATTCGCTTGCCGGTCGTCCGCCGGACTTTGCTCAACTCACGGGCCACACCGGGCGGACGGCCAGAAGGCTGAGACGGAGCGACGACGGCCTGAGCCGCGACCAGAGTCGCGGCGACGGGCGGCGCAACAGTCACAGCGGTGGGTTGGGCCGCGGGCGCCAGCTTTCCGCCGGTGATGTACGGCATGACATCGTCTTTGACGATTCGCCCGCCTGGACCCGAGCCGGCGATGCCCTGGAGGTCAAGGCCGTGCTCAGCGGCCAGCCGTTTCACCAACGGCGAGGCGCGCCAACGCTCACCCGCGCCCCGTGTCAGCGTAGCAGGTTCCGGCACGACATCTCGGGCGCCATTCGCGGCGACGGGCGCTTCGACTTGAGCAGGCTGCGCGACGACTACTGGCGCGGGAGGTGGAGTAGCGACGCCGTTCGCAACCTGTGCTTCGGCGGTGGCCGCTGCCGGAGCGGCTTCGACCATGGCAACCTCGCCTTCGGCACCGATGGTCGCAATCGCCGTGCCGATCGGCACGGTCTGACCCTCACCAACCAGCGTTTGGCTCAGAACTCCCGCATCGGCCGCTTCGATTTCGAGCGTGACCTTATCGGTTTCGATTTCGGCGATCGGATCGCCGATTTCGACCTCTTCACCAACATTCTTGAGCCAGCGAAGAAGCGTTCCTTCTTCCATGCCGTCGCCCATTTTGGGCATGATCACTGTTGCCATTACTACGCCCTCCGGTAGAGCGATCGGTGGACCGCTTTGATGACATCGTCTTCGCTTGGGAAGGAGGCGAGTTCGAGATTGCGCGCATAGGGGGCGGGAACTTCCGCACCGCTCACCCGCTCGACTGGCGCGTCGAGATCGTCGAACGCCTGTTCCTGAATAATCGCGGCAACTTCGCTGGCAACGCTGTACCAGCGCCACTGCTCCTGCACGACGACGGCCCGATTCGTCTTTCTGACCGAATTGACGATCGTCTCTTCGTCGAACGGACGAATCGAGCGAATATCGATCACCTCGGCGCTGACTTTGTCCTCGTCCGCCAGGCGATCGGCGACCTTGAGCAGGAGATTGACCTGGCGACCGTAGGAGATCAGGGAGACATCAGTGCCTTCGCGGGCAACCCGCGCCTTGCCGAATTCGACGGTGTATTCGCCGTCCGGCACTTCGCCTTTGGTTCCGTAGAGCGCGCCGGCTTCGAGGAAGATGACCGGATTCGGGTCTCGGATCGCGGTCAGCATCATCCCTTTGACATCGTATGGCGTGGCCGGCGAGACGACTGTCAGGCCCGGGAAGTGCCCGTAGAAACCCTCGAGGCTGTGCGTGTGCTGCGCGGAGAGCTGGACGCCGCCACCGTTTGGACCGCGAATGACGAGCGGCACATTGACCTGTCCACCGGAGAAGTAGTGAAGCTTGGCGGCGTTCTGGATGATCTGGTCCGCTGCCTGGAACGAAAAGTTCCAGGTCATCATTTCGACGATCGGTTTCATGCCGTTCATCGCCATGCCGATCGCCGCGCCGGTGAAACCGCCTTCCGTTATGGGCGTGTCAATCACGCGCTTCGGGCCGAACCGATCCAACAGACCGTCGGTAATGAGGTGGGTGCCGCCATAGACGCCGATATCCTCACCCAAGAGGACGATCGATTCGTCTCGCTCCATCTCCTCCGCCATCGCGGCGCGCAACGCATCACGATAGGTCGTTGTGGGCATCTTCTCTCCGTTCAAAGTCGCTAGCTGTGAGCCGCTAGCTTCTCTTTTTTCGTCTTTTTCTTGGCCGCGGCATGACGCGTTACACGTGAAAGCTAGCGGCTCGGAGCCTAAGGCTCGCAGTACACATCCGTGTAGACCTCGGCGAGATCGGGTTCTGGGCTCTCCTCGGCGAATTTCACCGCTTCATCGACGACTCGCTTCGCCTCGTCCTTAATCGACTCGACCGCCGCATCGTCAAGCGCGCCGAGCTCGACCAGTTTGTGCTCCAGGAGTCCAATCGGATCACGCTGACGCCATTCCTTGATCTCTTCTTTGCTGCGATAGCGTTCCAGGAAATCCGCGGCGCCATGGGCAACGATCCGGTAGGTGAGGGCCTCGACCGCGTAGGGTTTGCCGGTCTCACGCACCAGCTTCGATGTTCTCTGAGCGCATTCCAGCACAGCCTCCAGGTCCATGCCATCGACTTTCTCGTGCTCGATTCCATAAGACTCGAATTTCCGAGCGAGATCGGTCATGGCAGTCGCGCGCTCAACACTGGTGCCCATCCCATAGTGATTGTTCTCGAGAATAAAGAGCGTTGGGTTCAATCCGTCCCGGCCCCAGAGCCCCGCCAGATTTGCTGCTTCGTGGAATGCGCCGTTGTGGATGGCGCCGTCGCCCAAGTAAAGCTGAACGATGCCGTCTCCACCCGAATAGCGTTGGGCATATGCCATTCCCACACCGAGCGGAATGTGCCCACCGACGATGCCGTAGCCGCCCATGAAGCCGTTCTTCACATCGAACAGGTGCATCGACCCGCCCTTGCCTTTGACGAGCCCGGTTCCTTTCCCGTACAGCTCGGCCATGATCTGCTTCGGTGTACTTCCGAGCAGCATGGCATGGGCGTGATCGCGATAGGCGGTGATGACTTTGTCGCCGTCTCGATAACTATCGAGAAACCCGGTCGCGACCGCTTCCTCGCCGATATACATATGGAGGTAGCCACCGATTTTCCCGGTGCGGAACCCTCGCTGGCAGGCCTCTTCGAAGAGGCGAATCTGCACCATCCGGCGGTAATGCCGAAGGAGCACCTCTGGATCGGGCCCTGCTACGTCAGCCGCGCCGGCGCGGCGCTTCCTTCCTGAGCTCTGCGTGGTCGCCATGCCAAAGCCTCCGGCTCGTTTGGCGGTGCAACGTCGTCACCGCCGCTTGTCAGTGAAATCGGGTGACCGGTCAGAGGCCATCACCGTCGTCCACGCGGTTTACCGGCCTCGCGTGCGACGAGCGCGGCAAATCAAGCGAGTACCTTCCCGCTCAACCGGGGATTGTACTGGAACCCGGCGGGTGCGTCTTGACTCGCTGCATTCATCAGTGCGGTCGATGTGAGCGATTATGGCGCATTCCGCCGTTTCTCCCAATCGCTGGCTCCCGAAATTGTGTCCGGCATCTAGACCGATGTCGCGTCCGCCGGAATTGCGACCGGCGCATCGCCGGCATCAATTGCCCGCGCTTTGGGCCGACCCGGCGGGAGCAGCACGAGCGTTGCTTTCCGCATCTCCTCAAAACTCGCGGGTGCCTGCTCAAAACTCTCGGGCTTGATTTCGTTCTCGGGAGCACGTTTGTAGATGTGCATGATCTCTTCCGCACTTCCATACTGCGTCAGCGGGCGCTGTTTCGATGCCGGCCGCGAGACCCGAGTGCTGAAGTGACCTGGAATCGATGACCGATCAGGCGTTTTGCCCGGCTGTTGCGGAGACGACAAACCGCCGGGCGCGGAAGGGGCTTTCGGCTTTTTCGTTTTGCTGACAGGCAGAAGATTGGTCTTGTCGTGTGGGTCCGTCATCCGCTTTCCGCTCTCCTCTTCGGTATCAACGCAGAAGCCCTCATTTAGCCTAACCGTGATCTGGGCGCCGGCGGACGGGCAACTGCGAGCCGGAAGACGCCACCCAGACGGCGCTCCTCGGATTCGATGACGAACCCGAGTGACCGTGCAAGGTCGAACGTTTTGCGGTTCAAATGGCATCCGATTAGCCGCACTTGAACCGGCGAAAGAGCTCGCAACAGCCCCGCCAGTGGCCGATAGGACGATAGCACATGCTCAAGCAGCACAATCCGTCCATCGGGACGGCAAACCCGCGCCATTTCGGCAAGAGCCTTGGCAGGATCGGGCACGGTGCACAGCGCGAGACTGACCGCGACCGTGTCGAACGAGTTGTCTGGAAAGGCCAGTCGCTGAGCATCCATCTGGATGAGCTCGATCGGCAAGCCGAGCTTGTCAGCCCGCGTTGACGCGACACTGAGCATCCCGGGGGAGAGATCAACCCCCACCGCATCGGTGACGGCAGTCGAGTAATATGGGAGATTCAGGCCGCTACCGACAGCGACTTCCAGTGTTCGTCCGCGCAAGGATGCGCCGAATTTCGAGCGCAGATTCCCAACGGCCACCTTTTCGCCGAGCCCGACGGTTCGGTCATAGGTGGCGGCCCGCTTGTCGTAGATTTCCTGGATTTTCCGCGCTTTCAGACGTTCTCTACTTTCCAAAGACTCAGTGATTGATTCTCTTGAAGACTGTTAGGAGGGGCGCCTGAGTGCGGTCGCGCTGTCTTGGGCTGCTAGGCTGTCGGAACTCTCGATCGCTGCTTTCCGTATGTAATCGATCACGGTCAGGCCCCGGGCGATGGCGGCGCTTTCAATTTGACGCAACTCTGGGATTGTCAATCGAATCATAAGTTGCGCGCCCGGATTCACCACTGGAGGATGAATGAACCCTTCATCATCGGCCCAGGTTTCGGGATTCTCCAGTTCTTCAAAATCGTGATCGATCATTTGCGTTACTCCTAGGGTAGCCAGATTCTCTCGCTTGCTTTACATGGCCACGCCGTGACTGGTCGCCAAAAACGGGGATGATCCGTCGCTTCAATTGGAATCGCGATGCATGGACCTCGAAAATCTCTACCAATAACCACGTGACTGGCGCGTCTTGCGCCGCGATTCCGCTTCACTCGGAACGGAGACTCAAGAACTTTCCCGATCTGTGTGCTGGTGAAACCGTGCTGCCAAACCTTCTCGATGTCAATATCATCAAAAATGAGAACCTCAATGACGATCTCCGGCACGGTCTCGACTCCCTCAACGGAGTAAATGGTACCTTGGAACCCCAAGATCCGAGCGATGACGTGGAGTTTCTGACCTGTTGAGCGTTTCGCGTTGTTCAATCCGCCGGGAATGGGTCGCGCGTACGTCAAGAGATCAGGGTAGAGGATTTTCGGCTTTCTCGACTCCCGATTCGACTGTTTGTGACCGGACCAAGGTCCGGTTCTCTGTACGGCTGATCACGCGGCGTTCTGTCATTATTCCAAAACGGACCGGTTGACAATGGCCGCGTTCAAAATTAGCGCGGGAGTCTCGCATGCGTTGCAGCCGCATCCTGCTGGGCCTGATGCTTCTTTTCTCGATGGGGTTCGAAGTCGCCTCGTCGACAGCGACGGCTGGCTTCGCTCCGGGTTCAAGCGACCAAGACCCGCACACGCCGAATTCTCAAATGAGCGGGAGCGTAGTTGTCCGGGAAACTTCTGAGGTCTCCGCGGCGAGCGTCGATATTGAAGCCTACGCGGCCGGACGGTATGTCGTGACCTTCGCCAGCTCAGTCGACGACGTACTCGCGACGACCGACAAACTCGCCAAAAAGCTTGGATTCGAACCGACGCACGTGTACACCGCTCGCGTCCGCGGCTTCGCCTCCCGCCTGAGCGATCGTCAGGTCGCGTCGCTGAAGCGAGATTCGGAGGTCGTCTCCGTGGAGACGGACGACGTGATTCCCGCGCCGAGCGCGTTCAACATGCCCACCGGGGTCGAGCGGGTCGGCACGCTCGCGAATTCGACGGCCAAGATCGACGGGGTCGATCAGCGCGTCAATGTCGATGTCGCGGTGATCGATTCTGGAATCGATTTTGACAACCCGGATCTCAACATCGCGGGCTGGTTCGATTGCACATCGAGCAACGGTGATGGTTGGGATGAAGTCGGACACGGCACGCACGTGGCCGGCACCATCGGCGCGCTTGACAACGGTTCCGGGGTGACCGGGGTCGCTCCAGGCGCCAGAATCTGGCCGATCAAGATCTTCACCGGCGCCGGCGGCCTTGAGTCGTGGGCGATTTGCGGCGTTGAGACGGCGACCGACTACGGTTCCCAGATCGATGTTGCCAATTTGAGCTGGGGATGGCGAAAGTCCAATGCGGACGGCGCCTGCTCGAACAGCACGATCCACCAAGCGATCTGCAATGCATCCAACGCCGGGATCACGCTCGTCGCCGCGGCAGGAAACCAGGGCCGGGATGCCGCCGGTAGTGTTCCGGCCACCTTTTCTCAGGTCATCACGGTTTCCGCTTACGCCGATTCCGACGGCAAGATCGGCGGCAAAGGCGGCTCAACCGGTCACGGCTGTGACGATTGCTTCGCCGATTTCAGCAATTTCGGCGCGGATGTCGATCTCGCGGCGCCGGGCGTGGACATCGTCTCGACATGTCCGTCCTATCTCTTCTGCAATGCCGGTACGGGCCTGGCCGAAATGAGCGGCACAAGCATGTCCACTCCGCATGTTTCAGGCGCGGCCGCCCTGTACATCGCGCGCAATGGCCGCGTTGGCCCCGCGAAGGTTCGCTCGGCGCTGATTGCGATCAGCGATCCTGTGTCGATCACGGGCGATCCAGACGGCATCCACGAGCGGGTGCTCTACACCGGAAATCTCAAACCAAATTGTTCGCTCAATCCCACGGCAGGCGCGCCCGAGACCAGCGCGACGTTGACCTGCACGGGTTTTCGAGCCAGCGAAACGGTCAACCTGACGCTCGATGCCACGAGCACGCGGATCGCCGCTGCTGTTGCAAGCACGCGCGGCAGCATCAAGACAACCTTCACCATTCCGAAGACGACGCGGGGGGCCCACAAGTTCGTTGCCAAGGGACGGACAAGCAAGACGAGCAAGGAGCTCAAGTACTCGATTCGAGGCACGATTACCCGTACGCCCGTGAAGGGCCCAGCCGCCACCAAGGTGACACTCGTGATCGCGGGATTTGCCGCCAACGAAACGCTGACCGTGCGTTTCGACCCGGGTAAGAGCGGCAGCAAAACCCTCAAATCGAACTTCACGGCAGACTCCAAAGGTAGCAAAACATTCACCGTGACAATACCCGACAATGCAACCGCCGGCACGCACCGAATCGAAGTGGCGGGATCCGCGGGAAGCAAGGTTGCACGAGACTTCAGCGTCACTCCGAGCACGCCATCAGCAGCAGAGGTGGGCCCAACCGCGACTCCGACCAGCACACCTGAAGCGACTGCGACACTGACTCCAGACGAGACAGGCACAACAGAGCCGCCGATCACCGAATCGGCAACCGGCGAACCGACCTCGGCACCGCCTGAAACAGCGACACCGGAACCGACGCCCACGGATCTCCCGCCGACCGAGCCAGCGGCCGAGTCCAGCCCGACGAGCGACAGCTAGAGGTTGTCGAACAGTTCGTAAGCAAACCTGACGGGTCTTTTAGGTGGGCTGCACCCACCAGGCAACGTCATAGGTGATCGGGGATTCCCAATCGACGCCCAGCGCTCTGAATATCGCCTTGTTCTCGAGCACAGGAGGAAAGGTCGAGAGCGAGGACGCATGCTCGGCCGTGTCCCACACGCTGACACGAATCATCGTGCCTGACTCCTGGTCAATTCCGGCGTAATAGTCAATGAGACCGGTAAGCTCTCGGACAGCCGGAGCAAGTACCGCCTCCGCTTCTCTGAGATGCGCGACCATCACGTCAAATTGATTTGTCGGGAACAGTCCACGTGACAGGCGCACAAACATTTCGGGACCCTCTCGCTCGCACGAAACCGTGCACCGCTCGCGTCGAGCGAATTCACGCCATTCTTGGCGATCACCCGCAAGAATGCCATCTCGCGTGTGACGACTCTGCGATAGACTCGCGCCATGAGTGACAACGATGCATCAGCCAAGTTTCGCGATAGTTGGAATGCGCGGTTCGACCGGCCGGACTATCTTTTCGGAACCGAGCCGAACGACTTCCTGGTCGAGGTGGCGACGGGTATCCCGGCGGGGCCTGTACTCTGCCTCGCGGAAGGCGAGGGGAGGAACGCGGTCTACGTAGCGGCGCTTGGACACCCGGTAACCGCCGTCGATCAGTCGTCAGTCGGACTTGCGAAAGCCGAACGGTTGGCGGCAGAACGCGGCGTCACACTCCGTTTTGTCGTGGCGGACCTCCAAGACTTCACGATCGAGCCTGACGCGTGGTCAGGGATCGTCTCGATCTTTTTACACATTCCGCGGGCGACAAGAGCGGAGGTTCATCGGCGCGCTGTCGCGGGGCTCAAAGTGGGCGGCACCTTCGTTCTGGAGGCCTACACGCCGGCCCACATCGGGCTCGGCACCGGCGGCCCGAGAGATCCCGATCTGACACCGACGCTTGAGCAACTGCGCGAGGAGCTCTCGGGATTGCAGATCGAGATCGGGCGGGAGCTCCGTCGTGATGTTCTGGAAGGCGTTGGACATACCGGTCCCGGCGAAGTCGTTCAGATCCTGGCCCGGAAACCTGCCGCAGCGGAGTAGATTCGATTCACGATCGATTAGCAGCGAAGGAACCGATCATCTCCGCTTCCCGCAAGCATCTGCTTATCATCCACCTCTCCCTGTTGCTGACCGCGGTCATTTGGGGAGGGAATATTCCAGCGATTAAGTACCTCCTCCGAACGCTTGAGCCGGGCGATGTTCTGCTCCTTCGCATCGGAGGAGGAGCGCTGATTTTCCTCGTCATCCTGGCGACGCAGGGAAAACGAGCGATTCCCCATTCGAGGCGAGACGCTCTCCTGCTGCTTCTGCTCGGCATTCTCGGCATTACCGTGATGAACATCGCGCTGATCAACGGGCAGAAGTTGATTACCGCCGCGCTCGCCAGCTTGATTGTGACCAGCAACCCGGTTTTCACCGCGATCATCTCTCGGATTCTCGGCGGCGAGGCGCTGACCGCAAGAAAGATCGGAGGCATCGCACTGGCGGCAGCCGGATTTGTGATCGTGCTGCTGTGGGGATCGGGCAGCGGCGCCGATCTCAGCACGGAACATGTCAAGGGTATGCTGATCGTGATGATCGCGCCTTTTTCCTGGGCGTTTTACACGGTGCTCACCAAGCCCTATCTGGTGCGCTACCCCTCCACGAACATCGCGGCCTACACCGCGATCGCCGGATTCATCGGGGCGCTTCCGCTCTTTGGCTGGGAGGGGGGAGCAAGTGAGCGCCTGCGGGAAGTCAACGCGATCGGATGGATGGCTATCATCTTTCTCTCCGCGTTTGGGTTTGTTCTGGCGTATGTGCTCTGGTATCGTGGATTGAACGTGCTGACCCCCAGTCAGACCGCGGTGTACATCTATCTGGTGCCGGTATTCGGGCTTCTTTTTGCATGGTGGCTGCTCGACGAGCAGATCACGCCGTATCTGTTGGCGGGCGGCTCCACGATTCTTGCTGGCGTCATGCTCACCAACAGTGCCCGAGCAGTTCCTCCCAGGGTTTAATCTGGAAGCGCGTTTCGCCCAACTTCAACGGTTGCCCCGGCTGTCTCTTCCATTGACTCCACATAGCGAGACAACTTTTCGAGTGACGATTGGGTGCCGGCCTCATTGTCCTCGGGTCGTATGCCCGGCGGTATGTGCTCGGACTGGATCGACACAATCGTTCCGCTACCCGCTTCCTCAAAAGTGACGACCATCGTCATCTCGCCGGCAAAGAGGGGATCCTCGGAATCGAACATGATCGCCTGAACGATTCTGGTCGGCGGAGTGAGCTCCGCAAATCGAGCGGTAAACCGGTCTTCCCTCGCTGAGGTTTTGCCGGGATGCTCTTCCTCCGATAAGGGGTAGTAGAGCGACATCTGGTATCCGCCGCCCACTCGGAGATCAAACTCATGAACCTTGCCGGTCATGTCTCCAGGCGAAAGCCAGGCTGCCAGCGCCGCGGGATCGGTAAATGCGCGGTAAAGGGTCTGACGTGGAGCTTTGATGAACGCCAAGTTTCGCGTACCGGCAGGTGGTCTGGACTTCGTCATGTGCTCATCCTGTAGCAGCTTCGGCGCGAACGTCTGCCAGGCAGTTTGCGGACACATCTCACTGTTTTCAAACATTTTGGGGGCATGCTGCACAACTTCGAGGGGGATCCTGCAAGCTTAGGCGTTGTTCAATATGCACAATTCCTCAAGGCATTGTCGATCAGAGTGCACGATGACGAGCTCGGCGTGCAAATCGTACTGTTTCGTGCTGGGTATCCAACGATGGCAGGGGTGCTTTCCTGCCGTGGGTGCGGTAATAGATCGCTTTGGTGCGGTCAGTGTTGCGCCGGTAGCCGCATGAGCAACAGAGGTCGCCGTGCGGGCCGCGATTAACGTGCTTCCGCTCGCGGATGGTTGGCCGGTTTGGCCGTGGTTATGTTGGGGAGAGAGCAAAGATGGCGAAAACGCCCAAGGAAGTCATGCAGTTGGCCAAGGAAGCCGGGGTCAAGATCGTTGATTTCCGGTTTGTCGATCTTCTCGGCACCTGGCAGCATACATCGAAGAGCATTTCGGATGTCGACGAGGATATCTTCGAAGACGGGGTCGGTTTCGACGGATCATCGGTCCGCGGTTTCCAGGCGATCAACGAGTCCGACATGCTTATGATCCCGGACCCCAACACGGCGCAAATCGATCCGTACACTGAAGTCCCGACACTCACGCTCATCTGCGATATCTACGAACCTGTCTCCGGCGACCGCTATTCGCGGGACGCCCGCGGCGTCGCACAGCGAGCAGAGGCGTATCTCAAGAGCTCCGGAATCGGCGACACCGTTTTCATCGGCCCTGAGCCTGAATTCTTCGTGTTCGACAGCGTTCGCTACAACAGCTCGAACGAAAGCTCGTTTCACGAGGTCGATTCGGTCGAGGGTTTTTGGAACACCGGCACTGACGAGGGCCCGAACCTTGGTTACAAGATTCGCCCGAAGAGCGGTTACTACCCGGTTCCGCCACATGACACGCTCATGGATCTTCGCTCCGAAATGGTGCTCACCATGGAAGAAATGGGCATCCCGGTTGAGATCCACCACCATGAAGTCGGAACAGCCGGTCAGTGCGAGATCGACATGCGGTTCGATACGCTGACCCGAATGGGCGACAACGTTCAGACTTACAAGTACATCGTTCGCAACACCGCGCGGAAGCATGGCAAGGTCGCGACCTTCATGCCGAAGCCGATCTTTGCCGACAATGGTTCCGGAATGCATGTTCACCAGTCGATCTGGAAAGATGGCAAGAACCTGATGTTCGATCCGGCCGGTTACGCCGGATTGAGCGATTTCGCGAAGTGGTACATCGGCGGCTTGCTGAAGCACGCACCCGCGCTGCTTGCATTCGCCGCGCCGACCGTCAACTCCTATCGCCGGTTGGTGCCTGGGTTCGAGGCGCCGGTCAACCTCGTCTATTCGCAGCGCAACCGCTCGGCATCGATCCGGATCCCGGTTTACTCGAAGAGCGAGAAGAGCAAGCGAATCGAATTCCGCTGCCCGGATACCGCCGCGAACCCGTATCTGCTCTTCGCTGGGCTGTTGCTTGCCGGTCTCGACGGCGTGAAGAACAAGATCGATCCGGGCGCGCCGGCGGACTTCGACCTCTACGAGGCGAGCGAAAAAGAGCTTCGCCGAATTCGGAGCACTCCTGGATCCCTGGGCGAAGCACTTTCCGCGCTGGAGCGAGACTATGCCTTCCTGCTCGAAGGCGGCGTCTTCACTCAGGACCTGATCACGACCTGGATCAACTACAAACGGACGAATGAGATCAATCCGATCAACCTGCGTCCGACGCCATACGAATTTTTCCTGTACTTCGACGTCTAGGAACGATTCGTGGAACACATGCTGTAACACGGCGACGGGCTGGCCATGGCCAGCCCGTTCTCCTTAGGCAAGGCTTCAGACGCGAACGTCTCGTGAGCACGGAGGTCCCCATGACGAATCTCTCGACCGTTGCCATCCGTAGCGCCATCCTCGGCCCCAGCCCTTCGGCTGACGAGATACTCGCTCAGGTTGAAACCGACAAGATTCAGTTCATCAACCTCCAGTTCACCGATGTGATGGGCATGGTTAAGAGCGTGACCATCCCGTCGAGTGTGTTCGAGCACATCATCGAAGGCGGGCAGTGGATCGACGGTTCGTCGATCGCCGGCTTCACCCGGATTGCCGAATCCGACATGTACCTCATGCCGGATCTCTCCACCTACGCGGTGCTCTCATGGGAGGGCGACGATTTCCCAACCGCCCGCGTGATCTGCTGGGTTTTCAATCCAAATGGCGATCCCTTTCCCGGCGATCCGCGCGGCGTGCTTTTTCGCCAACTCGAGCGACTCGCCAATCTGGGCTACACCTACAAAACGGGTCCCGAGCTGGAGTTTTTCCTATTCAATAAGGACGGGAACAAGGTCGATCCACTTCCGCACGATCGCGGCGGGTATTTCGATTTCTCAACAGATCTCGCGTCCACTATTCGCAAAGAGATGGTGCGCGCACTCGGTCAGATGGGAATCGAAGTGGAGGCCAGCCATCACGAGGTCGCGGTCGGGCAGCACGAGATCGACTTCGAGTACGGTGATGCGCTGGCAACCGCCGATCGCGCGGTGACCTTCAAATATGTGCTCAAGGCGATCGCCCAGAAGAACGGCCTACACGCGACCTTCATGCCGAAACCGCTCGAGGGGATCGCCGGTTCGGGCATGCACGTTCATCAAAGTTTCGCGCCCATCGGCGGCGGCGGGAACGCGTTTGTCGACGAAACCGACGCCTATGGACTCTCCCATATCGCGAAACAGTTCATCGCGGGCCAGCTTCGCCATGCCCGCTCGATCTGCGCGGTGATCGCCCCTTTGGTCAACTCCTACCGGCGACTGGTGCCCGGTTTTGAAGCGCCGGTCTACGTTTCGTGGGCTCGCACCAACCGTTCCGCGTTGATCCGGGTGCCGGCGATTCGCGGCGGCCATACGCAAGCGACACGGATCGAGTTGCGCTGCCCGGATCCCTCATGCAATCCGTATCTGGCGTTCGCGGCGATGCTGGCAGCCGGGATCGACGGGATCGAGAACAACCTGCCCCTCCCGGAGCCGGTCGAGGAGAATCTCTATCACTTTACCGACGAGGATCTGAAGCGGCGGAACATCCCGACGCTTCCGGCTACGCTGGGCGAAGCGATCGATGAGATGGAACGAGACGAAGTCGTTCGCTCGGCACTCGGTGACCACGTTTTCGAGCGGTTGATCGAAGCCCAGCGTTCGGAGTGGGACGATTTCCGCCGCCACGTTTCCACGTGGGAGCGCGACCGCTACCTCGAGGTCTATTAGCCGAATCAATTCAAATACGTTGGAAGACGGGCTGGCCATCATGGTCGGCCCGCTGTCATTCAGCTGGGACGAGCATCTGTAAAGCTGAAAGCGAACCGCCGTTTGCCTCCGGCAGTTCATTCAGATTTCACAAAGTGGGTGTAGTGTGTTGCCAAAGCGCGCGAAAAGTCCGCGTTCTTTCCGGCTGCCGGCGGTATTTCGAGGCGAACAAGCATGCGGATTCTGGTCGTCGAGGATGAAACACGCCTAGCGAACTTGCTCCGACGCGGCTTGAGCGAAGAGGGTCATGCCATCGATCTTGCCCCCTCGGGTGAAGAGGCATTGGATTGGCTCGAAACGGCAGTGTACGACGTCCTGGTGATGGATATCATGCTCCCCGGCATCAGCGGAATAGAGCTTTGCCGCGGACTCAGGCAGAAGCGAATCGCAACGCCCGTGCTCCTGCTCACCGCCAAGGACGCGGTGGCCGATAGAGTCGCCGGATTGGACGCCGGCGCCGACGACTATCTGATCAAACCCTTTGCGTTCGCAGAGCTCTCCGCTCGTATCAGGGCGCTCACCCGTCGACCGGCTGAGTTGTTGTCGGTTGTGTTGGAGATGGGCGACATTCGGCTTGATCCCGCGAATCGCGAAGTATTTCGGGGTTTCACGCCGATCGAGCTCGGGAACAAAGAGTTCCGGATTTTGGAGCTCTTTCTGCGACACCCGAATCAAGTGTTGACACGTTCGATGATCGCCGAGCACGTTTGGGACTATGACTTTCCCAATGTGACCAATGTGATCGATGTGCACATCGGCTCCATTCGCAAGAAGCTTGGCGCCGAAGCGTCTTCCGTCACGATTCAAACCATTCGCGGGGCAGGATACCGTCTCGTAGCCACGCCATGAGCACATCCGCACTTCCGATCCGATGGCGGCTCACCACCTGGTATGGATTGTTGATGGTCACGGGCTTTGCCTTGCTTGGACTCGGACTTTACGTTGGCTTGCGAATCCTGCTCCTCGAAAGCTTTGAGGAGCAGATGGACATTCAAAGTGATCTGGCAGTTTCCGCGGTCGAAACCGACGCCGGCCAAATGTCCATCGATCCAGGAATACGCGAAGCGCTTGTGAGCGATGATCGGTTCGTGCGGTTGTACGACGCGACCGGAACGCTGGTCCTCGACATGAGTTCAGGGAATGGTTACTCGCCTGTCGCCGATCAGGGCGTCGCAGACGCGCTTTCGGGTCGTAGCTCGAACAAGAACCAGCGAGTCAACGGCGAAATCTATGGCATCTCGACCGAGCCAGTCGTTGATGGAGGTTCGATCGTCGGCGTCATGCAGCTTGGCATGTCCCGTGACGACGTCGACGAGACGTTGCGACTGCTCATGATCATGCTCGGCATCGCGGCACCCCTGGTGGTGGTGGCGGCGGCGACGGGAGGCTATGTGATTGCGGGCAAGGCTCTCGCTCCGGTGGCCTCGATCACAACCCTGGCCGCAAACATCAGCTCAAACGAACTGCAGGCGCGAATCGATCTCGAACTGCCGGACGATGAGGTCGGCCGGTTGGCAAGAACCTTCAATGCGATGCTTGGCCGGATCGAAGAGGGATTCGAGCGGCAACGCCGCTTCACCGGCGATGCCGCACACGAGCTGCGAACGCCACTCTCGATGATGCGTGGCGAAGTCGATCTCGCCCTGCGACAGCCGCGAAGCGTCGACGAGTATCAGGCGGCGCTGGAAGGACTAGATTTTGATCTCGAACGCGTCACGGGCCTGGTCAGCTCGTTGCTCATGCTCGCGCGCGCCGACGAACGAAAACTCAATCCAGACCTTGAGGCATTCGATCTCGCCCGCACCGTCGCCGCTCTTCTTGACCAATTTTGGGGAGCCGCGACGGCCAAGGAAGTTGAACTGAGAAGTGCAGTCGACTTGCCGACCCTTGTCGCGGACGAAGATCAGATCATTCAAGTGCTCGTCAATTTGCTAGACAACGCTCTGACTCATACACCCTCCGGAGGTCAGATCGAAGTTGGCGCAACGAGGGAAGGCGAGAACGCTCGAATCTGGGTTCGCGATACTGGCCTCGGCATTTCGCCCGAGGATCTTCCTCGCGTTTTCGACCGCTTCTATAGAGCGGACAGAGGTCGCGCTCGCTCATCGGGCGGAACGGGACTTGGATTGAGCATTGCGCGCGCAATCGTAGAAGCGCACGGGGGCACCATTTCGCTGTCGAGCGAACCAGGTCATGGGACGACCGCGCAATTCGTTTTGCCTCTCCTTTCCCCGGCGAGTTAGCTCCAATTCATCTTCATTTCATGCGATGCGCATAACGTGGAGGAAGACGAAAACGGTTCGTCGCATCGCATCAATGCATTGGAGGTGAAACTTGCGAACGCACTTGCGGAAACTTGCCGCACTAGGGTTGGGAATCGTCCTGTTGTCTGGAGGAGTCCTCGGCGCTAACGCATACAGCGGAACCGGCGGACCGGGCTCCGGACACGCATCTCGACTCAGCAGCCTGATCGATGACGCCTCGGTTCTGCTCGAAGAAGTGACAGGAGAGAGACAGGGTCCTCCTGGAACAATCGACGACGGCAGGGAGCTACTGCCCCAGGCAACCATCACGTTGGACGATGCGATCGCGATCGCGCAGTCCATTGACAACGGCGACCTCGGTGAGGTCGATCTCGAATCGTTTAACGGTCAACTGGTGTTCAACGTCGACATCGGAAATCACGACGTCAAAGTCGACGCCGCGAATGGCTCAGTTTTGGCTTCGTCGGTCGATTAGGTCGATTCGGTCCATTACCGGCACGAAGGGCGCGTCGCTGTTGCGCGCCCTTTTGTTTACAGAAGGAGAGCACTCGATGCAACGCTGGTTGAAGGCCTTGGGTCTGTTCGTGAGCGCGACGATCTGCTCCCTGAGCACGGCAACCGCGGCCCCGGTTGCAAGCCCCGTCGCCAGCCCAGTCAGAATCGCCTCGATTGACCCCGCGAATTTCGGCGGTGAGATTTCGAATCCGTACTTTCCACTGAAACCAGGTACCGTGTTCGTCTTTGAAGGATCGACTGAAGGTACGGAAAGTCGCAACGAAATCACCGTGACGACCGACACGAAGACGATTCTCGGCGTTGATTGCGTTGTGGTTCGCGACATCGCATTCGAGGACGGGGAGATTGTCGAGGACACGTTGGACTGGTATGCCCAGGATAAAGAAGGCAGTGTCTGGTACTTCGGCGAGGATTCGAGATCGTACGAGGACGGGGTCATGACAAGTACCGCTGGATCCTGGGAGGCCGGGGTCGACGGCGCGGTTCCGGGCGTGATCATGCCCGCGAATCCTGAAATCGGCGACAACTATTACCAAGAGTATTACGCCGGCGAAGCCGAGGATCAGGCCGAGGTTTTGAGTCTGTCGGACTCCGTGACGGTGCGGTTCGGCTCATTCAGCGAAGTGCTGACCACCAAAGAATGGTCAGAGCTTGAACCGGAGATCGTCGAGCACAAGTCCTACGCGAAGGGCGTCGGGCTGATTCTCGCCGTCGCGGTCGAGGGTGAGGACGAGCGAAGCGAACTGATCGAAATCCGAGAAGTTAGTTGAACCGATTCAGTGACGCCGACCACCAGAGCCTTACCCAGTGAAAACGGGGCAGTGGCATCAGTTGCAGCGACGCTCGTAATCGCGGCAGGCTTGCGAAAAGGATCACCCCAAGCGCAAGCGGCAGCCAGAACTGCGCCGCTCGAAAGAGAACAGTGGCGGCGGCCGCGGTCGACGCGTGCACTCCCATCTGCTGCAGGGCGCTGACCATCGAGAGCTCGACGACTCCCGCGCCCTGCATCACCGGAATCGCATGCGAGGCAATTTGCGCAACCAACCGCACCAGGAGCACAGACGTGATCGACGGCCTCTGACCGACCGCATAGAGCGAGGCGATCAACATCCCGAGTCCGGTCACATTGACCGCGACACTGAAAAGCACCGGGACGACGAGATCGCGGGGTGTGAGATCATGCTCCGCGAATCGCTCTGCCAATCTAGCCACACGTTTGGGTATGTACCGAAATCTAGTAACACGCTCGATGCCGAATCGCAACGCGATGAATGGTAGGGTGACCCAGGCAATGGCGACAGGCAATGCCACGATCACCGCGAGCACGCTGAAGGTCAGATTCGACGTCAGTGCGAGCCAGCCAACCGTGCCGGACATGAAGAGCACGAACGCCGCCTGCCCACCGGCGGAATAGAGCACAACCGCGGAGAGCGCGTCATTGCCGGAGACGCCCTTTGGCGCCAAATCGCGGGCGAAGAGCACACAAGAAGCGGGACTTCCAAACGGAACCAGGGTCGCGACCGCGTGCCGCCGCAAGTGAGCGCGCGCCATCCATCGCCACTCGAGCTCGTGACCGAGCCGGGTCAAAATTCCGCGGTAGTTGAGCGCGATCAGAGTGAGCGCAAGCACCTGGAACAAAACGGCTATGGCAACCCAGCGCGGATCAGCACTGAACGCGGATCTCATTGTGTCCCTGAGCTCTGCTTGGGATCGCGAAAGATAGGCACCCATCAGCGTAAACAAGAGAACCGGGATCAAAAGGGCTCGCCAGCGCCAAATCGATTTTGGAAACATTGAAAAGAAAGCGAAGAGCGGGGACATTGACATGATCGTGATGGCCCTCGGGACACCTGGAGAGGCATCACAACGAAGCTCTAACTCTGACTGCACTTCGAGTGTCATTGAGTGTTGCCACACGGTCAAGCGCGGAATACGGCCAACGGGGGTTCCATTCGTACCGATGATGACGCATGGGGACCCTGACCATGTGTTTGAATTGTTGAGGAATACCACCAGACGAAATGGTGCGTTGCCCTTCGGATAAAGGAGCAGCCCTCAATGTCGATCGATCGTGTTTCGCAGGAGTATCTGGCGCTTTCGTTCGCGATCGAGCGGCTCTTCCCTGGATTCATCGATGCGTACTTCGGTCCGCCGGAGCTCAAGACCAAAGCGCTGGCGGAATCAGAACCGGACGCCCGTGATCTCGTCAAGCGAGCTGCCGACCTTACCGATGCGGTTGCTCATAGCGACTATCCGGAACATCGCAAGGCGTATTTGAAGGCGCAGATTCGCGCGATGTCGACGATCGCCCGGAAACTTACGGGCGAATCAATTGGGTATGTGGACGAAGTGGGCTCGTGCTTCGACATCGAACCCGCGTACACGGAAGAATCGGTCTTCGACGAAGCGATCGAAGAGCTTGATCGTTTGCTCCCCGGCTCCGGTGACGTGCGGGAGCGGATGATCGCCTGGCGCAAGAAGTACGCGGTCTCCAACGAGATCGCACGTCGATCGATCGATTTGATTCTGGATGAATCTCGCCGGCGGACCGAAGCATTCGTCCGGCTGCCCCCCGATGAGGCGGTGGAGATCGTGCTCGTCGAAGACAAACCCTGGAGCGGATACAACTGGTATCTGGGCGATTTCCGTTCCCGGGTCGATATCAATACCGATCTGCCAATTCACATCCATGAATTGACCGACCTGATCACGCACGAGGCCTACCCGGGGCATCATGCCGAGCATGCGTTGAAGGAGAGAGTGCTCTGTAGCGAGCGCGGATTTGGAGAGCACACGGTTCAACTGATCAACACACCCGAATGCGTGATTTCAGAAGGAATCGCGACGTTGGCGGAATCGGTCATCTTCCCTGGCGACGAGGGAGCCCGCTGGCAAGCGGAGACGCTTTACCCGGCAGCCGGAGTTTCGGGGGACCCGGGGCAGGAGGCTCGGGTAGCCAAAGCACGCGTGGCGCTACGGGCCGTGGGCGGAAATGCCGCGCTGCGCCTCCATGATCGGGGCGAATCCGAGGACTCGGTCGTTTCGTACCTGATGCGGTTTGGGCTGAAGAGCGAGCAGGAAGCGAAGCAAAGCCTCCGGTTTATCGCCGATCCGCTTTGGCGACCGTACATCTTCACCTATCACGCCGGGCGCGATCTGCTCGGTCGCTGGCTTCACTCGTTTCCGGCAGATGAACATCTGGCCCGATTTCGGTCACTGTTGACCGATCAGATCACGCCATCGCAGATCGCGGAGCAAATCACAGCGGCAGGTTCGGCTTGACCCGGCTGTTACAGTAGGTGTAACGCGAACATCGATTGCTTTTCTGACGATTTCGGAACCTGGTGAGTGCAATGGCAATGTCAGAAGAAGAGATCTTGCGGGAAGCCGGCCGGATTCGAGCAGGCAGGCGATTACGCGTCGCGAAGACGTGCGAACGGTGCGGAGCAAGCTTTGAAGGCCTGACTCGGGCCAAGTACTGCTCCGACGCCTGCCGCATGGCCGCCGGCCGGGAACGACATGCCCGCCCCGCCCCCGATCCCGAGCACGTCGTTTACATCGAGGGGAAATTACCTGGAGAGTCGACGCGTGAATACATTATTCGCATGCGAGCAAAGTTAGTCGCCCAAGGAAAGATGACTGAAGAGGAAGCCAAGTTGACACCTGAATCCGAGGAACGGATAGCAGTATTGGACGAAATGGATCGATCCCGCGAAGAGCTAACTCGTCGGCATGGCGGCCCATTCGAAGATTCTGCTGAGCTCGTCCGACAAATGCGTGAAGAGCGCAGCAATCACCTTTTGACTTTGTGAAACGGGCGGTAGTCGACACAGGCCTTGCGTTGAAGTGGGAGTTCGAAGAGGTCCTTACCGCGGAGGCGCGTTTTCTTGGCAATACTTGGGAGTTCTATTCGACTACATTGTTCGTGCCGGCGTGGTTTTCCTGCGAAGTTGCCAACGCAATTTTCCAAGAATACCGTCAAGGAGTCTTGAAAATGCAAGAAGCCTTGGGCAAGCACTCACAGATCATGAAATTGGTCGAAGTTCAGGATTTCGATCCGGCTCTCGGCGCCCGCGCAATAGGGATCGCATTCGAAACAGGTCAGCGTGCGACCTACGATTCCCATTATATAGCGCTCGCAGAGCATTTCGGATGCAGCTATTGGACGGCCGATGAACGATTCTGGCGTTCAACGCACCAGTCATATCCGTTCGTGAAGTGGCTCGGCAATGTCGTCATCGCTGACGATCATCGCTGAGCGACTTCATGGTCAGAGCCGATTCACGATGGCGGAATGATCGGCAGCAGGATGTGCGATGGGTGAGCCGCGTCGTGGTAAATCGTTTGGCTGGCGCGGCGCGGACTGGCGTCATCGCCGATCGGGTCGCCCGTGTTCATGTTTCGGTCGAACCGAGGGAAATTGCTGCTGCTGATCTCCACCCGGATCCTGTGACCGGCTTTGAAGAGGTTTGAGGTCACCCAGCAATCGATCTCGAACTCGTAGATTTCACCTGGCGTCAACAATTCAGCCGGCCCGCGGCCCTTGCGGTAGCGACCGCGTACGATCCCGTCGCACAGGTTCCAGGCAGTGCCGTCCGGGAAGACGTCAACGAGCTTTGCGGTGAAGTCCGTGTCACGGCCGTCGGTCGACGCAAAGAGATGCACGATAATCGGCCCAGTGACTTCGGTGTCCCGGTCAAGCACATCAGATGAGTAAACAAGCACATCCTCTCGTGCCTCGACGACTCGTTGATCGTAAACGCCCCATGGCACGACCTCCGGATTGCAACAGTTGCAGCCGCCCATCGTCGGTGTGGGCAGTTCCGGATCGTAAACGTACGTGTCGACCGGCTCGCTGCCTGGCTTCACCGGTGAAAGTGTGCCGTCGCCGTTGACCGTATTGCCATTCCCGTTTGAATGCAGGTAGTAGGGCGTCCATTCGGTTCGGGCGAGCGGCCATTCGTGCTCGTTGCGCCACGTGTTGGAGCCCATCACGAAGAGCGTGACGGCCGGCTCTTTCTCGGCGCCGTTGTCGACGCCCTTCAACCAGTGATCGAACCAGGCGAGCTCGATCTCCCGCGTGTCGAGTAGCGATCCATAGCCGAAATCACGGTCGCCAGCATTGGTGGTTCCCGGGGAAGGCGTGCTCCCCGCTTGAGGATGAGTCCATGGACCCATGATGATCCGTTGATTGTCGCGAGCGAGCGCGTTGCCGCCGTGCTCGCGCAGGCCGATGAAGTTGAGCATCATGCCGCCGGCGTAGAGGTCATACCACCCACAGACCTGAAGGACCGGGATGGTATAGCGCTCAAAATGCTCGTCGACCGCTGTCGCCCGCCAATAGTCGTCGTAGTCGTGGCGATCGAGCCAAGTGGAAAAGGCGGGGTGCTGCTTGCCCGAAGCGACATCCATTTTTCTCAGCGGCAACGTCCGCAGAACAGCGGGCCAGTCGAACCGGTCGATCCGTTGCATGGTCCGGCCCATCGTACGCCAGCCCCAAACCGCGTTCACGCCGAGCCCGAATGCGCCGTTTTGGTAGTGCGGACTGTCCCAGAGATTGTTGCCCATAACCCGTGGGGCAATCGCCTTGAGCAGTGGATGTTGGGTAAAGGCCGCCTGCCATTGGACCTGCCCGAGATATGAGCCGCCGCTCATGCCGGCACTGCCGTCGCACCACGGTTGTTGAGCGATCCATTCGAGCGTGTCGTAGCCGTCGTCTGTCTCGTGGTCCCAAGGCACGAAATCGCCCTCGGAGTCGTAGCGTCCCCGCACATCCTGGGCGACGTACGCGTAGCCGTTCTGTGCCCAGAAGAGACCCGATTCCATGATCAGGTTGTTGTCGTACGGCGTCCGTGCCAGGAGCACCGGCCAGGGTCCATCTCCTTCCGGAAGATAGACGTCAGCCGAGAGGCGAACACCGTCACGCATCGGCACCGGGAGATCGTTCAGGTAGCGAACCGAGTTCGGGCGGATCAGGGACATGCGTGACTCCTGGCAACTGAGATGGAATTCCAGTGCCGGGAGCATATCCGACAGAGTGCTTGCACGAAAGTGGCTCAAGGACGAAGCGGAAATTCCTGACGCGATTACAGCATTCAACGTATGACGGCGGGCTTGCCAGTCACTACGATCTTGGTCGTGGAGCGCGACAAACAAAGGGGTCTGTGGCGATCCACTCAACCGGAATGAGGCAACCGTGCCGCGGGCGCGGACCGATGGCTTTGCCGCGACGGAGAGCGCGCACTCTCTGGGTTCGGTCAGCGCAATCGGCCCCGGCCAGCAATGCCCCGGCATCGTGCATTCAGCGGCGCGGTTGCCGTTCCAGCTCCTCATCGATCACCAACAGCGTCTCCAATCCACACGCATCGAAACGCGGGGCAGACTAGGTCCAGCCTGTACAATCAAACACGTCGATCGGTGAATGAAGCCGGTCGCGGACGGAGGTCCAGATGGATCAAGAGCAACGTGATAACGCCGCCCATGCGGCAAGGGCCAATGTCGATGCCGGCCAGGCCAAGCAGGCCGTCAACCAGGCCGTTTCGAGCGTGGATTTTGATAGGGTGAAGACAGCGCTTTCCGATATCGGACACTCGGTCGAGCCGGCCAAGCTGTTGGCCGTGATGAACAGCCTGGGCCGCAATTTCGATCCGCTGCGATTGCGAAACGCGCTCAGCGATCTCGGTCACACGGTCGATGTCGAGAAGCTCAAAGCCTCGCTTGGTTCTGTTGCCCATAGCGTCGACGGGGCGGGTTTGAAGGAGTCGGCCGCAACCCTTGGCAAAAGCGTCAATGCCGGAGGCATCCGGGATTCCGCGGTGAACAAGGCAAAGAATGTCGACGTCGAATCGCTCAAAACCACCGCGGGGGTCGCGGCGAGAAGCGCCGGCAAGTCCGGCGCGGCACTTCTGCGCAAAGCCAGAGAACGATTCGATCGGGCTTGACTTGAGTCCTCAGCGGCATATGCACGAACGGGCCCGTGGTTCGCTACTAGGTCTCATTGCTTGTTAACCCGTACAACGTTGGCAATCTTGTTGCCATCGAGTGAATCCAAAATTGCGTTCTAGGATGAGGGCGACACTATTCTTTGCCGTGGATCAGGCAATGAGCCGCCCTGATTCGCGTGAGAACAAACGTTCAGACGACGCGCGTATACGCAACCGCTTAGTTCGAGTGAGGCGGTTCCTAATCGGACAGGTTCCATGCAATACTTATGCATTGAATCTAAATACTCGGTACGTGAAGACGGCAAATCAGATCGATACCTTGGTACCGTTCCACGGAGAGTATCTAGTTGGCAACTACCCTACCCACAATACAGAAGCAGCGCGGTGCTTTTTACACCCCGGAGCCATTAGCACGTTTTCTGGTTGATTGGGCGGTGCGTTCGCCCGCCGATCGGGTGCTCGACCCTGCTTGTGGTGATGCGGTGTTTTTGGACATTGCTTCGGATCGACTGCGGAGTCTGGGACACTCGGCAGGAGAAGATCAGATCGTTGGAATTGAAATCGATTCCAACGCGGCGGACTTATCCCGGCTGTCTGTCCCAACTGCGAAGATTATTACCTCGGATTTCTTCTCTCACACGTGTGATGAAGGCGAGTTCGATGCGGTCGTGGGAAACCCTCCATACATTCGTTACCACCACTTTTCTGGTGCCATGCGAGCACAAGCACTTGAGCGAACTCTGTCCCAGGGGGTGACGCTTAGTGAACTGACGAGCTCCTGGGCTCCATTTCTGGTTCATGCCTCGACGTTTCTATGCAAAGATGGGCGTCTTGCGTTTGTGTTGCCAATGGAACTACTACTGACCGACTACGCACGCCCAGTACGAGCATTCCTCGAACGGCGATTTTCCCGAGTCGACATCTTGGCGTTTGAGGAACGTGTTTTCCCAGAAGCGCTGGTCGATGTGGTTTTGGTGCTGGCCGAAGGAACAGGACCCGGAAACGTCCAGATTCACCGCTTTCAGAACGCGTGCGATCTACAAAGATTTAATGACTCGAACTCGCGCCTGGCAAGCGGGCACAAATGGTCCAGCGCACTCGTGAATCTCAACGCTTTGGATAGCCTGGAACGCGCTTCGGAGCTCATGCAGCCGCTTGGCGACATCGCGTCCGTTGACATCGGCATTGTGACAGGAGCCAATCGCTTCTTTTTGCTCACTGACAAGGACGCTAGTGCGTGGGAATTGCCGAAAGAAGATCTGCGACCTGTCATCGCACGCAGCCAGCAGATCCCCAATCCGACCCTGAGCTCACAGGACTGGGCGGCCCTCCGAGACTCAGGAGGTCTGGTCTGGCTCTTCGTGCCTCAATCATTGGATCCCGCATCTATGCGCTATGTCACTAATGGAGAGTCTCAAGGAGTCCATTCCACCTTCAAGTGTCAGATTCGCAAGCCGTGGTGGAAGCTAAGAATTCCAGAACCGCCCGATCTCATACTTAGTTACATGAGTAATCGGGTCCCACATGTAGTTGAGAATCGGGCGGAGGCACTCACGACAAATCTGCTCCACAATGTGCGGCTCAAGGATTCGAATACCTCAGCAAGATGGATTGCGCTCACCTGGATGAATTCGGCGACGATGCTCTCATGCGAGTTATCTGGCCGCGCTTACGGTGGTGGGGTGTTAAAACTGGAAACCCGCGAGGCAGAGCGAGTCTTTGTTCCAGTCTACTCCGCGAAGATCCTTGGTGAATTGGAGGCGGTTTCTGAGAAAATGGCGGCTCTAAGCAGAGAACGCCGCTATCTAGAACTGGCGGATATAGTCGACGCCAAGGTGTTATCGCATTTGGACAACGAAGACCGGAGGCTTCTCCGATCAGCGTGGCTCGATATGAAACACCGCAGAAAGCGCCGATCTTTGCGCTTGAAATCGAGTCCTACATGAGCGTTACTGATTTCCGGGCAACTGTTCCTAAGAGAAGCGATTCCGCAACGGCAGTTCTCCAGCGTCGTGTTGCTGCTTTCATAGCTAACGAATCGACTGATGCGGGATGGACCGAAAGGGGATTTCGGGCGGACATTTCAGCTCTCAGCCGGGTTCTCGCATTGACAGATCCGAAAAAGGTGCGCCAAGGTTCGGTCGCTACTGGGCTCGATATGTGGGCCGCGTGGATGCTACGGATTGCCGGAATCGATAATGTGATACCGAGGGAGTCTGAACCCTTCTTTGTCGCAAATGTCGTGGCCGAAGCTCTGAAAGTATTTGAGAAGATCGATAGTGAGCTCAGGGCACTAGAAGACTTCAGGACCACAGTTTCAAGCAGTGACAAACGGCTAAAGCAGCTGAACTATCGAATCCGCAGACTTACAACTTTACTTCGGCGGATTCGCTCTGAACTTGAGCGAGGCACGGCCGCCGTTCTGGGCGAAAGCAGACGTAAACAAGTCGATGTTTTTGTAGCGGACTGGGATCGTGGACTTGAATTGTTGGTCTCCACCAAGAGCTTCGCGTTAGCTGCAGATCCAAAAGAAGTCATGCAAAACCTGCCCAATCGATGGGAAGAATTCGACGGCGATTTGAAGAATCTCCGGGGCCGGTTCCCATTGGCAGCAATTGGCGCCCTTACTATTGTCCCAGCGAAAGTCGTGAGTGGCGCCCTTCCCAACTTCGTGGACATGATGACAAAGGTAACAGCACCGGGCAGGCCCTGGGTAAACGGATATGATCGGGCAGCAATCGTGGTAGCAGAAACCTGGGAGGCTGATACGCTTAGCAGCGTTCGTATCCTCAATGATGAGCTTGACGCTGATCAGCTTCCTACGGAGTTGCAACCTGAATTCTTCTTTGAAGCGTTACTTTCCAAGTTGCTCGAACGGTCACCAATTACTGAACATGCGAGGGCCAGGATACTCAGGGCCGAGGCTTTGGGTCAGGATTCTTCATCACTTCAGAAAGCAGTAGCAGCGCAATTGGCCATTGAAGAAGACTCTCCAGAGTATGACAGAGACTTCATCGACGAAGAGCCGATTGGCAAACCATAGTCCCATAACATGCTGAGCCAACGCCTGCTTCTGGCACCATAGATAAACGCACCACTGGTTAGCGATAAGTGACCATGGTTGTCGTACTTGGGCTGCAGTCGATCTGGCGCATTTGTTGTCACAAAAGATCGGCGCTTCGAGCAGCACGTCCGGCGACGATTGGTCCCACGCGTCGGCGTCCGTTGGCGCCGGTTACTTCTGGGGCTTTGCCGCGGTCGGTTCCTTTGGACCGTTCGCGACGCTTTATTACCGGGAACTGGGCTTCAGCGGGTTCGAGGTCGGGGTTCTTGCCGCGCTTCCCGCCGTTTCGGTTGCATTCGCCGGTCCCATCTGGGGATCGATCGCCGATGCCCTTGCGGCCCACCGGCTGGTACTTAGAATCGCGCTCGCGCTCTCCGTTCTGATCGCGCTGGCGACAACCCAGGTTGCCGCATTTGGAGCGGTCTTCGCGCTCATCGGCCTGCTTGCGCTCGCGACAACGCCGATTGCCTCGTTTTTCGACGGCTATGCGGTCGAGATCGGCGAACGCCTCGGTACCTCGTACGGAAAGTTGCGCGTTTGGGGTTCGGTTGGTTACTCGGGAGCGGTACTCGTCGCCGGCCAGTTGATGGGTGAGCGCGTGGATCGCCGTTTCATCGTCGCTTATGCGATTTGCCTGGCGTCCACGCTGTTGACGACGAGAGGTTTGCCCAGGTTGGGTGAGCGGAAGAAACGATCGCTCTTTGGGGGATTCGGTCAGTTCCGGCACAATCGCCCGCTGGTTGTGCTGTTGACCACGTCATATCTTGTGGCGAGCGCAACCGCGATTATGTATGGCTTTTTCGGGATCCGGATCGAAGAGCTCGGCGGCAGCGCCAGCCTGTTAGGAGCGATGGTGGCGATTGGCGCAATCAGCGAGCTGCCGGTGATCGCCTTCGGAAGCTGGTTTTTGCGCAAGCTTGGGGCTCCGCGCTTGATCGCGGTCGCGATCGGTGTCTACGCATTCCGGCTGGCGGCATACGGCGTGATTACGGAACCGATATGGATTCTTCCGATTCAGGTGCTACACGGTCTCTCGTACGGAACGTTTCTGACTGCTTCGGTGATGCTCGTCCACCGGCTGGCCGGGCGCGAGCATGCGGCGACCGCGCAGGCGCTTCTCGCGGCGGTCTCGTTTGGATTGGGGAGTATTACGGGGTCGATTGTCGGCGGGTCACTGCTGGATGTCGTCGGCGCCGATTGGCTCTTCCGCGGTTCCGCGGTGTTGATGCTGGCAACGTTGATCGCATTCTTGTTGGTCAAACACTTGTTGGATATCGAGCAACCTGAACCGGAACCCCATCTCGCTTGAGCAACCACTGACTGGCACTCCAGGTTCCAACTCTCCCCTATCTCGAGGACTTGGCACGGACCACAACGACATCAGACACCACGACCGCGCTTAGTGTCGTCAGGTTTTGATACTGCACCCGGGCCTCGGCCGGAACCGAAACCTCAACGATCACAATAATGCTCAAGCCGGACGGGATCAGAACCGTGAGCTCCGCGCTCTCGCTACCCGCGGCAACGATGTGCGACCCCCAGCCATCCAGACTGTTGCTGGCTGAAAGGTGAACCGACGCGTCGGCCGCGGAGGTGGTTGTCGCTACATAAGTGAATTGCAATGTCAGTGGACATCAGATCATCAGCGATGGGAATCAACCGTCGGATCAACTCACTGTCATACGGGAACGTGCAACCACGGGCAGGTTGCCTTGCGGGGACCTCACGCGATTCGCGTGGCTTGCTGATCCCCGCTCTGCAAAGGGCTCCGTGCCGACATCGTAGATTTCTCCCGACGCGAGTAGTCTCAGGAAGTCATCCGCGGGCAATGGCTGTGCAAAGTAATAGCCCTGCCCTCGCTCGACTCCGATCCCTCGCAACCACGCCAGCTGACCGGCGGTTTCGATGCCCTCGGCCGTCACGTCCGCATCGAGTGCATGCGCGAGATCTGCCATTGAGGCCACCAATTGTTTTCCGCCTCGCTTCGTCTCGATTCCGTCGACGAAGGAGCGGTCGATCTTGATCGTGTCGACCGGCCAGCGCAACAAGTAGCTGAGGGATGAAAATCCTGTTCCGAAATCGTCGATCGCAAGTTTGATCCCCAGCGCTCTGAGTTGGGAAAGCGCGTTAATCTCTCGCTCGGCATCTTCGATCACGGTGCGCTCGGTGATCTCGAGCTTCAATTGACCCGGGGGAAGTCCGGCCTCGCGGATGGCCGACCGGACCTGGGCAATCAAGTCGGGCTGTCGTAATTGCCGGGCCGTCAGATTGACGTTGACGCTCATGCGTTTCGCGGAAGGTCCCAGTGAACGCCAAACAGCAGTCTGGCGGCAGGCCTCAGTGAGCACCCATCCACCGATCGGGACGATCAGGTTGCTCTCTTCGGCAATCATGATGAATTCGTTCGGTGACAACAGTCCCCGTCTCGGGTGCTCCCATCTCACCAATGCCTCGGCGCCGACGATCTCGCCGGTTCTGAGGTCAACCTCGGGTTGAAAAAAGACGCGGAGCTCGTTGCGCTCAACCGCCCGGCGCAACTCGGATTCGATCTCTAACCGGTCGGGCATCTGCGACACCCGTCCGTGATCGAAGATGCGATAGGTCCCTCGCCCGCCGGCCTTGGCCTGGTACAGTGCAATGTCTGCTGCCCGCAGGAGATCGCCGGGCATAGTCAGAACCGGAGAGCTCTGCGCGATGCCAATACTGGCGTCGGCGTACGTTTCACGCCCATCGAGCAGGAAGGGCATGCGCAAGCGTTCAAGCAGCTTGTTGGCTGCAGCCGCGGCATCGCGAGGAGATGAGACATCGGGCAGCAGCAGGGTGAACTCGTCGCCTCCGAAACGGGCAAGAGTCGCATTGGGACTCAATCCCGCGACGAGTCTCAACCCAACTTCGATCAGCAGCTCGTCGCCGATCGCATGCCCGAAACTGTCATTGACCCGCTTGAAGCCGTCGAGATCGAGATACATCACGGTCAGTGAGCGGTCGTGCATCGCGGCATCGTCGAGGGCATCGCGGAGACGATCTGTGAAGAGTGTGCGGTTGGGCAGACTTGTGAGCGGATCGTGGGTTGCTTGATGAACGAGGAGGGCTTCCGAGGCCTTTTGTGCGGAGATGTCAACCGAGATTCCGACGATTCCAATGGTGTCCCCGTTTGCGTCGCGGACTGGCGAATCGACCACATGTACGGGAACCTCGGCACCATCCTTGCGAGCGCATATGAAATCTCCCTCCCAGGACAGGCCTGAGCGCAATCTGTCGAGAATTGCCAGGGCCTTCGATTCTTCCGTTGGCCCGATGGTGAGGTTTCCGATGTTCTTGCCAATGGCTTCTGCTGGTGTCCATCCATAGAGCAATTCGGCGTGCCTATTCCAATGAGTTACGAGCCCGCTCGCGTCGGTCGCAATCACGGCAACAGTAGCCTGGTCAAGCAGCTCTGCCTGGAAACGAACCTCCTGCTCTGCCAACCGCCGTTCGGTAATATCGATCGTGACACCTGCTGATCGGATCGGTTCTCCCTCAGGTCCGCGTTCGACCACACGGCCCACATCGCGCAGCCACCGAATCTCGCCGTCCGGTCGCACGATTCGATATTCGAGCTCCCGGAACTCGTCGCTAACGGTTACGGAGTCATTTGCGCTCGTCGTCGATGCGCGGTCGTCTGGGTGAATGAGCGTGGAGCGGAATTCCTCCGTGGTGGTCGATCGTGTTTCGGCAGGCAGGCCAAGCTGGGCGCAGAGCGTTGGCGACCATGTGATGAGTGATGAGGCCACGTAAAGATCCCAGGCTCCCATTTTTGCCGCATCGAGCGCCAACCGTAGCCGCTCCTCGCTCGTTCGAATTCGTTCGCTGGCCATTCGCTGATCTGTAACGTCGCGGGCAACGGCGACAACATCGTTCTCGCCGGCGGCCACGATCCGCAGTTCGATATCGCGCGCTTCGTTGCCTCTTCTCAGCGGGAGCTCGAGCGTCTGCATGTGACCCTCGTCCAGCGCTCGCGCGATTGCGCGTCTGACTTGTTCCGCGTTCTCGAGCGGCAACACCTGG
Source organism: uncultured Sphaerobacteraceae bacterium (assembly GCA_964371945.1). Lineage (GTDB taxonomy): Bacteria > Chloroflexota > Chloroflexia > Thermomicrobiales > UBA6265 > CAYJPA01. The sequence continues at coordinate 51,690 of CAYJPA010000001.1, read as the reverse complement.
TCGACAGTGTGCCCAATTAGCACCTCCACCGGTGCGATCAGGGCGGTCGACTGGTGAGCTTCGATATCGAGATACGTTCCATCGCGGTCGAATCGAAGAATCAGGTCGGGAATCGCATCGAGGAGCGCGCGATGCCGTTCTTCGCGGCGACGGAGGTCGTCCTCGAGCAGTTTTCGTTCGGTGCTGTCGCGAGAGTTGACGACGAACCCATTGATGCCTGGTTCGTTGAGCAAGTTGGTGGCTGTCGCCTCCAGATAACGCCACGATCCATCACGGTGCTGGGCGCGCAATTCGATTCTTGTCGTTGAGCCCTCGGGCAACGTCGCGACATGAGCGAGGGCCCGTTGAGCTACGGGTACATCGTCAGGGTGTAAGAAGCTCAAGCCATCGGCACCGGCACGATCCTCAGGGCTGTAACCAAGGAGGCGCTCGAGTGCGGGACTCTGAAACTTGATGGTCCTGTCGATGCCAATGACGCTCACCAGGTCGGCCGCGTGCTGAACGAGCGCGCGATAACGTTGTTCGCTGAGGACGACCTCTTCCTGAGCCTGTTTGCGCGCGGTAATGTCAAGTGCAACGCCCTGCCACCAGAGTGCCGCACCTGACCCATCGACGATAAGCTCCGCGGTGTCGTCGACCCAGACGATATGCCCATCGGCCGCGATCAGACGATACTCCGCGGCGTACCGTTCACCGGTCTTTCTGGCTCGATCGAAAATCGCGTGAACGCGAGTCAAATCATCGGGATGAATGCACCTTGTCCACAATCCTCTCCGCGACAGAAATTCGTCGGGGGAGTACCCAAGCATCGTCTCCACGTACGGACTGAGGTAGGAAAAGGTCGGTAAGCCATCGTTCGGTTCGGTATAGATAACCGCCGGGACCTGCTCGACCGCCGCGCGATATTGTGCTTCGCTCTTGATGAGCGCCTTCGCTACATCCTGCCGCTCAGTGATATTTCGGAAGTACACCGAAATGCCCTCAGCGGTGGCATAGAGCCGACCTTCGTACCACTCCTCGAAGGGTGGATAGTACATCTCAAAGCCGGTCGCTTCGCCGTTCCCTATCACCCGTTGGAATGCCTCGAACACGGGTGTCGTCATGGCTTCTGGGAAGACATCCCATATCCGCCGGCCGATAATCTCGGTCGAAGTGGACTTCAACCACACTGCCGCGCGGGCGTTGACATAGGTAAACCGGAGCTGGCGATCGACGGCAAAAAAACCGTCGTCGATGCTTTCGAGCACCTCGATCGATTGGTTTTTTGCCTCAGCGGCGTTCGATTCGGCGCGTTTCCGTTCAGAAACATCGGTGAAGGCGGTCAGGACGGCCGAAACAGCACCGTCAGTAGAGCGAGCTAGGACGTTCGAATGGATTTCGATCCAGGCAACAGTGCAGTCCGGCTTCGATACGCCCATGATCACACCCGAGCACGAAACGCCAGTCTGAAGCGTGATCAGAGAGGGATGTTCATCGATGGGAAATGGCGCACCATCTTCACGGATCGTCTGCCACGAGGGATCCATGACGATGCGATTGAGCAGCTCGTTGCGCGTTAGGCCGAGGATGCCTTGCGCCAGAGAATTGCCGTAGACGATCTGTCCGTCTCCGTCGAGCACAATCACGCCATTTGGCAATGTATCGAGGATCCGGCCCAGACCACCCGGCTCGTGGCCAAGCAACGCTTCCGCTTCGATGGAATCGAAGGCGGAGGTGACCATGTGTCAGGGGTCTCAGTTCTTCATGGAGCGCACGCAAACGGCTTTCGCCTGGCCGGGCAGGTCTCTGCCAGCATGTCCGCCCATCATGAGGGTCGCGTTCCGGCCGCGATATGGGACAAGAGTCCGGAAGTCCTGGGCGAGGGAGAGCCCGTAACTATCGAAGGGCGCAACTCCGGATCAAGTACACCTTACCGCCCTGTGTTGGTCGCCACAGGGGCATTCGAATCGTTAGGTTGCGTCATCCGTGACCCCATCACTACAACGTTTCAATACTTTTGGTCCCTGCGCCCTCTTGCCGGGTCATTGCACGCTGCCTCCAGAGATTGGCTCACTAAGAAGAATTGCTCTATGGAAGCTTACTAACATGCCCGAGCTACTCAACCTTCTCATCGTGGATGATGACTCCGTGGATCGCGATCTTTCAGTTCGAATCATGATGCCGGAAGGATATGGTGTTGACATCGCTCTCAATTGTTAGAAGGCGCCGGAGAAGATCTCTCGAAGGTGCTCAGACATCGTCCTAATGGATCTGGTAATGCCGGGTATCGACGGTTGGGAAGTGCTCAGGAGGCTTCGATTCTCGGAATCGACCAAGGATTTGCAAGTGATCGTTTCCTCGATGTCCGGCGAGCGCATGCGAGCGGAATCACTTGGCGCTGCTGACTATCTCGCCACATCCATTCCCCGCGCACTGCTCGTGGACGTGCTGGATCGATTCGCGCCCGCCGCCTCGGCCGATGTGCTCGTCGTCGACGATGACCCTGACGCGCGTCAAATCGTGGTGCGGTTGCTTGAACGGTCAGGTCATCGGAATGGGGTCGCGAGCACCGGAACTGAGGCACTCAACGAGCTTGCCATCCCGATTTCTAACTTGATCGGTCTTGTCGTTTTGATGCCTGACACGGACGGTTTCCGCGCGCTGAATGCGATTCGCGATTCGCCAGAAATGAGCCAGATTCCGGTCATTGTTGGTAGCGCGCAGGACTTCCCGCCGCGGAAACGGCCTGGCCGTGCAAACATGCGAACGCGATGCTGAAAAAGTCGACTTTCCGCCCCGACCAACTCCAAGAACTGATCCGAACCGTCCTTACCCAGGCGGCTCGCGTCCACTAGACAAGTCGAAGTTCTCAACTAGCTCGATTCCGCGGACGCGTAAACCGGGGTGACGTCAGGTCCATCGAGATGGCGGACCCAGTAAAGATCGTTGATCTGTTGCGTTATCACACCAGGTTTCCCGGTCCCGACCTGGCGGCCGTCGGCCTGGACAATCGGGATGATCCCGCCGGCGGTCGTGCTCAAAAACGCCTCCTCAGCGACGTACAGATCGAAAGGTGTCATGTCGCGTTCTTCGGCTCTGATCCCGAGAGCCCCGGAGATCTCGAAGACCGTCTCGCGCGTGATGCCCTCGAGAATGCCGGTTCGCGGGCTGAAAACGGTTCCATTGCGAACAAGAAACAAGTTCGCACCGCGGCTTTCGGTGAGGTATCCGTACTCATCGACCATCACGACATCGTCGGCGCCGGCGCGATCCGCCTCCATTCGAGCCATGTATGAGTGCATACGGTTGAAGTTCTTTATCTTGGGGTCTACGACCGTCGGGGACCAATTCCGCGTCGCCGGCACGATTACGCTGATACCGGAATCGATCCTCTCCTTCGGCACGATCCAGACATATGGAACCGCGTAGACAATCAGGGTTGGATCGTTCGACCACGCGCTCGGCGAGGGCCTCCGTCCCCGAGTCGCGAGCACTTGGACGTAGGCGTCTTGAAGAGCGCTGCGACGGGTTGTTTCGATCAACAGTTCCGCGAGCTCGTCGCCGCTGGCACGCAACGGAATCATCGCGGCATGGGCGGAGCGTTCGAAGCGGGCGATATGCGTAAGCAGCTTGAAAAGCTTGCCCTGCCAGCAAGCGAGGGTGTCGAAGATCGCGACGCCGCCGATGAATCCGCTGTCGAAGATCGAAATCTTCGCCTCGTCCGCCGGCACGAACTCGCCATTGACCCACGCCGCCCCGCTGATTGCCGCCATCGTGTGTCTCCTTGCCCAACCATCTAGCTTCGCGAGCTCTGCTTAGAGCGACATAACTTCGGCGGTCTCCATGAAGGCGATGGTGTGCGCCAGATCGACGATTCCCGCGTCGGAGCCCAATCCGGTGATCACGAGTGCCGACGCCGCGGTTCCCAGTCGTCCCGCTTGCTCCAGGCTCCAACCCTTGGTCAAGCCGACGATGAACCCGGCGCAGTAGGCGTCGCCGCAGCCGGTCGAGTCGACCACGGTCACCTTATGCGCCGGCAGCCGGATCTCACGAATCGCTCCATCATCGCGCCAGGCGATACTGCTCCCCTCGGCGCCCATTTTGAAAACCGTGTGCCTGGCGCCCCGATCGAGGAAGAAGCCGATCAGCTCTTCCCGGCCTGCATCGGGCAGACCCGCGATCATCCGCGCTTCATCGATCCCGGGCATGAAGTAGTCGACAAAGGGGAGCGCGGGTTCGAGGATCTCGAGTAGATCCGGACGCGGAATCGCGATCAGATCGAGCGTCGTGGTGACGCCGTGCGACTTTGCGAGCTCGAGCACGCGGCGGCTTGGCTCGCCATCGAATTTGGGCATCAGATAGGTGCCGCCGAGGTGGAGCACATCGGCTGACACGATCACGTCGAGATCGATATCGCCCTCGGTCAGCTCCGCATTGGCGCCAAGAACGTGGAGCGCGGGCCGCTCGCCATTGGGCCTGATTGGCAGCATCGTCGCCGACGTTTGCACGCCATGCTTGATGCGCAATCGACTGGTGTCAATCCCGTACCTGCCCATGGTGTCGAGGATGAAGTGACCGGCCGCATCCTCGCCGATCGCTCCCATCGCGATGACGCTGGCGCCCAGCTTCGCGAGATCGACGCTCGTTCCGGCCGCGGTTCCCGCGACGGTGAGCCGGATCTCCTCGATCAAATCGACGTCCTGCTTCGGCGGAATGCGGGTCACCGGCCGCCCGAGAACGTCCAGGATATGAATACCCAAGCTGACAACAGTCGCCACCGAATCACCCTCCACTATAAGTTTTGATGTTTGTATCGAACGCGTTCCGCGGCAACGAGCACGTTCGCAAAGCTCGCGGGCGTCCAGGCCGCTCTTCCGACAAAGAGCCCGTCGAACATGCCTCCCCGCGCGAATTCGGACGCGTTGACCGCGTCCACGCTGCCTCCATAGAGCACCGGCAATCGCATCTGAAACTCGCCTTGAAGCCGCCGGTGGATCGCTTCGGCGACCGGCGCAGCCTGTTCCAGCGTCGCCGGCGAGCCGGATTCGCCGATTGCCCAAACCGGCTCATACGCAATCAAGAGCCGCGACATCGCCTCGGCGGGCACCCCGTGCAGCGCCAGCATCAGTTGACGGAGCGTCGTATCGATACCCGCACCGGCCGTTCGTTCGTCTTTCGATTCTCCCACGCACAACAACACGCGAAGCCCATGCCCCAGCGCGGTTTTGACCTTCGCGTTCACGAGCGCATCGATTTCGCCGGCGGCCCGTCGTTCGGCATGACCGACCATCACAAGATCGAGTCCGAGCGCGGTCAGCATTGGCGCCGAGATTTCGCCGGTATGAGCACCTTCTTCCGCCCAATGCACGTTCTGCGCTCCAAGCCAAATGCGCGGTCGAACGTGGTGACGAGTCGCATCGGGGAGCGAGGTGAAAGGCGGGAGCACGAACGGCCTCGTTCGAGGATGCGGATGGATCGAGGCAATCCCATCAAGGAATCCGATCGTCTCAGCAGGCGTCTGGTGCATCTTTAGATTTGTGCCGAAGTAAAACGTCCGATTCGCCGAGCGGGTCAATGCGGCCATTACATCAAGTCCGTACAGGCTGGGCAACCGGCGTGAGCGCGGCGCGTGTCCCATCTGCTCCAAAGAGCACGATTTCGCGCGGTGGCAGGTTCACCCATGCACGCTCTCCGATCTCCTGTCCGAGATCACCCGGCACCTTGGCCTTGAAGGATTGGCCTCCACGCTCCAGGGCAAGGAGGTACTGGCGGCCAATCGTGATCGATTTGCGCACGACCCGCGCCTCAACCGAGCCCGGCACCGCGCTTGCCGCGACGCGAACGCGCTCGGGACGGATGCCGATCACAATCGTTCCATCACGTCGTCCTTCTCCAGTCACCTGGAGCGGGGCAGGCAGTAGAGGAGTCGAGAGCGCGAGCCCGCCGGGGGTCGATTCCAGCATGGCATCAAAGAAATTCATGCCGGGGTTGCCGAGGAACCAACCGCCGAACCGGTCGATCGGTTGGTTGTAGAGCTCACGGGGGGCGTCGCACTGCACGATCTTGCCGTCACGCATCAGCGCGATCTGGTCGGCGAGCGTCATCGCCTCCGTTTGATCGTGCGTAACGTAAACGATGGTTTGCCGGAGCTGCTTGGTCAACTCCTTGAATGCGCGCTTGAGCTGGAGCTTCGCATGCGCGTCGACATTCGTGATCGGCTCGTCGAACAAGATGATCCGCGGTTGACGCGCGACCGCCCGCGCAACGGCGACTTTCTGCCGCGTTCCGTTGTCGAGCCGCGTGATGTCCTTGCCGATATGCGGACCGAGATCGAGGATTTGCACCACGCGATCGATTCGCTGTTTTCGTTCAGACTCGGACAATCCGGCGCCGCGGAGTGGCAGTTCAATGTTTTGGTAGACGCTGATTCCGCGGTAGACCACTGGATACTGGAAGACCATCCCGATATCGCGTTTGCTGGGTTTTAAGTGCGTAACTCGCTCCGAGCCGAAGTAGATTTCGCCGCTGGTCGGCTTCTCGAGACCCGCGATCATGCGCATGAGCGTCGTTTTGCCGCATCCAGACGGACCGAGCAGGCAGGTCACTTCTCCTTCGGGAAAGTTGAAGGTGACATCATCGACGGCCCTTAGCTCCTTGAATGCTTTGGTCACCCGCTCGACGCGAATCTCAGCCATGGGTGGTCATTCCTTGTCCAATCCGGGAGCCGTCCGCGGCGAAGAGGAGGAGATCGCGCGGGTCGATTGTAACGCCCAGCAGCTCGGCGCCGGGATCTTCGCCAGAATCGTGGCGGACAACAGTAGTGAACGGAATTCCACCGATTTCGAGATAGAGAATCTCCTCGCCGCCCAGATCTTCACGCAACAGGACCGTCGCCGGGAGGCTCAACAGTTCATTGCATGGTTCCGTGCGGGCGCTCAAACGGATAGCTTCAGGCCGTAACCCAACCGCGATCTCTACTCCGTCACGCCTCTCCACGAGATCGACCGGAAACTCGAGCGGCCCGGCGTTGCACCATTGGCCGGACTCCCGTTCGGAGATCGAACCTGTGAGGAAGTTGGCGCCGGGGAATCCGAGCAGCCGCATCGACGCCGCGTGCGTCGGATGCTGGTAGATCGCCTCCGGCGCACCCGCCTCAACGACCCGCCCCCCATCCAGCACGCCGACAATGTCGGCCAGCGTCAAGGCTTCAATAGCGTCCGAGGTCGTATAGAGAAACGTGATGCCGGAGCTCACCTGAAGCTGGCGAAGATCGTCGATGAGCTGCTCGCGCAGCTTGAAATCGAGTCCCGCCAGAGGATCGTCGAGCACGAAGAGATCGGTTTGCTTGGCGATGCCGCGAGCGATTGCGACGCGCTGCTTCTGACCGCCGGAAAGCTGATCCGGGCGCTTTGTGAGCAGATCAGTGATTTTGAGCATTTCGGCCGCCTGCCGGACGATCGGCTCCAATTCTCGCTTGCCGATCTTGGCGAGCTTGAGCGGGTAGGCGATGTTGCTATAGACATCAATGTGCGGATAGAGCGCGAACGACTGCGGCACGTAGCCGATGTTTCGTTCCGCCGCGGAGAGACCGGAGACCTCGGCGCCACGGAGCAGAATTGCTCCGCTGGTGGCATGCTCCAGACCCATCAGGATTCGCATCAGGACTGTTTTGCCTGAAGCGGGGGGACCGTAGAGCACGATGAAGCCGCCTGCATGAACGGCCAGATCGATCCCGTCCAATACACGAATCGCTCCGTACTGCTTGGTAATGCCACGCAGCTCGAGAATCGCACTGGTCGTGGAGGTTCCGGAGCTCAACGGCTGGCTTCGATCAAATGAGGAGCCAGTTTGACGCTGATGAAGAAGACCGCGCCGACGATTGCCCAGGTGAGGAGCAAAAGTTTCATAGAGCGGCCGAACCCGGCCCGTGGCGGAATGTTGCCGAAAGCGATCTGCAAAAACGCGGTGATGATGAGCATCGGCAAACCGACGCGATAGAGCGTCACATTTTGGCGTTGGGCGATCATCACCAGCCCAATCAGCATCAAGGCAATCAGCAGTCCCTGGAAACGGGCCGCGAACGGAAGCCGTCCTTTCGATGTGGGCTCCATCGTCACACCTCGCCTCGCACGGTGCCGAAGGTCATGCCGACGAGCAGATAGCGCTGGAAAAAGAAAATCGCGACGATCGGCGGGAGCATATAGATCAGCGAGAGGCTGGCGATGAAGGTCCAGTCGACACTGCCGCCCTGGTTGACGCCGGTCGCAAGCATGACCGGAATCATTGTTGTGCCCTTGCCGCCCAGAATGTAGTTGAAGAGGAATTCGTTCCAGACGAAGATCAGATTGAAGATCGCCGCCGCGACCAGACCCGGTTTCACCTGCGGCAGGACGACCCGGAAGATGATGTGCAGGCGCGAGCCTCCATTGACGAGCGCGGTTTCGTCGTATCGCAACGAAACGCCGTCGAGAAATCCCTTCAAGATCCAAAGCGAAAAAGGGATGCCGAACACCGTGTAGAAGAGCAGCATGCCATGGAAAGTTTTGTTCCAGCCAAGAGCGTTATACATCATGAAAATGGGCACCACGACCGCCGCCGCGGGCACCATGCGAACCGACAGAAGTAGGAACATCAAGAAGTTCGTGCCCATCGGTTTGAACCGCGAAAAGCTATAGGCGGCCAGGAATGCGACGACGATCGCGACCGTGACCGATCCAATAGAGAGCACGAAACTCATGCGCAGATACGACCAAAAATTTGGGCGGTCGATGACGTCTCGCAGATTGTCCAGCGTCGGCCGGAATATCCATGAAGGAGGCCACTTCACCAAGTTGCCGGTGGTCTTGAACGCGGCCAGGAAGATCCAGAGCACTGGGAGGAAGAAGGCGATCGAGATCAGCCACAAAACGAGGTGGTAGACATGTTGTCGCCAGTTGGTCCTCATGTCGATTCACCTTCCGCATGAAGTTGCGCGCGCGTGGCCTGAAAGTTCAGCACATAGAGATAGATCGAGGTGAAGGCGATTGCGATCAGCAGCGTGACGACGGCGATCGAGGAGGCATCGCCCATCTGATACGCCTCGAACCCTTGCCGGTAGAGCAACAACCCAATCGTCTCCGTTTCGACGCCCGGACCGCCACGGGTCATCAGGTTCACCAGATCCGTCGTTTTGAAGGCGTCGATCGTGCGCAGCAGGATACCGAGCATCAGGATGAATTTGCCATGCGGCAGCACGATGTACCAGAGTCGTTTCAGCCAGGGTAGACGATCGATTTCAGCCGCCTCCAACTCCGCTTTCGGCACCGAGCCGAGCGCGGCGAGCGTCATCAAAATCATGAAGGGGGTCCACATCCAAACATCGACCGCGACGGTCGCGATGAACGCCCAGTCCTTGTCGCCGAGGAAATCGATCGAATCACCAGTGATCTTTTGGACGTAGTGATTGGCAACGCCGAAGTTGGGCTCATAGATCAGCCGGTAGAAGGTGCCGACGGCGACCGGTGGCAGGATCATCGGCGTGAACAGGAGCGTCAATGCCAATCGGCGTCCCGGCATACCGCTGCTTCCCCAAAAGAGCAACCCGAGGAGCACGCCGAGGAAGGTGGCCAGCCCAACGCTGCTGACCATGAACATGAGCGTCCGGGCCAGGGTTGCCCAGATGTTTTGGCTGTGCCAGATGCGATCGAAGTTTTCGAACCCGACATAGATCGGATCACGCTTTGCGGTGAGCTTGAAACGATAGAAGCTGACGCCGAGCAGCCAAATGAGCGGAACGACATTCCAGACAACGAAGAAAATGAGAATCGGAACGAGCAGAAGGACAGGAAATGCGCGGCTGTCATCCAGGCGGCGAAGCCTTCGCCGGCGAGCGACAGGCGCCGGTTGTTCCTCCGTCTCGGTTGCGTGCGCCATTGTGACTCCTCAGCGCGTCAGGCCCGGAAGGGGTCCGCCGAGGCAGCGCGAGGGCCAATAAGGCCCCCGCGCTGACCGCGTCGCAGCGCGGCTTTAGCCGATGGTAAGGGAACCAGGATCAACCGATGGCTCGATGTCGGTTTGTCCGGCGTCGTAGAGGATGCCTTGTTGCTTGACGGCGGCGTATTTCAACGCTTCCATCGGGTCGGTGATGATGTCGGCGATATAGGCGTTGAACGATTCCTGCTGCGCCGCCAACATTTCCGAGTAGTTCGGATCGTGCCAGAAGTCCCTGGACCGATTGTTCTGGATCATGTACTTGAAGGCGCGGAAGTGCGGCTGCAGATCCTCGAAGCCCGGCGACTCCAGCGCGGCCTTGACGGCTGGGTTGCCACCGCGCGACGCGAACTCGGCCTGCGTCTCGGCGCTGTACCACCACTTCATAAAGTCGACCGCGACCTGCATCTTCTCGGCGTCGTTAAAGGCGTTGATCACCCACGGCTGACCGCCAAGGGTGTACGTGCGATTGAGCGAGCCGTCAGCCTGCTTGAAAGCCGGCGGCACCACCACGGTGACCATGTCCGCCGAAACCGGCTTGCTGGTGTCCGCGGCGGCGTTGATCATCTGCGGGCCGAGTGCCGACCATTGGAAGCAGGTCGCGAGGGTGCCTGCCGTGAAGGCGTCGACCTCTTCGGCAATGCCGTAGTTCGCAACGCCTGCTGGGCAATAGGGCACGAATTTCTTCGCCCAAGCCAGTCCGTCGGCGTTGATCTGGGAGTCGAGCACGCCTTCGACCTTGTAGGTCTTGTCGGCTGCCGAGCCCTCGATGATCTGCCCGCCATTTGAGAACATGAACGGATAGACATAGCACGAGACGAAGTCGTAGACCTTCGAGAATTGGAAGCTCGTACCCGCCAACCCGGCATCAGGCCGTGTAAAGAAGGCGGCGATCTTCTCGAATGTCTCCATGTCCATTGCTTCCCAGTCCTCGAAGGTCTGGGGAAGATCCATCCCGTCGTTGGCCGCTTTGAACGCGTCGCGTTCGGTCTGGTCGGAAAAGAGATCCTGGCGGACGAAGAGAGCGATCGTATCGGCCTCCTGCGGGAAGCCCCAGATCTGATCGGTGCCATCCGGATAGATCCGGTAGCCAATCGCGGCTGCCTCTTCGAACTCGATCTGCAGATCGGGATTCGCGTCGATGATGCTGTTGAGCTGGACGATCCAGCCCGGATCCGCGAGTGCGCCGAGCCACTGGCTGTCGGAGATGATGATGTTGTACTCGGCCGCGCCGGTTGAGAGCGAGGCGGCCGCCTTCTGGAAGAGCTGATCGAACGGCGACTCCTCGAACGAGAAGTTGACGGTGTAGCCGAGGGTCTCCTGCGCGTAGGGCTTGAAGAACTCGGTTGCGAGCTCAACACCCATTGCGCTTGGTGGCCAGCCGGCGATGCCGAGAATCGACATATCGTAGGTCTTGCCCTTGACCGCATCAGGTCCAGCGGGCTCGGCTGCCTGGGCACGTGCTTCGAATCCGCGGTAACTGGTCAGCAATCCAGCGAGGGCCGGTGCGGCCAGGCCGAGTGCAATTCCGCGCCGGACGAGCTCACGCCGGCTAAGCTGGCCGGCGCGGGCGGCAAGTTTGAGCGCCGCGTACTCTGTCGAGACCGAAGTTTGGTGTCCCATTTCGTACTCGCTCCTTCCTCAGCGGAGGACGTCTTCGCCACCGCTCTTCATTTCCAAAATCCCGCTCGTCACAACGGTTCGGGATTCAGACATAGCTGGTTGCAGTTGCGCGCGTCCGCTGCCGGTTCGATCTCTGCCAAATCACCGTTGGGGCCCGAAGCGCCTATGCCCATCGGAAAGGGATTGGATGAGAAGACTCGTTTGCTGGTCGCGTCCATCTGCTGCTGTGGATTCATTCTACACACCGCTTCTTAACCCTACAACCGGCGCCTCGAATGGTTCCGCCTGGCAAAAAACGCCGGTATACTGCCAAAAATCTTAGCGTGCATCGAGGCCATTCGCCGCGAGGTTCGTTCGCATGACCAATGTCTTCAACAACCCCCGCAATTTCCGCGAAGAGATGATCGACGGCTATGTCCGTGCGTATGGGCGCTATTTGCGACGGGCGCCGAATGCGTCGGGAGTGATCGCGGCCGGCGCTCCGGCGGCGGGCAAGGTTTCCGTTATCGTCGGCGGCGGATCGGGTCATTACCCTGCCTTTTTCGGGCTCGTCGGCGCCGGGATGCCTTCCGCGGCAGTGATTGGTGACATCTTTACCAGCCCTTCCGGCGAACAGGCATATCGCGTTGGCAAGGCGGCTGACGGCGGCGCGGGCGTGCTCTTCTCATTTGGCAATTACAGCGGGGACGTGATCAATTTCGGGATGGCCCAGGAACGCCTACGCGCCGACGGAATCGGCTGCAGCACCGTCTTGGTGACCGACGACGTCCTCTCAGCTGCAGCCGCCGAATCTGGCCGGCGACGGGGAATCGCGGGTGGCTTCTATGTCTTCAAAACCGCTGGCGCGAGTGCGGCTCGCGACGACGATCTGGCTACAGTCGAGCGTCTGACCCGCCACGCGAACAGTCGTGTTCGCACCGTGGGCGTGGCGTTTGGCGGGTGTACCGTGCCGGGTCAAGCGGAGCCCTTGTTCACGGTCGAGCCGGGTCATATGGAAGTAGGACTCGGTATCCACGGCGAAGCGGGGATTCGCACATCGGAGCGTGTTCCCGCGTCCGAGCTCGCGGCCTTGCTTGTCGATCAGATCCTGGCGGATGCGCCGGCCGATTCCGGCAACGAGGTCGCTGTTCTGGTCAACGGATTGGGCGCCACCAAATACGAGGAGCTCTTCGTGCTCTACGCCGGGATCGCGCCGTTGCTCGATCGAGCGGGATTGAAGGCTCATGAACCGAACATCGGCGAGTTCGTGACGTCACTTGACATGGCGGGATGTTCGCTGACGCTCTTCTGGCTCGATGACGAGCTGAAAGAGCTGCATGACGCCCCCGCGTCCTCACCGGCCTACACCCGGTTTGGAACCGATGGCGCCGCATTCGAAACGATTCGTGTCGAAGAGGAGATCGTTGTCAGCGCGGCGGGCGTGCGCGACGTGGAACCGGACGGCGTTGCGGGTCCGGCCGGACGCGCCGCCCGAGATGCGATCGGCCGCGCGCTCCTGGCGATGGAAAAACACGAAATCGAGTTGGCGCGCCTCGATGCCGCGACCGGCGATGGAGATCATGGCGCGGGAATGGTTCGTGGATTCATGGCCGCCGATACGGCAGTCGGCGACGGCGACTTGACCGCGCATCGGGTGTTCGAGATCGCGGGGCGTGCCTTTCAGGATACGGCCGGCGGGGCATCGGGTGCATTAGTCGGCGGTCTGCTCGCGGAAATCGGCCGCGCGCTGCCGGTTCACGACATCGATGTCGACGCCGACGCGTGGGGTGCGGCCTTCGATCGCGCTCTCCACCATGTCAGGCGAGTCGGCGGAGGCGCGCCGGGCGACAAGACGATGATCGATACGCTCGATCCGTTCGCGAGAGCTTTTCGTGCGGCTGCTGATGAGGGCCTGGGAATTTCCGAGGCTTGGAGTGCGGCGTTGCCGGCCGGTGAGGCTGGCATGCGCAGCACTGTTCAGATGATCAGCCGTCTTGGGCGTTCGTCCAGACTAGGGGAGCGCAGCCGGGGTCATCAGGATGCGGGGGCCACCTCGATCTATTACGTTCTAGCAAGTTTTGGCGCTGCTTTCGCCGCCACTGAGTGAAGCAAGAGCTAAGGAGTCAACCATCATGGCCACGCACTATGTGCTGGCAATCGGCGCGGATAGCGCGGGCGCCGATCTCAAAAACCTCATCAAGCAGAAGCTCGCATTCGATCCGAGGGTGGAGGTACGCGACTTCGGCGTTCCCGATGCCTCCGATTCCACGGCCTATCCGCACGTTGGCATCGCGGTCGCGGAGGCGATCGCTCGAGGCGAGGCAAAACGGGGGCTGCTCGTCTGCGGCACGGGGATCGGCATGGCGATCTCCGCCAACAAAGTTCCCGGAGTCCGTGCGACAGTCGCCCACGACAGTTACTCCGTGGAACGATCGGTGCTCTCGAACGATTGTCAGGTTCTGACCATGGGCGCGCGAGTGATCGGTCCGGAGCTCGCGAAGAAGCTGGTCGACGAGTGGCTTTCGCTCGAATTCGATCCATCATCCGCATCGGCCGAGAAGATCGCGGTGATCACCGACTACGAAGAGTCGCACTCCAGCGAATCAGCGTAACCGGGCCGCCGATCCGCTGATTCGCGGCCGGCTCTTCCCCCACTCGGCACCGTCTCGACATCGTCGACCGAACCGGATGACTCGCGAGTGATTTAAACCTGCAGTTTGAGGTCGCCGTTCCGCCGCATGATGGGCGGATAATGATCAAAAACAAGCCTGCCGCATCAGCTCATTCCCTGCGACTCACATGACACAGGCGTCGCATATGATTCCAACGATCAATGGTGATGTCCCGTTCAGCCAAAATGCGGCGGCGTCAATCCGCTACCGAACCGCTCAACTGGAAGAACCGTTCGATGTCAGTTGCTCATACGTCAACTGCCGCCGCGGGGCCGCTCGAGCGAATCGCGCCAGGGATCAAGATCGCGGCGCAAATTTCACCCGAGGCGCCTGAGCAAGACTTGCGCTTCCTCATGCAGATGGGGATCGATCACGTTGTTCTTTGGACCGATGCCACGAAGTCGAGCGCGGAGTATTACGCGGATCGGAAAGCCCACTTCGCCGCGCACGGTCTCGAGGTGTATGGCTTCGGCAATGCCGATGTTCACAACCAGGACGCGATCGTGCTGGGACTGCGGACCCGGGACGGCAAGGTGGAAGAGTACCTGCGACATCTGCGCGCGCTTGGCTCGGCCGGGATTCCGTACACCACCTACGCGCACATGCCGAACGGCATCTGGAGCACCGATCTGGAGGAGACCCGCGGCGGCGCGCCGGCCCGTGCATTCAATGAGGCAACGGCAACCCGCGGAATGTGGCACGGCCGCGGTTTCAACCTGCCGCTGACCAATGAACGCGAGTACAGCGAAGATGAGGTCTGGGCGAATTTCGAGATCTTTATCCGGCAGGCGGTCCGCGTCGCGGAGGAAGAGGGCGTCATGATCGGCATCCATCCGGACGATCCGCCGATCTCGCGGATGGGCGGCGTTCCCCGCATCTTCAGCACCTTCGCCGATTACAAGCGAGCGTTGGAGATCGCCGGCAGCCCGAATATCGGAGTCTGCCTCTGCGTTGGTTGCTGGCTGGAGGGCGGCGAATTGTGGGGAATCGATGCCGTCGACGCGATCCGCTACTTCGGCGAGCGCAAGCAGCTCTTCAAAGTTCACTTCCGCAATGTCGACGCTCCGTTGCCGCACTTTGTGGAAACGTTCGTCGACGACGGGTACGGCGACATGTACGCGATCATGAAGGCGCTCCAGGAGGTCGGATTCCGTGGTGTGGCGATTCCGGATCACATTCCTCGCATGGCCGACGATCCACGCTTAGGCACCGCTTTTACGATCGGATATATGAAGGCACTGCTCGATCGCGTGCGGGCGGAAGCCGGCGGACGCTGAAACGCAACTTGTTTCCAGTCCGATTTCAATAGGAAGGGACGCTTCATGCGCGTTTTGTTGACCGGCGGCAATGGCCGGCTCGGGCATTGGGTCGGGCGGGAGCTGCGGGACAACGGTCATGAGGTGGTGAGCGTCGACCGTCACCTCCCATCAATTCCAGAGCCGGGGATCCACCACCGGCAGGTGGAGATGCACGATCTCGGACAGGTGATCGGCGCGGCGGCCGGCTGCGATGCCCTGGTTCACCTTGCTGCAATACCCTCGCCGTATCGCCATCCCGATGAAGTGGTCTTTCTCAACAATGCCGGCGCGACTTACAACGCCCTGCAGGCCGCGATGCTTATCGGGATCGAGCGGGCAATCATCGCGTCGAGCGCATCCGCGTACGGC
This sequence comes from uncultured Sphaerobacteraceae bacterium, assembly GCA_964371945.1. Taxonomy (GTDB): domain Bacteria; phylum Chloroflexota; class Chloroflexia; order Thermomicrobiales; family UBA6265; genus CAYJPA01. The sequence continues at coordinate 35,801 of CAYJPA010000001.1, read as the reverse complement.
ATGGCCTGGGCACGGCCGACCTTTCCGCCGCTCTATGCGCCGCTGGATGAGAATCATCCTTTTCTTTCGAGTGAGCCATATGCCTTGTCGAAGGAAACCGATGAGCGCACTGCTGAGATGTTCGTCCGGCGATGCGGAATGACGGTTCTCGCATACCGATATCACTGGATCTCGCAGCCCGGGGAAGCAAAAGCGCGCGCGAACGATCTCAGCGTTCCGCCCGAGGCGGGAGCCACCAATCTCTGGGGCTATGTGGATGTGCGTGACGCGGCCCGGGCGTGCCGGGTTGGGTTGGAATCGAGCGTCGCGGGCTTCGCCGCATTCAACATCACCGCAAACGACACGCTCCGGCACGAGCCGACCGAGCAGCTCATACGAACCGTGCTCCCGACAACTGAAATCCGTTCACCGATGCCGGGTAATGCTTCTGCCTGGTCTAATGCCCGCGCCCGAGATGTGCTTGGCTTTGTTCCTGCTCACAGCTGGCGGGATGAATAGCTTCCGGTCGCCGCTGTCATTGCACGAGCACCACGTTGTCAACACAAGCAATCGTCCTGAGCCGATCGAATGCCACAAATCGATCACTTAGGTCCACGTTGTGATCGGGCATGGACTAGACGTGCGAGAATGGTTCTCTCTCGAACAGTTAATCCTACTGAGGGCCGGTCCCCATAGGCTGAAGGGAAGAGATGGATCCACAGCGATTCGATGCTCTTGTCCGCGCCTACGCCATGTGCTCTTCCCGCCGCTCGTTATTGAAGCGCACCGGCGCGACAGCGATCGGCGGCATTGCGAGCGCGCTTGGTTTGCAAAGGGTGACTGCCGGGCCTCTGCAAGATTCCGTGCCCGTGGGACGGTGCAGCAGCAACGCTGACTGTGGCAAGTGCGGTTTCTGCGGAACGATCGATGGCGCCGGCATTTGCTATCCCAAGTGCACGAACACCTGCGCGCCATGCGACCCAGAATCGGGATTCTGCGTTTCAGCTTGCGGACCGTGTGAGATCTGTGACCGTTTTGGGGGAGCGAGCGGCGGATGCATCTACCTATGCGACAAGACCTGTCAACGCTGCAACGAATCCGACAATGTCTGTGTGGATACCTGCGATCGTTGCTCCTACTGTGATGCTCGCGGGCTCGTGGGCGGCGGCTGCGTTCAACGCTGCCCGCGCGCGTGCGAATCGTGCAATCCAGACACGGGCGACTGCGTCGACGACTGTTCACCATGCGGGATTTGCCAGCCTGACGGAACCTGCAAGAAAACCGATTGTCCAGGTCGGTGCGATGTCTGCGAACCCGGGTCGGGCTGCCGTGCCTGCGATCGCGCGTGCGAAACCTGCAACATGCTTGGCAACTGCAAGGATGCCTGTGAAGACCCATGCACCGAGTGCTCGGGCGACGGGTGTGTGCCGAGGACGTGTGGTCCGTGCGAGCAATGCCGTGAAGGCGAGTGCCGGTCGCTTTGTTCGCCCGGATGCGAAGAATGCCGGGAGGGCGCTTGTGTCGACACTTGTACCGAGGGGAGTTGTTGCGGCGGCAAATGCGTGGACAGGGATGCTTGTAGCGCCTGTGAGCGATTCAGCAATGTCTATTGCGCATGCGAGTCCACCTGCCCCGAAGGCCAAGAGTGTTGTTCCGGGATTTGCATCGATCGCTGCAAAGGCTGCCAAGAGTGCCGAGGTGGTTACTGCGAGGACAACTGTCGTCCCGGGCAGGTCTGCTGCGGAAACAGCTGCGTCACGTGCAGAGCATGCGAGCAATGCGATCCTGCTCAAAGTTCATGCGCACCCAACTGTCCCGAGGGGCAATTGTGTTGCGGCGAAGGGTGCATCGCCTCATGTGGCGCATGCGAACAATGCAATCACCTGTCCGGCGGGTGCGAAACGTATTGCCGCGAATGCGAAACGTGCGAATCCGATGGCACTTCGTGTACGACGACTTGCGATGAACCCATCGAATCGTGCTGCGACGAAACATGCACGCGGCTCGATACCACGGAAAACTGCGGCACGTGCAATCTTGCTTGCCGAGACGGACAGGCCTGTTGCGTTCATGCTGACCAGGGTTGCCGCGATCTCAATTCCGCGCCCGATGCGTGCGGAGCGTGCGGAAACCGGTGCGAGCTCGGGGAAAAGTGCTGCAGTGGAGCCTGTTCTCCGCTCGGCGCCGATCAACATTGCTCGGAGTGCGGCGATGCTTGCGCTCCCGGTGAGCAGTGCTGCGAGAAGCAATGCAGCACGACCGAGGATTGCGAAGAAAGGTGCGGTGAGTGCGAAGAATGCCGGTGCGGGGAATGCAGGTCGCTGCCGAACCATTCCGCGTGCGCCGGAGGCAACGCTGGGATTTGTTGCGACGGCAAATGCGTGGCCGAAGCAAAGTGCTGTCCGGCGGAAACGCCGTGCGGAGAAGTGTGTTGTCCACCGGGCGAAACCTGCACCGGGAAGTTACTCCGCAAGGCCTGCTGTCCCAAGGCACGTGAATGCGGTGGCGGCTGTTGCCGGGAAGGAGAGCAATGTTGCAACGGGGAGTGCTCGACCGAGCAGGAGTGTTGTCCAGCGGAGCGCAATTGCAGCGGCCTCTGCTGTGATGAAAACGAGATGTGCTGCGAGGGCACGTGTGCCGCGACCTGCGACTGCCCGACGTCTGAGCAGTCTTGCACCTATTCCGACGTTTGCTGCGCGGAAGGGCAGGCATGCCTCCAGGATTCGGTTGACTTCACAGAAGTCTGTTGTGGGCCGGGAAGTTCATGCGGCGAATGGTGTTGCCGGAGCGGCGAAACATGTTATGCGACGTTTGACGACATGGAGCCGTTTTGCTGTACCGATGCGCGGCTTGCCCATGATCCGCATTTTTGTTGCCTGCAGGGTGAGGTCTTCGTCGAAACAGAGGATTGGGCGGGATGTAAGTAGTGCTCCCGCCTGAAGGCCGTGTCCTTCAATCGTGGTTTTCTTTCCCGCCAATTCCGCTTGAACGAATCGCTCTTGGCCCTGGCCAGTAGAAGCAATGAACGGTTGCCCACGCGATGCAAGTCGCATTCGTCCGTCTTTAATAACCTAGGAAATCAATTCGTCAATTGGCGACACGATCTCCTTTCTGGGATTGGATCAGAACCAAAGCTATTGTTATTTCACGGGCAGAGCGTCATTATGTTCGCCATCTCAGCTATTCACCCGACGACCAGCCGGCCGGACTTTCGGTACTCAATGCATCCGAGGATGGGACAGGCATAGCCGGAAATCGTTTTGACCAGCTTGTCAAGGCGCTTGGGCAGGCTTCTTCACGTCGCGGAGTCGTCTAGGCACTGATCGGCTCGGTGGCCGTTGGCCTCGGAGGATTGATCGTCAGCAAAGCCGATTCGGCGGCAGTTTGTCGCAGCCTCGCCGTCATTTGCTCGAAGGAACCGGGGACCGCGTTGCATGCGGCGAGCTGAATCAACCCTGTTGCTCGAACGGCGAATCCAACAATCTCGATTGCTTCGCCGGACACTGTCAAGAATCCAGCGGTTAGGAGGGGCCTCAGGAACCTAACCGGCGATATGGCGTGAAGAAAGGACGACCTACTTCAGGTCGTCCTCTCTTCAATCACCCGGCGAAATCGATGATCACACGATTCCTCGTCTGAAATGACGATGTTGGCCGTTTCCCACGAGGTTCTTCGGTTTACAGGAATTTCCCAGGCGCCTATCAGGGCGGGTTGAAGCTAGCTCCCTATCGTGGTCATTACAGACGCGATGGAGTCATCGCGCGGCGCTTCGAGAAATGAGCGCACACGATGATCGAACAAGGAGCTTCCGTAATGACCTTCAAATCCTTTTCCCGCCTACCATTACTTCTTCGCTCGACCGCGTTGCTCGCACTTGTGGCGCTGATTGCGCTGGGAGTGGCGGCCGGCCCCAATCTGGTAAACGCCCAGGAAGAGACCGCGTGGGCAATCGGTGACTATCTTGTCGTCAATACCGACGCCCTCAATCTCCGTGACGACGCTTCGACCGGCGGATCGGTGCTGGCCGTGCTGGAAACGGGAGCCACCGCAATCATCACAGACGGACCGGTTTCCGCGGACGGCTACACCTGGTACTACATCACCTCGGACGCGGGTGACGGCTGGGTTGCGGGTGAGCTCCTCGCACCGGCATAGTCAACCGCGCACGTTTATCCGATATTGCATGCTAACGGCACGAGCTCCGTTTCCTCACCTGGGATCGGAGCTCGTTTTTGTCCACTTCCTTCTCCGCCGGTCGTTACCCTGCCGGGCGCATCCCGGCGGTCGACTAATCGACGACCTCACCACCGGTGACATTGGCGATCGATCCAGTGATCGCGCTGGCCCTGTCGGACGCCACGATGACCGCGGCACTCGCTACTTCCGCCAACTTCGGATGGTGCCGCGGCAACGCTCTGGACCCGGCCCCGGCCGCAAACTCCTCAAACGTCACCCCCTTTACACGCGTGCAGTTCGAGCGCGGCCTTTACGCCCCTCGCGTCCGGCGATCCAGACGAGCGCAGACAGACCACTCGGACACCGTATGGACCGGCCTCGATCGCGAGCTGCCGGCAAAGCGACTCGGGCGCGGCGCCCGAAACGCCCAATCCTCCAGCGTTTGGATGCGCGATCAGATCAGGGGGGCGCGGTGATCGTTTGAGTGACTCCGCTTCCTTGCTTGATCATCACGCGGGCCGCCGCCGTAGCGGTAATGAAGTTGACGCTCATTCGAGTGTCGAACGAGCGGACTAGATCGCCGGCGGAGAATCCGCTGGAAGGCACTCCTTGCACGTCGCGACCACCGGCGGCATTGAACGAGACGTCGATCATCCCTTCCGAGGCCAGCTACGCAAGGTGTGCATCGGCCGCGGACGGATCAAACGCATCGACGACCGCTGTTTCGGATTTGCCACCCGCGAGGTGATTGTTGTGAGCCGTAACATCGAGACTGGCCTGCGCTCGACCTACAAGCACGACTCGCGCGCCGTCATTGGCAAGCACGCGGGCCGCCGCACCTCCAATCGAACCTCCAGCCCCGTAAACGAGCGCGGTTTTGTCGCTCAGCAACATGTTCTTCCTCCAGCGTACAGTGACAAACTTCGGCTGAAACATACTCTTAGCAAAGTCGGTAATATGCAATATTTGATTGTACTGCCACTCTCTTCGCCATGAAACAAAGCGTTCACGCACGAATAGCCGAAACATGGTAGTCTCCGATCACTGATTATTCAGCTATTGACTAATGATCAGAAGAGGGGTGAGTCATGGATCGGACTCGTGCACGTCGACCGGGTCTGTTACGGCGGTTCATGCTGGGTTCTATCCTCCTAGCGCTATTCGTTGCGCCGAATGCCTGGGCACCGGTCAGCGCACAGAGCGATTCAGCGCTCACCGTGTCGGCCGCCGCCGATCTGACGCCTGCATTCGAAGCATTGGGTAAGCTGTTTGAAGAACGAACCGGCGTTGCTGTTGACTTCAATTTTGGATCAACCGGACATCTAACCCAGCAGATCGAGGCTGGGGCGCCCGTGGACGTATTCGCGGCCGCGAACGTCTCATACATCGACCAGCTCGATGCTAAAGGGTTGATTCTGCCGGACACCAAAGCGCACTACGCCAGGGGCCGGATTGTGATCTGGACGCGCGCGGACAGCCCTCTGACATTGGACGAATTGCTGGACTTGACCAGTCTGGACGTGAGGCGGATCGCGATTGCGAATCCCGATCATGCGCCCTACGGTGTCGCTGCACGCGAGGCGCTGCAAACGGAAGGCCTGTGGGATGCCGTGCAAGACAAGCTGATATTTGGGGAGAACATCGCCGCTACACTCCGTTATGCACAGACCGGCGATGTCGATGTGGCGATCGTGGCGCTGTCGCTGTCCATCAAAGGCGATGGCAAATGGACGCTGCTGCCGGAAAAGCTACACCAGCCGCTCAATCAGGCACTGGCCGTCATTGCCGGCACGACGCATGAAACCGAGGCCCGGGCGTTCGCGACATTCGTCAATAGCGAGGCAGGGCGCGAGGTCATGCGCGGTTATGGCTTCATCCTGCCGGGTGAAACCCTAGCACAGGCAACTCCGATGGCGGGCACTCCAGTCGCTAAACCGGCACAGTAGCTCCATGTGGGATGCGACCCGGCTTTCGCTATTCGTGCTCCTGGTTGCGGTTCCCGCGATGTTCCTCGCCGGGCTGGTGCTGGCATTGATCTTTGCCCGCATTCAATTCCGAGGGAAAACGATTGCCGAGACGGTGGTTATGCTGCCACTCGTGCTGCCACCGAGCGTCGTCGGCTATGGGCTGCTTCGCTTTCTTGGACGTGATGGGCCGTTGCTCGAATGGTTCGGTATTAACTTGCTCTTCACCTGGCAGGCGGCAGCGATAGCCAGCGCTGTCGTCGGGTTGCCGCTGATGGTGCAGGCAACTCGAATTGGTCTGCACGGCGTCGATCCTGCCGTCGAGGAAGCCGCTAAGGTCGACGGGGCTGCCACATTGCGGGTGCTGCTGACGATGACGCTGCCGCTAGCACGCAACGGCATTTTTGTCGGACTGACACTCTCCACTGTGCGGGCATTAGGGGAGTTCGGAGCGACGCTCGCCGTGGCCGGCAGTATTCCCGGCCGTACGCGGACGATGCCGTTAGCGGTGTATGACGCTATGCAGCGCGGAGATTACGGGCTTGCCAATCAGATCGCCGGCGCAATGATTCTCATCGGGTTCGTTACGATTTGGGGAACGCGCAAGCTATCATCAGAAGGCGCCGTCGGGTAACAACCGCCGGACAGCCGAGGCGGCCCTGTACAGAACCACCGGCTCGACCTCCATGAAGAGCGCTGAAGTGCTCTACGCACAATTCCCGGGCGTCAGGTATTACCGCTGATCAGGAGCACTTGGGGGTTGTCGATTCGACAAATCAAGCTAGGAGTTGCCGATGTCTGAGGTGCATTTAGGGCTCGTGATACTCGCTGTCGACGATCTGGATCAGGCGCTGCGCTTTTATCGCACCGCCTTTGCTTGGCCACTGACGGTTGATACGCCGGTGTACGTTGAATTCCAGCTACCGGCAGGAATGCGCCTTGGGCTTTACCAGCGAGAAGCCTTCAAACGGAACTTCGATCGACCTGACTCAGATGCGGCGATCGATTCGGTCACGGGAACTGAGCTTTACTTCTACGCCGGCAATCCAGATGCGGCAATGAGAAAGCTTGCGGTTGCAGGCGCAGGTGCGCTCAGCATGTTTAAGGCTCGCGATTGGGGTGACAATGCCGCCTATTTCGCCGACTCGGAAGGGAATGTCATTGTGATCGCTCAGCCTGTCGACGACGCGGCGAGCTCAGATTGAGCGCCTCGCCTGATCCCCGCGTTTCGTGCGCGGAGATCGTTCATGCGGCGTTATGATCAGTGGTCGATCAACAGCGCTTATCGAGGTGTTCGCGCTGGCGATGGTCGCTCGAACAAGCCAGGAACCGGCCTATGGTTCGGATTCCGGGGGTTGCTGCACCTGAGTGGAGAGCTGGCGCTGAACCTCGGCCTGAACGAGCTCGTTTCGCCGGCCCTTGGCGCGCCTTGAGATCAAGATCGACATCACGAGCGGCCAGATCAAGTTCACTGCCGCGCCGATACCGACCGCAACCGCAAACCCGGTGGTTTGGTCCGAGATGATCCGGCCGTCATCAAAGAGCAGCAACAACAGGAAGGCGACGATCCCGCCGACGATGATGCCGAACAACCGATCGATCATGATCCCCTCCGACCGTCACTGCATTCGTTCATCTATTCGTGTCGTCATATCGACACATTCGACTTGCCCGGGAAGTCTTCAAGCAGTTCGATACGTATCTCGGATGACTTCAGTGTGCATCTTGTGACGAGCGTACATCAACTTAGCCAAAAGTGGCGGCCCCGTTTCCGCATCCGGCAGTGCATTTCCTCGTTCTGGATTTCTGGGTCCGGCTCGCCTCCGTGTCGAACGCGAATGCGCCGGCTCCTATCCGCCCGCGTAACCGGAACATCAATCATCCCAGGCACACATTGAATGCATCCCGCGATTGACAGATTGATGGTCAGAGTCTTGACAGCCGATAGGACTGGTGATACGTTGGATTTGCTTTTCCTGTGATATCAATACGCGTCCACCAGAGCTCACCCATTGTTGGGTGGAGATTCTCAGCGAACTGGGGTTTCGAGTTTCCCCCTTCTCCCTGTGATGCGCAACTGCGCTCTTCTTTCGCCGAATCAAGGGATCCAGTGGCCCAGAACGAATAGCACGTCGAGGAGAGTCGTGAAAGGTGAATAATCTGATGTTTGCCTTCAACCGGTTCCGAGGTCGTCGACTGTTGCTGATCGCGGGGATGCTCCTTTGCGGGATTGCGAGCTCCTTCCATACTCCAGAGCGAGCCGGGTCACAATCCACGGTGGGGGTCGTGATCACGTCGGTTGACGAGGATGGTGCGCTGGTTCCTGGGGCTTGTTTTACCGCGATCCGAGCCGACGACGCCAATTCAACGTTCCGATTCGGCGGAATCGACACCAGTTGCGACGCTGGTGACGGCGCGGACGATGGTTCAACGGCGGTCACGATCTTCGGTCGATCGGGAAGATTTGCTATCTACCAGCTAACCGCGGCCGCGGGCTTCATGGTCGGGAACAAGTCGAGTTTCGAGTATGAGGTGGGGGTCACCAGTCAAATCGAGGTGGTTCAGAGAGCGGGCGGAGAAACCCTCAACATCACAGCAATCGAAAGCAATGGAGAAGGTCTGACGGAGGGTTGCTTTTACCTCGCGCGCGACAACGGTATTGGCCTTCTTGGACAACCGGTCGGGTGGAACTGCCTTTCCGAGAGTTCGACTGGCGGCAAACTGCAAATAACGGGGCTACCGGCCGGCGAATACCTCTTGCGACCGCCGTTCACGCAGGCATTACTGCCCGATGATTTCGAACTGGCCGTGTCGGTACGATCCGGCGAGGAGAATTCCGCGGAGGTGACCTTTACCCGCATGAGCACCACGAGCTCGATCGCGGTCAGTGTTGTGGACGATGCCGGAACGCCCATCCTCACCGACATCTGCCTCAACGCGAGACAAACGGACGGCGAGCAGTTGGGTTTCTTTTCAAATTGCGACAGTTTCGATAACTCGACTCCCGGCGTGTTTGAACCGGATGGAATTGTCCTGTTGTCGGGGGTTGAACCTGGAGCGTACCTGATCGAACCGGCAACCGTTCCTGCAGGATACCAAATCTCAGAGCAGAGCATTCTCCATGTGTCCATCACCGACAGAGGCGCGGAGGAGGCCACGCTCACCCTGGAGCCAGGTGGGCAATCCCTTTCGATCGTAAGCCCAGTAGATGCGTCTACGAGATTCATCTTCGGGAGCTGTTTCACCATTTATGAGGCTGCCGCCGGTTTCTCGCGGGACAACTGGAATGTACTTAGTTGCATGCGCTTTGACTTCGAGGAACGGATGATGAGTTTGTCCATCTCGGTCCCGGTGGGCGAGCTCGTGATCGTTCATAGGCCTGGAGGTCCTGACGAGGCGCCGACGCCCGATCAACACATCACCGTAGGCGAGAACGAGCAGGTCTCGGTGACCGTCGAGACGGTAAAGGGAGCCGTAATCAAGGTCACAATGTTGGATGACGCGGGCAAGAGTGTCAGAAACGGCTGCGTGTCGGCGTTTAGCGCGATCGAGGGCTATCGGGACGGCGCCACGTCGTTATTCGGTGAGCCCGCTCCTGCCGCATGCGATATCGACGACGGGTATGCAGACGGAAAGATCGCAATCCATAGGCTTCCCCCGGGAAAGTACACCATCGTGCCTGTAACAATGCCCAGCGGATATGCACTGCCTGCCTCCAAGAGCACAACCGTGAAGGCCGGGGTAACGAGAAACATGGAGATGCAAACCTCGAAAGGTGGCGCCCAGGTGATCATCACCATCATGGGACCGGACGAGAACCCGGACCAGCAATCGAGATGCGTGGCGGTCTTCGCGGACGACGGCGGCGAACCCGGAGCTCGGATCACTCAACGGTGCGATTGGTATGACCGGGACAATGACGGTCGCATCACCATCGGCGGCTTGCCAGGGGGAAGTTATTTGGTGGGACTCGATGCGAACGATTCGCTCGTTCCGCAACCCGAGATTCCATTGTCCAAGGTCGTGGCCGTTGACGGTGAGACAGTTGCGATCACAATCGATATCCCGGATGTCGAAGACTAATGACTATCGTTTTTGGGGATGCACGCGACTCTTTCGTTCTTGGAGAATCGGGCCATCTCGATTGCGCACCCGTGGCGAGAGAAGATGCACGGCGGCGATGCGACAAGTTGCCTCGCAACCCGCCATTCCTCTGCGTCTTGAGCCATCGCCCTCGAGCTCGTGACGAGGCGTCAAGCGGTCACGACACCAGCCACCGCGCCCAAATTGAGCTCTTCGATTACGGATTCGCGCATTTTGAACTTCTGGATTTTTCCGGTCACGGTCATCGGGAAGCTCTCGACGAAGCGCCAGTAACGCGGAATCTTGAAGTAGGCGATCTTGCCGTCGCAATACGCCCGTAGCTCTTCCCCCGTCGCTTCTTGCCCAGGGTGAAGGATCACCCAGGCCATCACTTCTTCGCCATAGCGTGCGTCCGGCACGCCGATCACCTGGACATCGCGGATTTTCGGATGGAAGTAAAGGAACTCTTCGATCTCGCGCGGATAGATGTTCTCGCCACCGCGGATGATCATATCCTTGGCGCGGCCGACTATATTGACATAACCATCAGCATCCATCGTCGCGAGATCGCCGGTGTGCATCCAGCGTCCATCGTCGATCGCGGCGGCCGTCGCCTCCGGGTTGCCCCAGTAACCGAGCATTACGATGTACCCACGGGACAGGAGCTCACCAGGCGTGCCTCGAGGAACGACCTGTTGCGTCGCGGGATCGACAATCTTGCATTCGACGTACGGGTGCACCCGGCCGACCGTTGAAACACGCTTTTCGACTGGATCGTCGGTCGCGCTCTGGAAGGAAACGGGCGATGTTTCGGTCATTCCGTAACAGATCGTGACGTCGCGCATGTGCATCTTGTCGACAACCTGCTTCATCACCTCGACCGGACATGGCGAGCCGGCCATGATCCCGGTGCGCAGGGTCGAGAGATCGAACGACGCGAACTCTGGATCGCCGAGCTGAGCGATGAACATCGTCGGCACGCCATGAAGCGCGGTGCACCGTTCCTCGGCGACCGCGGTCAAGGTCGCGCGTGGATCGAAGACCGGCGCGGGAATCACCATCGCCGCGCCGTGAGTGACGCAAGCTAAATTGCCAAGCACCATGCCAAAACAGTGGTAGAAGGGGACCGGCACGCAGAGTCGATCCTGTTCGGTGAACTTCATGCGCTCGCCGATGAAGAAGCCGTTGTTAAGGATCGAATGGTGGGAAAGGGTCGCGCCCTTCGGAAAACCGGTCGTGCCCGAGGTGTACTGGATGTTGATCGGGTCGTCGAATTGCAGCTCAGCCTGCTTGGCCGAGAGCACTTCCGTGGAAATCGATTGACTCGCCGCCAGCACGGCGTCCCAATCGAAGACGCCTGCCAGGTTTTGATCACCGAAGGAGATGACCGTTGTGAGATCGGGTAATGTGGCAGATCGAAGCTGTCCCGGTTCACACGCATCGAGCTCGGGACAAACCTCGCGCAGCAACGCCGCGTAGTCCGACGTCTTGAATGGAGGCGCGATGATCAGCGCCGTGCAGCCCGATTGACGGAGCGCGTACTCGAGCTCCCGCACCCGGTAGGCGGGATTGATGTTGACCAGAATCGCGCCGATTTTCGGCGTCGCGAATTGCGCGATCACCCACTCGGCATGATTCGGCGACCAAATCCCGATTCGGTCGCCCTTCCCGATCCCGAGTGCCAGCAAACCCCTCGCGAACTGGTCGCACGCCGCTTGCAGTTCGCGATACGTGAAGCGTAGGCTCTGATGACGTGAAACCAGTGCCTCGCGCTCCGGGAATTGATCAACCACGCGATCGAACAAATCGCCGATCGTCGCCCCGATCAGCGGCACATCGCTTGCGCCGTGGACGTATGAGAGGGAGTGGTCGTGGAGGTACATTGCTAGCCCCTAGCCGCGAGCTTCTAGCCGCTAGCTTGCCGAAACAGCCAAACGGCAGGACTCAAGTGACAGATTTCAGGTCGTAGACTTATACATTACTCTCGCGCCACGAGCGCGAGCATGGATACGATGTTCCCGCGGCATTCGGCTCACGGCTAGAAGCTAGCGGCTAGGAGCTCAGAGCATGTTTGAACTCAACGAAGAGCAACGCTCGCTTCAAGATACGATTCGGGAGTTCGCCGAAGCCGAGATCGCGCCTCATGCCGCCGAATGGGACGAGAAGCATATCTTTCCGGTCGACGTCGTTCGCAAGCTCGGCGAGTTGGGCGCGATGGGCGTCGCGTTCCCTGAAGAGTACGGTGGACTAGGCGCCGGCACGCTCGCCCAGGCCGTCGTGATCGAGGAGCTGGCTCGGATCGACTCGTCGATTGCGGTGACTGTCGGCGCGAACGTGTCGCTGGGTGGCGAACCGGTGCTGCTCTGGGGAACCGAGGAGCAGAAGCAACAGTGGTTGGTGCCCCTGGCGCAGGGGAAGCACCTTGGCGCATTCGGCAGCACCGAGCCGGGGAGCGGCAGCGACGTCGCGGCCGCGACCACGAGCGCCCGGCCGGAGCATGGCGTCTGGGTGATCAACGGCACCAAGGCCTTCATCACTAACGCCGGCAACGAGATGAGCGCGTTTGTGACCATCACCGCCAAAACGCCCCGCGAGGGCGGCGGCACGAAGTTGAGCACATTCATCGTGCCCAACGGAACTCCTGGCTATGAGCCGCAAAAACCCTATCGGAAAATGGGCTGGCACGCCTCCGACACTCGCGAGCTCGTGTTCAACGAGTGCCGCGTGCCGGGCGACGCCATGCTCGGGCCGCTTGGCAAGGGCGCGCGGGTTTTCCTGACGTCGCTGGACGGCGGCCGGGTCGGGATCGCGGCGATGTCGGTCGGACTCGCCCAGGGAGCGTTCGAGCAAGCGATGGCCTACGCCAAAACCCGGATGGCCTTTGGCGCACCGATCGCGAAACAACAGGCGATCCAGTTCAAGCTGGCGGAGCTCAAGACGCAGATCGAGGCAGCGCGGTTGTTGACCTACCGATCCGCGGCACTCAAGGAGGCCGGCCGGCCATGCGCGGAAGAAGCCGCCGCCGCCAAGCTCTTCGCATCGGAGGTCGCGGTGCGTGCGGCCGAAGAGAACATGCAAATCCACGGCGGATTCGGCTATATCGAGGTATCGGCCGTGCCTCGGTTCTACCGCGACGCCAAAATCCTGACTATCGGGGAAGGCACCAGCGAAATCCTCAAATACGTCATCGCCCGCCAATTGGGGCTAACGGAGTAGTGCCCGCGGGAGAATCCTGAACTCGCGGCCACAACGATGGAATGTTCCGTTCCCGTCCGAAGTTTTGAGGGCGACACCTCTACCCAACCATGGCTGACTTTGCTAGGCTCAGTGGCCGGAGGTATCGAAGATGCCACTTCAACTCACACCCCAGCATGAGGCGCTCATCGAACGCATTATCAGCGAGACCGAGTACCGTGACCCCGATCAAGTCATTACCTTGGCATTGCGCCAGATGGCGAAACGCGAGAGCAAATTGCGCGAGCTTCGCGCTGAGATTCAGATTGGGATCGATCAATTGGATCGTGGCGAGGGTGTCGAGTGGACTCGGGCGCTGATGGATCAGTTGCGCGAAGAAGCGCGTGCCATGAGAGATCGCCCCGATCCTAATGCCGTCCCATAGGCCTCGACTGGTCATCGCTCCGCGGGCTCAGCAGGACATCCGCGCAATCTGGCGATTCAGCGCGGACCGATGGGGAGAATCCCAAGCAGACGAGTATCACGGCGCCCTGAGTCGCGGCATTCAAGCGTTGCACGACAACCCATGCTCGGGCCCGAGCGAGGCGACGTCTCGAGCGGACTTCGCGTGCACCGGGTCGAACGTCACCTCATCTACTATCGCGCTAGCTCGGAGGAGCTCGAGATTGCTCGCGTTCTTCACGTGCGACGGGATATCGAAGCAGAACTCGCCTAGTCCTTTCACGGGATTCACTCGCCCGCCAGAACGCACGCAAGATCGAGAGCCTTCCTTCAACGAGGCGCAGCATCAACTTTTGCGGACCGCCACCGCGGGGCCAAGATTCTGACCATCGGGGAGGGTACCAGAGAAATCCTCGAATACGTCATCGCCCGCCAACTCGGTCTGACAGATCGCCACGAGCACTGATTCAGGATTGAGAACACCAGTGGATCATCCAGCAGACGCTTGATCTCGCAGCGAGCACCGTCTCATTGCTGTGATGTTCGACATTTCTGACATATCGACAAATGGCGCGAACATGATAGAATAGAATGTCAGAACCGATCGAACACGGCCCAAGACTCGTCTTTGCCCCAGCACAAACGCTTCTCAGGAAGGGCCAGGTGCATGCAGTGCAGGCGCACATCCTAGATACAATGGATTCAACCGTCATTGGTGAGCGGCTTGCGGAGGCTCGGCGGGCACGACGATTGACCCAGCAAGACGCGGCCGAAGCCATTGGCGTGGCGCGCACGACTATTACCGCGATGGAAAAAGGAGAGCGCCGGCCCCGCGCGACAGAGCTCGTCGCGCTTGCCGGACTCTACGGCCGCTCGATCGGGGACCTTGCCCGACTGCAGCCGGTTCAGACTGTGCCAAGCTTTCTGCTTCAGTTTCGGGCGAGTGTGAGTGGTCGTGAACGAACTGCAGAGCGTACAGAGGACATTCATCGGTTTGAGCAGCTTTGCAATTGGTACGTCGAGCTTGAGGAGATGCTCGGCGCGCCACTCCCACGCCGCTATCCTGATCTGTATGACATCTCCGGTACGCCGTTTGAGCAGGCTGCCGAAGAAGTCGCCGCTGCTGAGCGCAATCGACTGGGCCTGGGAGATGCTCCGATCGGCGATCTTTGGGGAATGCTGGAAGCTGACATAGGTTTGCGCGTCTTTGCGTTGCCTATGCGAGACGGCCGGGTAAGCGGCATGTTCGTCTTCAATGAACCGTTTGGCGGTTGTGTCGCCGTAAATGCGAACCATCCTGAAGATCGCCGGCGCTGGAACGCCGCCCACGAATACGGTCACTTTCTCGCCCAACGCTACCAACCCGAGATCACCATTCTTACGTTGACCAAGCGCTTGCCTGAGAGTGAACGCTTCGCCGGCGCATTTGCCCGCTTGTTTCTGATGCCAACGGTTTCACTCCGCCGTCGGTTCGAGTCGATCCGCCGTGCTAAGGAGAGGCCGATCACACCGGCTGACGTGCTTTCGCTTGCCCATCATTACGGGGTTTCCGTTCAGGCCATGATGTTGCGACTCGAGGAGCTCCGGCTGATCAATCCTGGGAGCTGGGACCGCCTGAGCGATCTTGGGTTTCGTCCGAACGAAGCGAAAGCTCTCCTCGGTATCCCTTCTGCTGAGCCGGGATTGCCGAATCTTCCCCACCGGTACGTCGCCCTGGCGGTGCAAGCCTTCCGCGAGGAACTGCTCTCAGAAGGACAACTCGCGGAGCGGCTCGGCACGGATCGAGTTGGAGCGCGCGAAATCGTCGACGCCGCGACCAATATCTCCGAAACGGGAGCAAATGGTGAATGGCGACAGGTGACGTTGGACCTGGCAACCGCGCTTGTCGGCTCCTGCTGACTTCTCCATGCCTGAACGCATCACGCTGCTCGATGCCTGTTCTGTAGTCGGGCTCTTCGCAACCCGCCGAATGGAAGAAATCGTTGCCGCGGTCCCTGGACCAGTGGCCGTCGTAGGAATCGTGGCGAGCGAATCGCAGTACGTCTTTCGCGGTGGAGGCGAGGCAGATGCTCGCGAACGCGAGCCAATCGATTTTCAGTCTATGACCGGACGTGGAGCGTTTTCCATCATCGCGAATGGCACTGAAGAGGAGCTCCAAACGTTCATCGATCTGACAAAGGAACTTCAAGATGGAGAGGCGATGACCGCTGCGCTCGCCATCCATCGCAATTGCACTGTTGTGACCGATGATCGCAAGGCCGAACGCATCCTCACTGCTCACGGGGTGCAGGTCCGGTGCACGCTAGATCTCATCAAGACTTGGGTAGATCGTGAGCAATTGCCACTTGAGGAGATTCGCCGGATCTTTATTGATCTCCGTCTGCGCGCATCGTACGAACCAGGACGGAACCACCCTTTCCGGCCCTGGTGGGATTCGATCCTTCTCGGCTGATTTCTAAAATGCTCCTGATGAGCCGTCAATCATCATCATCTGGTACTTTCGCTGATCTCGATGCGTCGAATCCTGGATGCGAGCGCTCGCGGCAAACATCCGAGACCAAAGCTCACCTGGACACTCCGACCTGTCGGCCGTGCCCCGCTCCTACCGCGACGCCAAGATCCTCTCCATCGGCGAAGGCACCAGCAAAATCCTCAAAAACGTCATCGCTCGCCAGCTCGAGTTAACAAAGTAGTCGCGCATGGCTCTCTCATCGTCAGCGACGTGCTGATCCGCCCGGGAGCAGAAGCAGGCTGAATCGGGACGGCGAGATAATCAAGACATCCTGGTATGCGCCGAGTGCGATGAGCTCTGCGTCGCCGGTTACCAGAAAAGGCACTCGACCGGAGATGGCAGTCGCGAGAATAGGATCATCTTCCGAATGTGCCGCAACTCCGACGACGATGTCCGAAATGACAACGAGTTCTGCTCTCGCCCTCAGATTCTGAATCGATAACGCAGATGTGCTACTTGGAACGCGCCTCGAGAAATACGGCTTCGACAACGTCCGTTGCACCTCATCCAGGATGTAGTCAGAAAGAACGATGGTGAACGCTCGGTCCTCCCAGACCCGAAGCAGTTGTCCGGGAGTGCTCGACGGTCTGTCAATGCCGATGATTCCGGAAACCAAAACATTGGAGTCGAAGACGGCTCGGATCACGAACAGCTCGACCGGCGTTCCGCTCGGACCGCGGCAACCGCGGACGCCACCTCTCGTTCGATTTCGTCCAGGTCGATGTCAGAGAATGCCTGACCGATTTCATGAAACACCTCGAAGCCCGATCTCCACTCGGAGTCGAGTTGGTTCAGGCGCGCAAAATCTTCTGCGGTCACAATCGCTGCAACCGGAATTCCACCTTTCTCCACCAGCACCCGCCGGTGCGTCTTGTAGACATCGCTAACGACCCGACTGAACTGCTGCTTGGCATCCGTCATCTTCATTGTTTCGCTCAACCCGCCTGCCGCCATAATGTGCTCTCCTTTGGACAATGGCATAGGATAGTCCCCACTGGATCATAAGTGCACAGATGTGCACGAACAAGCTCTCTACAGTCCCTAAACTGAGCGAGTTTGATCTCAGCTCGCTGACTCCAGTCGATTGAGCGTTTCTCGTTCCTCTCGCAATTGATCGAAGATTGGTCCGCACACAACTTGATACCAGATTCGCTCCACTAAGAGCGACCGGCAATAGGTGACAGACAGGCACGGTTCCGAGGATCATTGAGGTGTTGTCATTCGATGATTCCCGGAGGTCCCCGTGCCTGTTATGCCAGGATCGCTGATGGAGCCTATTGGGGAACAGTTTTTCGTGCTCTTGCCCGAGTATCCAGAGGTCTCGCCGACTCATCCACTTGGCGGTCATCGCCCTCATGTACCTGATCGGGTGGTCTTCGACCATGTGGTTGCTGCCCTGGTCCATGGCTCCGGGTATGAGCGGATCGCGACACCGGGATGTAGTGATCGCACGATTCGACGGCGGGTGCGGGCGTGGTCCGATGCCGGATTGGCAACGAAGTTGCATGCGCTGGTGATCACGCAATACGACCGGGTGATTGGGCTTGAGTTGGACGATATCGCGGTGGATGGATGTATCACGAAAGCACCAGGTGGAGGAGAAAAGGCAGGTCGTTCGCCCGTGGATCGTGGCAAACTCGGGCTCACACGCTCCACGATGACTGATGCGGCGGGGATTCCGTTGCCTATCGTCTCGGCCGGAGCAAATCGGCACGATGCCCCGTTGCTCGCTCCAACAATGGAAGGCCTTGATCTGTGCGGTCCCCTGTCACCGGAGACGGCCATTCACCTGGATCGGGGATAGGGGATATGACAGCGCAACAAGCCGCACGCTGCTGGACGAATTGGGGTTCACGGGAGTGATTGCGCACAAAGGAATTCCGGCCCCTATGCAGGTCGGTTCCCGGTGGGTGGTGGAACGGACACAGTCGTGGATGAACGGCTTCGGGAAACTGCGCCGGTGCACGGAACGCATCGCGACCGTGGTCGATTGCTACCTCTTTCTGGCCGCATCCTTTGTGGTGACCCGGCGTCTCATCGGCGAGGCGACAACGCGCTATCGGTGGGGCAATCGACCCACCGTACGGAGGCTCAAATGATGCCTATTGCCGGTCGCTCTAACTCGTATCCGCCCTCAAAGCGGACCTATCGTCTCGTCGTCTGGTCGTCTGGTCGATTTGACGTCTCGTCGGCTCGTCGGCTTGTCGACTCGTCGACAACATGTGCTGGCGCGCACAGCCTCTTCTCCGGTATCGTGCCGATCACTCGAACGCCTCGCAGGAGGGCGCATGACCGCGACATCCACCGAAACCACCTGGCGGGAAGCCAACGAAGCTTCCGTTGTCGAACTGCAAGAGCGCCTCCAGCGCGCGGCCGCCGGCGGAGGCGAAAGCGCGCAGGCAAAGCTCAAGGCGCGCGGCAAATTGCCGGTGCGGGAGCGGATCGACCGGGTGATCGATCCGATGTCGGCCTTTCTCGAGCTCTCGCCGCTGGCTGCCGAGGGGATGTACGACGGCGCCAGCCCGGGCGCCGGGATCGTGACCGGGATCGGGCGGATCGGCGGCCGCGAGGTCGTGATCGTCGCCAACGACCCGACCGTCAAAGGCGGCACCTATTTCCCGATGACGGTCAAAAAGCACCTCCGGGCACAGGAGATCGCGCTCACGAATCGCTTGCCGTGTCTCTACCTCGTCGATTCGGGCGGCGCGTTCCTTCCTCTGCAGAGCGAGGTTTTTCCGGACAAGGAGCATTTCGGTCGCATCTTCCGGAACCAGGCGGTGCTCTCGGCGGCCGGGTTGCGACAGGTCGCGATTGTGCTTGGCTCATGCACCGCCGGTGGAGCGTATGTGCCGGCAATGTGCGATGAGGCGGTGATCGTTCGTGGCGCCGGCACGATCTTTCTGGCCGGTCCGCCGCTGGTGAAAGCCGCAACCGGCGAAGAAGTTTCGGCGGAGGAGCTCGGCGGCGCCGACACCCACGGCCGGATCAGCGGGGTAGTCGATTACATCGCCGAGGACGAACTGGAAGCACTCGCGCTCGCCCGAGATTTGATGAGCGGACCAAGCTCGTCGCCGGTCGATCTTCCCTGGCGGCGGCAAACAATCGAGGAGCCGGAAGAGGACCTTGAAGATCTGCTTTCGATCGTCTCGCCCGATCCGCGCCATGCGTACGACGTCCGCAAAGTGCTGCGCAGGGTGCTTGACGGCAGCCGTTTCCGAGAGTTCAAAGCGGACTATGGCGCGACGCTCGTTTGCGGATTCGGGCATCTTTACGGTATTCCCGTGGGAATCGTCGCGAACAATGGAGTGCTCTTTCCAGAGTCCGCTCGCAAAGGCGCGCATTTCGTGATGCTCTGCGCACAGCAGCGGATTCCGCTGCTCTTCTTTCAGAACATCACCGGCTTCATCGTCGGGCGTCGCTACGAGCATGAGGGCGTCGCCCGCGACGGCGCGAAGATGGTCGCGGCGGTTGCCGTCGCGCGGGTGCCGAAGATCACGGTGATGATCGGCGCCAGTTTCGGAGCCGGGAACTACGCGATGTGCGGCCGCGCCTACGATCCGCGCTTCGTCTTCTCTTGGCCGACCCACCGGATCGCGGTTATGGGCGGTGAACAGGCGGCCGGGGTGTTGACCGAAATCCAGCGGAGCAGCATGCAGGCGCGCGGGATCGAAATCGACGAAGAGAAGCAGGCCGCGATCCGCGAAGAGGTCGAAGCCAGGTATAAGGAAGAGGCGTCACCCTATTACGCAACAGCACGCCTTTGGGATGATGGAATCATTGATCCCCGTCAAACCCGCCAGGTGGTCGGACTCGCGCTAGCGACGACACTCAATGCGCCGATTCCAGCAACCGACTACGGCGTTCTGCGAATCTGAAGTCACAATGGAACGTGCGATGGTGATCTCGAATACGACAATCTGCGATGCGGAAAGCGTTCTGAAAATCGATCAGGACGGCGCAGTGCTACGTCTCACACTTACTCGTCTGGAGCGCCGAAATGCGCTCTCGCGGCAATTGGTCTCCGCACTTCTGCAGGTCTTTACGAAAATCCCGGAAACAACCGCAACGCGCGTGGTTGTTCTCACCGGCGATGGTCCTACGTTTTGCGCGGGCGGCGATATCGCCGAATACGCGGAGAGCGCCAAAGCCGGTCGAGCGAGCGTCGATGCGGAAACCCTGGCGACGCTTTTGGCCGCGATGGTCGACTGTCCGGCGCCGATCATCGCCAGAGTTCAGGGAGCAGCTTACGGCGGCGGGTTTGGACTCGTGTGCGCTGCCGATATCGCGATCGCATCCGAGGACGCTTCGTTTTCGTTGAGCGAAGCCCGTTTAGGCCTGATTCCGGCCGTCATCTCGCCATATGTATTCGCAGCGCTCGGCGAACGCGAAACGAAAGTCCGGATGCTGCTCGCGGCACCGTTTGGTATTGATGACGCCCTTCGAATCGGATTGCTCCAACGGGTGGTTCCGGCGGACGAGCTCGACGCGGCGATCAATCAGGCAATTGCGGATCTGCTGCGTTGTGCTCCGGGCGCGCTAGCCGGGATCAAGCGACTCCCGCTCCTTCTGTCAAATCCAGACCCGGTTGCGGTGCGGCGGGCGACAGCGAAACTTCTTGAAGAACGATTGGGCAGCGAAGAGGCGCAAGAGGGATTGCACGCGTTTCTCGAAAAGCGGTCGCCTTCATGGGCGAAGTCTCAATGAGCCTCATAGCGGGCAAACGCGTCGCGATCGCGAACCGCGGTGAGATCGCGGTACGCATCGCCGCGACCTGCCAGCGCCTCGGCGCGATCCCGATTCTACTCCTCGGCGAGTCCGACCGCGACGGCTTCGCCGCGCGGCAGGTCGGACGGGTGGAGATCGCCGGAGCGGCCGGGTCTGAGCTCGATGTCGCGCTTGTGATCGCCGCCGCCGGTCGGGCAGGCGCGGATTTCCTGCATCCGGGCTACGGCTTCCTCAGCGAGCGAGCCTCGTTGGCCGGGGCCTGTGAAGAAGCCGGCATCGTGTTCGTCGGGCCGGCGCCGGCGACGCTATTGCTCTGCGGCGACAAACTCGCGACAAGGCAGGCAGCAGCAGACGTTGGTGTACCCGTCCTGCCGGCAAGCCGGTCGCTCTCCGATAATACCGTAAGCTGGCTAGAAGTTGCTTCAGAGGTAGGATATCCGCTGCTTGTCAAACCTGCCGGTGCCGGAGGTGGTCGTGGACTCAGGCGAGTCGCCGAAGAAACCGGGCTGCTCGAAGCCGTTCATGCATCGCGCCGCGAAAGCGCATCCTCCGGCGCCGGCAATGTCGTCTACCTCGAACGGGAATTAATCGATCCGAGACATGTCGAGGTTCAGGTTGCCGGTGATGGGATCAGGACGTTGGCGCTCGGTGACCGCGACTGCTCAGTGCAGCGGCGTCACCAAAAGGTGATCGAAGAGGCGCCCGCTCCTCACATCGATCTAGAACTGCGACGACGACTGCACGGATATGCGGAGCGAATCGGAGAAGCGACCGGTTTGCGCGGCATCGCGACTTGTGAATTCCTGCTCGGAGCGGATGGAACGCTCGCATTCCTCGAGGTCAATCCCAGAATCCAGGTAGAGCACCCGGTGACCGAACTGGTGACCGGAATCGATCTGGTCGAATGGCAGCTCACGATCGCGGCGGGTGGTTCTCTGCCACTCAATGCCACTCCCGAGCCGCGCGGACATGCGATCGAAGCCCGGGTCTACGCGGAAGACCCATGGAACGGCTTTTTTCCGGTAGCTGGAGCGCTGACCGCGGTCTCATGGCCGTCGCGGCCCGATCTCCGCATCGACGCGGGTTACGAAACCGGCGACACGATTCCAAATGCATATGATCCGCTCATCGCGAAGCTTATCGCGCATGGTTCGGATCGATCGGCGGCCCTTGCGGCCCTGGAGGTCTCGCTACTTGAGACCGTGGTCGCTGGAATACCGACCAACCTGCCCTGGCTCAGGAACCTTCTGGACTACGACACGGTTCGGTCAGGACATGCGACGACTCGTACCGCGTCTGAAGTCGAGCCCGAGTTACCGGATCGACTGCCCTCGCTGCTCGGCGCTCTTGCGCACACGCTCGAAGGCGGTCAGAAGAGCGCGACCGATCCATGGCCGGCGATTGGACCGTTCCGATTTGCCGGCCGGGCCCCAATCGTGCTTCACGGCGACGACTGGGAGGAATCAATCGCTGTTGCTCGTATGACCGATGGCTGGAATGCTGATAGTTGCGGTATCACCGTAAGTTTCCGCTGGTGGCGAGGTTCAAATGGGATCTGGACCGTCCTGGCCGGCGATTCGGTCATGAGGGTCGCGGTTGTCGAACGAAATGGGTCACTCGAGGTGAGCGGTCATGGCGGCCGCTGGATCGTGCGGCATGGAGCGAAACCGGCCAAGGAAACGGCCAAACACCGGCGAGCGCACGACGGCCGGATTCGCGCGCCGTTGCCGTCGAAGGTGCTGGGCGTTCACGTTGCGGTGGGCGACCAGGTTCTCCAAGGTCAATCGCTGGTGACGCTGACCGCAATGAAGATCGAGATGATCTGCGAAGCGCCAGCCGCGGGACTCGTCGAGTCCATTTCATGCAAAGTCGACGATCAAGTCGACTCCGATCAGGTGATGATCACCCTCAAGATCGACTGATACCATTTGATCGCAAGCAACATGTATGGTTCGGGAACCGCCCGGCAGCATCAAGCGGCGTCAAAATAGATCAATCTCGGTGGAGTTCGATCCCGAATCACCGGAGCGGTATTGACATTGGGCGATTCGAGAATCGCCCCTACAAATTACCGTCCCCGTTAAATATCTTGAACTTGAAGTGCCTCAGTTCAAACCCATGGCCGCGGCCATGGCCGCGAAGACGTGGGTGTTCTCGAATTCGCCGGAGAGCTCGTTTGAACCCGGTCCCATCGCGTTGAGGGGAACGTTGGTTGCGGTGTGACCAGTTGTTTCCCAGCGGTAGCGCAGCTCCAGATGGATCTGCTCATCATCGATGCCCAGACCGCCGCATTCGTGATCGGCGGTTACGATCAACAAGGTTTCGGCGTCGTTCTCCGCGTAGCCCTTCGCCACCGCGACCGCGCGATCGAGCTCATGCACCGCTTTGATCGCCAACCGGGCGTTGTTGTAGTGGCCCATCCGGTCGATCGCCGCTTCTTCAACCATCAGAAAGAATCCCTCGGAGTGACGCGACAAGGTGCGAATCGCGAGCGAGGTCAGTTCCTCGAGTGTCATCGGCGGATCGTAATGATCGCCCTGCCCCTCCGGACTCTGGCGAAACATTTCCTGATTTGCGAGCAATCCAAGGAGCTTGCGGCCGGAATTGCCACGCAGGTCGTCCAGATCAAGTACTGTCGCGTAGCCGTGGTCTCGCGCTCGCTCAAGAAGGTCCCCGTGGCGGCTCAGGCCCGCGGCGGCTGGATCGTCCAACGGGTGTGACGGGAACAGCCGGGCGGCGCCCGCGGGATGCCACCAATCGGCGCCGCCGCCCAGAATGACGTCGACTCCCGCTTCTTCGATAAATTGGCGGGCGATCTCGCTGTGGTCGCCCCGTTCCGGCACGTGCGCGCCAAATGCAGCGGGTGTGGCGTCGGTCACCTGGCAAGTCGTCACCAAACCGGCTGCTTTGCCGGAGCGCTTCGCAAGCTCCAAAATGGTTGATACGGTTATGCCGTAAGGATCCATGCTGATCACACCATTGAAGGTCTTGGTTCCGGTCGCCAATGCAGTAGCAGCGGCCGCCGAGTCTGTCACGAGGGCGTCGGGATCCGCGCAGCTGGTGCCGACGGTTCCGGAAACGGGCAACGAGTCCATGACAAGGCCATGGCGGCCGTTATTCAGCCTTGCCGCCTGACGCTGAACGGGCCCCATTCCGTCGCCGATCATCAGGATCACGCTCTTGGCGCGCGCGCTTCGCTGGATGCCTCTCTGTTTGGGCGCCAACGTATTTGCAGTTGCAGTCATCGATCTACCTTTTCATGTTGACTTTTCGCACAACTCGAACATCTGACTATTGCCAGGTTGCGTACGACCCATTTTCATTCCGTTCGCGGAATCGGAGGACCCTGCGTCCGTTGCCGCTTCTTCGCGGCCGGGCAAGTGAGTGCGGCGGAGCGCCTCGTGCCCGCTATGCTAATTCGACCACAAAATCGCGTCCGCCGTTTTACCGTGAGGCCAAAAACCAACGATCAAGAGATATAACATCGTGAAGTCGGCGGGATTCTGCCCATTCAGCAACGCAACCGGAAAGGAGCGTGCCTTGGCTCAGCCCGAAACATCCAGGTTGCCGGTCCTGACAACCGCGGATATCCAGAAACTGAGCGACCCTGCGAGTTTCAGTCGCGGACAAGGGTATCGCCGCGGCCACATGATTGAGCGAACTATCCGCCGGGGTTCCACGCTCTCCGCGCTTTGCTCTGGATCGAGCGGCGGTCCATACGAGGTGCGTGCGACGCTGTCCATGAGCAGCCCAGACAAGATCGCGGACTGGTTCTGCTCCTGCCCGTTGGGCTACTTCTGCAAGCACCTTGTCGCGATGCTGTTGACCTGGGTGGAAACGCCTGAGTCCTTCGACATCGCCGCCCCGTTGACGAAGCGTTGGCCGGCCGCAATCGCGATGAGCTGATCGGGATCATCCAGAAACTTATCGCCCTCGAACCAATGCTCGAGCTCGTAATCGAGAAGATGACCTCGGAACCACCGTTGACTGTCCAGGAGACTCGATCCGGCGAAGCCCCAAACCGGACCGTTTCAGTCAAGTACATCCGGAAGAGGTTGAATGACGCGCTCGACGCTATTGCCGACGATGAAGACGAGGGTGAATGGGACGACGATTGGGACACGGGCCCCCTTAGCAGCCTCGAGGAATATCTTCGTGACGAACGCGCATCCAGTGATGTCGACGACGCGTTTGCCGAGGCAGTCGGGATAGCAGAGCTACACGAACAGGCGGATCGACATGCGGACGCGGCCGCCGTGTTCGCAGAAGTCGCGTGGATCGGCATAGACAGGTTCAATGATTCGAACAAAAACGAGGCCGTTTACCGGCAAATCCTCGCCTCCGCGCGCGGCTTGGTTCGCGGTCTGGAACGGCAGGCAAGCATGTCCGCGACTGATCAATTTGATCCCGCTTTTCGAACGCAATTGCTCGAGGCGCTCTTCGAGATATGGATATTCACCGGGCATGGACATTGGGAGGCTGATGGGCTGCTTGCCGCGGCGACTTCCGGGGACCGCGAGCTTGAACTTTCGGGACCCGATTACACGGACGCAATCGCAGCTGCGATCACGAGTGAAGAGCGCGAAAAATTGGAAGGTCTATGGCGCGCCGAAGTGGAATCCGACGCGTCTGAAGCATGGAGGCGCCGCACCGCGATCGAATTTGGGATAGCTCTCAATGGGCCGGACGGCTTACGTGAATCCGAGGTGCTCGATCTGATCACAAGAGCCAAGCTCTGGTGGGACCAGGCTCTCTTTCTTGTCCGGCAGGGTCGCACTGACGAGGCAATCTTGGTCGCCGCCCGAAAATTGACCGATCCCGCCGCGGCATTGAGCTTCGCTAATCAGCTATGTGGAACCGGCGACGACGGACTCGATCGCGCAATTCGGTTCATCGATGAACGACTCTGGGAAACAGAAGGGAAAGATCAACGTCAGGACATCGCATATATGGACTGGCTCGCGAACGCCTATGAACGGTGTGCACGGTTGACCGATGCACTCGATGTCCGAATACGCGTGTTCAAATCCCATCCTGTTTTCACCAACTACCTGGAGCTCCAGCGAGTCGCAATCCAACCAGGAATTGACCCGGACCGGCGGCCACTAGTCCGCGAGTCCGCGCTAAAGATCCTCACGGAAAAGGGCCTTATTGGAACCGAAATGCAGATTTACCTGAACGAAGGAAACGCGCGCGAGGCGTTGAGACTTCTGAAGAGCCACAGGGAGAACGCACGATCCGGCGGTGGATCGATCTGGAACTACGGTTTTCATCAGTACGAAGAACAGGTCGCGAAACTCGCGGAGCGTGAATTTCCAGAGGAAGCGATCCAGATTCGTCGACGAATCGCCGACCGCCTCATCGGCTATAAAAGCCGCGACAATTATCAGCTAGCCGTGCCGCATCTCGCGGCGATCAAGGTGGTGCTTGAGGCCAATGGCCGCGCAGAAGAGTGGAAAACGCTGATTGGTAAACTCCGCGCCGGCCATTCAAAGCTGCGAGCGCTTCAGGATGAGCTCAACAAGGCTGGGTTGACATAGAAGTCGAAGGCCGGCTGCCGGCTGCTAGCCGTCAGTCGCCAAACATGAGTCGGACTACGGGCGAGCTTGGGATCGACAACTGAGTCGTCGTTGCTTGGGCCCGAGGCAGACCCGTGTGTCTGCCGTAGCAAGGCTGTTGTTACTCAATTAGCGTAATGCTTGCATGCCGCCTGCCGTGACGGCGGCGCGTCGTTCTCGCCCTCGCTCCGAAGCTCTGATGACTGTCACATCGGTCATCCGCCGAGGATGTGCTTCGTTCGGTGCGCCCCCTACGCGTGTGCCGCGACCGCGACTTTGCGAATCTCCTCGCCGTCCAGCCGGTAGGTTCCTCCGATCGTTGCGATCCCGTCTGCCAATCGATCCAAACCAACCGTGTGCGACACCAGATCGGCGAATCGGTATTTCCCGGATTCGATCAGGCCGCGACCCATCACAAAGTGCGGTACATCCGCCGCCCAAGCGCCGACCAGCGTGATCTGCTTGTGCACTAGGTGGCGGAAGGGGTTGATCGCGATATCGCCGTGGTCGGTGTAGTGGCCCGCTTCGACGAATGTGCCGCCGCGACGCAGCATCTCCAGTCCCTCCGGAATCGCGGCGGGAACACCGGCGCATTCGAACACCACATCTGCGCCATATCCGCCCGGTGTTTCAGCTCGCACGACGCGTATCCGTTCGGCGGCATCGGGAGTCTGCTCGATATTGACAACCACATCGGCGCCGTATTCCTTGGCAAGGTCCAGTCGAGACCGCGGTGCACCGACAACGATCACCCGGAGCGCACCTGCTTCTTTGGCCGCGATCAGCGTAACGATCCCGATCGCCCCGGCGCCCTGGATCACGACCGTGGCGCCGAACGGAATCCGCGCCCGCTCAACCTGGTGGATTCCGATCGTGAGCGGTTCCAGCACAACCGCTGTTTTGGCGTCGGTCTCCATCTTGAGAAAGGTCGTTCCCGGAATGATGCTCATGAACTGCGAGAACCCGCCCTGGAAATGCGGCGGTTGATCTTTGACCGGCCGGAAGCCATATCCGCGCCGTTTGAGACAGAGTGTCGGTTGACGATACACGGCGCAATAGACGCACGTCCGGCAGGAGATGCCGGGTGCGATGTAGACCCGGTCGCCCGCCGCGAGCGGACGACCGGTCGAGTCCTCGGTCACGTTCGCGCCGAGCTGCTCGACCGTGCCGACCGCTTCGTGACCGAGCACAAGGGGAAAGGTGACGCCGGGGAGATGGCCGCGGGCCATATACGCGTCGGTCGCGCAGATCCCGCAGAGCTCCTGGCGGAGCAACAGGCCATCCGTGGACGGCTCCGGCACATCCGCCTCGTCGATCGTGAAGGTTCCATTTGGTTGATCCAGAATCGCCGCCTTGCCCCGTAGTGTCATCGCTTCCCCCTAGCTGGATTCCCGTTCGTTGCCGTGCTTGAAGTGACCGGTCGCTTTCGCCATCACGAGTTGGGCTTTTCTGGACTCGAGCCGGCGATCTTTTCCAAGAAACGCTCCGCCGAACGCCCGCGTAGCGTCGTCACCATTTTGCCCTGCCAGGAAATGAAGGCGGCGCCCTCTTTCGCTGCCCGGTAGGCGAAGACCTCGTCCGCAAATCGGTTTCGTTTGTCGTTGGCTCCCAAGCGATCTCTCCTTACTGTTGGTTCGGATCGCTAGTTTACCGCTGATCGACGCGATTTTTAGCGCGGTTCGTTACGCGCTGCCGGCCAATATCATCTCGACGGGCAAGACGACCGGACAGGAGTGAATGACCCGCGATCCTCCGCCCAGGAGCAGCTCGGCGGCCCTCCGGCCGATCTCTTCAAACGGAACGCGAATCGTGGTCAACGGCGGCGTGACCTCTTGCGCAAGCGAAATGCCGTCGAATCCGACGATTGCGATATCCTCCGGCACGCGACGACCCAGGGACCGCAGTTTGTCCAGCACACCCAGCGCCATATCGTCGCTGGCCGCGAAAAATGCGGTCGGCGGATCGTCAAGTCTGAGCAGATCGTCGCTGGCCGCCGCGGCTTCGCGCATGTCCCAATTAGCGACTCGAATCAACGCCGGATCGATCGGTACACCGCGCTCAACCAGCGCCTGCTGGTATCCCGCGAGCCGGGCGAGCGCCGTTCCGTAGCGCGGATCGCCCTGGAGGTGCGCGATTCGGCGGTGCCCTCTGTCGAAGAGGTGACGTGTCGCCATCACAGCGCCGGCGGCATCGTCGTAGGTCACCGACATCAATCCAAAGTGAGGGGCCGCGGGCCGCTCGATGCAGACGCAAGGGATATCGGCTTCGACGACCAGGCTCATCAATTCGTCGGTATCGGGCGGATCCTGTACGAGCCGGATGAAGACGCCGTCCAACCTCCCGCTCCGGAGCAACTCCTCGAGCGGCGCCAGGCTCTCACCGATCGTCATCGGGTAGAGCAGCAAGTAGTAGCCGCGGCGCTTCAATTCCGCCGTCAGCAGGCTCAGCATCGACGCCAGATAATGTGATCCGATCGCGTCCAGGGGACTGTAGTCCTTGGTGATGAACCCGATGGTATGCGTGCGTCGAGCACGCAGACCGCGGGCGAAGCCGTTTGGGTGGTAGTCCAGCTCCGCGATCGCTTTGAGCACGCGGGCACGCACATCCGGCGATGTCGGACGCGGACCGTTGTTGATGACATACGAGACGACCGCGGTCGACACGCTTGCGCGCTCGGCCACGTCCCGGAGCGTCGTTCTTTTTTTTCGTTCCACGTTCAAAGCACTCCATAGATGCGTTTTGCGGCGACTCAGACATCCTGGCGTCGCATCGATCGCGCCGGGGTTGACACTGATCAAGCTCCATTCTATATTGCGGGTCAACGCTAATCGATTAGAATCGAATTCCGTGAGCACGAATCGCCCATTGACGTTGAGTCCAACGGATTTATTCCGGTCCGGTCGTTTCGACTACGTTCTCGATCAGTAACCTCGTCTGGTCGCGCTATATGTTCGACGAACAGGTCACTCTCCGGCGCAGCGCAGATTCGCCGAGGGTAGTCATGCCATTGCCGTCGATTGCTCGCGGCGTTGGAAGGAGGAGAACGAAGAGACGAGTAACCGGCGATGTTTGCCCGCGGGGACGTGTTCAGCCCCGCGGTCGTAGTGTTCACCCCATGGAGGTTGCAATGACACCACACCGTTCCTCACCTGTTCGCCCGAGTCTCACCCGACGAGAATTGCTCGGTAACGCGGCCAAGGCCGGCGCCGGTATGGCGAGTCTGCCACTCCTCACGCACTACTCGGTAGAGTCCGCGCTCGCGGCCACCGAGATCAGCATGATGGGTTGGGGCAGCCCGCTCGAGAAAGAGAATGTCGACAAGGGACTGACCGCGTTTCAAGGGAGCAATCCCGATATCGAAGTCGAATGGATCCACGTCCCGGATGATTACACGACGAAACTGCAAACGTCGCTCGCCGGCGGCACCGCGCCCGATGTCTACTGGTTGTCAAACCCGGCTGATTACGTCGCCCGTGGCGTCGTCATGGATATCACCGATCGCGTGACGCAGGACCCGGTGCTCGGCGCAGCCGGCTATTTCATCGAACCGCAAGAGCGCACGCGCTCGACCTTCAACGACAAGTGGTACGGCATCGGCTCCTGCTGGGTGCTCAGTCACCTCTATTACAACGTCGAGATGTTCGAAAAGGCGGGAATCGATCCTCCGTCGAGCGACCCCGCGAGCGCCTGGACCTGGGATCAATTCCTCGAGGTATCCCGTCGCCTGACCTTCGATTCGTCCGGCAAAAATCCGGATCAAGAGGGCTTCAGCACGGACGACATCACACAATGGGGCATTTCTTGGCCGACGTATTACATTCAGCGAGATGCGCTCATCTTTTCTAATGGTGGCGCGACCTTCACCGATACCTATGAGTGCAAGTACGGCGAACCGGCTGCTGTCGAAGCGCTCCAGGCGATCGCCGATCTGACCAATGTCCACCATGTTGCCCCGCAAGCGGCGGTCGCGACCGAAATGGGGATGGACCAGAACCAGATGCTGGCGTCGGGCCGGGTAGCGATGATCGCCGACGGTTCCTGGTCGCTCTTGGATATCGCGGCGCTCGGATTCAATTTTGGATGCGCGGTGCTTCCGATGATGAAGTCCGCGGCCACCGGGACCATGGCGCACCTCCACGTGATCCACAAAGAGACGGATCAACCCGACGCTTCCTGGCAATTGCTCGCGTACCTGTCGTCGGACGACTATCAGCGCGGGCTCTGCAAGGCCGGACTCTGGCTTCCCAGCCACACCAGCTTGTTGACACCCGAGGGTCTTTCGACCTGGATCACGCCGGGTGTGCATCCAGAAGGCTACGAATTGATCGCCACAAAATATCTGGCCGAGAACGCGCAAGCATTCGTTTTCCCGGCAGGTTTCCAGGAGGCGAGTCAACTTATCACCTCCGCACTCGATCCGGTTTGGATCGGCGATCAAACCGCGGAGCAAGCAATCGCCGGCTCCGGTGTGATCGACGAGATCAACCGGATTCTGGCGGAAAACAAAGAGCGGCTCGACGCGAACGCTTAAGGACGCCGGACCGATCGCATGTTGAACCAGGTCGCCCAGCCACAGCGGACTCCTCGGCTCGCGTTGCGGCAACGCGAGGCGATCAATGGGTATCTCTTCATCCTGCCGGCGGTGTTTGGCTTCCTTGCCTTCACCGCCGGCCCGATGCTCTATGCCGCCTGGGTCAGCACAACGGAGTGGGACATGTTGAGCCCGGCTCGCGGGGTCGGTCTCGAAAATTACCGCAAGATGCTCGACGACAAGCTCTTCATGAAGTCGTTGCGCGTGACGTTCACCTACGCGCTCATCTCGGTGCCTTTGATTCAGATCTTCAGTTTCTCGATCGCATTGCTGCTCAATGTCCGCGTGCGCGGTCTGGCCGTTTTTCGAACCGTGTACTACCTGCCGACGATTTCTCCGATCGTCGCCAGTTCCGTGCTCTGGACCTGGCTGTTCAATGCCGAGTTTGGTTTGCTGAACAGCCTGCTTCGCCAGATCGGTTTGAACAAGGTCCTCTGGTTGCAGGACCCGCGCTGGGCGCTACCGACACTGATCACGCTTGCGTTGTGGGGTTTCGGCGGCACGATGATCATCTATCTCGCCGGATTGCAGGGGATTCCGGTTCAACTTTATGAAGCCGCCCAGATCGACGGCGCGAGGTGGTGGCGGCAACTCTTCGACATCACGATCCCGATGATGTCACCGGTCATTTTCTTCAATTCGCTGCTCGGAATGATCTACGCCCTTCAAACCTTCGCCCAGGGTCAGATTATCACGAATGGAGGTCCCCAGAACTCGACGCTCTTCTACAGTCTCTATCTGTACCGGCGGGCTTTCACCGATTTCAAGATGGGTTACGCCGCCGCCCTAGCGTGGGTGATGTTTCTGATCGTGCTCGTTCTTTCGATGATCATCGTGCTGGCGGCGGGACGGCGAATCTATTACGAGGACGAAGGACGCTAATTGCGCTCGAGGGAATGATCCGATGGCATTGGAACGAACGACCGTGTTGATGCATGACGCCAATGTGGAGCATCAGCGAAGAGCTATGTTCGATCCGGGTCGACTAGTGGTCCTGATCATCCTTAGTGCTGGCGCCGTGGTGATGATGTTGCCGGTCGCCTGGCTGATCAGCACGTCATTGAAGGAGCCTGGCCAGATCTTTCGCTTTCCGCCGGAGTGGATTCCGAATCCGGTGCGCTGGCGAAATTACCCGGATGCGCTGACCGCGTTGCCGTTCGAGCGTTACATTCTGAACACGCTCTTCATCACGGGCAGCAACATGATTGGCGTTCTGCTCTCGTCGTCGCTGGCGGCTTACGGATTCGCTCGGCTTCGATTTCCAGGACGCGACGTGATCTTCTGGATGCTGCTGAGCACGCTCATGCTGCCGCAGGCGGTGATTTTGATTCCGCGTTATATCGAATTCCGGCAGCTCGGATGGATCGATACCTACCGTCCGCTGATCGTTCCAAACTTTTTCGGGGCGGGTTTGAGCAGCGTCTTCTACATCTTCTTGCTGCGACAGTTCTTCCGGACGATACCGCGTGAGCTTTCGGACGCCGCCAAGATCGATGGGGCATCCGAGTTCAGGATTTACTGGCAGATGATCATGCCGTTGAGCCGGCCGGCGCTCGCGGTCGTTCTGATCTTCACCTTCCTGGACAACTGGAACAACTACCTGGAACCGCTGATTTTTCTCTCGTCGCCGGACAAGTTTACGGTCGCCCTTGGTCTGACCTCGTTCCGCGGTCTCTACACGACCCAATGGCACCTCTTGATGGCGGCATCGACCGTCATGATCGTGCCCGTGGTTCTGCTCTTCTTCCTGCTCCAGCGATACTTCGTGCGCGGCGTTGTGCTTTCAGGAATGAAGGGATAGCACGATCGAATTACTGACGGACATTTCGTAACTCGGAGGTTGTTAGGTATGACTGTCGTCAATCAATTCGCGTCCGT
The DNA here is from genome assembly GCA_964371945.1 of uncultured Sphaerobacteraceae bacterium. Taxonomy (GTDB): domain Bacteria; phylum Chloroflexota; class Chloroflexia; order Thermomicrobiales; family UBA6265; genus CAYJPA01. The sequence goes on along the minus strand of CAYJPA010000001.1, from coordinate 2,699 downwards.
GGTGGTCGACACGACCCGCAGTCCGTTTGCCCGTCACCGGATGGTGCCTGTGCGCACGGTGCGATTGAACGATGAGGTTTGGGCACCCCGGATCAGGACAAATCGAGAGGTGTCGATCCCAAGGCAATTGGAATTACTCGAGCAATCTGGAAGGCTACCGAATTTTCGTAAGGCTGCGGGCAAGCTTGAGGGCCAGTTCGAGGGAATCTACTTCAATGACAGCGATGTCTATAAGTGGCTTGAGGCAGCGTCCTGGTCGCTGTCGACCGATCCTGATCCAGTGCTCGAGCATCAGGTCGAAGCTGTCATCCGGGAAGTCGCTGATGCTCAGCAGCCTAATGGCTATCTCGACAACTTTTACGTCGCCGGGGAGGACAAGAAGCGCTGGACGGAGTTGAAACGGACGCATGAGCTGTACTGTGCCGGACATCTGATTCAGGCCGCGGTTGCGCACCATCGAGCTACCGGCAAGACGAGCCTGCTCGATATAGCCAGGCGATTCGCCGACCACATCTGCGACGAGATCGGACCCGCCGAAGAGGGCAAGCGCCCCGGAACCGATGGTCATCCGATCATCGAAATGGCGATGGTCGAACTGGCCCGCGAAACCGGCGAGCAGCGTTATCTCGATCAGGCGAGCTATCTCCTCGATGCCCGCGGCCATGGACTGGCCGGCGGCGACGAGTACCGGCAGGATCACAAGCCCTTTCGAGAGCTCGACACCATGGTCGGGCACGCCGTGCGGATCATCTACTTGAACTCAGGCGCAGCCGACCTCTACGCCGAAACCGGTGACGAAACGTTGCTGGCAGCCCTTGAACGGCTCTGGGAGAACGCCACGACCAAACGAATGTATCTCACTGGTGGGCTTGGCGCCCGCCATGATGGTGAAGCGTTCGGCGCGGACTATGAGCTGCCGAATGATCGCGCCTACACGGAAACCTGCGCTGCGATCGGCAGTATTATGTGGAATTGGCGAATGCTGATGCTAACCGGTGAGGCCAAGTACGGGGACCTTATGGAGTGGACGCTTTACAACGCCTTTCTTTCGGGCGTTTCAGTTGACGGTCTCTCCTATTTTTATGTGAACCCGCTGGCGGATGAAGGCGGGCATCGGCGGCAAACCTGGTTCGAGTGCTCCTGCTGCCCGCCGAACATCGCTCGCACATTCGCCTCGCTCCCAGGCTATTTCTACTCGATCGCGGACGATGGGATCTTCGTTCACCTGTATGGGCAGGGCACGGCAGATATCGCACTACCGGACGGACGGTCGCTTCGCCTACGCCAGCGGACCGAATACCCATACGATGGCAACGTCACCTTGGGGATCGAATCCGCGGGTAAGTTCACGCTCTCCCTTCGGATTCCGGGCTGGTGCGCTGCCGGGGCGACCGTCATGGTCAACAGCGAACCGGTGAGTGAGCAGCCTCAGCCAGGTAGTTACCTCACGATAGAGCGAGATTGGAGCGCGGGAGACCAGATTCGACTCAGCTTCCCGATGCCTGTGCAGCTGGTTGAGGCGCATCCCCATTTACTCGAGAACACTGGGCGGTGGGCCGTCACGCGCGGTCCGCTCGTCTATTGCATCGAGCAGGCAGACCATCCCGGCGTCGATATCGATGGGGTCACCCTGCCGCGCGGTGTCGAGTTCAGCGTCGAAAGCCGGCCGTCGATGCTCGGCGGAATCGTGGCATTGACCGCGACCGCTTTGGAGCAGAGACCAGCTTCTGTGTGGGACGGCAAATTGTACCTACCGGCAGGAGACGCCGATTCGCGAACTCCAGCGTTCAAATCGACGATTATTACGGCAATTCCATATCACACGTGGGCCAATCGCGAAGCGGGACCGATGCGGGTTTGGCTCCGCCACAACTAACTCTGGAGTCGACCAATCGACGGGTCGATTGGTCGACTCGTGTACAGTGCCTCCGTCCACGTCGAACTCGATCTCAGTCCATATCAGTGCGTGGAACTGGAAGGCCCGATGTGCATGATTGAGATGTTCGTGATTCGCGAGGTGGATCCGAGCGATCTGCCGTTTCTGTGGGACATGCTCTGGGAGGCCGCCGCGGTCGACGCCGGTATGCGGGTGCACGGGAAAAAAGCCGCTCTAGCGTCACCCCTCAATCGAAAGTACCTTGCGGGATGGGGTCGTCCTGGCGATGCCGGGGTGGTGGCCTTCGACGATACCGGGCAGCGCCTTGGCGCCGCATGGTACCGGGCTTTCCCGGTCGAGGCACCCGGGTACGGGTTCGTCGCCGCGGATGTGCCGGAGCTTTCGATCGGGGTGCGAGAAGATGCTCGCGGTCGCGGCGTGGGCACCGCGTTGATCGAGGCGCTGTTGCGAACCGCCCGCAATCAGGGGTACCGGGCGGTCAGCCTTTCGGTTGACCGCGAAAACCCGGCCCGCGCGCTCTACGAGCGTTCGGGTTTCCGCGATGCCGGGGTGTCGATCCCGGAGGATTCGTCAGTCACGATGATCGCCGCCTTCTCGTAGACGATCAGGCGAGGTTGCGAATGATCTTCCGCTCCAGTTCGACCACACTCCTCGTTCGCAGCACAGCCACCCAACCGAACGACATGCTTCCCCGGCTCGGCCGCGGTGTCGACGTCTGATCTCGGCCTACTCTTTTGGCTACTCGATTACCCAGATGGAAGACTTCGGCCTCGCGCTGAAGATCGAGTGCCTGGCGATTGTG